>NZ_JAAQWO010000019.1:0-1555 GCF_012985525.1 Pseudomonas sp. WS 5059 | reverse complement strand
CGTGAAGGCGGCCAGATCGTCTACACCGCTACCCTTGTGGATAAAAACGGCGCACCCGTCACTAACACCACTGGTCCGCTGACTATCACCCTGGATAACAACCAGGTCATCACCATCGGTGTGGACAAGTCGAGCGGTACCGTTTCGGTTGTAGCTCCGGACGACGTCTACAAAGGCGACCAGACTGTTACTACCGGCATCAAGGAAGTCACCGGTGGCGCGCACTTCGAGAACCTGGTTCCAGGTACCGATAAAGTCACCACCATCGTGACCGACACACCGGGCACTGATAACACCACGACCGTCACCCTGACCGCGCCTAGCGCCGTCAACGAAGGCGGCAAGATCACCTACACCGCCACCTTGAGCAACAAGGCTGACACTGACGTCACCTTGACCCTCGACAACAAGCAAACCATCACCATCAAGGCTGGCGAAACCGTCGGCACAGTGACAGTGGATGCCCCAGGCGATGACGTGTTCATCGACAAGAGCACCCAGACCGTCCAGATCACCGGCACTAACGGTGGCAACTTCGAGAAACTCGTGGTTGCTGGCGATGGCGCGACTACCACCATCAACGACACCATCGACAAGGTCGATGTGGTGCTGACCGCGACCAAAACTGTCGGTGAAGGCGGCCAGATCGTCTACACCGCCACCCTTGTGGATAAAAACGGCGCACCCGTCACTAACACTACTGGTCCACTGACCATCACCCTGGATAACAACCAGGTCATCACTATCGGTGTGGACAAGTCGAGCGGTACCGTTTCGGTTGTGGCTCCAGATGACGTGTACAAAGGTGACCAGACTGTTACTACCGGCATCAAGGAAGTCACCGGTGGCGCGCACTTCGAGAACCTGGTTCCAGGTACCGATAAAGTCACCACCGTCGTGACCGACACACCGGGCACCGATAACACCACGACAGTGACCCTGACGGCTCCGTCGGAAGTGAGTGAAGGTGGAAAAATCACCTACACCGCCACCTTGGACAACAAGGCAGACACTGACGTCACCTTGACCCTCGACAACAAACAAACCATCACCATCAAGGCTGGCGAAACCGTCGGCACCGTGACAGTGGATGCTCCAGGCGATGACGTGTTCATCGACAAGAGCACCCAGACCGTCAAGATCACCGGTACCGACGGCGGCAACTTCGAAAAACTCGTGGTTGCGGGCAACGGTGCAACGACGCAGATCAACGACACCATCGACAAAGTCGATGTGATCCTGACCGCGACCAAAACTGTCGGTGAAGGCGGCCAGATCGTCTACACCGCCACCTTGGTGGATAAGAACGGTGCGCCGGTAACCAACATCACCAGCCCTGTGACTGTGACTCTGGATAACAACCAGGTCATCACCATCGGTGTGGACAAGTCGAGCGGTACTGTCTCGGTTGTGGCTCCGGACGACGTGTACAAAGGCGACCAGACTGTTACTACCGGCATCAAGGAAGTCACCGGTGGCGCGCACTTCGAGAACCTGGTTCCAGGTACCGATAAAGTCACCACCGTCGTGACCGACACACCGGGCACTGATAACA
>NZ_JAAQWO010000018.1:0-2108 GCF_012985525.1 Pseudomonas sp. WS 5059 | reverse complement strand
GGTGAAGGCGGCCAGATCGTCTACACCGCCACCCTTGTGGATAAAAACGGCGCACCCGTCACTAACACCACGGGTCCGCTGACCATCACCTTGGATAACAACCAGGTCATCACCATCGGTGTGGACAAGTCGAGCGGTACCGTTTCGGTTGTAGCGCCGGACGACGTCTACAAAGGCGACCAGACTGTCACTACCGGCATTAAAGAAGTCGCCGGTGGCGAGCACTTTGAAAATCTGGTCCCGGGGACTGACAAGGTCACCACGACTGTTACTGATACCCCAGGTACCGATAACACCACGACAGTGACGCTGACTGCTCCGTCGGAAGTGAGTGAAGGCGGCAAGATCACTTACACCGCCACGCTTTCTAATAAAGCGGATACCGACGTCACCCTGACACTCGATAACAAGCAAACCATCACCATCAAGGCCGGTGAAACTGTCGGCACTGTGACAGTGGATGCCCCAGGCGATGACGTGTTCATCGACAAGAGCACCCAGACCGTCAAGATCACCGGGACTGACGGTGGCAACTTCGAGAAACTCGTGGTTGCAGGCGATGGCGCGACTACCACCATCAACGACACTATCGACAAGGTCGATGTGGTGCTGACCGCAACCAAAACCGTGGGTGAAGGCGGCCAGATCGTCTACACCGCCACCTTGGTGGATAAGAACGGTGCGCCGGTAACCAACATCACCAGCCCTGTGACTGTGACTCTGGATAACAACCAGGTCATCACCATCGGTGTGGACAAGTCGAGCGGTACCGTTTCGGTTGTAGCGCCGGACGACGTCTACAAAGGCGACCAAACCGTTACTACCGGCATCAAGGAAGTCACCGGTGGCGCGCACTTCGAAAACCTGGTTCCAAATACCGACAAGGTCACCACGACTGTCACTGATACCCCAGGCACCGATAACACCACCACCGTCACCCTGACCGCGCCAAGCGCCGTCAACGAAGGCGGCAAGATCACCTACACCGCCACCTTGAGCAACAAGGCTGACACCGACGTCACCCTGACCCTCGACAACAAACAAACCATCACCATCAAGGCCGGTGAAACCGTCGGCACCGTGACAGTGGATGCCCCAGGCGATGACGTGTTCATCGACAAGAGCACCCAGACCGTCCAGATCACCGGCACTGACGGCGGCAACTTCGAGAAACTCGTGGTTGCAGGCGATGGCGCGACTACCACCATCAACGACACTATCGACAAGGTCGATGTGGTGCTGACCGCGACCAAAACTGTCGGTGAAGGCGGCCAGATCGTCTACACCGCCACCCTTGTGGATAAAAACGGCGCACCCGTCACTAACACCACGGGTCCGCTGACCATCACCTTGGATAACAACCAGGTCATCACCATCGGTGTGGACAAGTCGAGCGGTACTGTCTCGGTTGTGGCTCCGGACGACGTGTACAAAGGCGACCAGACTGTCACTACCGGCATTAAAGAAGTTGCCGGTGGCGAGCATTTTGAAAATCTGGTTCCGGGGACTGACAAGGTCACCACGACTGTTACTGATACCCCAGGTACCGATAACACCACGACAGTGACCCTGACGGCTCCGTCGGAAGTGAGTGAAGGCGGGAAGATCACTTACACCGCCACGCTTTCTAATAAAGCGGATACCGACGTCACCCTGACGCTCGATAACAAGCAAACCATCACCATCAAGGCTGGCGAAACCGTCGGCACCGTGACAGTGGATGCCCCAGGCGATGACGTGTTCATCGATAAGAGCACCCAAACAGTCCAGATCACCGGCACTGACGGTGGCAACTTCGAGAAGCTCGTGGTTGCAGGCGATGGCGCGACTACCACCATCAACGACACCATCGACAAGGTCGATGTGGTGCTGACCGCGACCAAAACTGTCGGTGAAGGCGGCCAGATCGTCTACACCGCCACCCTTGTGGATAAAAACGGCGCACCCGTCACTAACACCACGGGTCCGCTGACCATCACCTTGGATAACAACCAGGTCATCACCATCGGTGTGGACAAGTCGAGCGGTACCGTTTCGGTTGTAGCGCCGGACGACGTCTACAAAGGCGACCAGACTGTCACTACCGGCATTAAAGAAGTCGCCGGTGG
>NZ_JAAQWO010000017.1:0-21646 GCF_012985525.1 Pseudomonas sp. WS 5059 | reverse complement strand
TCACCGCCAGCCCAGCTAGACCGCCTGATTGAGCGGCAGAGGCCTGGTCATCGCCCGACGGCCATGGCGGCTGGCTGCTTCGGGGGGCTTGCCTTGGGCAGGGCTGCAGCTTAGGTTGATGACATTGGGGGAACAGCATGCCCTGCAGAACGACACACGTCACTTTTGTTAAATTAATAAGCTAGCTACCTATTGGGCATAACCTTGCAATTTGCTTCAATTTACGCACATGCACTTGCGACCTCAAAATGCAACGTAAGCCCCGAATATCTCCATTATTGTCGCCGCCAGCCTTAGTTACAGCTGCTATGATGAATGAGATCGAAAACTGAAATCCCCCACTAGAATTGTTGACTGGAGTCAAAATGAATAAAAAGCGGCCGGTTAATCTTGATATTCGAACCATTCAGCTTCCTCTCACGGCGCTTACATCGATTCTGCACCGGATTTCAGGAATTATGCTCTTTATTTTTCTGGGACTGATACTGTATATGCTGAGCAAATCGTTGGAGTCAGAAAAGGGTTTTAATGAAGTCAAGGAGATTTTTTCTTCACCTTTCGGCAAAGTTAGTTTCTGGTTGGTATACTCTTCATTTATTTATCATCTCGTAGCCGGAATTCGACACCTAGTTATGGATGTGGGTGTTGGTCATACTTTGAAAGGCAGCAATCGCGCCTCTACTATTGTTTTAGTAGTGTCGGGTGTTTTAATGGTTGCTGGCGCCGTATGGATTTGGTAGCTGTGGAGTCGTAATGCGTATTTACAAGGACTAAAAGCGTCCTTTAAAGCTAACTTACGAAAGTATTTATAATCGACGGTTCACGCTTAAACGGTTGAATCCTTTCGGGCTTCCGAATAGCTGTTAGCTGAAAGCTATCATGAGCTAAGTTTTCTGTGCATCATCAAATGTGTTAATGGGAGCGCCATAGTACTAGGTACAAATATGGCTCTAGGACAATGTTAGATGTTTTGGATTTTGAGGCGGATCGCTCTTATCGAAGATCGTCTAATTCGCTCTGAAGCGCAGGTTTTTTGAAACTATCACCTGGTTGGCACACTGTGCGAATCAACATCAGATATGAGAAAGCCAATCAGGTGAACACTACCCTCGAGGGCTCATCTGTCCAGTTAAAGCCTCGAGTCTTTCTGGGTGCGCAAAAGACAAGAAGGTTATATGGGAAAATTATGAGGCCTGGATACCATGCGTCATGGGCGTGCCGATGCTGTGAGTGACAGAGCGAGAAGCAAGTGAAAGTCCCTGAAGTAGGGGCGGGATGCGCCCGAGTGGCATTTTTTGTCTTAAGGTAGATCGCGTAGCTGTTCTTGGGGAGCCCGCAGAACTCGGAAAAAATCGTACGCTAAGGTTTTCCGAGCTGCCGCAGCGGCCTGAATTTCCCGTCTTCCAGCTTGCGGCTTTGCCGCCAAACGTAATCGCCGGTCAGGTTGATGTGCTCCCAGCCCAATGGCGAAAGGTATTGCAGTAACTCAGGATTAACTGGCTTGCCTGCCTCTTCTCGGGCCTGGGTCGCGCGCTCCAAGTACACGGTGTTCCACAACACGATGGCGGCCGTCACCAGGTTGAGGCCGCTGGCCCGGTAGCGCTGCTGCTCGAAACTCCGATCCCTGATCTCGCCGAGGCGGTTGAAGAACACCGCCCTGGCCAGGGAGTTACGCGCCTCGCCCTTGTTCAATCCGGCATGCACGCGGCGACGCAGTTCCACGCTTTGCAGCCAATCGAGGATGAACAGCGTGCGCTCGATCCGACCCAGCTCGCGCAGAGCCACGGCCAGGCCGTTCTGGCGCGGGTAGCTGCCAAGCTTGCGCAGCATCAGCGATGCGGTGACGGTGCCCTGCTTGATCGACGCGGCCAGCCGCAGAATCTCGTCCCAGTGAGCGCAGACGTGCTTGATGTTCAGGGTTCCGCCGAGCATTGGACGCAGCGTCGGGTAGTCTTGGACGCTATTGGGCACATACAACTTGGTTTCACCGAGGTCGCGGATGCGCGGCGCGAAGCGGAAGCCCAGCAGGTGCATCAGGGCGAAGACGTGATCGGTGAAGCCAGCCGTGTCGGTGTAGTGCTCCTCGATCCGCAGATCGGACTCGTGGTACAGCAGACCGTCGAGCACGTAGGTGGAATCACGCACGCCTACATTCACCACGCGGGTGCTGAACGGCGCGTACTGGTCAGAGATGTGGGTGTAGAACAGCCGTCCTGGCTCGCTACCGTACTTCGGGTTGACGTGGCCGGTGCTCTCGCCTTTACCGCCGGCACGGAAACGCTGGCCATCGGAGGATGAGGTGGTGCCGTCACCCCAGTTGGCGGCGAAGGCATGCCGGAACTGGCTGTTGACCAGCTCGGCCAGGGCCGTCGAGTAGGTTTCGTCACGGATGTGCCAGGCTTGCAACCAGGACAGCTTGGCGTAGGTCATGCCCGGACTCGACTCGGCCATTTTGGTCAGGCCGAGGTTGATGGCATCGCCCAGGATCGCCGTTAGCAGTAGCGTCCGGTCTTTCGCCTGTGCGCCATCCTTCAGGTGCGTGAAGTGGCGGGTGAAGCCCGTCCATTCATCCACATCCATCAGCAGCTCGGTGATCTTGATGCGCGGCAGTAGCTGGCTGGTCTGGTCGATCAGCGCCTGCGCGGTGTTGGGCACCGCGGAATCCAGCGGGGTGATTTTTAGCCCGGACTCGGTGAGGATGGCATCGGGTAGTTCGTTGTCCTTTGCCAGTCGGGTGACAGTGGCCAGCTGCTCGTCCAGCAGCTGCAAACGCTCTTCCAGGTACTGGTCGCTGTTCGGGTTGATCGCGAGTGGCAGCGCCTGTTCCCGCTTGAGTGCGGCGAATTTCTCGGGAGGCAGTAGGTAGTCATCGAAGTCGCGGAACTGCCGCGAGCCTTTGACCCAGATGTCGCCGGAGCGCAGCGCGTTCTTCAACTCGGACAAGGCGCAGATTTCGTAGAAGCGCCGGTCGATGCCTTCCGGGGTGATCACCAGCGGTTTCCAGCGCGGCTTGATGAAGGCGGTCGGTGCGTCGGAGGGCACCTTGCGCAGATTATCGGCATTCATCTCGCGTAGGGTCTGAACGGCATCCAGCACGGCTTGCGCTGCCGTCGCGGCTCGGAGCTGAAGCACCTCCAGAAAGGCTGGGGTGTAGCGGCGTAGCGTAGCGAAGTTCTCGCTGACCAGGTGCAGGTGGTCGAAGGCTTCCGGCCGGGCCAGCAGCTCGGCCTCAGTGACACTCTGGGTGAACTCGTCCCAGGGAATGACCGCCTCGATGGCGGCGAACGGATCGTCACCGGACTCTTTAGCGTCCAGCAGGGCCTGGCCGATCTTCGAGTACAGGCGCACCTTGTCATTGATCGCTTTGCCCTGCTTCTGGAACTGCTGCTGATGCTTGTGTTTCGCGCCACTGAACAGCTTGACCAGGATGCGGTCGTGCAGATCAACCAGTTCATCGATCACGGTCGCGGTGCTTTCCAGTACCACGGCGACCAGCGTGGCATAGCGCCTCTCCGGTTCGAACTTGCCGAGGTCTTGTGGCGTCATCTGCCCGCCCTCGCGGGCGAGCTTCAGCAATCGGTTCTGGTGGATGTGCCGGCCGAGGCTGTCGGGAAGGCCCACCAGTTGGAAAATCTTCAGCCGCTCGATGTGCTCGATCATGTGCCGCGAGTTCGGCTTCAGCGGTGATTGCCGCAACCAGGTCAACCAAGTGCTGTTGCTGCCGGCCTTAATGGTGAGCAGTTCGTCGAGCTTGGCGTGATGCGATGGGTTCAACGGCTCGACCAGGGCGCGATAGACCCGCCGATTGGCGCGTGCAATGGCCTCCGAACACGCCCGGTCAATAACGCTCAGCGTCGGCAGGATGCGCCGCTTCTGCCGCAAGCTCTCCAGCGCCTGCCCGGCCAGCAGCAAGCCCTTGTCGGTCTGCTGGGCCAGCTCGGTCAACTCGCGCACCAGGGCGCGGAAGTCCGACAGACCGAACGGGGCCAGTTGCAGGTAGGTGCGCAGTTCCAGAGCGTGCTCGCGGCGGGTCACGTCGCGCTCACCGTACTTCGCCCAACTCGCGGGGTCGGCTTGGACTTGCTTGGCCACCCACTGGATCACGGGCTCGGGTAGCGCCGTGTCGTTGCCCAGCGCATAACCAGGGTAGCGCAGCAGGCAGAGCTGCACGGCGAAGCCGAGGCGGTTGCCATCGCCCCGCCGTTGACGGATCAGGGACAGGTCGGAGTCGTTGAAGGTGTAGTAGCGGATCAGGTCATCCTGGCTTTCTGGCAGCGCAAGCAGGGTGTCGCGCTCCGTAGCCGAGAGAATCGAGCGACGCGGCATGGTTCAGTCGTCCGTGCGAAGGTACTGGTAGAGGGTTTCACGGCTGATGCCGAACTCGCGTGCGAGCTGAGCCTTCGGCTCGCCGGCAGCGGCCCGCTGCCGCAACGTGATGGCTTGATCGTCGGAGAGAGCTTTCTTGCGGCCCCGGTAAGCACCGCGCTGCTTGGCCAGGGCGATGCCCTCGCGCTGCCGCTCGCGGATCAGGGCGCGCTCGAACTCGGCAAAGGCCCCCATGACCGACAACATGAGGTTGGCCATGGGCGAGTCCTCGCCGGTGAACACCAACCCCTCCTTCAAGAACTCGATGCGCACGCCGCGCTTGGTCAGCCTTTGCACCAGACGGCGCAGATCGTCGAGGTTGCGCGCCAGGCGATCCATGCTGTGCACCACCACGGTATCGCCTTCGCGGACGAATCCGAGCATGGCTTCCAGCTGCGGGCGCTGGGTGTCCTTGCCCGAGGCCTTGTCGGTGAACAGCTTGCCGATCTCGACCTGCTCAAGTTGGCGTTCCGGGTTCTGGTCGTAACTGCTGACCCGAACGTAACCGATGCGTTGTCCCTGCAAGATGCCTCCATAGGCTGGATGGGCGGTAGGGCTTACGTTGGTTTTTGGTTCCATTGCGCCCTAAGCCTTGAATTTGTCAGGTTGGAATCTATGACCTTGGCAAGCATGTGTCAAAGAATGTGAAAGCAGACTCTATTCTGACGGCGCAGCGTGGCCATTCCTGACATCCAGTTAGGGTATAGCTCAATATGACACATGGCTGCAAATCGCTAATTTTCCAACTATAAAGAGCTATGCTCTCAAGAAGCGGTTGCGCTAACCGATACAGTATAAATTGGGCCCCAAGTATTATTTTATTTGCACAAAGGTAATGATTATGTTTTTCAATAAAAACAAACAACTGCTGGACACAGAAAATAAGCTCTCAGAACTACAGCGGCAGCTTGATTCAATAAGTCGAAATGTCGCGGAAATCAGATTCAGGCCAGACGGGAGCGTAATCTATGCGAGCAATATCTTTCTAGAGATGCTTGGTTACAAACTCGAAGAAATAGCAGGGCAGCACCACAGAATTTTCTGCGAAAAGAATTATGCTAACACAGCTGATTATTCGCGCTTCTGGCAGAAATTGGCTGACGGCCATCTTCAATCAGGTTTATTTAGGCGGCTGCGCAAAGACGGTAACTTAGTATTGATTGAGGCTACTTATATTCCAGTTCAAAATCAAGATGGAAAAGTTATTGAAATCATTAAGATTGGCTCAGATGTCACTCAGAGAGAAAACGAGTTACTCTCACTAAGAGCCGTCCATGCAGCCATCTCCCGCTCGATGGCGGAGATCGAGTTCACACCTAACGGTGACATCCTGCATGCAAATGAGAATTTCCTCCGTGCTATGGGTTATCGCCTCAGCGATATCAAGGGTCGACACCACCGAATGTTCTGTTTCGATAATTTTTATCAAGAAAATCCAAATTTTTGGCAGAGTTTAAAGGGAGGAACTTTTTTAAGCGGGCAATTTGAGCGCAAGACCGCATCGGGAGAGACCATCTATCTTGAGGCCACCTACAACCCCGTCATTGATGAAGCCGGCCAGGTTGTGAAAGTGTTAAAATTTGCCACCGACGTCAGCTCGCAGAAGCATAAGGCTGATGAAATCCGTCAGGCCGCAGAGCTTTCCTTCACCACCGCCGAGGAGACATCTCAAATTTCCGTGCGGGGCATGGAGTCCCTTGCTAGTTCAATTGAACTATCTCAGGGTACATTTAATTTAATAAACGGTGCGGTTATTTCGATTACACAGCTAAATGCTCAGGCTAAAGATATCGAGAAAATTGTTACCATCATCCAAGGCGTGGCAGAACAAACTAACTTACTAGCACTTAACGCCGCAATTGAAGCTGCCCGAGCGGGTGAAATGGGCCGAGGCTTTGCTGTAGTAGCCGACGAGGTTCGTCAGTTGGCAGCTCGAACTAGCAGTGCCACCGTGGAAATCCAGAATGTGGTAACTGCTAACGGAAAGCTTACTCAGCAACTGAATATAGATATGAACAGCATCGCTAGAAGCGCCGAAGAAAACAACGATCAGATCGCAACTGTAACAACTATTATGCGTGAAATCAGTGACGGTGCAGACCATGTTGCCCGTACCGTATCGACGTTGTTCAAAGACAATAGCTAGTGTCCAGTTTTAGGCAAAATCAGGATCGGAACTTCGAGCCGCAGCGCTACAGAGCCAGAAGCCCAAACTTGGTGACGGCCATCGTGCTATGGAACACGATGTATCTGGAGTGCATCACTTGGGGCTGGTCGAGGCTGGCAAGTCGGTGGGCGGCGAGCTGCTGCAATACCTATTGCCGCTGGGCTGGGAGCACATCAACCTGACTGGCGATTACGTCTGGCGGCAGAGCCGCAGGCTGGAGATCGGGAAGTTCAGGCCGCTACGATTGCCCGGAAAACCTTAGCTGTAGCGGCCTGCATTTAAAAACGTCCCGACCTGCAATCAATACGATTTTCGACCGGAATTAACTGCGACTGACCGGCCCGGCAAACCAGCATTAACTGCGAATGAGCCTGCATTGATCCGCGCCGACCTGCATTCCATCGTCGCCAGCCTGCATTATTTGCAAATGACAGGACTCAGATAGGCAAGCCCGCTGCCAGCATCTTGTCACGTAACTCAACCGCCCGCGCCGGGTCTAGCGCATTACTGAACAGAGCCTTGATTTCGGTGGGTTTGGCATCGAATTGCTCCACTAGATCCTTGATGCGGTAGCCGTGACGAGTGAGGGTTGGCTCCAGATCATCCAGTTGGCGCGACAGCACCGATTGCACGAGTTCCGCCGAAACGGGTTTCTCGCCGGTCAGGTAGCCGGCTTCCAGTGCCAGGCTGAGGTGCAGTTGGATTTGCAGTGGCGTGCGCAGTTTAGTGGCGAGTAGGTCGATCGCGTCTTCGGTCAGAATCGACTCGGGTTCGACCTTCCCCGCAGTGCAGGTTTCCAGCAGCCACTGAATGTATTCCCGCTGACTGCCAGCAATGCCATCGAGCGAGAAGATGTCGGTGCGGTAGCCGATTTCCTCCATCGTCGGTCGGCGCAGGTCGTTACGCAGCTTGGGATGCCCGGCCAACACGATCGACAGCCGCCCGTCACCGTCCTCCACCAGCTCCATCAGACGCTTAAGACCGGTCAGGGTATGGCCGTTGAGGTCATGGGCCTCATCGACGAACAGGGCGACCGGGCGCTTGTTCTTCCTCACCAACTCGCGTAGGTCACGCTCACGCTTTTCGCCCTGGGTGGGGATGCGTACCTGCTTCTCGGTGGAGAGGTCATAGAAGAGCGCTGCGATGAAAGTGGCCAGCTTGATGCTGTGCTTTTCAATGGCGAGAGACTTGGAGACCGTGATCTTCTTTTCCTCTTCCATCGCTTGTTGAAGCCGGCGCAGCATTACGGTCTTGCCGCTGCCGATGACGCCGCACAGTGCAATCAGCCGTCCTTCGAAGATCGCCCCCTTGATGTCCTTGATCAACTGCTGATGGTGGGCGGTTTCAAAATAGCCGGCCTGGTTCAGTGGCAACGCCAGTCCGTAGTGCTGCATTACTTCAGCCCGCATGTTCTTCTCCTGTTTTCTTATGGCGGAAGTAGCCCCGCACGCGCTCCAAGACAATGCGGCGTGTCAGGGTTTCGCTCAGCACCTGATGGATGAAGGCTTGATCGTCGGGAGAGAGCTTAGCCAACGGCTGCGCTAGGTCATCGGCAATGGCGAGCTTGGCGGCGATGGCATTGGGAAACCGGTATTCGTGCGCCTCGGCATCGAAGGGTTGGCGTGGCAGTGCCGTCGGAATAATAGAGGGTGTGAGTCGCACATCGTCGCCAGCCAATGCGGCGATAGGCAGGCCAAGCTGGCCGGCTAGCAAGCGGATGCGATCAGAGCGCTCATCCGCCTTGCCGCGTTTGAAGGCGCGGTAACGATGTAGGGGAATTGGCCCGGAGACGGGGTAGTAAGGTCCGAAGCGCTCCCCCTCGAACTCGGCATAGAGTTCGTCATCGAACAAGCCCCAGAGCAACACCACGGTTTCGCCCGCCATGTCGGGCTCCACCTCGTAGGCCGTGCCGTCGATGGTGACGCGGGCATCGACGCCGACCTTGCGTCGTTCCGGCTCGCGGGCAAAGCGGCAAAACTGTTCCCAGGTGCACATTTCGCGCAGGCCCTCGACGGGCAGGTTGGCCAGCCAGTCCTCAATCCGCGAATGCGGTTCGGAGCGATGATCCTGCACGTTGTAGGTGCGCACCAGATAACGCAGCAGCCACTCATTGGCCTGCGCTTCGGTTTCCGGTTTGTGGAAGTGATACAGCGTCTCGTGGGCTTCCTTCACCGTGCGGAAGGGGCGCTCCACTTTGCCTTTCGAGCGAGCCGTGGTGCGGGTGCCATCCTTGCCGGCCGGGATGTGTGTCTGCCATTCGATGTCCAGCGCCTGCATGACGTTCTGGAATACTCGGCGTTTGGCCACCGGGCCGTTGTCCAGGTAGATCATCTTCGGGCGGCCTTGGAAGGGAAAAGTCGGGTCCGCCTTCAGCGTCATGGCGTTGAACAGGAAGCGCAGCGCTGACTCCGCGTCCTCGCCATATACACAGTGGTACTCCTGATAGGCCACTCCGCTGCGGTCATCCACCACGCTGAACAGCATCAGCGTCGGCATGCCCCTAGCCGGATCGATCCAGTCCGGCTTATCGATGTGCTTGAGGTCGGAGGGCGACAGGTCGAACTGCCAGCAGTCATTGCTGTGCGCAGCCTGAAAGCGGGTGGCCGGTGGTTGCCGCAACAGCCGCGACTGGTCCAGGTGCCAGCGGCTTAGGTACTCGTTCACCGTGCTGCGGGTCAGAACCCCTTTGGGCGCCTTGACCAAGCCTTGCTCGGTTTCCACCCCATAGCCCTCCAGCAGCTCGATGGCACGGCGGGTAGATAGGTGCCGCCCTTGTTTGTTGGTGGTGCGCAGTTTCAGCGCGGCAATTAGCTCGCAGTAGCGCTCCAGCTCGGCCTGCTGCAATACCCGCGGCTTACCATGGTCGGCGCGGTGAGCCGCGTGGGGTTTATGGATGAGGTTCAGCGCCCGGTATACGGTGCTTGGGGACACGCCGTACAACTCGGCTATCGCGGCCACCTGAGTAATCCGTTCCGGGCTTTTCTTGGGCAGACGGTCGAGCCGCTGCCGCAACTGCATCAGCGAATCGGTCGGGATGGCTTTACGCCGCCCGCTGGGCATCACGCTCGGCCTCGGTGAGATAGTTGTAGAGCGTCGAGCGGCCGATGCCCATCATCCGACAGATTTCCGCCACGGTATGTTTCCGCTCATGGTAGAGGCGCAGGGCAAGCTCCTGCTTGGCCGGGTCGAGCCGTTTCTTGCGTCCGCCCTTGCGGCCTCGCGCCCGTGCAGCGGATAAGCCGGCTTGGGTGCGCTCGCGGATTAGGTTGCGTTCGAACTCGGCCAAGGCACCGAACAGGTGAAACACCAGGCGGCCACCAATCGAGGCGGTGTCGATGTTTTCCTGCAAGCTGCGCAAGCCGACGCCGGCGGCGTCCAATTGCTCAACCAGCCGGATCAGATCCTTCAGCGAGCGGCCGAGGCGATCCAGGCGCCAAATCACCACGGTGTCGTCACGGCGTAGCGTGGCCAGCAAAGCGGTCAAGCCAACCCGCTCAGCCTTGGCACCGCTGGCGGTATCCTCGAACACCCGCTCGCAGCCGATCTTCGCCAGAGCATCGCGTTGCAGATCGAGGAGTTGGTCGTCGGTCGAGACGCGGGCATATCCAATCAACATGGCGTTGTCCAACTATTCAGCGATAGTTCAGTGTAGTCGGATACTGAAAGATGGAGACTGTAGTTGGATGCCAACGATGCGGGTTTGCGTGGGAATTGCTGTCACTTTCAGAAGGCGACAGCACGAAATATCAAAAGTCGACCGCACGGTCTTTTCTGACGTTGGAGTCGCCTCAGAAAACGGAAAATAAAGCACGCTAAGGCGTAGTTCCCTCGGGCTACACCGCGTCCGCACTGCGCGGTTCTTTCTTCCCTTGCAGTGACGCAATCAGCGGGCAGGAAACGTTCCCCTTCCGCGCATGGCAGGCGCACACCAAATCAGACAGCACGGCCTCCATGCGCGCCAGGTCAGCCATCCTCTCGCGCACGTCCTTGAGCTTGTGCTCGGCCAGGCTGCTGGCTTCCTCGCAATGGGTGCCATCCTCCAGCCGCAGCAGCTCGGCGATCTCATCCAGGCTGAAGCCCAACCGCTGGGCTGATTTCACGAAGCGCACCCGCGTTACATCCGTCTCGCCATAGCGGCGAATGCTGCCGTAAGGCTTGTCCGGTTCCGGGAGCAAGCCCTTGCGCTGATAGAACCGGATGGTCTCCACATTGACCCCGGCCGTCCTGGCGAAAACGCCAATGGTCAGGTTCTCCAAATTGTTTTCCATATCGCTTGACTCCGTACATAACTACGGAAGTAAGCTTAAGCTATCCAATTCAGATTCGAAAGGACAAACGTATGTCTGAACCTCAAAACGGGCGCGGCGCGCTCTTCACTGGCGGGCTGGCCGCCATCCTCGCCTCGGCTTGCTGCCTCGGGCCGCTGGTTCTGATCGCCTTGGGGTTCAGCGGCGCTTGGATCGGCAACTTGACGGTGTTGGAACCCTATCGCCCCATCTTTATCGGCGTGGCGCTGGTGGCGTTGTTCTTCGCCTGGCGGCGCATCTACCGGCCGTCAGCCGCCTGCAAACCGGGTGAGGTTTGCGCGATTCCCCAAGTGCGAGCTACTTACAAGCTCATTTTCTGGGGCGTGGCCGTGCTGGTTTTGGTCGCGCTCGGATTTCCCTACGTCGTGCCATTTTTCTATTGATCACAGGAGTTCACCATGAAAAAGCTGCTTTCCGCCCTTGCCCTCGCTGCCGTTGTTGCCCCCGTGTGGGCCGCCACCCAGACCGTTACGCTGTCCGTACCGGGCATGACCTGCTCGGCCTGTCCGATCACTGTCAAGAAGGCGATTTCCAAGGTCGATGGCGTCAGTAAAGTTGACGTGACCTTCGAGACGCGCGAAGCGGTGGTCACCTTCGATGATGCCAAGACCAGCGTGCAGAAACTGACCAAGGCTACCGAGGATGCGGGCTACCCATCATCAGTCAAGAACTGATCATGAAAGACCCGAAGACACTGCTGCGGGTCAGCATCATTGGCACAACCCTCGTGGCGCTGTGTTGCTTCACCCCTGTTCTGGTCATTTTGCTCGGTGTGGTCGGCTTGTCCGCGCTGACCGGCTATCTGGACTATGTGCTGCTGCCTGCGCTGGCGATTTTCATCGGCTTGACCATCTACGCCATCCAACGAAAACGCCAAGCCGATGCCTGCTGCACCCCGAAATTCAATGGAGTAAAAAAATGACCGAAATCACCGTGAATGGCATGACCTGCACATCCTGCGCCACCCATGTCAAAGATGCTTTGGAAAAGATTCCCGGCGTGAATGCCGCTGTGGTGTCCTATCCAGAAAGCCGCGCGCAAGTCATGGCAGACACCGCCGTGAGCCACAACCAACTGCTGGCCGCCATCGCCGCATTGGGTTATCAAGGCTCGATCCGGGTTGGTGATTTCAAAGATGAACCAAAAATCCGTGATGCACTTGAGGGCGCCGGTTTGCATATCGCCATCATTGGCAGCGGCGGGGCCGCGATGGCGGCGGCGCTGAAGGCCGTCGAGCAAGGCGCGACGGTCACGCTGATCGAACGCGGCACCATCGGCGGCACCTGCGTCAATATCGGCTGTGTGCCGTCCAAGATCATGATCCGCGCTGCCCATATTGCCCATCTGCGCCGGGAAAGTCCGTTCGACGGCGGTATTGCGGCAACTGTGCCTGCGATTGACCGCAGCAAACTGCTGGCCCAGCAGCAGGCCCGTGTCGATGAACTGCGGCACGCCAAATACGAAGGCATCCTGGACGGCAATCCAGCCATCACCGTTTTGCACGGTGAAGCGCGTTTCAAGGACGACCAGAGCCTGGTCGTCCGTTTGAACGAGGGTGGCGAGCGCGAGGTAACGTTCGACCGCTGCCTGGTCGCCACCGGTGCCAGTCCGGTCGTGCCGCCGATTCCGGGCCTGAAAGAGTCACCCTACTGGACTTCCACCGAAGCGCTTGTCAGCGACACCATTCCCGCACGCCTGGCCGTGATCGGTTCGTCGGTGGTGGCGTTGGAACTGGCGCAAGCCTTTGCCCGGCTCGGCAGCCAGGTCACGATCCTGGCACGCAGCACCTTGTTCTTCCGGGAAGACCCGGCCATCGGCGAGGCCGTGACAGCCGCTTTCCGCGCCGAGGGCATCGAGGTGCTGGAGCACACGCAAGCCAGCCAGGTCGCCCATGTGAACGGCGAATTCGTGCTGACCACCGGACACGGTGAATTGCGCGCTGACAAGTTGCTGGTTGCCACCGGTCGGGCACCGAATACGCGCAGCCTCGCGCTGGACGCGGCGGGGGTCACTGTCAATGCGCAAGGGGCCATCGTTATCGACCAAGGCATGCGCACGAGCAACCCGAACATCTACGCGGCCGGCGACTGCACCGACCAGCCGCAGTTCGTCTACGTGGCAGCGGCCGCCGGCACCCGTGCCGCGATCAACATGACCGGCGGCGACGCAGCCCTCAATCTGACCGCGATGCCGGCAGTGGTGTTCACCGACCCGCAAGTCGCCACCGTGGGCTACAGCGAGGCGGAAGCGCACCACGATGGCATCGAGACCGACAGTCGCACGCTGACACTCGACAACGTTCCGCGAGCGCTTGCCAACTTCGACACACGCGGCTTCATCAAGCTGGTCATCGAGGAAGGTAGCGGACGGCTCATCGGCGTGCAGGCGGTGGCCCCGGAAGCGGGCGAACTGATCCAGACGGCGGTGCTCGCCATCCGCAACCGCATGACGGTGCAGGAACTGGCCGACCAGTTGTTCCCCTACCTGACAATGGTCGAGGGGTTGAAGCTTGCGGCGCAGACCTTCAACAAGGACGTGAAGCAGCTTTCCTGCTGCGCTGGATAAAAAAAGGAGGTTTTCAATGAGCGCCTACACCGTGTCCCGGCTGGCCCTTGATGCCGGGGTGAGCGTGCATATCGTGCGCGACTACCTGCTGCGCGGATTGCTGCGTCCGGTGGCGTGCACCCCGGGCGGCTATGGCCTGTTCGATGATGCCGCCTTGCAACGGCTGTGCTTCGTGCGGGCGGCCTTCGAGGCGGGCATCGGCCTGGACGCGCTGGCGCGGCTGTGCCGGGCGCTGGATGCTGCGGACGGCGATGAAGCGGCCGCGCAGCTTGCCGTTCTGCGCCAGTTCGTCGAGCGTCGGCGCGAAGCGTTGGCCGATCTGGAGGTGCAGTTGGCCACCATGCCGACCGAGCCGGCACAGCACGCGGAGAGTCTGCCATGAACAGCCCCGAGCGCTTGCCGTCCGAGACGCACAAACCGATCACCGGCTACCTGTGGGGCGCGCTGGCCGTGCTCACCTGTCCCTGCCATTTGCCGATTCTCGCCATTGTGCTGGCCGGCACGACGGCCGGCGCGTTCATCGGAGAGTACTGGGGTATCGCAGCCCTCACGCTGACCGGTTTGTTCGTCCTGTCTGTGACACGACTGCTGCGGGCCTTCAAAGATCGATCATGAGCGCTTCCCATTGAGACAAACCACGCTGTCGCTACGTTGCCTCATGCCGGCATCAAATTCGGCTGAGTAGCTTCTCGCCATCTGGACGTAGCTCACCCTTGGGTGAAACATGCCGATACAGGGTCTGCCGCGTGACGCCAAGTTCCTGGCACAGGTCGCCGACCTTGGTCTCTGGCTGACCCATTGCCGCCATCGCCAGCCGCAGCTTGGCGGCGGTCATCTTGAACGGCCGGCCGCCTTTCCGCCCGCGCGCGCGGGCCGAGGCTAGGCCGGCAATCGTGCGCTCCGCGATCAACTCGCGCTCGAACTCGGCCAGGGCGGCGAAGATGCCAAAGACCAGCTTGCCGGCGGCGGTCGTGGTGTCGATGGCCGCGCCGTGCCCGGTTAATACCTTCAAGCCGATGCCGCGCCCAGTCAGGTCGTGCACGGTGTTGATGAGATGTCGCAGGTCGCGTCCGAGCCGATCCAGTTTCCACACGACCAGTGTGTCGCCAGTTCGCAACGCCTTCAGGCAGCTCGTCAAGCCGGGCCGATCCTCGCGCATGCCGGATGCCTGGTCCTCGTAAAGATGTACTGGATCGACCCCGGCGGCAATCAGCGCGTCGCGCTGCAAATCGGTAGCCTGGGAGCCGTCCGCCTTCGATACCCGCATGTAGCCTATCAGCATGTCGTACCTGTCACATATACGTTCGATTATGTGACAGTGTGAGCCAGAAAGTTCTCGCCGTCAAAAACTGTCACTTAACCCGTCATTTAGTCTAAGACCTGCAAACGGCCATTCAGGCTCGTAATGTGACAAAAACTCCGGCGGGATGCCCTCCTTGGTGAACGTGGCGCGCAAACGTTCCAGGGATTCGGGGTCGCGTCGCCCGTAGGACGCCAGTGTGAACAGCAAGCGGGCCGTCTCCGGGTTGTGTCGCGCTTCAATGATGGCCTCATCGATGGCCTGGGCTGCTCGTTGCCAGTGGTTGATGGGTTCCGGCTTCGGCACCTTCGCCGGCAGGCCGTTGGTGAAACCAGTGTGCGGCTCCGTCTGAAACAGCGCGGCCTGTTCCCCGCGCGGGATCAGCGCCTTTGACTCGATCAGCGTGATGGCGGTGGCCGCCGCCTCCAGCATCTGCCACTGCACCGCCGGGGCCAGAATCTCGTAGGGACGCCACAGACTCTGCCCGGCGCGCAGCGGATGGCCGCAGCGCTCCCAGACATGGCGGATGCTCGCCGAGCAACTGCCGCAGTGCGAGAGCGGCGTGTTCAGCTCATCAAGCAGGGTGCGCAGCAGCCGGAACCACAAGCCGGCGTGGACACGCCGACGCGGCAGCTCCACAAAACCCGTCGTCAGCGCCTGCCAGGTGCGCCGGTCCATGCAGGCGATTGCGTCATCGGCAGGGCGCGGCGCAGCATCGGCGATTTCCCACTGAAGATACCGGCCGGGCATGCCCCAGTAGGACTCCAGCCAGCAGCCATGCTGCGGGCAGCTCAGCATCAAGGGGAGCTGCCAGACGAGTAGCACAGCTTGATTCGTTGGATCGTTCAGACACTGCGGACACGCCCGGCGAATCGTCTGGCTCGGTAGCCAGGCACGCCAGCGAGTGATGGACCGCACCTTGCGGGTGCGCTTGGGCAGGAGCACCGCGCATTGGAATGTATAGGTTTCCAAGGCTGCTGGTACCGAATCGTCGAGACTGTCGAGCAGCCACGGCACCCAGCCTGCAAGACTCATGCTGCGCAACCGCTCCAGCTCGACGCCACTGCGCTGGCAGAGCGCCGTCAGCAACGACAAGGATGGTGCGGTATCCAGGTCATCAAGTTGGCTGTGACCAAGATCGTGGGCCAGCAGCTCGTGCACGTCCATCTGGTAGCAGGCGGCGACCCGGTTGAGCCATGAGGACAGGGCTTCGCCTTCCTTGGGTGCCGGATGCAGCGGCCAGCGCGGCGCGGACTTCACATCAGTTCCCGCTCGAACTGTCGCCGCCGCTCACTGGGGCCGATGTAGTCGGCCATGCTGAGCGTGCGGTGGTTGATCGCTTCCTCGCCACTCTCCACGGCGGCGACGGCCGCCGCCACCAGCAGATGTGCAAGCTCGCCGATGGTGCCTTCGCTCCGGGTGAGCAGGTAGCTGTACCGGCTTGCAATCGAAAACGGCCGTGCTCGCAATCAGCGCAATTTCCGGCTCAGATTAACTGCGACTGACGGAGCCGTCTGGCTCAGATTATTTGCGAGCGAGCTTGCATTCAGCCGCGCCGGCTTGCATTCCATCGTTCCCTACTCACATTAACTGCAACTAGCCCCGTCTTTAGAGGTGGTAAAGATGCCGATGATGGCCATGGTGTTCTCCTTTCGGATTCATGGTCGCGCCCATCGCGTCCTTGTTGTGAGCCGATCGGCGGGTGAGGGCCGAACGCACTGCCAATGCAGCCGAAACGTAGAGAAGGACCTTGAGCTCCGAACAATTTGTTGCGCGAGAAAGCCGCTCGCCGGCGGGGAAAATGTTCGGTGGGAACGGTTGTGGGCCCAGGTCCGATCCCGCCAGGATTCACGACGACTCAAGGACGCATGGCTGACCGGCCGGACAGGAGTATTGGCCGACTCTAAACACCAGTCGTAGGCGCTGGAATCTCGCGACATGCGTAGCCCTTGCTTGGCGAAAAATATTCCCGATCGCCGAGCGCTCGATCTGACATTCGTCGTTCGGTATAGTAAAGAGTGCAGACCAGGCAGATAGGGGCGCCGGTAGCTTAAGGCCAAACCAGAGACGAGCCGCGCGAATGCTCGCCGAGGACCCGGTTTTCAAGCGCATGAGCTTATTTGACCGCGACGGAAACTTGGTCTCCTCAAGCCACGCGGATGAACCGCAAAAACTCCCTGCGGGTTGGCTGTCGCAACTGCGCGAACACACGGGTAGAAGTGCCCCGGCCAGGCGCGGAGGCTTCGATGAGCGCGGATCGGACATCTTGTCCTAACGGTCGACCCCGCCAGCGGGGGCTTCGTCAGCACCGCGCTGCAATTGCCGGCAGGGCTCTGGGACAACCATCTGCGTCTGGTCTGAAAGCGTTCAAGTATCGCAGCGGTACGCCGACATAAGGGGGCGAACGAACGGTCATTTGGCTGACCGCTCGCTCAATCTTGCGTATGACTCAAGCGCCCCCCTTTCGATACGAGACCGCCCAGATGCTCTTGAAAAAATCCCTGCGCGCTCAGCTGCTCACACTGATCGGCGGCAGCCTGTTGGTGATATTGCTGATCGCCTTCGCCAGTTTTTCCTTCTTGTCGGATGACATTTCCAAGTATCAACAACTACTCAAGGGTCCGATCGAAACGTCGCGCCTGATCGACGAAGCCAACGTGGAATTCAAAGTGCAGGTGCAGGAGTGGAAGAACGTCTTGCTGCGTGGCAAATCACCTGAAGCCTTGAGCAAGTACTGGCAAAGCTTCGAGAACCAGGAACGAAAGGTCCAGGACATCCTGGGCAGACTCGTTGAGCGAAGCGAGCACAACCCTGCCCTGTCAAAGCAGCTCCGCGACCTGCACGAGGAGCACCGGCGCCTCGGCGCCGCCTACCGCGCGGGCCGTGCGGCCTACATCGCCGGCGGAAACGATCCATTCGCCGGCGACGAGGCGGTTCAAGGCATCGACCGTGCCACCAGCGAACAGCTCAGTGGTTTGGTCATCCAGCAGCGCGATTCGGCGCTGCATCGTTCGGAAACCATCAGCGAAGCCGCAGATCGTAAAATAGTCGTCGGCTCGTTGGTAATGCTAGCCGCTGGCGTTTTCATCGCCTTGCTCAGCCTATGGTTGGTAAACCGCAATCTGATCGCCCCCATCCGTCACCTGATCGACCACATCGCCAAGCTCAGCCAGGGCGACTTTGCACAGCGCGTCGATGCGTCCCGTGCTGACGAATTGGGACGTCTGGCAGTTGCCGCGAATATCCTGCGTGACTTCCTTGCCGATACGTTCACCCTCCTGCAACGCAACACCTCGGACCTGGACAGCGCCAGTGGTGAATTGAGCGCCATCGCCGCACTGATGGGCCAAGGCACTCGCGAGCAGTTCTCGCGCACCGATCAGGTCGCTACCGCCATGCATGAAATGTCCGCTACGGCGCAGGAAGTCGCCCGTCACGCCGCCGAAGCCGCGCGTGCAGCGGATGCGGCCGATCATTCGGCGCAGCAGGGTGAGACCATGATGCGTTCGACTATCCAGACCATTACCCACATGCGCGGCGAGATCAGCAACACCGCCGAGGTAATACGCCGTCTGGAGACCGATAGCGGTCGCATTGGCAAGGTGCTGGAAGTTATTCGCGGCATCGCCGACCAGACCAATCTGCTGGCGCTAAACGCAGCCATCGAAGCCGCCCGCGCGGGCGATGCCGGACGCGGGTTTGCCGTCGTTGCCGACGAGGTGCGCACGCTGGCCAGGCGCACCGCCGACTCCACCGCTGAAATTCATCAGATTATCGACACGGTGCAGACCGGCGCGGTGGATGCGGTGCGTGCGATTGAAAATGGACAAACCCGCAGCAACGAAGGTGTCGAACAGGTTACGGAAGCGGGCAGCATGCTTCAGCGCATCACCCAAGAAGTCGAAGCGATCCGCGACATGAACCGTCAGATCGCTACCGCTGCCGAAGAGCAGACGTCCGTGGCGGAAGATATCTCGCGCAATCTGACCGAAATTACCGCCATCGCCACCACCAACCAGGACAATGTCGAGCGTACCGAGGCAGCCAGCCAGAACCTGCATACGCTGTCGGCCCAGCTCAGCGAAGTGACGCACCGCCTCGCGGGCTGACACAGGCTCTGCTCCGGCCCTAGATGATCGGTGTCACCACGTTGCTAGGTCCGACTCATCCGAGTTCGAGGGAGTTGGGGCAGGGCCGATCAACATGGCTTGTCTCGTGCTTGGTCGATTCGTTCCTGCATCGCCTGCATGACTTCTCGTGGGTGTACGACTTGGCGTTGGGGTCGTCGGCCTCACGGAGAGCTTCTTCGACCTCGCGGGTCATCCGCTCATATTCTTCTGGCCACAGCGCTTGCTCCATGCGCAGCGACGCCTGCCCCAGTAGGTGCAGACCGAACAGACGCATGTCATTGGTGGCGATGACGTGCTCTCGAATCCGCACCTGGATCACCTCATCGCCAGTTGATGCAGCTTCAACAGGTCGGTGCGCAGTTGCGGAGGCCCGCCGTCTGCGTTGTCACTCAATCGCCGCGCAGCTCGTCCACGGCATCGACTGCCCGCAGCAGTGCGGTGGTATCGAAACTCTCGGGAGTCAGTTCGTTCCAATCGTCGTCGGTGATGCTGATTGTCATGTAGCTTCTTTCCTTGTCCTGGGCAGACCCCGGCGTTACAGGCCAAGCTCGCTATGCGATCCGAGACGCACGAGTTGCAGCACGGCGTCATCCGGCTTGCGGTAAATCAACACCAGGTCGGGCTTGATGTGACAGTCCCGGTGGTCTTTCCAGTCGCCGGTGAGGGCGTGGTCACGGTGCTTCTCGGCCAGAGGCTGGTTATTCGCCAGGGCTGTGACGACGGCAATGAAATCGCTCGCCAGCGTCTGACGATGCGGGCCTTTGGCTTCGCGTTTATAATCGCGTTTGAACCGGCTGGTCTGTTCAATCGTCCGCATTCAGATCCGCCATCAGATCCTCGACGGAAGCGAACGACTTCAAGCCGCCACGGCGCGCTTCCTTCATCGCCTCGATGGTGGTGGCGTTCGGAATCAGCGGCTCGAACGGCAAGGCTTTCTCGCGGGCGACTCGGGTCAACATGATGCGGAAGGCGTCAGACACGGTGAGTCCCATCGCTGCCAGCACGACGGTCGCCTCTTCCTTGATGTGCTCGTCGATACGGGCACGGACTACAGCATTTGCGGACATGGTTTGATCCTCCAGATTGATGAGCTACATTGTAGCTCAATCCTTCCAGGAGTGCACCCAGCACACCTCGCCAGAGGCGTCTATCAAACGAAGGTTTATTGGACTGTCCGTACCATTGATGTTCACTTGTAGAAAGTGAGCCCATCGCGATGGAATACAGGATCGGTTGGTCAGGCTTTCAATGCCAGGATTCGGCGCGCACCGTTCAATACGATGAGGCCAACGACCGTACCAATCACCAAGTCTGGGTAGGGAGAGCCCGTCCACGCAACCAGCGCGCCGGCGACGATAACGCCAATGTTCGCGAGCACATCGTTGGCCGAAAAAATCCAGCTCGCTTTCATGTGTGCACCGCCTTCGCGATGGCCATAGATCATCAAGAGACAGCTGGCGTTTGCGACGAGTGCAACTAAGCCAATCCCCATCATCAGCATCGACTCAGGTTCGCTGCCATAGTGGAAGCGTCTAGCCACCTCCACGAGTACGCCCAGTGCCAACAGGATCTGAAAGAAACCCGCCAGGTGCGCAGCGCGAACTTGCAGCTGTGCACTGCGGCCGACGGCAAAGAGAGCCAAGCCATAGACGGCAGCATCCGCAAACATGTCCAGCGAGTCGGCAATAAGGCCCGTCGACTGAGCGATCAACCCTGCGCCCATCTCGATAACAAACATGGCAGCGTTGATGCCGAGCAAAATTTTCAGGGTGCTCGCCTCTTTCGACGCCGCTAATTCCTCATCAGCGCGATTGGTCGAGGCTGCTTCCTGACTAGCTGGTTGAGTCCCCAGTAGCGCTGCCCCTAGACCCAGGGACTCCAGCTTGGTAGTGATTGGGTCAACCGCCCCGTCATGGAAAGCGAGTACCTGCCTGCTGCTCAGATCAAAGGACAACGAACGAAGCTCAGGCAAGCTATTCAGCGCGAGCCGAATCATTCGCTCTTCCGAAGGGCAATCCATCTTGGGTACAGAAAAATGGCTGACCCAGGCTCCTTCGGTCGAGGGCGCGCTCGCTGCTTCAGCAGGCGCTGACACTGAACCGCAGCCACAGGATTTTTCACACGAGCTCATGATCCGCCTCTCCTATCAGGTTCAATTCTGGCAATTGAAAACCATATAGCAGGTATAGGGTCAAGCCTGGATATACTGGCTGTTTATCGAGGAGCAGCCTATGCGCATTGGTCAACTTGCACAGCTGACGGGAGCGGACATTCAGACCATTCGTTTCTATGAGCGCCAGGGCCTGCTTGCATCGCCCAATCGCCAGGCAAATGGCTACCGAGCCTACGAAGCGGATCATGTGGAGAAACTGCTGTTCATCCGCCGTTGCCGGTCCTTTGGCATGTCGTTGGACGAAATTGGTGTTTTGCAGAGCGTTCAAGCACAGCCGCAGCAACCGTGCGCGGCGGTCAATACGCTGCTTGATAGCCATATCGCCCAGGTCAGGGCCCAGATCGCATCCTTGCAAGCCCTGGAAAACCAGTTGGTGACGTTACGCAGCTGCTGCGATGACGAACGACAAAGCCTGGACTGCGGAATACTTTCGGGTCTAGTGGAGGGAGGCAAACGGCTTCCATAAGGCGCGCTAGAAAAGTGCCATTCGCTTCTGCTCAAAGCGTAGAGCTTGAATCGCCCCTAGTTTCGTAGACACCTCCAAGCCTTAAAATGAGGCCCATTAGGAGGTGCCATGAGCAACCAGCGATATCCCGAAGAATTCAAAATCCAGGCGGTCAAACAAGTGACCGAAAAGAA
>NZ_JAAQWO010000016.1:0-24765 GCF_012985525.1 Pseudomonas sp. WS 5059 | reverse complement strand
AAACTCGTGGTTGCAGGCGATGGCGCGACTACCACCATCAACGACACCATCGACAAGGTCGATGTGGTGCTGACCGCGACCAAAACTGTCGGTGAAGGCGGCCAGATCGTCTACACCGCCACCCTTGTGGATAAAAACGGCGCACCCGTCACTAACACCACGGGTCCGCTGACCATCACCCTGGATAACAACCAGGTCATCACCATCGGTGTGGACAAGTCGAGCGGGACTGTTTCGGTTGTGGCTCCGGACGACGTCTACAAAGGCGACCAGACCGTTACTACCGGCATTAAAGAAGTCGCCGGTGGCGAGCACTTTGAAAATCTGGTTCCGGGCACTGATAAAGTCACCACCGTCGTGACCGACACACCGGGCACCGATAACACTACAACTGTGACCCTGACAGCTCCGTCGGAAGTGAGTGAGGGTGGAAAAATCACCTACACCGCCACCTTGAGCAACAAGGCTGACACCGACGTCACCCTGACGCTCGATAACAAGCAAACCATCACCATCAAGGCTGGCGAAACCGTCGGCACCGTGACAGTGGATGCCCCAGGCGATGACGTGTTCATCGATAAGAGCACCCAAACAGTCCAGATCACCGGCACTGACGGTGGCAACTTCGAAAAACTCGTGGTTGCAGGCGATGGCGCGACTACCACCATCAACGACACCATCGACAAGGTCGATGTGGTGCTGACCGCGACCAAAACTGTCGGTGAAGGCGGCCAGATCGTCTACACCGCCACCCTTGTGGATAAAAACGGCGCACCCGTCACTAACACCACGGGTCCGCTGACCATCACCCTGGATAACAACCAGGTCATCACCATCGGTGTGGACAAGTCGAGCGGGACTGTTTCGGTTGTGGCTCCGGACGACGTCTACAAAGGCGACCAGACCGTTACTACCGGCATTAAAGAAGTCGCCGGTGGCGAGCACTTTGAAAATCTGGTTCCGGGCACTGATAAAGTCACCACCGTCGTGACCGACACACCGGGCACCGATAACACTACAACTGTGACCCTGACAGCTCCGTCGGAAGTGAGTGAGGGTGGAAAAATCACCTACACCGCCACCTTGAGCAACAAGGCTGACACCGACGTCACCCTGACGCTCGATAACAAGCAAACCATCACCATCAAGGCTGGCGAAACCGTCGGCACCGTGACAGTGGATGCCCCAGGCGATGACGTGTTCATCGATAAGAGCACCCAAACAGTCCAGATCACCGGCACTGACGGTGGCAACTTCGAAAAACTCGTGGTTGCAGGCGATGGCGCGACTACCACCATCAACGACACCATCGACAAGGTCGATGTGGTGCTGACCGCGACCAAAACTGTCGGTGAAGGCGGCCAGATCGTCTACACCGCTACCCTTGTGGATAAAAACGGCGCACCCGTCACTAACACCACGGGTCCGCTGACCATCACCTTGGATAACAACCAGGTCATCACCATCGGTGTGGACAAGTCGAGCGGTACCGTTTCGGTTGTAGCGCCGGACGACGTCTACAAAGGCGACCAGACTGTCACTACCGGCATTAAAGAAGTCGCCGGTGGCGAGCACTTTGAAAATCTGGTTCCAGGTACCGATAAAGTCACCACCGTCGTGACCGACACACCGGGCACTGATAACACCACGACAGTGACCCTGACTGCTCCGTCGGAAGTGAGTGAAGGTGGGAAAATCACCTACACCGCCACGCTTTCTAATAAAGCGGATACCGACGTCACCCTGACACTCGACAACAAGCAAACCATCACCATCAAAGCCGGTGAAACTGTCGGCACCGTGACAGTGGATGCTCCAGGCGATGACGTGTTCATCGACAAGAGCACCCAGACCGTCAAGATCACCGGCACTGACGGCGGCAACTTCGAAAAACTCGTGGTTGCGGGCAACGGTGCAACGACGCAGATCAACGACACCATCGACAAAGTCGATGTGATCCTGACCGCGACCAAAACTGTCGGTGAAGGCGGCCAGATCGTCTACACCGCCACCTTGGTGGATAAGAACGGTGCGCCGGTAACCAACATCACCAGCCCTGTGACTGTGACTCTGGATAACAACCAGGTCATCACCATCGGTGTGGACAAGTCGAGCGGTACCGTTTCGGTTGTAGCGCCGGACGACGTCTACAAAGGCGACCAGACTGTCACTACCGGCATTAAAGAAGTCGCCGGTGGCGCGCACTTCGAAAACCTGGTTCCAAATACCGACAAGGTCACCACGACTGTCACTGATACCCCAGGCACCGATAACACCACCACCGTCACCCTGACCGCGCCAAGCGCCGTCAACGAAGGCGGCAAGATCACCTACACCGCCACCTTGAGCAACAAGGCTGACACCGACGTCACCCTGACCCTCGACAACAAACAAACCATCACCATCAAGGCCGGTGAAACCGTCGGCACCGTGACAGTGGATGCCCCAGGCGATGACGTGTTCATCGACAAGAGCACCCAGACCGTCAAGATCACCGGTACCGACGGTGGCAACTTCGAGAAGCTCGTGGTTGCAGGCGATGGCGCAACGACGCAGATCAACGACACGATCGACGATGTGAAGGTTGTGCTGACAGCCACCACCAGCGTCGCCGAGGGCGGCCAGATCGTCTACACCGCAAGTTTGGTAGACAAGAACGGCGTGGCCGTGACCAACGTGGGTTCCGACCTGGTGATCAAGCTGGACAACAACTTGATCATTACCATCGGTAATGGCAAGACCAGCAGCACTGCCAACTTCACCGCGCCGAATGATTTCTACATCGGCGCCAAGGACATTTCCGCCAAGATCACTAGTGTGGTCAGCGGTGGCGACAAGTATGAAAACCTGATCCCGGTCGGCACGCCAGTGGTTACCAAGGTAACGGACGTGACGAACGACACCGTGATCACCATCGCGGGCGATACCTCGGTTACCGAAGGCCAGACCGCTCACTACACGCTGAACCTGACCCAGCCGGCAGCCACCGAAGTCACGGTGACGCTCTCGTATAAAGGCGTGGCCCAGGACGGTTCGGACTTCAACGGCGTGTACACCGTGAAGATTCCGGCCGGCCAAAGCAGCGCGACGTTCGATATCAAGACCATCGACGACAAGCTGACCGAGCCTACGGAGAAGTTCGAGATCAGTATCTCCGGGACCTCCGGCGGCAATTTCGAGAACCTGGCTATCAGCACCACCAACGGTAAAATCGAAACGTCGATCATCGACAACGACGCACCACCGGCCATCGACCTGGACGCCAACAACTCCAGCGGCGCCACCGGTAACGACTTCAAGACCACGTTCACCGAAGGCGGCACTGGCGTGTCGATTGCTGACACCGACATCCGCATCACCGACCCGGACAGCACCCAGCTGACGGGCGCCACGGTGGTGCTGACCAATACTCAGCCGAACGATTCGTTGAGCTACACCAGCGTCCCGGGCATTACCGTGACCCCGGTCACGGACCCGGTCACCGGCAAGATCACCCTGACCCTCACCGGTACGGCGTCGCTGGCTGACTACATGTTGCAGATCAAGAACATCACGTTCAGCAACAGCAGCGAAGACCCAAGCACCACGCCACGGACCATCACCGTGACCGTGACCGATGGCGGCAACTACTCGAACGTGGCGACTACCACGGTCAACGTAGTGGCGGTCAACGACGCACCGGTTGCCACTGGCAGTGCCGTCACCGGTACCGAAGACACGCCGCTGAAGCTGACCTGGGCCAACTTTGGGGTCACCGATGTGGATTCCCCGCAGGCCAGCCTCGGGGTGAAAATCACCGAGCTGCCGGTGGCCGGCAAGCTGCAGTACCTGGCAGCGGACGGCACGACCTGGACCAACGTGACCGCCGGCCAGACCTTCACCAAGGCGCAGATCGACGGCGGCCAGTTGCGCTTCACGCCAAACGCCAACGAATCCGGAGCCGACGGCTACGGCGGCACGGGTGTGGGCAACAAGCAGGCGGACTACGCACAGTTCAAGTTCCAGCCAACCGATGGCAAGGACCTGGGCACCAGCACCACCGTGAAAGTCGACATCACCCCGGTTGCAGATGCGCCGACCTTGAGCGTTGCCGATAACAACATTGCGTCGGTCGGCCTGACCAAGCAGAGCTGGAACAGCATTGCGAACCTGGGCACCAACGGCAACGGCGCCTCGCCGACCGTGTTGAAAAACGCCATCGATAACGCCGGCACGCCAACCAGCACGACGGTTTCGACCACCGTCCTACCTACTGCAGATGTGCCTGGCGGTGCCGGCTCGAAGACCTCCGGCCTGATCTACCTGGAAGCCGGCAAGTCGTACACCTTCAGCGGCTACGGCGATGACAGCATCCTGGTCAATATCGGCGGCAAAGATGTGGCCAGCGGTACCTGGGGCTCCAACTCCGGCCAGTTCAACGGTACGTTCACCCCGACCAGCAACGGCTACTACAGCATTGATATCTACCATGCCAACCAATCAGGTCCGGGCAGCTTTGATCTCAAGCTGTCGGTCAACGGTGGCACCGCAACCAACCTGAGCAACACCACGATGCCGATCTACACCGGCATCAACGACCTGATCAGCGCCGGCGCGCAGGTATCTGACCTGCACGGCACCAACGGCCAGGGCTACTACGACGCGTACAAGCTCAACGAAGGGCTGGAAAACGGCACGGTCAAACTGACCAAGGTCACCACCGGCCTGACCGATACCGACGGTTCGGAAACCCTGAGCGTGAAGATTGGCAGCATCCCGGTGGGCGCAGTGCTCAGCGATGGTGCCGGGCATACCTTCACCGCGACCCAGGGCCATACCGAGGTGGACGTCACCGGTTGGAACCTCAACAACCTGAGCCTCAAGCCACTGCCTTACACCAGCGGCCAGTACAACCTGACCGTGACCTCGACCTCCACCGAAAGCCTCGGCGGCTCTGCCCAAACCGTGGCGAATCTGCCGGTCAAGGTGTACCCGGCAACCTACAGCGGGAGCACGGCGACTTCGGGCGATGACAACGTCAGCGGTACCAGTGGCAACGACATCATTGTGGCGGACGTTTCGGGCCTGAACGTGGTCCAGGGCAAGAACTATAACATCGCGTTCATGATCGATACGTCGGGCAGTATGGGCGACGACTCGGTGGCGGCGGCGAAAGCCTCGCTGACCACCGTGTTCAACTCACTGAAAAACAGTATCGGCTCCAGCACCTCTGGCACCGTGAACATCTTCCTGGCGGACTTCGATACCCAAGTCAACCAGACCGTTACGGTCAACCTGAAAGACCCAGGTGCCCTGGCTGCCCTGCAGAAAGTCCTGGACTCGATGGTGTCTGAAGGCGGGACCAACTACGAAGACGTGTTCAAGGCCGCATCCAACTTCTTCAACAGTGCCAAGGCGACCAGTAACACTGGCGCAATCAACACAACGTACTTCATCACCGATGGCCAGCCGACGTACTACCAACGCAGCGAGCAGGGCAACCCGACCTTGTACGGCAACGTCAGGCTGGATGATGTCGTCAACATGAACAACTACACCTTAGGCACCGCCACCAGGATCACTATCGACTCGACTCACCTGATTGATATTGATGCTGTCGGGAAAATGACGCTCTGGATCAACAACGGGGGCTGGTCGCAGTACAACCCGGGAGTCATCCACGCCCAAGGGGATGGCACTTTTGAGCTGTCGGTGCGCGACGGTTATGGCAACTATACCGACACCGCCACCACCGCCAACTCCAATAGCGCATTTGCACTGCTCAAGGGCCTGTCCACCGGCGGTGTCGAAGCCATCGGCCTCAACAGTGGCGTCAGCCTGGATCAGTTGAAACCGTACGACAGCGATAACAAGCCACAAGCCAACATCGATCCCAAGGATCTGGCCAACGCCATCCTCGGTAGCAGCGAAGCCACCCTGCCGGGTGCCGACCGTGTCGATGGGGGTGACGGCAACGACATCCTGTTTGGCGACCTGGTGAGCTTCCCGGGCATTACCGGCGAGGGCTACAACGCTATCCAGTCCTACGTGGCAGGGAAAAACGGCGTGGCGGTTGCTGCCGTCACCGGCCAGGATGTGCACAAGTACATCACCGAGCACTACAACGAGTTCAACACCTCGGGTGCCAAGGACGGTAATGACACCCTGCTGGGTGGCTCGGGTGATGACATCCTGTTCGGCCAGGGCGGCAACGACTACCTGGACGGGGGCAAGGGCAACGACATCCTGCTGGGCGGCACGGGTAACGACACGCTGATCGGCGGCCAGGGCAATGACATCCTGATCGGCGGTACCGGTGCCGATACCTTCGTCTGGAGATCCGGTGACGTCGGCAACGACGTGATCAAGGACTTCAAGGCCTCGGAAGGCGACCGTATCGACCTGCGCGACCTGCTCAAGGGTGAAACCGACAGCACCATCGACAACTTCCTGAAGTTGACCACGGTGGATAACGTGACCACGCTGCAGATCAGTTCCGAAGGCAAGCTCAACGCTGCCGGCGGCCTGGCCAACGCGGATGTGACGATCAAGCTGGAAGGTAACAACTGGTCCGGGCAGACGATCAATTCGTTGATCAGTGGTGCTGACCCGACCATCAAGGTCGATCACACCTAATGAACCAATGACCCGGCCGCCTCTTGAGGCGGCCGATTCATTTGCGGCCACCGTTCGCTGGCATGGGGCAACGATTGCACGGCATACTCACGCCCAATCGCGCTCCGTTGGCCTATGCTGCTGACAGGCTGTCGTCAGTTCTCCTCATGAGGGATGTTCAATGTTCTACGTGCAACGTGATGCACAGGGTGAGCTGATTCGCGCCGAAGCGGTTGCCTTCGCCGAATCGACCGGCACCCTGCCCGCGGATCATCATGAGATCCAGGCCTGGTTTGCCAATGAAGAAGCGGAGCTGAGCCTCAAGCAGCTCAAGCACAGTGACTCGGAGATGATCCGGGTGCTGGAAGACTTGATTCAGGTGCTGATCCAAAAAGGCGTGATCAACCTCACGGACCTGCCGGTGGCTGCCCAAGCCAAGCTCAAGGACCGTAGCAACGCACGGGAATCACTGGGTGGCCTGAGCCACCTGATCAATGATGATGAGACCGGCCTGATCTGAGGCCGGCCACGGCCTCAGCGCCAGGGCGCCGGCTCGCCAAACAGCTGGCCCTGCACGCCAAAAATCCCCATCTCGCGAATCACCTGCAACTCACCTTCGGTTTCGACCCGCTCGGCAATCAGCGGCAAGTCGATGCTGTGGGCTGCGCGCTGGATGGCTTCGATAAACAGGCGCTTGTCGCTTTCCTGGTCGATGTCGCGGATGTAGCTGCCATCGATCTTCAGGTAGGCCAGGCCCAGGCGCGCCAGGTTGCCGATCATGCTGAAGCGTCCGCCAAAGCGTTGCAGGCTGAGGGAAAAATTCAGTTCCCGCAGACGCTGGGTCAACTGCTCCAGCACGGCCTGTTCAGGCAGTTGCTCTTCACCGATTTCCAGGGTCAGGCGCGGGCCCAGGTTGGAATGCTGACGCAGCAGGTCGAAGACGCGGTTCAGCGCTTGCGGGTCTGCCAGCGTGGCCGCAGACAGGTTCAGGGCCAGCGACTGCTCATGGCTGGCCATCTGTTTGAGCACCAGTTCCAGCATCACCTGGTCTAGGCGCGCCGACCAGCCAAAGCGCTCAAGCCAAGGCAGGAAGCGCCCGGCGGGGATGGTATGACCCTGGTCGTCGACCAGCCGCGAGAGGACTTTGTAATGCAGGATCAGTTGCGGATCCTGAGTGGCCACTACCGGCTGGAAGTACAGCTCGAAGCGTTGTTGGGTCAGCGCCTGGTCCAGCAGTGTGTGCCAGGCATGGTGATCGTCGCCGACGCTGGCGGCCGCGCTGTGGTCCAGGCACACCCAGCTGACATCCCCCAGGGTCTCGGCCTGGGCCAGCGCCTGGTCGGCCAGGGTCAGCAGGGCTTGCGGCGAATCACCGTGATTGAAAGGCGCCAGGCCAATACAAGCGACCGGCGACACATCACTGGCACCGGTGGCTTGCAGGCTTTGCAAGGTGCTTTCCAGGTTCTGCGCCAGCTGCAACGCCTCTTCACGCATCAGCCCCGGCGCCAGCACGGCGAATTCGCCACCGCGGATTCGGGTGACCAGGTTGTGGGTTTCCGGGTACGGCTCGCACTGGCGCAACAGTTGCTCGCCAACCGCCTGCAGCAGTTGGTCGGTACGCTGGCCGCCGAGGCGCTGGTTGAGGCCGGCCAGGTCCTTGACCCGCAGCACCAGCAAGTAGCCTGAACTGGTCTCTTCGGGGTTGCTGACCCGCGCGTTGAGTTGCATCTCGAAATAGCGACGGTTGGCCAGGCCTGTGAGGTTGTCCTGATAGGACTCCACCCGCAGCTTTTCGCTGCGCTCGGCCTGTTCCTGGAATAGCGCCTTGAGCTTTTCCACCATCTGGTTCATCGCCTGCACCACGCGGCGCAGTTCCGGGGTGCGCGGCAAATCCGGCAGGCTCAGGAACTCGCGGCGGGCAATGGCGTGGGACTGCTTGACCATGTAGTCCAAAGGCTTGAGCTGGCGGCGCAGCAACAACGCGCCCAGCACCGCACTGACGGCGCCGCACAACAGCAGCCAGCCGAGGCTGCCCAGGGCGCTCTGCCACAGCTTGGCCAGGGCGAACATCGGATGGCTGACCACCTCGACCCGCGCCGCCTGCTCCCAGCCACGGCTGACCAGGGCGTCGCCACCGGCCGGCTCCAGGCCGATCATCTTGACGAACCAGTTGGGCACGCCGTTATTGTCGGGGATGCCGCTGCGCTCGACGATGACCTGGTCATTGGTCACGTCGATCACGCGGATGCTGGCGTAATAACCGCTGTCGAAGATCGAGCTGACCAGCAGCTCGACCATCGCCGGGTCGTCGATATTGGGCGTCAGGGACAGCGCCAGGGCGGTCGCCGCATCCTGCGCGTGGGAGCGCAACTGGTTCACGTATTGGGTACGCGAGCTTTCCAGGCTGACCATGAAGCTGCCGCTGAAAGCGACCACCAGGAACAGACAGATAGCGATCAACAGCTGTTTGAACAGTGACATCTGAACAGTTACTCCTAGTTGGCCGGCTCGGCTGGGAAGCCTTCCGCACGCATTTTTTTCAGCACATCCTGCCAGCGCGACAGGCGCTTGGTGTCGCCGACCTTTTTGTTGCCCTTGGCGCCCGGCAGGTACAAACCTTCGGCGTTGAAGGAGTAGACCGGCAGCAAGTCGGTCCGTTGGCTGGCAGGCTGGATTTCGTCGATCAGGCTGTCGAGCACCAGCGGCATGGCCTCTGGCGTCGAATAATAGGTCAAGACCATATGGGCGCGATTCTGCCGCAATGCCTTGACGTAGGTAATGCGCAATTTGTCGCTGGAGACACCCAGGTGCCGGAGGCTGAAATATTTGGCGATGGCATAGTCTTCACAGTCGCCGGCGCCCTTCCACAGGGCTTCGATGGGCGTTTCCCAGTAATCGACCTGGTTCCACAGGTCGATGTCTTCGACATAGCGCACCCGTTTGTTGAAGAACAGGTTGACCACCTTGAGCTGCTCCAGCTCGCTGCCTTGTTTTTGCGTGGCCAGCAGCCGCTGCCAGTCATCGATACGCTGCTGGCCCGCGCCCAGTGGCCCATAGAGCGTGGTGGCACGCCGGCTGATCTGGGAGAAATCCCAATCGGCATGCAGCCCGCCAGGCAACAAGCCAGCCAGCAGCAGCGCTGAAAACAACCAGCACAGGATCCGCGAGGGAGTAAAACGTACCGCCAATGGCTTCAGTCCGTAGAAAGAGACGGAGAATCAATCGATGGTGAAGGGTCGGTCGGCAAAAGACAATGGCACGGTGCAATCACTGAGCTTAAGCAATCGCGCCTTGTAAGACGCCAGCAAGCCATAATGTGCGATGAAAAACCGCGCTGTTGAGTCGCTTACAAAGGGAAACCTTGCCTGTTTGACAAGCCTGCATGCAATCTCTAGTGTTCTTTGGATCCAATTAGCCAAAACCCATTCCAACAAGAAAGGAGGATAGCGTAGTCGTGACGCACAAGCCGAACCCTTTGAGCAGCATCAAGATCAGTGGGCCCATTCCCGCTCACCTCGCCCGCTCCGTTATTGAAGAAACATTGCGCAACGCCATACTGGATGGCCGCCTGCCCTGCGGCACCGCCATGCGCCAGCAAGAGCTGGCCAGCCTGTTCGGAGTCAGCCGTATGCCGGTGCGCGAGGCCCTGCGCCAGCTGGAAGCCCAGTCGCTGCTGCATGTTGTCACCCATAAAGGCGCCGTGGTCGCCCCGCTGATTGAAGATAACTCGGCGGAAACCTACGCCCTGCGAATTCTCCTGGAGTCGGAGGCGCTGCGCTTGTCGATCCCATTGCTGGGCACAAGTGATATCGAGCAGGCGGGTGCCTTGATCGACACCCTTGAGCACGAAACCGACTACAACGAAATCGGCCGGCTCAACCGCCTGTTTCACATGGCATTGTATGGCAGGGCTCCCAACCAGCGGTTGTTGAACCTGGTAGAGCACGGGCTGAACGAGGAGGAGCGGTTCCTGCGTTTCAACCTCGAAGCCATGGGGCTGGGCGAAACTTCCCAAGAGGACCATCGCGAGTTGCTCACCCTGGTCGCGCAGAAAAAGGTCGAGGAAAGTGTACTGACCCTGCGCAATCACCTCATGCGCGGGATGGAAGTGATCACTCACTACCTGAACGGCCTCGAGCAGGAGAACGACAAAGGGGCGCGTTGATTTCTCCCGGCTTTAGCCGCTACGTGCGCGACCTGGATTGCCAGGCGCCGCACACGTCCAAAGCCGGCCTCTGCTGCCGTCACCCCTTGGCCGCTCCGGCAACCGACTCGACATTGACCGTCAGGAAACATCCAGCATTGCAAATGCAAAAGCGGATTTAAGCCTGGTCATTAAGTCCAATAATTTAAAACCTGCAAACAAGGAGGAAAGTTCTCACATCGAACAGTAAGCTCGACTACGAAACATTCCTTCCTGCAAAAAAACCTTATACAACTCTTAAAGTATTTGAATACTTAACCAAGTGATTATCCTTTAATTGGTCTTGGCACTTCAGTCGAAAGCGTAGGCACAGGCTTAGGCACGGCTGTGGACGACAAACTATCCAATAAGTCTAAGTTGCTTTGTCACTACTTGTTGCTTGCCGGATAACCAAGCCAGCCGTGTCATTCCCATGACTGCGCGACGCAACACTTACCTGTAATGCACACTTGGTTCTAAACAACCTTTTTATTTGAGTCGGCATAACGACTTATAGGCATTAAGCATGTTTCAACTCCAAGAACTACTCAGACAAAAAAAACTGCAACTACATGAACATCCGATTTTCCTGGAAATCAACTCTTTCCCGCAGTTACAGCACTTTATGCAGAACCATATTTTCGCCGTCTGGGACTTCATGACCCTGACCAAACGCCTGCAACAGGACCTGACCTGCGTGCGCCTGCCCTGGCTCCCGCCGGCGGACCCGCAGGCCGCGCGGCTGATCAACGAAATTGTCCTCGACGAGGAATCGGACCTGCGCCTGGGCGACGGGCATAGCAGTCACTTCGAACTGTACCTGGAGGCAATGCGCGAGGTAGGGGCCTGCACCACCACCATCGAACGCTTCATCGCGTTGCAGCGAGAGGGTGCAAGCCTCGACAGTGCCTTGGCGCAGATCACGCTTGATCCTGCGGTAGAGCGCTTTGTGCGGCACACCCTGGACGTCGCCCTGAACGCCCCGACCCACTGTGTAGCCGCGACCTTCCTGCATGGCCGGGAAAGCGTCATCCCGGCGATGTTCAAGCGCATCCTGCAGGGCAGCGACGTCGCCCACCGGCAGGCCCCCAGCTTGTGCTACTACCTCCAGCGCCACATCGAGCTGGACGCTGAGGGCCATGAGCCGGCCGCAGAGCGCCTGCTCCGACGCCTGACACTGGCGGACCCGGTGCTCGAACAACAGGCCTGGAACGCCGCCCTCAGCGCCGTAGAGAGCCGCATTGCCTTGTGGGACGGCCTGCGCCAGCACGCAGGCCGCCAGGAGGTGAGCCTGTGAACGCCCTCGACTATCGCTCGTTCGCAGCCGACTGGGAGCATCAGGCGACTATCCGCACTCGCCCGCGACGCCTGCTGGAAGATGACGACAAGTTGATCTACCCCCTGTGTCGCCAACCGCTGGTACTCAGTGCGGGTTTTCTCGAGCACTGCCCGCAGTGGCGCGATTTTGTGCTGGTGCAGACGCTCTACAAATTCCTCAACGACGTGGTGATCTTTGAGACCGAGATCGTCGATAGAACCGCACGGAGCATCGCCAAGAATCGTTTTTCAATCCCCTTCCCTACCGCGTGCCGCTACGACGCCATGACCGTGGTGGTCGATGAGGATTATCACGCCCTCGTTGCCCTGGACTTCATGCAGCAAACGCAGGAAAAGACAGGTATTGCCCCGCTGCCGCTACCGGCCGCCATCGAGTTGAGCCGTGCCATCCCCATCGCTCAGGCCCAGGCACCGGCGCATCTGCGTGATGCGGTGGAGCTGGTGTGCGTGGCGATTGCCGAGAACACGGTCACCCATGACGTGGCGGCGTTTGCCAAGGATGACGGCGTCAAGCAGTCGGTCCGGGGCCTGATGGCCGACCACCTGGCTGACGAGGGCCGCCACGCCAGCTTCTGGACCTGCCTGGTAAGGCTCTACTGGCAAACGGCAAGCGAAGAGGATCGCGACGGCATCGCCCGAACCCTGCCGGTGTTCCTGCAACACTATTTGACCAATGACCTGCAAAGTGACTTCGACCGACTGTTGATCGAACATCTGGATGTGCCGGCGCACACTCGCCAGGCGCTGCGGGTCGAGGTACAGACCCCGGCCTTTCCCATCACCCGCCAGCACCCGCTGATCGGCAACATCATGGGGTTCCTGCGCCGCAGCGGGTTGCTGCAAACCTCGTGTGTCGCCCATGCGTTGAGTGCCTACCTGCCGGCAGCCGGGGGCCAGTCATGAGACGCCTTGGGATTAGCCTGGTCGGTAGCAGTGCGGCCTTGCATGAACTGGGGCAGGCACTGCAACCCTATGGGCATGACCTTGCCGCGCAGGCGCCGGCAATCGACTTGCTGATTGAAGATGGCACCCAGCCCCTCGCCCAGGAACTGGCCGGCGTGACCAGGATGAGCCTGCGCCTGTGCATCGGCCCGATGAGTGAGTGTGGCCTGCCAGCCCTGCAAATACGCTGCTATGACCGCACACGCCAGCTGCTGGCCGCGCTGGACCTGACACCGCCAGCCTGTGGCAACGGCCAACGACTGCGACGCCAGGCAGTGACGCGCCTGGTCGAGTGGGTCGCGCTGCAGGTCAGCGGCTTTTCGCGCAACCCCGGGCACTTCACACAACGTGCTAGCGCCGCCACGTTTGCCGAGCAGAGCCTGCAAGGCCTGGAAGGACTGGCCTACCTGCATCGCCTCAACCGGACCGCTGACCCGGTGCTCCTGCAAAAAGCCCGGACGCCGCTGATCAAACAGTTGGAGCAGAGCTTGCGGGTCTTCGCCGATCGGCCGGCCCTGGAGATTGCCGGGCTTAGCCTGAGCTATCGACAGCTGTTGCGACACAGCCTGGCCATCCGGCAGGTTCTACAACCCTTGCTCGGGCCGGGGCCGGCGCCCGTGGTCGGGATCTGCCTGGGCAAGTCGATCGAGTTGTACGCCAGCATTCTGGCGACCCTGGGTTGCGGCGCGGTGTATCTGCCGCTCGAGCCGGGCCACCCGCTGCCGCGCCAACGAGCCATGCTGGAAAACGCCGGGGCCGTGGTGTTGCTCGATGATGGCCAACATCCCTTGCGCAAGCATTTCATGGCGGTGGACGTCAGCCGCATGGACAGCCAGCACGTGGACGACAATTGCCCCTTGGCGCTCACCTCGCCCACGGCTGATAGCGCCAGCATGGTGCTTTACACCTCGGGCACTACCGGCCAGCCCAAGGGGGTGTTGCTCAGCCAGCAAAACCTGGCGCATTTTTCGGCGTGGTACAGCCAGCATGTCGAACTCAGCGAGCACAGCCGTGTACTGCAATTTTCGTCCGTGAGTTTCGACTCTTCGCTGGTCGATCTCTTTCCAGCCCTGAACCAGGGCGCGACCCTGATTGTTCCCAGTGAAGAACAGCGTCGTGACCCACTCCAGTTGGTTGAACTGATCCAGCAACAGCGCGTCACCCATGCCTTCCTGCCGCCGGCGCTGTTGAGCCTGCTGCCAATGGACCGACCGTTGGGCCTGCAACACCTGCTGACCGGCGGTGATATCTGTGAGCCCCATGTCATCCGGCAGATGGCCGGGCAATGCGCCTTGCACAACCTCTATGGCCCGACGGAAGCCACAGTGCTGGTCAGCAGCCGTCGGATGCAGGCTGACGACAGCAACCTCAACCTCGGCATACCCATCGCCAACAGCCAGGTGCTGATCCTCGACGAGCAGCGCCAGCCGGTCGAGGACCAGGTAGTTGGCGAGGTGTATATCGTCGGCCCCGGGGTGAGCCTTGGGTATCTGAACCAGCCACGCCAGACCGCCGAGCACTTTGTGCGCCTTGGGCTGCCTGACGGCCAGGCCTTGCACGCGTACCGCACGGGCGACATGGCGAAATGGACGGCCGAGGGTATCGCGCTGGTCGGGCGCCAGGACCAGCAGGTGAAGATCCGTGGTTTTCGGGTCGAGCCCCAAGAGATCGAGCAGTGCTTGCGCGCCAGCCAGCTGTTTCGCCAGGTCGCGGTGGTGATTGACCGTGATCGACGGGTCCTGGCGTTTGTGGCACAGCCTGATCCCAATGGTTCGGGCGCAGCCCTGGCCGCGCTCAAGCAACATGCCAGGCAAATGCTGCCGGACTATATGCAGCCGACCGTGTGCACAGAGCTGACGAGCCTGCCCTCTGGCAGCAATGGCAAGGTTGACCGCCAGGCCTTACTGGCGCTGACGGTTCAAGCCGTCTCGGAAAACCCTCAACGCCACCCCCAAACACCGCTGGAAGGGCAATTGCTGGGCCTGTGGAGTGAACTGCTGGGGTTGCCGGTCGACGAGATGTCGACTGACGACAGCTTTTTCCATCTCGGCGGTCACTCCATTCTGCTTTCAACCATGCTCCTGCGGATTCGCGAGTTGTACGGGCGCAGCCTGCCCCTCAACCGGTTTATCGAAGCGCCAACGGTGCAGACCCTCGCCGCGTTGATGAGCGATAGCCTGCCAGGTGCTGCCCCCAGCGACCGGGCGATCAGCGACGCGCTACGCGCGCTGGACATAAGCCTGTTGCCAGGAGCGCGCGCGGGCAATCGCCACAAGGCGATCGTGACCGGCGCCAACAGCTTTTTGGGTGTGCACATCGTCGAGGCCTTGCTGATGGCCGGAGCGACAGAAGTCGCCTGCCTGGTGCGCGAAAACCCAGGGCAATCAGCCGCTACACGGTTTGCCGAGGCGTTGCGTGAATACCGCCTGGAACACCTGGACCTGAGCCGCGTGCGGGTGTACGCCACCGACCTGCGCCGACCTCGCCTGGGGCTTGAGGCCCATGTCTATGAACACCTCGCCCGCCAGTACGGGGTGCTGATACACAGCGCGGCCCACGTCAATCACGTCATGGACTACGCATCGCTGGCCAAGGACAACGTGGAACCGGTGCTTGAGTGCCTGCGACTGTGCGAAACCCACTGTAAGAAGGTGCTCAATTTTGTCTCCACATTATCCGCATCAAGCAGCGTCGGAGCCGACGGGCAGGTGCTTGAAGCGCCTGCGGCAAGTACCCCGCCGCTCTACATCAAGAACGGCTACAACCTTTCCAAATGGGTGGCTGAACGCCTCTTGGGGCGCGCTGCGGGGCAAGGCGCCTGGATCAACATCTATCGCCCCGGGAACATCAGTTTCAATAGCCGCAACGGCGTCTGCCAACCACACAAAAACCGCCTGATGCTGATGCTCAAGGGCTCGCTGCAGCTGGGCCGGGTGCCACGCCTGGGCTTGAACTTCGACCTGATGCCGGTGGATTTCCTGGCGCAGTTCATTGCCTTCCACAGTGGCAACTGCGTTGCCGAGCGCAGCGTGTTCAACCTGCACAATCCGCAGCCACTGCGGTGGGAAACCTACGTGGAGTCGTTCCGCCAGGCAGGTCATGCGTTCGAATTGGTAAGCGTGGCGGATTGGCAACACCAGCTAGGTGAAGTGGGTCGCGAGAATGCCCTGTTTGGCGTGCTCGGGTTTTACCTCAATGGGCTGGGAGAAGACATTGGCGATATCTCGATGATTCGCCACGAGAACGCACGCTATGGCGTCGAGCAGATGGGCATGCAATACCCCGAAAAAGCACCCGCGCTGTTACGCAGAGGGTGCCAGTACCTCAATGCCATCGGCTTTCTGTGACACCGCCACCAGGGAAAAAATTATGAGACAGCTGCAACCCGATACGTTGATCCAAAACCCCGTGGGCAGGCCTGTGGTGTCATCTGTGGCGATTGCCTGCAGCGCCGTCAACCTGTGGGGGGTCGTGGGTCGCTTCGCAGGCTTTGACGCGTTCATCCCTGCCCTGGCAAGTATCACGATGATCGGCAGCGGTGTGGGATCGCTGCGCAAGAAATGCTTCCACGACGGCAATGTGGTCGTGGAACAGCTCAATAGCCACGATGCGCAGGCGATGCACATGACCTGGACGACGATCTATAACACCTTGGGCGTGGCCCGGCTGTGGGCCGCAATGAGCGTTGAGTCGCTGGGGGAGAATCAGGCGCGGGTGACCTGGACCATCATCGCCGAACCCGTTGATGCCAGCGACAAAGAGGGATTTGAACAATTCATCCAGGCCTTCGCCGACAGTGCACTGGATAACGTGCGCCGACTGCTTGGCTGAAAAAAATGGCGCAGTACATTGCTGCACTGCGCCACATTGACTGGCAGGGTGATCAGATCTTGAAACTGTCGACCAGTTGCTTCAAGCGATTGGCTTGTTGTGACAGCGCGTCACAGTCTTTCAAGGTCTCGTTGAGGTTGGCCACACCTTGTTGGTTCAGCAGGTTGATCTGGTTGATATCAACATTGAGCGTCTCCACCACGGCGGTCTGCTCCTCGGTGGCAGCGGCCACCGACTGGTTCATGCCGTCGATCTCGACGATACGCTGGGTCACGCTGATCAAGCGTTCACCGGCCTGGTTGGCAACCTCGACGCTTTCTTCGCTGGACACCTGGCTGGCATTCATCGTGGTCACGGCTTCGCGTGAGCCGATCTGCAACGAGGTGATCATCTTGTGGATCTCCTCTGCCGACTCCTGGGTACGGTGGGCCAGGTTGCGCACTTCGTCAGCCACCACGGCAAAACCACGGCCGGCTTCACCAGCACGGGCGGCTTCAATAGCGGCGTTGAGGGCCAGCAGGTTGGTTTGCTGGGAGATGCCTTTGATCACATCGAGGATATGGCCAATGTTGTCGGTACTGGCATTCAAGGTTTCGATCTGCGTGCAGGACAGGCTGATCTTCTGCGACAACTCGGACATCGCCAGGATGGTTTTCTCTACGACCTGGCGACCGTCATCGGCTTGCTCGCTGGCGCCACTGGCGTGTTGCGAGGCGTCAGCGGCGTTACGGGCGATTTCCTGGGTGGCGGCACCCAGTTCGTTAATGGCCGCGGCAACGCTGTTGGTACGGGCGCTCTGCTCGTCAGAACCGATGATCGAAGCGTTGGACGATGCCATCACGCGCTGGGAAAGATCGTGTACATGCCTGGTCGCCGAGGACACTTCGCTGATCGAGGCATGGATACGCTCGACAAACTGGTTGAACGCACTACCCAGCTCCCCGAATTCATCTTTGCTTTCCACGACCAGGCGGCGGGTCAGGTCGCCCTCGCCCTGGGCAATGTCTTGCATGGCGCGACCCATGGTGGTCAGCGGGCGCATCAGCACCTGGATCAACAGGCTCAGCAATACGGCAATTGCAGTGACGGCAATGAACATTGCGATCAAGGCGGAGGTGCGGAACTTACTTAGGGGGGCGTAGGCTTTGTCTTTATCGATCGACAGCCCTATGTACCAGTCCGCACCAGGCAAGCCGCTGATCGGGGTGAAGGACAGGATGCGGTCCTGGCCATTGAGGACCACATCCTGGTTGATCTTCTCAATACGGACGGTGCTGCCCGGATAGATATCCTTGAGGTTTTTCATTACCTGTTCTTGGTCAGGACTGACAATCACCTGCCCATCGCCGCTGACCAGGAACGCGTGGCCAATCCCGCCGAAGTCCACCGAGTTGATGATCTTCACCAAGGTTTGCAGGCTCAAGTCGCCACCCACTACACCCAACAGCTCACCATTTTTCTTGACCGGCATCGCGATGGTGACGATCAAACCACCGACGGCGGCCATATAAGGCGGGGTCAGCATGGGTTTGTCGGCAGCGACCGCTTGCTTGTACCAAGGGCGCTGACGCGGATCGTAGCCATCAGGCATTTTCGCGTCAGGACGCTGGGTGAAGACACCGTTGGTTGAACCGACGTAGGTGAACTGGAAGTTCGAGGTGAACGCCGGTTGATCAACCAGGCCGGGGAGGTCGGCATTGCTGCCTTGGTGAGCAACGTTCTGCGCAAGGTTCTCCAGGACCAGCACCCGGCCACTGAGCCAGTTCTGCACACTGCTGGCAGTCAGGTCACCCGACTGCTGGATAGATGACTCCAGGTTTTGCCTGATGGTATTGCGCTGCAGGTAGTCGTTGTACAACGTAAACAGCGCGAAGGCCAAAACCACGACGCCTGACGCGGCCAACAGAATTTTATGACTGAACTTGAGATTCATTTCATCGACTTCTTTTTGCCAAAAGGGGGTGAGCGTGCCGAATGCAACGTTCCATGTACGGTATAGGCGGACTCTACGACCGCTCTATTTCGGTGCACGCATGGCTCATCAGGCTTTCGGCCAAGGCTGGATAAATCTTAGGAATTTGTGGGATACATCTTCTTTTTATGTAAGAAGCCGACAGGCGGTCAGGATTGGACACTTAGGTCCCCAGAACGACAAAACCCCCGTCTGCGCTAGCAGACGGGGGTTTCGGAATTCAATCTTGACGATGACCTACTCTCACATGGGGAAACCCCACACTACCATCGGCGATGCATCGTTTCACTGCTGAGTTCGGGATGGGATCAGGTGGTTCCAATGCTCTATGGTCGTCAAGAAATTCTGTGTACCAGAGCGTTGCGCTAGCAACGGTCCGGTGAAATTCATGGACTTCTACATAAACAAAACCCCTGTCTGCGTTAGCAAACAGGGGTTTTGGAATTTAATCTTGACGATGACCTACTCTCACATGGGGAAACCCCACACTACCATCGGCGATGCATCGTTTCACTGCTGAGTTCGGGATGGGATCAGGTGGTTCCAATGCTCTATGGTCGTCAAGAAATTCGGGTACTGAGTCGTGGCAAGTGCCTCGCTTCAGCAAATTGGGTATGTGACAGCTTTCGGTGTTTTGTGAGATTCGAACTTTCGGTTCATTTCGTCTTCACACACCGCAATCTGATGCTCTTTCGAGAAACAAATTGCTTGGGTGTTATATGGTCAAGCCTCACGGGCAATTAGTATTGGTTAGCTCAACGCCTCACAGCGCTTACACACCCAACCTATCAACGTCGTAGTCTTCGACGGCCCTTCAGGGAACTCAAGGTTCCAGTGAGATCTCATCTTGAGGCTAGTTTCCCGCTTAGATGCTTTCAGCGGTTATCTATTCCGAACATAGCTACCCGGCAATGCCACTGGCGTGACAACCGGAACACCAGAGGTTCGTCCACTCCGGTCCTCTCGTACTAGGAGCAGCCCCTCTCAAATCTCAAACGTCCACGGCAGATAGGGACCGAACTGTCTCACGACGTTCTAAACCCAGCTCGCGTACCACTTTAAATGGCGAACAGCCATACCCTTGGGACCGGCTTCAGCCCCAGGATGTGATGAGCCGACATCGAGGTGCCAAACACCGCCGTCGATATGAACTCTTGGGCGGTATCAGCCTGTTATCCCCGGAGTACCTTTTATCCGTTGAGCGATGGCCCTTCCATACAGAACCACCGGATCACTAAGACCTACTTTCGTACCTGCTCGACGTGTCTGTCTCGCAGTCAAGCGCGCTTTTGCCTTTATACTCTACGACCGATTTCCGACCGGTCTGAGCGCACCTTCGTACTCCTCCGTTACTCTTTAGGAGGAGACCGCCCCAGTCAAACTACCCACCATACACTGTCCTCGATCCGGATAACGGACCTGAGTTAGAACCTCAAAGTTGCCAGGGTGGTATTTCAAGGTTGGCTCCACGCGAACTGGCGTCCACGCTTCAAAGCCTCCCACCTATCCTACACAAGCAAATTCAAAGTCCAGTGCAAAGCTATAGTAAAGGTTCACGGGGTCTTTCCGTCTAGCCGCGGATACACTGCATCTTCACAGCGATTTCAATTTCACTGAGTCTCGGGTGGAGACAGCGCCGCCATCGTTACGCCATTCGTGCAGGTCGGAACTTACCCGACAAGGAATTTCGCTACCTTAGGACCGTTATAGTTACGGCCGCCGTTTACCGGGGCTTCGATCAAGAGCTTCGCGTTAGCTAACCCCATCAATTAACCTTCCGGCACCGGGCAGGCGTCACACCCTATACGTCCACTTTCGTGTTTGCAGAGTGCTGTGTTTTTAATAAACAGTCGCAGCGGCCTGGTATCTTCGACCGGCATGAGCTTACGGAGCAAGTCCTTCACCCTCACCGGCGCACCTTCTCCCGAAGTTACGGTGCCATTTTGCCTAGTTCCTTCACCCGAGTTCTCTCAAGCGCCTTGGTATTCTCTACCCAACCACCTGTGTCGGTTTGGGGTACGGTTCCTGGTTACCTGAAGCTTAGAAGCTTTTCTTGGAAGCATGGCATCAACCACTTCGTCACCCAAAGGGTAACTCGTCATCAGCTCTCGGCCTTAGAATCCCGGATTTACCTAAGATTCCAGCCTACCACCTTAAACTTGGACAACCAACGCCAAGCTGGCCTAGCCTTCTCCGTCCCTCCATCGCAATAACCAGAAGTACAGGAATATTAACCTGTTTTCCATCGACTACGCTTTTCAGCCTCGCCTTAGGGACCGACTAACCCTGCGTCGATTAACGTTGCGCAGGAAACCTTGGTCTTTCGGCGTGGGTGTTTTTCACACCCATTGTCGTTACTCATGTCAGCATTCGCACTTCTGATACCTCCAGCAAGCTTCTCAACTCACCTTCACAGGCTTACAGAACGCTCCTCTACCGCATCACCCGAAGGTGATACCCGTAGCTTCGGTGTATGGTTTGAGCCCCGTTACATCTTCCGCGCAGGCCGACTCGACTAGTGAGCTATTACGCTTTCTTTAAAGGGTGGCTGCTTCTAAGCCAACCTCCTAGCTGTCTAAGCCTTCCCACATCGTTTCCCACTTAACCATAACTTTGGGACCTTAGCTGACGGTCTGGGTTGTTTCCCTTTTCACGACGGACGTTAGCACCCGCCGTGTGTCTCCCATGCTCGGCACTTGTAGGTATTCGGAGTTTGCATCGGTTTGGTAAGTCGGGATGACCCCCTAGCCGAAACAGTGCTCTACCCCCTACAGTGATACATGAGGCGCTACCTAAATAGCTTTCGAGGAGAACCAGCTATCTCCGAGCTTGATTAGCCTTTCACTCCGATCCACAGGTCATCCGCTAACTTTTCAACGGTAGTCGGTTCGGTCCTCCAGTTAGTGTTACCCAACCTTCAACCTGCCCATGGATAGATCGCCCGGTTTCGGGTCTATTCCCAGCGACTAGACGCCCTATTAAGACTCGCTTTCGCTACGCCTCCCCTATTCGGTTAAGCTCGCCACTGAAAATAAGTCGCTGACCCATTATACAAAAGGTACGCAGTCACCCAACAAAGTGGGCTCCCACTGCTTGTACGCATACGGTTTCAGGATCTATTTCACTCCCCTCTCCGGGGTTCTTTTCGCCTTTCCCTCACGGTACTAGTTCACTATCGGTCAGTCAGTAGTATTTAGCCTTGGAGGATGGTCCCCCCATATTCAGACAAAGTTTCTCGTGCTCCGTCCTACTCGATTTCATGACTAAGAGATTTTCGCGTACAGGGCTATCACCCACTATGGCCGCACTTTCCAGAGCGTTCCGCTAATCTCAAAGCCACTTAAGGGCTAGTCCCCGTTCGCTCGCCACTACTAAGGGAATCTCGGTTGATTTCTTTTCCTCAGGGTACTTAGATGTTTCAGTTCCCCTGGTTCGCCTCTTAAGCCTATGTATTCAGCTTAAGATAACCATCTTATGATGGCTGGGTTCCCCCATTCAGACATCTCCGGATCAAAGTCTGTTTGCCGACTCCCCGAAGCTTTTCGCAGGCTACCACGTCTTTCATCGCCTCTGACTGCCAAGGCATCCACCGTATGCGCTTCTTCACTTGACCATATAACCCCAAGCAATCTGGTTATACTGTGAAGACGACATTCGCCGAAAATTCGATAATACTCAATTTGAGTAACTCACAAATTTTACCTTAGCCTGATCCGTTACCAGTGAAAGTAACGTTCAGTCTATCTTTCTATCACATACCCAAATTTTTAAAGAACGAACTAGTCAAAGACTAGAAATCAACATTCACCATCGCAACGATGGAATGCTCATTTCTAAGCTTTATACAAACAGAAGCAGTAGTGGTGGAGCCAAACGGGATCGAACCGTTGACCTCCTGCGTGCAAGGCAGGCGCTCTCCCAGCTGAGCTATGGCCCCGTATTTCTACAGGCGTTTCCCACACAAAATTGGTGGGTCTGGGCAGATTCGAACTGCCGACCTCACCCTTATCAGGGGTGCGCTCTAACCAACTGAGCTACAGACCCAATTTCGGGCTGCTTCTTTTCGTCTTCTTCAATGAATCAAGCAATTCGTGTGGGAACTTATGGAGCAGCTGATGTCGTCGATTAAGGAGGTGATCCAGCCGCAGGTTCCCCTACGGCTACCTTGTTACGACTTCACCCCAGTCATGAATCACACCGTGGTAACCGTCCTCCCGAAGGTTAGACTAGCTACTTCTGGTGCAACCCACTCCCATGGTGTGACGGGCGGTGTGTACAAGGCCCGGGAACGTATTCACCGCGACATTCTGATTCGCGATTACTAGCGATTCCGACTTCACGCAGTCGAGTTGCAGACTGCGATCCGGACTACGATCGGTTTTGTGGGATTAGCTCCACCTCGCGGCTTGGCAACCCTCTGTACCGACCATTGTAGCACGTGTGTAGCCCAGGCCGTAAGGGCCATGATGACTTGACGTCATCCCCACCTTCCTCCGGTTTGTCACCGGCAGTCTCCTTAGAGTGCCCACCATTACGTGCTGGTAACTAAGGACAAGGGTTGCGCTCGTTACGGGACTTAACCCAACATCTCACGACACGAGCTGACGACAGCCATGCAGCACCTGTCTCAATGTTCCCGAAGGCACCAATCTATCTCTAGAAAGTTCATTGGATGTCAAGGCCTGGTAAGGTTCTTCGCGTTGCTTCGAATTAAACCACATGCTCCACCGCTTGTGCGGGCCCCCGTCAATTCATTTGAGTTTTAACCTTGCGGCCGTACTCCCCAGGCGGTCAACTTAATGCGTTAGCTGCGCCACTAAGAGCTCAAGGCTCCCAACGGCTAGTTGACATCGTTTACGGCGTGGACTACCAGGGTATCTAATCCTGTTTGCTCCCCACGCTTTCGCACCTCAGTGTCAGTATCAGTCCAGGTGGTCGCCTTCGCCACTGGTGTTCCTTCCTATATCTACGCATTTCACCGCTACACAGGAAATTCCACCACCCTCTACCATACTCTAGTCAGTCAGTTTTGAATGCAGTTCCCAGGTTGAGCCCGGGGATTTCACATCCAACTTAACTAACCACCTACGCGCGCTTTACGCCCAGTAATTCCGATTAACGCTTGCACCCTCTGTATTACCGCGGCTGCTGGCACAGAGTTAGCCGGTGCTTATTCTGTCGGTAACGTCAAAATTGCAGAGTATTAATCTACAACCCTTCCTCCCAACTTAAAGTGCTTTACAATCCGAAGACCTTCTTCACACACGCGGCATGGCTGGATCAGGCTTTCGCCCATTGTCCAATATTCCCCACTGCTGCCTCCCGTAGGAGTCTGGACCGTGTCTCAGTTCCAGTGTGACTGATCATCCTCTCAGACCAGTTACGGATCGTCGCCTTGGTGAGCCATTACCCCACCAACTAGCTAATCCGACCTAGGCTCATCTGATAGCGCAAGGCCCGAAGGTCCCCTGCTTTCTCCCGTAGGACGTATGCGGTATTAGCGTCCGTTTCCGAACGTTATCCCCCACTACCAGGCAGATTCCTAGGCATTACTCACCCGTCCGCCGCTCTCAAGAGAAGCAAGCTTCTCTCTACCGCTCGACTTGCATGTGTTAGGCCTGCCGCCAGCGTTCAATCTGAGCCATGATCAAACTCTTCAGTTCAAACATCTTTGGGTTTTTAAGAAACCCTAAACTTGGCTCAGCAATCGTTGGTTACATCTTTGATTTCTCGCGGAGTAACTTGTGATGCTGATAATCTTGTTGACTATCAGTCTGACTCCACAAGCACCCACACGAATTGCTTGATTCAGTTGTTAAAGAGCGGTTGGTTAAGATCTTTCGTCTCAACCGAGGCGCGCATTCTACAGCAGCCTCATTTGCTGTCAAGTGATTATTTTCAGAAG
>NZ_JAAQWO010000015.1:0-28099 GCF_012985525.1 Pseudomonas sp. WS 5059 | reverse complement strand
CGATTACATCGAGATGTTTTACAACCCAAAACGACGCCACAGTTTCAACAATCAGCTGTCACCGGTAGAGTTTGAAAAGCGTTACGCAGCGAGCCTGGAGAGTGTCTAGGAAACCCGGGGCGATTCAGCTTGACCCTATAGCGGCTACAGGGTGTTCACTTGCACGATCGGCCCAGAATCATGGCCTTCCAACTGCTGCGCAAGTGAGTTCCAGATGAATACCGCCCTCCGCAATGCCATCGATGAAGCCTTTTTCCAGGCAAGGACAGCACTCCGTGAAAAGGCGCCAACCGAGGCATTCCCCTGGCTCGAGCGCGCCCACATCTTGAGCCAGCACATGCCCGTCCTGCATGCGCGGAGCCATTGGTTGATGCTAAGGGCTGGCTGGCAGTTGCGCGACTACCGGGAAATGTTCGGCCAAGCACCACGGATCATCGCTGCCGTGTTGTTCTCGAAGATCTGGGTACCGCTCGGCAATACCGGACGCGCGAGGATCAGTGCATTCGCGCCGATGCCCGTCTCACCCGGATTGCAGCGACTGTTTCAGGGAGCGAAACAATGAAATCGCCACTTGGAATGGCGCACCGTATCACTCCCGGGCTCTGGTGGACGCTATCGCTAGCCGTTGCCCTGGCCGACCAGGCGATCAAATATGTAATTGAGGGTTCGCTCTCGGTCGGCGCCGTGGTTCCTCTGACCCCAGTCTTCAATCTGGTCCATTTCTGGAATACCGGCGCAGCGTTCAGCTTCCTAGCTGACGCGGGCGGTTGGCAGCGCTACTTCTTCATTCTCCTCGCACTGGTTGTTTCGATTGGGCTCGCGTTGCTCTTGCGTAAGCCCAGGGCCAAGCTCGAAGCGCTGGGCTATAGCCTCATACTGGGAGGGGCAGTGGGGAATCTGATCGATCGCAGCTTCCGAGGCCATGTGATCGACTATCTGGATTTTTTCTGGCAATCCTGGCATTGGCCTGCATTCAACTTGGCGGACATCGGCATCGTGGGCGGTGCCGCCATGTTGCTCCTGAGCAGTGTGCTGAGTCCAAGCGCGGAACTGGACCGGGGCAGATAATGCGAAGCTCGGATGCCGCAGAAGTGGCTCGCTGGTCAGGCCATGCCTGGGTCGGCCCCGGTATCGGCGTCTTTCTCGGCCATGCCGCCCACCAGGATTGGCACCATCATCAAGCACATCAAATTGCAGTGGGGCTCGACGCCGCGATAACGGTTGAAACGCCGTTGGGTGGGCAATCTGGGGCTGCCATCTTGATTCCGGCAGGCTTGAAGCACCGGCTCAGTGCTGGGCATGTCCTGTCGATCTACCTGGATGTGCTGTCCGATGAGGCGCGTGCCTTGCGGGTGAGCGGAGCCGTGAGGCTGATGGAGATCGTAGCGGCCGATATTGCTGCGATGGTCGAGGCACTGAGGGCGTCGGGGCATTCGCCTGTCCAGTTGCAGGCGCAGGTACGTCGGCTGTTGCGGCTTGCCGATCCACCAATCCCTGATCCGCGCTTGACCAAGGTCACCGCAGCGCTGCGCGAAGGCCAAATGGGGCGTGAGGCAATGGCCGCGTTGGTGCATTTGTCACCCACGCGTTTTTCCCATTGGTTCGTGGAGCAAACCGGCCTGCCGTTGCGCAGCTATGTCAAATGGCTGCGCCTCACCCAAGCCCTGCAACACCTGGCCAAAGGGGGACGGCTGACCGAAGCCGCGCATGCGGCAGGTTTTTCCGACTCGGCGCATTTCTCCCGGACATTCAGGGCGCTGCTGGGCATCGATCCGTCCTCCGCCCTGGCTGCGGTCGATCTCCAGAAGTCATAGCTCTTTCGTTCAAGTCGAACGTCGTCCTCTGCACCTACCGTGAAGGCTCTCTACATAGGAGCTGAGCGATGTCCACTTCTCTTCGATTCGCCCTACGCTGGTTGAGCTATCCGCTCGTGTTTGGTGGCAGCGCCGCCTTCATGGTCTGGGCCTTGTACGCCGGGGTGCCGTACTGGCCCAGCACACCCTTGGTAGCCGCAGTCGGTCTATTGGCCGTCGCGGGGCTGGAGCGTATCCAGCCTTTCCGGGAGGGCTGGCTGGAGGATCACCAGGACACCCTGACCGACCTGGTGCATATGCTGGTGAATCTTTCCGTCATCCAGTTCACCGCCGAAATCCTGGCCAGGCTGGGCGATGCAGTGCCGGCTACAGTTCGTCTCTTCCCAGTCGAGAGTCCACTTTGGGTTCAGCTGCTGCTGGTCGCCGTCGTGCTCGATCTGAGCCTGTATGCCATGCACCGCATCAGCCACCACGTACCCTGGCTGTGGCGTTTTCACATGATTCACCACAGCGCCGAGCGCTTGTACTGGATGAATGGGGAGCGCCGGCATCCCCTACATGCGATGCTCATGGCTGGCCCGGGATTGGTGCTGCTGTTTGCATCCGGCGCGCCTTCGGCAGTGGTTGCCACCTGGTTCGGCATTCTGACCGTTCACTTGGGCTTTCAGCACTCGAACCTGGATTACCGGCTGGGTTGGCTGCGCCATGTCATCGGGGTGGCTGAAATTCATCGTTGGCACCACAAGCGCGACTTCGAAGATGCCCAGGTGAACTGCGGCGAATTTCTGATGGTGTGGGATCGGCTATTCGGGACGTTCTACGACAGTACAGGAAAGCAGGGCGACGCCAATGTCGGCTTGCGTGAGAGGGACTATCCCAAGGGTTACCTTGGTCAGTTGACCGAACCCTTTGGGCGAGACCGAGCCCGCACATAGCGTAGTGGGCCTCAAAGCTGTAGGCCCCATGTGTTTGCCTGGAATGATCTGGCTCGTGGGCGGAAGAGACTAGATGTTCCCGCATGCCAAGCAGACATGCGCTCTAACGAGGCAATCGATTCACTACCTATAAGCCCCGTCATTTGCAATTAATGCTGGTTGGTAGCCATGGAATGCAGGTCAGCGCGGATAAATGCAGGTTCATTCGCAGCTAATACTGGTTTGCCGGGCCGGTCAGTCGCAGTTAATTCCGGTCGAAAATCGTATTGATTGCAGGTCGGGACGTTTTCGTTTGCAAGCCGTTACAATTACCTGATACCGCCCGCGACGTTTGCCGCGCTCAAGCAGAAACAGGCGCTGCCATTGGCGATCAACCCAAATAGCGACCAGTACCTGGAAGAGCGCTTGCAGTTGCTGGATGAGCAACTGGCGACCGTCGCCAAGCTGGCCAAGGACAACGAACTCCCCGACGCCATCCTCACCGAGTCCGGACTGAAGATCACGCCGCTGGATTTGGCGGTGCCGGATACCGCCCAGGCGCTGATTGACAAGACCAGTCAGTTACTGCCGCGCATCAAGATCACCGAACTGTTGATGGATGTGGATGAGTGGACAGGGTTCACACGTCACTTTACCCACCTGAAGGATGGTGCCCAGGCCAAAGATCGGACACTGCTACTGTCCGCGATCCTCGGCGATGCCATCAACATTGGATTGACCAAGATGGCCGACTCGAGTCCGGGTATGACCTACGCCAAGCTGTCTTGGCTGCAAGCGTGGCACATCCGCGACGAAACCTACTCGGCGGCGCTCGCCGAACTGGTCAACAGCCAGCTCCATCACACCTTTGCCACCAATTGGGGGGACGGCACCACATCCTCCTCCGATGGCCAGCGCTTCCGTGCAGGTGGACGAGGCGAGAGCACTGGGCACGTCAACCCGAAGTACGGCAATGAACCAGGACGACTGTTCTATACCCATATCTCCGACCAGTACGCGCCGTTCAGCACCCGCGTGGTGAATGTCGGTGTACGGGATTCGACCTACGTGCTCGATGGTCTGCTGTATCACGAGTCGGATCTGCGGATCGAGGAGCACTACACCGACACGGCAGGTTTTACCGATCACGTCTTCGCGTTGATGCACCTGCTGGGCTTTCGCTTTGCGCCGCGCATCCGCGACCTGGGCGAAACCAAGCTGTATGTGCCACAGAGCGTCCAGGACTACCCGACACTGAGGCCAATGATCGGCGGCACCCTGAACATCAAGCACGTCCGCGCTCACTGGGGCGAAATTCTGCGTCTGGCAGCATCGATCAGGCAAGGCACTGTCACCGCCTCGCTGATGTTGCGTAAGCTGGGCAGCTATCCACGCCAGAACGGCCTGGCCGTCGCCCTGCGGGAGTTGGGCCGGATCGAGCGCACGCTGTTCATTCTGGATTGGCTGCAAAGTGTCGAGCTGCGCCGTCGCGTGCATGCAGGGCTGAACAAAGGCGAGGCGCGCAACTCCTTGGCCAGAGCGGTGTTCTTCAACCGTCTCGGTGAAATTAGGGATCGGAGCTTCGAGCAGCAGCGCTACCGAGCCAGCGGCCTCAACTTGGTAACTGCTGCAATAGTGCTGTGGAACACGGTCTACCTGGAACGTGCCACTCAAGGGCTGACAGACGCCGGAAAACCGGTGAACACCGACCTGTATCAATATCTGTCGCCGCTGGGCTGGGAGCACATCAACCTGACCGGCGAATACGTTTGGCGGCAGAGCCGCAAGCTAGAAGACGGGAAATTTAGGCCGCTACGACAGGTCGGAAAACCTTAGCGTACGATTTTTTCCGAATTCTGTAGGCTCCCCAGGTAGATGATTTGGTACCAGCGCATAGCCGGTGATGACCTGTTCAATCGTAAGCAAATTCTCCTCCTTGGTTTCATGACACAGCAGCACCCGAACGTCGCGCTCGCAACTGATCACACACCACGCTAGACCTGTCTGATTTGGTCGTGCAGCCTCGGCCAAGGCCAAATCCTCACTCTCCTGGTACACAACAAACCCAACCGGGAAAAAAATCTCCGCAATCATGCGGTCAATCTGGACCAACGAACGACGATGAATGCCGGTTCCCTCGGACTCAATCAATGCAAGAAGGGTAGCCCGCGATGCGCTCAATTCATGATAAAGCTCCAGCAAATGCTGGGGGATGGAGTTAGTAACTCGGTTCATATGCATGTTCCTTTTGCCGAGGTGGTAAGCAAGTAAGCAGATCGGCGAACCACTGAAGCAATAGCGTATCCAGTAAAATGGGTATTCTTAAACGTGGTTTTAATTGTTCCTGCCGATAACGCTTCTGTCTATGGAGAAGCGACCACCAACACGCGGGCGACCGGCAGGAAAATCGAGCTTTGACCCTCGGGTAGCAAAAGCTTTCGGTAACGTTGTGCGCGAAGAACGCCTAAAATCGGGCCTGGCCCAGGAGAAACTTTCTCTCCTGGCTAGGGTGGAGCGGGCGCACCTGGGAAAAATTGAGCGTGGGGAGAGCCTCCCCACGCTTCCCCTGATCATGAGATTGTCCAAAGCGCTCGATGTTAAAGCTGCTTACCTGATATCGCAGATGGAGCAGCAACTGGATCAATGCGAAGGCGGTGGCCGTTGATTTAGGCGCAGTGCTGAACAGCAGGGAACGGAAATGCATTTTGGCAACCGGACGCCAGATCCACGGTGATCCAGTGCTTGTCAGTTTCCCCCGTTCGTAGCAACTCCCACACAATACTCATTCCGGCAGTCGTAACTGCCCGGTTGACCAAGCAGTCCTGCGAGCGAATGGCTTCCGCTACTGAGCAGGACTTCTTCGTGTCATCCTCGAGCGTTCCGATTTCCGGATAAGCATCCATTACGTTGGGATAGATGCTCCGCTTGTCTACGTGCGCGGCTCCGAACACAACCTGCCCATGGCGTGCCTCGTTGCCCAGGTCAAGCCACATGCAATTTCGGGGTAGGAGAGGGCTGCTGGCAATTGCGCGGCGCGCAGAAGGAAGGTCAACGGCGGAAATGATCACGTCGGCAGCGCGGATCACTTCTTTGCTCTCATGACTAGGGAACCGGAAGGGCAGGGCCACCCAAGTAGTACCCAGCATGAGGTTGTAACGATTCACCAAGCTGATTGACTTGTATTGGCCCAAATCGCACGGCCAGAAACGCTGACGCACGAGGTTAGGCTCGCGCACGATGGCATCGTCAATGACGGTGACATCCAAGCCTTTTGGGTGTCCTAGAGAACGAAGTGCATGATGGAAGCTGGCCAGCGCATCAACTACCTCGCTGCCATTGCCGCCCGCTCCAATAACCAAAATTCGGGGTGCGCGTTCAAGCCACGACGCTGGCGTCTTATAGATTGGTAATTGTTTAGCTGTGATCGGATGAACGCTCATTACTCACCCCCTTTGATAGCCTGCGCAAGCGACAGCGGGCCACGGTAAGAACCAGCAGAAACCAGTTTCGAGGCTGGGAACCGCTTCGATCCTTTCTCGTTCAATGCTCGATAGAACTCCTTCAATCGCTCAAAGGAGCGGCAGCCCGCCACCGGCTCAATCGTGCCGCTGTGTATGTTTTCGCTCTCAAGCACGAAGTTCTCCCATGCCGGAATATTTTCACGTCGAACATCGCGGGGAACGTTGCCGCTGCCGGTGCAGAATGTCCCACCCTCATACACATTCCCCAGCGGGGCATAGAACAGTTCTGTGTCCGGTGTCGGGCGCTGATTACCTTTGAACGCAAAGCAACGGAAAGATTGATTTGCCGCTGCGATGAAGATCAACCCTGGCAAGGGGGCGCGGATGCGCTCATCACGGAACGGAATATCGTGAAGGCCGGGTCGGCGGTACCAGGTCAACACTGTGCGTGAGCTGAACAGATATCTCTCTGGCAGAAATTCCGCCCCCGAATCCTCATTCAACAGCAAAGCAGCCAGTTCGGTTTTGTCATAGGAGCTAAAGGCCCTGCCAGCACCAAGCGTGAAGCCGGCCTTACCATCTTCCAGCGGGATGACGCTATGACTTGTGACGGAAACCACGCCAGTCTGACTGTGGTGGTGTATCAGCATGGCCTTGCTCGAAACATTTTCACTCAGCATTACAGCATTCCTCTAAAGCGTCGGCGATTCGCTGCAACAGACCCAAGGTCAGAGATAGCGCATCTAGAACTGGCAGAGTGACGGATCGCAATTGCTCAGGGTTCAGCGGTAATCCGATGGCTGGGAAGCCAGAGCCGCCGACGATGCCGTCAAATCCGTCATTGCTACTCTGCTCCAGATTCGGGAAATCCCTAGTCAGGCGAACCAGAATGCTCTCGAAAAGGGTTACGCCATCACCGGCTGTGCCTGGGAAATCAGAAGGATGGAACCCCTTGAGTGATTCATTAGCCTCCTGCTCCAGGCAGTGATGCAAAGCTTCCCCCAGCACTTGCACCAGCGCGCGGTGATCGTCATCGCGCTCACTGATTTGCCGTGCCTGCTCGTGAAGCTCCAAAATTTCTGCCCTATCTCCCTGACTGAGGCTGGCTCCAGCTACCTGTTTCAACTCGCCCATCTCGTAGACAGAATCGATCAAGGTGTTTACCGCATCCTCATCTTGGCCATTGCAGTAGAAATATTCAGCGATGTATTCCTCATGCTCGACCGATTCGTCCAACAAGAACGTGCAAAGATCTTCTCTCGTGTGTGTAGCCAAACGCGGGGCCAGCTCCTCGTAAGCCTCTGAAAGCCCATGATTGAAGTAGCTAAATTGCCCCAAGAAGGTCATTGGCGTGTGGAACGGCAGTAGGTGGCGAGTCATCGCGTCGAGTGTCTTGAAAAGAAGCACTCGGAGTTCCAAGCTTGCTGGCGCTTGGACTGTGAAATCAGCGAAGCAACACGACTCCAGAATGAAATGACCATCCTGAATTCCGAAGGAAAACGCCTTCTCGACGGCAACGGGCAACTTGACCCGGCTGATCAACGAGCGCTCCATCTCCGCCATTATCCTGCCAGCGCCGTCAGTGCCAGCCTCAATGTGAGGGGCAAGAGCATCGAGGCCGACTAACCCTGCGTCTATCGCAGCTAATGCGTAGGACGCCGTCTCAACTGGATCGACGTATGGGGTATTCAGCCGATTCAGCAGGACGTCACCCTGTGGAAACAGCCCTTTGTCGCTGATGCGAAATGACGTACTAAGGTGCCGCACAACCTCACCAGTGAGGCGGTGGAGGCCGTAGCTATTTGGATACTGCCGAAGCCACTCAATGGCGCTATCGCCAACCAGACCGGCTTGCAGCGCCTCCCGGCACAGCATGCTATGACCGCGATGATCAACCAACCCCACGCCGTTATCGCTAAAAAGTCGGGCCTGCGCGTTGCGCATCGCAGACCCGATACTCGGCAAGCTAAGGGGGCTCAGCGCGGCAGTTGGAAGTCGATAGTGCCCTGGTTGGCGGGGGATGACAGCAACTTCCATAGCCTTTGTCTCTGCTGGTGGTCTAAACAATCGGGTTCGATACCGGATGGGAGGTGGCGATCGATTTCGCCACGCTCCCACGCCTTAAGGACTTCGAGTGGGTCAACCTTTTGCGCCGAATCCGCCGTCTCGGAACTCGTAGACATAGCTGTCATTCTCCACAATGGGGTCGATAATTTTCGCTCCGTTAAGCTTTGGGAACTGACGGGCATAGTGTTTCAGCACGTCAGTCACTGCCATGTCGGGCTGCGGATCGGCGAGGTCGCGTCCGCCGTAGCGGAAAACGCGGGCGAGAGAAATTTCAATAAGTGCCATGAGTCCAACTCCTAGAAAGAGCCCGCGAGGTTCAGGGTAGGCTCGTCTGAGTTGCTCGATGCACCCGAACCACCTCCTACCTGTGCATCGGTTCCAGTTGGCTCAATGTCAAGGTCAGCCGGTTCTGCCTCCACTGGAGCTGGCACGGTAGCTTTCGACTGTACGGTCGCACCAATCGAGCGGATTTGCTCCAGCAGGCTCATACCCTCATTCAGGGCCTGGACTTGCTGGGTGAGGCGCTTCATCAGCGCCTCCTCGATTTCTAAAGCGCTTCCTACCAAGATCAGCGGGCGGCACATGGCGGCCCGAAGCTGCACTTCGGGTTCCGATGCCTTTTCAGGAGTGGGGCCGAGGTCAGCGGTAATCATCACCTTCAACGTGTCGGCGGACGCGTTTTCGATGGCGACATTGACGCGGTGTTGAGTGCCCGCCAATGCAGCGGCCATAACGGATAAAAACGTGGATTGCATGATGATGCTCCCTGTCAGGCTTGGGTCGATTCGGACTGCTGGGGAGCGGGTTTCTTCCCGCCCTGTACCGATAGTTCTAACGCAGGCGGCAAATAACCCAACCAGTTGAACTCTTTGAAGGCCAACACTGCGTCGATCAGAACGCTTGCCTTGCCGGTGGTCAGCCCCTCAAAAGCCTTTTCGCCCTTCACCTCGTTGTAGGCGGTGGCAAAGCCTGAGCGCTTGCAATCTTCGATGATGCCCGCCTTCACCTGAGCCTTGAGATAGGTCTCGTTCATGGCGAAACCTTTGGCCGGATCGACTTGGGCGTACTCCATGAACTTGAGCGACTGAGCACCCGAAACAGACTTCTCAAATGCGTCTGCGTTATCTGTGCGGAATAGCGAGGCGGCAGCCATGCTTCCCATGAAAGTGAGGAGTTTCTCCTCTCCAAGTTGCGCAAGCCGAATCTCGGCATCGGCGCGGGCCGTTGGCATCAGGGAGCTTGTGACGCCCATCGCCTTCTCCATCGGTGCGCGCACCTCACTCTTGAGGTCGCTGCGCATTTCGAAGTACATGCTGACGATGGCAACTGCCAGCGCTAGCGAGCGATCATTGAGGACAGCTTGCTTGCTCATACGAGCGTAGAGGTCGAAGGCGACACGGCGTATTGACTTCTTCACCTGGGTGGGCTTAGCGCTTGCGGCTTTCGGCTTGGCCGGTGTTCCCCCGGCAGCGGTCCCGGCAGATGTGGATGGTGCTGTGTTCGATAAGGAGGCTAGTGCGGCTTTGTACACGGCGGTTTTCTCCTTGTGGCAAGGCTTGTTGAAGCACATGCCACCGATCACATCGCCTTCGCGCCCCCTCGACACCGTGACCACTGCGCCGAAGCTTGCACAGGTAGCGCATGCCGCTGCCTGTTGTTCTCCTACACCATCATCACCCCGTGCTACGAGCTTGACGTATGAGTCCTTGGCGAGATTTAGCTCGCTGTGAACTACCGCGTGCTCCTCTTGCGCCTCAATCAACCGAACAGAAATTAGCTGCTCGGTCTTCCGGTTCCAGCAGACGGAGTTCTGGCAGCGAGACGCCCCAAGGCTTGCTTCGAACAAATCAGCATTCGCGCCCGAGTTGTGGATGCAACTCCGGCATTCCGTGGTATCAAAACGCGCAGTCGAAACATCCCGCGTCAGCTCTAACAGGCGTGCTCTGGTCTGCTCGACTGAATAGTTCTTCTCGATGATCTTCAACAGAATGCCCGCTTGATCGGAAGCGGGGAGACGGCATAGCAATTCGGCATGCCCAATCTTGATCTGCTCCTCCAGCAAGGCATCGGCAACTTCATCACAGGCATGGGCCAGCAGCAGACGGCTGTCGAGCTTGGTTCTAGACCAATCCAGCGCCTTCATCACCGCCAAGTGGTCGTTGGCCATGTCCTCCAGCAAGATTACGGCATGCTGGGCTTCTTCTATTGGTGTCAGGTCCGCCCGCACCTGGTTCTCCAGTGCGGCGATCAACCGCGCTTCCTGATCGCTCATAGCACGGATCAGGGCGGGAACCTCGATCAAGCCCGCATCGTGGGCCGCCGTCCAGCGCCGGTTGCCTGCGACCACCTCATGGTCGAAGTTCGGGTCATCGCTTACTGGCCTCACCAGAATCGGCTGGATAATGCCCTTGGCACTGATAGAACGCACCAGTTGCTCATAAGCGGACTTCTTCCGGCCTTTGCGCGGGTCAATTTGCGGGTTCCTGCGGATGCGGCCGAGGGGGAGGATTTGGGCTAGTTGCTGATTCACTTGGCTAAACTCCGTGTTTGCAATGAGTTCAGCTTCCCTCATTCACGGAAAATCCCAAGCGCTAAGGGTGTCGTTAAATTCGGGCGCAAATAGTGGCTGAAAGCAGGAACCAACTTCGGGGGGAGTAGATATATTTCTTGCTTCACAAGTAGGGGGAGCAGACGTCTGCTCAAATTGAATGAAAAAATCCGCTCTCGTTCTGGCACTCATCGCTATGCCAGTTTCATATGCACTCGCTGATTCCTCGGAATCATATGCAGTCATTGCAATGTCCGACCTCAAGATAAAAGTGGCTATTTTTCTCGGCTGGCTGCTGGTCGGTGCATGTTGTGGAGCGGTGCTGACGCGACGGATGAGCAAGAAACATCGAATGCTCCGCGACCTCACCTTCTCGTTTTCAGTTCTGACTGGCTCCTTGGTTGGGATGCTCTTTTCCCTTGGGATAATGCCGATCTGATGAGGAGTTTGTTGTGGGTGGATCGGGACGACGCAAGTAAATCTGTCGCTCCAGCGTCCTGAAAACGAATCTTTTGGTCCCTCCCTGGCGATAGCCTCCTGTGTGAATGAATTAGGAGGCTTCGACTTAATGAAAATCCGTAGTCTCTGCGCCCTCGGTAAAATGAGGCCGTACTTTATTGACCGGCACATGGTCACCCTCTCGCACCAGACACTTAGTGGCCCTGTCGGTAGTGACCCGCTCCTGCACAATGCTGAAGCAATCTACGACTTCATTCAGCGAAATATTTGGCTCCACCAAAACTGCCTAGTTGGCCTGTACAACAGCGACAACCAATTGGTGCAGCCAGGCGAAGTCTTCATGAATGGCAGTCGCTCATCACTTATGCGCTGTTTACTGCGTTGGGAGGCGCTACGCATTGTCCCGATTTGGATCGATGGCTTTGACAACCTTCCTGAATACGAGCGCTCTATTCGCGCCGTACAGCTTGATCGTCTGGATCAGGCACGGCAAAAGCTCCATTCGGTTGGGGGCTGGTATCAGAGTGACCAGAAGCACTACGAGCTCGCACGAGCCGTCAAACGCACCGGCTACTGGGCACTGGAGAACCTTCCCCCACTTGGGGACCTGGAGTGGCCAACGGGCAAAGTTTTCGGACTCACAAATCCGAATTTATCTGCTGACGCGGTTGAGACAGGTTATCTCGAGGGGATATTTTCCATGATAGAGGGAAAAGAAAGCTTTCACGGGACCGGCGGAAGCATTGCAGCAAACGAACTGTTTGGAGTTGCACTCATGACTCCAGATCGTGGACACGAATTTCTTGTGGACCTCCATATTCAGATTCTAGCGAATCGTGCTGACGCGACTTACGCTAGCCGGCCGCGCGCTATAGCCTGACCCTTATCAGGAGAAAAAAATCATGCTCAACCGTCGATATCCGATTCTCATCTCTGGGACACGTTATTCACCGGAATTCCAAACAGAACTGCAGTACGCAGTACCCTGGAAATCCGTCCTGGAGAAGGCCTACGGCAACCATGCAACTTGCCAGTGCCCAAGCAGCGGTGCCCGAAAACTCTCGATCAAGCGACGTGAGGGGAGCGACGGTTTTCATCTGGCGCGTTTCGGCGGAACAGGTCACGAACACTCGAACGATTGTCGCTTCTATGCGCCAGCACCGGAGCGCTCCGGTATGCAAGGGTATGCGGCTGGCGTGGTGGAGGAGGGTGACGATGGCAGTATTCGGGTACGCCTGGCCCGGGGCATACGTGTTCAGGATCCTAAATCCGAGGAAAGAGAAAGCACGACGCTGAATAGAGCACCAGGGAAGAGCAAACCAGCCATGACATTGCTCGGACTTCTTCATCTGCTTTGGTCCGAGTCACGACTATCTACTTGGTATCCAGCAATGGAGGGCAAACGCAACAGTGGCATTGTGAACTACGCGCTTCTTCAGGCTGCAGAACGTGTAGCAGCAAGCCGTATGAAGTTGAGTGGAGTGCTTTTGTTGGGTGCGCAAAAGGACAGTAAGGGGGCAGCTCGCAACCTGGCGGTCGCCAATTCGGCGATGACCCGGGATCTCCGGCTCCTCGCAATATCGCCGCTGGCTCGATATAACACTGAACGCCATTCTGGAGACATCAGCAGATTACCGCTGGCCGGGCCGTTCGGCATGCCCATGCTGAATTTGCCGCCGGCAGTCTGGGCAACTGCCGCCCGCCGATTCGAGAGAGAGCTTTCCGCATGGAAACGTGGAAGTCGCGTTATCGCTGTGGCTCAAGTCACGCCGCCTAAAGGAGAGTCATTTTCGCGAGTTGATGTCGTTGAGGTGGCGCTGATGCAGGTAACTGAACGCTGGATTCCCGTCGATTCAGATTACGAAGCCGTGATAGAGAGCAAACTCCACGCATCCGGCCGCAGCTTTGATAAACCATTGCGTTATGACGCTGATGAAAGTGAGGTTTTTCCTGACTTCTGGCTTTTGGATACGGGCAAAGATCTTCCCCTGGAAGTGTTCGGCATGAGCACTCCTGTCTACCTAGAACGGAAGGCCATTAAAACAGCTTGGTACAACCAGGAGTACGGTGATGCAGGGTGGTGGTCATGGAATGCCGCGGCTGATCCGAAAGGAAAAGATATACCTCCATTTCCCCCCAAAGCGTGATTGCAATGCAGCACGGACTGGATGTGGGCTTGGGTTTTGTAAGCCATGTGAAATGCTGAGAGCATAGTCAAATTGAGCGAGGAAACTGCCAAAATGGCCACCTCTAAGCTTCACTGAATCTGCGACAGCTGCGGTTCAACGTAATGATTTAAACGCCCGACTAAAATGAGGTGCTCGGTGGAAATAGTAGCAAGTACGCAAATCTGGATAGGGCTCATGGCTATAGCAATTGGGTTTTTTTGGGTTGGCGAACGGATCGTTGAGCAAATGAAGCGTCGCAACGATTTGATCGAGGCTGAGTTACGTTCGGCTGGAGTTTTTCCGAAGAATGCAGTTACTCCCGACAGGCCGGAGGGAATGGATAATCCCGAAGAAAAACGATGAACAATAGGTCATTCAAAAAACCTAGAACCTAGTCACCTAGCGCTCATTCAAACCCAAGCCATGCTTGGGTTTTTTCACTCCTAACATAGATTTTGACGTTAATTTATATCTCTTTTTTCAGAATCAATACACAATAAAAAAGCACCGCCTTGATGATGTGATTCACGTTATGAACTTCCCTAAAGAGTAATAGAGACTTCCTCATGAACTCCATAAATGACGTTTCGTGGTATTTCTCTCGACTCATCCCTTCTCTGCTAGGGTAGTAAGTAATGGTTTGCGTTGATTCTTTGTAGTCGTACTTGTAATGAGCTATGCCATTTCTTAGCTTGTTATCAATTGCTGATGTGTCTATTTTGTAAAAACAATCGTCGATAAAGCGTAGTTTGTTTCCTAGGTCTACGTTAGCGAACGCATTCAAAGAAACCAGATCTAGCCTTGCTTTACCCAGCGTAGTCACTTTAAGGGAGGGCTCGAATTGGTCGCTATCCCCACGTTTCATAAGGTTGTTCAAGCCCGCCAAGAAAGTAAGTTGACGGGCGAAAACCTCAGACAAATCTTTGTAATAATTGCTGCAAACATCGAAGTCAGCGGTAGAGATTCTGGCAGGATTACGGCCAATATTATCGTTGTCCGCGTAGTCGTAAAAAAAGGCTGATCTGAACGGCAAATCCATAGAAATTAGCTTGGGATAAAGGGATAGGCAATCATTATGCAGATTTCTGAGAAATTCATTGGCTAGAATTTCTTCGATAAATTCCAGCGTTTTGTCCGGGTGGCTTTCATGTAACCATCTGCATATCTGGGGTGCTCCCTCACTTATTTCGGCGTTGACTCCGTGAATCGTAAATGGCGATGACATAATAGATGTTGCTGAATAGAGAGCGGCTAGCACATCTTGCTGTTTATGCGATTTTAGATTGACTCCAGGTAACCTGGCGCAGGTTTTTTCAAAGCTATCTATGTCTCCGCGTTTGAATTGCGTAATTACACTTCTCAAATCATGCTGCATTGGATAGAGTCGGTTCAACATGTCCAAGCGGAGATTCAAGTGGCGGTAAGCATCTAAGCTTATTTCCCTTGTTACCCTCATGAAAGTTGTCATGCCCATTTCATATTTCCCAAAGTAGACGGGGAAGTCTAGATGGAGATCAATAAATGGGTTTTCGCCATTGAAAAGTTCATTAGGCTTTATGATCAACTCATTGGCGCCACGTAACTCACCATCTTCTTGACCAAATACGAAAGAAATACGCTCTTCGCAATTTGGGCAGGCGAACTGGAATGGCTGTATATCTCTATTAGACATGCCGATTCTGCAATCGATTTTCGTTCCGCATGTATTGCATTGCAAACACTTGCATATATTCATGTTTGTCCTTATTTGACTGGTGCGCTTTTGGTGATAGAGCGTGACTCATGCGGGCCGGAAAATTTTACCGACATGTTATGCCAAAATAGTCGTGTAGGCATGGCTCACATCTTCAGCACATTACTATCGAACCCACGATTACCGACTCGAAACCGACAACACCTGGCAGCGACTGTATGAATATTGAGCGCATTCAGCGGACTAACCCGGGAGGGGCTATGAGCAGGCCATCACCTCCATTGTCTTCACCCAGGTGCCTGCGACCGGCAATCATGCAATCATTACCAGCTACGCATATTTCGGCATATTTCCGTATTCGCTATTCCGTGGCATTTTCTGATTTTCCTATGCATCCAGCTTTGGGCGGGCTGGCTCGGTGAACACCATCACACCCAGCCAATTCATCAATACGTGACCTGGTGCGGAGAAGTCCCTACCGGGTAGCCATCGAAAGCGTCTAGCTGCTTTGATTTCGATCTGCTTCGAACGGACGGTGAGGACGGTGAAGAACACGTTTCCTTCCCTTGGTCAGTCGCTTAGCCACTGCTGAGCGTTCCAGTCCGCGTCTATCAGAAGTTGGCAAACCTGTTCACGTGTCGCAGGCTAGTCAGCACCAATCGTGTACTCACAGTTCTCGCATCGCACCCACGAGTCGGCAACAATCCATACAACTGCAGGAACATCGGCGATCAACTGCACCATCGCAGCAAGAAACAAAGGGTGTTGATCATGTGCTGATTGAGTTTTCACCGAACTATTCCTCGATCGGCTCGCTGAGCTGCCGTGCGACTTGATCATTGAGGAATAGGGCCAGCCCCAATGCCGCTTCGGCCGCAAATTTCTGCTGCTGCTCGATGTAGAATTTCCGCTCATCCCCATTCAGATCTGCTGGTGGCCATTGTTCGGCGTGGGTCGCCTGGCGGTAGGCATTCAGATCGCCCAGCGTCAGATGATCAAGGGTCAGGGTCAGCGGCTCAGTTAACAGCGTCGGAGCAGGCTTTCGGGTGGTTTCGATACTCATAGGTATACATTCCTGCAACATATTCCATTTAGATATTAGAATCGTTCTGGTAATTGTCGTTTAACATAACAACCATTCAACGAACTGTAACATATTGATATTTCTGGATTTTTCAGTCGGCCGGTTTCGTTCTTATCGACTCTCGGTAAGTCGAGGTCACGGCGTCTACTGCATCAGATTTCGGGTCTCCACATTCATCCTCGGGCGCAGCAACAAAAAATCGACCTCCTGGGAGTGCCGGCGTCCGCTGTTTCATGTCGAAGCGTCTTGCCGATCGTAGATCTCGGTCAAAATTCTTGAGAGAAACAACCCTCGCAACGCTTTGCCCATCCAAAACGAAAAACGGAAGGTTAGCGTGCAGCATTGCGTCATAGCGGCTGCTCTCTGAAAACCACAGCATTGCCCGCGGATGCGGCGCGATTTGCTTTGGCACATCCAATAAGTCAGTTTCAGCCATGTTCGCGATGCTGCGCAGATCGACCCACTGCGGACTACTTTCTACAGGCTCACCGGTGGCCATAGATCGCTCATGAGCTTCCTCGAGCAGCAGCTCGCGCGCGTGCGCGACAGTCACACGCTCTTTTCCTGAGGTGTGGCCGGCCCAGGTGAAAGTGATCTGTCTTGGCGCAGCGTCAAAGACCTGGATTGCCCGTTTGAGCTGATTGAGAGAGAAATTTTTACCCAAGGCTTGGCGCATGATGTGAGAGCGGCGGCTGACAGCAACGTTGCGAAGCTCCCGTTCAGCTTCGATCGCTTCCATCAAGGCGGTCTTGCAGCGGTTCACTGCCCTTCCCTCCTCCAGTACCGACCCTGACAGCACGAAGTAACCAGGTAAGCGCATAACGGTTCCTGGAGCCTGGCCAAGATCACGTTCGAACTCTCCAAATGCCGTTATAGCCGCCGTAATGGCTTCCATTCCTGTGATGCTTTGAACTGCGATATTAGAAGGAGTTTTTTGCTCTGATAGAAGCGGGATTCGCCAAGCCCTCCCCGCTACTACAAGGGATGGCCACTTTGCGTTTAAGGCAGTCACCGCGGCAGTGAGACGTTCGAACGCCAAGACAATAGATTGAGTCATACCGATCCCCACATAATACCACCCCTTCACTCAGGGCCTTATCGAGGCAACCCTAAGACCTAACTCAACCATGTTAACCAGAGTCGAGGGGATTGAGTCCATTTACACGAAACTAAGTGAAGGGGTGGTATTGCATGCACCATGGAGGGGACCTACAAAGTTCGGAAAAAGTACGCCTTGAGGCTGTTCCAGCAGCCCCTATACTGGTTTTGTCTACCGTATAAGTGAAGTGCAATATGCCGCTTGAGGAAATGCTCACCCGCTCGGCTGTTCTACAGGCTGAGATCCTGCGACTGCTCGAAGACGAACCCACATACCCCGGCGAGCGGTTTGAGGCTGCAATGATTGCCTGTGGAATCGCCCTAGAACACGCTCAGGCACTACGCATCCTGTTCGAGCATGGCAGTCCAACCACCGCTATGTCGACGCTACGCCTCCAGTTTGAAGCTCACACCAAGGCAATGTGGATGTTGTACGCTGCGAGTGACCTGGCCATCCAAAAGCTCATGGCACCGCTGACAGAGGAAAGCGCGCGGGTAGCCAATAAACTCCCCCAAATTGGGGAGATGATGGAGGCTATCGTGAAGAAGGCTCCGGTCGGGGCTTCATCTATGCTGATCCAGTTCAAAGACGTTTCCTGGTCGGCGATGAACTCCTATGTGCACAGCGGCATTCACCCGCTGCGTCGGCACCTGGAGGGCTATCCTACCCAACTCGTACTGCAAGTTCTGCGGAACTCCAACGGATTGATGACAATGACGGGGATGCTCGCGGCGATCCTCACTGGCAATGATTGCTGCATCAAGCCGATGCGAGTTATCCAGACACAGTTTGAGGACTGCCTCCCGCCGCTTAATCCATTGGCCCCACAGGTGTAGAGGCCCTCACACTGTGGAGTGGTTCAGCCGAACCTCTTGGCGTATGTAAGTAGCTGCATGTTGAGGTCATCCGCATATGGTGCATAGTGCGCTTCGCGGTGACAGCACGGGCACAAGGCCACACAGTTGTAAACACGATCTGACTTCTCGGCCCCTAAGATGTGATGAACATCCAGGAAGCCAGGGAAGTCCCGGCTCTTACCACAACTCTCACGCTCGCACGCAAACCCGGCCCTTTCAAGTACAGCTCGACGTACATGCGGATCGCGACGAACCTCCGAACGAAGCACGGGCACACGCTCGCCTTCATCCCGGCCCAGAGTCGAGTAGTCCGGCGTCGGGCAGTCATCATAGGTGTCATCGACCAGTACCGGCCTCACTGCATGGGGAGTAAGCTGGGCTAAATCGATCACACCGGGCCACTGCCACAGCGCATCGGCGACCTCGTGTCCGTCAGGTGTCCGGTCATCCTGCAACCATAGGGTCGGGCTAGTGCCATTTTGTGCGTGATTCTTCCGAGCTCGCCCCTTCAAGCCACGGCGTTGTAAGTCATCGCTGACTTCTCGCTGGCGGTTCCAGATATCGTGGAGACTTTCGATAGGAATGAGCGCGGCAAAGATAATTGCGCCTCCGTCACGCTGTAAAAGCAGATTGTGAGTGAGCCCACGCTTTGTGTCTCGGGTGGTGATGTGCTCCAGTGTCGCATCCCATCCGCCCGACCGCAGATGCGCCGCCAGTTGAGCCGCTGAGTAGTTCTTCTCGTTGGGATTTCGTCCATCGCGCCTCCAGCACAGTCGGACGCGCATACTCAGTACCTGGCCATCAGGAGTGCGGGTGACGATGAACTGTTGCGTGGCTACGCCCGTTTGAATTCGCTTGTCGTCAATGACAACGTAGCCTCTATCTTTCAGAAATGGCGCTAGTGCATCCCTGGATAGTTTTTCCGCAGCATGACTTTCAGGCCCCCGGAACAGGCGATTTCCTTTCGACATTTTCACACCCCCGCTGTTGATCTATGACGAAGCCGTTCAACCATTCCCAACCAGGAGCACAGAATGCACCCGCACTCCTTTAAAACTGCTCATACCAATGTGAAAGGTGAAGTTTGGGATTCTATGCAGTGCTGACAGGATTCAGACACATCAAGGGAGCAGCTACAGAATGACAGCCAGCAGACTTTGTCCGCAGAACCAAACAGATTTGTTCTGTTGCGACCTAATCCAGTTGATTCGTAACGGTAGGATCATCCGTCTGATCCGATTTATTGTGGAGCCCTTCGACGACGGTAACTCCTGGGGAATTCAGACCGTCGCAATTGCACGGCCGGATTCTGACGATGGTGACCGGTTCCCGATCGTAATCGTCAACCTTCACGAAGATGACGAGGCTGCAATGTCGTTTGCGCTGCTAATTTTCGAAGAACTCAAATTAGCTGGACGAGCGTCCAGCGCAGACGTCAGCCATTGGCGTCGAAGTCTCTTCACTGTTGTCCCTTGTAACTGAGCACTACCCTCCTCCAGCTACCTGAGTAGAGAACGCGCTTACTGCCGGCTCAAGCAGCAAGTGGTCGTCAAATGACCACGGCTTGTTAGCTAGGCAGTTCAGCGCCATCGGGAGACACCTCGAACAGAAGCCCTGCTTCCTGGGCTTCAGCTATTTCTCCGAGCGACCTACTGAGCAGCCATTCACTTTCCTCTTCGTGGTCAAAATCGGGAAGCGGTGGAAGATCTTCAGGTTCTAGTTCTAGATTAAGCGCAAGCTGTGCCAGGTCGGAGAAGGTGAATTTGATGGCTATTACTTTTCGGCCTTCTCTTTTCAACTCATAGCTAACATCCAGATTACTTTTCGCCTTGAGCTCAGCAACGGCCGGGTCGATTACCCGTTGGCGAAGGTTATTGAATCGTTGGTAGGCCTCCGATAAACCGAGCGCAACCCGTAAAGACTCGACCTCTATGTATGCCCAACCGGTTTTGCGGAACTGCATGAGCATTTCGAATAGGCGGAATGAGTGGATCGAGTCTAAGCATGCAACACGCCGCAGGTCATAACTGGTCACTTTGCTGTAAAGCATCGATAGGTATGGCATGACGTGGATCGTAAATGACAGCTCTACCCTGCCCTCTCCATCCAGGTACTTAGCGCGGTCAACCCATCGCTTCCGCTCCATGCCAGATCCATCGAAGGTTTTTATATCTCGCTCGTACAACTCATCCGCAGCCACTTTCATCTGCTCGTACGCGTGTCGGAGCTGTACTCCATAGATATCCGAATAGTCTGCAGCAGACACCGACACCTTTTTAGGCATGGGCCTTCTGGGATCAAGCTTGCTAATGGCCGCCAAGATCAAACGCTGTTCGTTGAGTGTTAGCCGATACGAGGCCGTAATCAACGTGTTGGATTTAGTAACCCTGAGTTGCTTTGGTTCTGACTTGTTCGGCTTGGATAAATTGGACATGACTGGCCCTACGCTAGGTTGCCAAACCCTACATCGAGAATGCGTTGTAGTCGATACCCGCGGCGCGATCTCCAACGCAAAGCTAACAAATACGGGCGTTTCAGCGATGTCGAATCTAGACTTTTACACAATACGTAGAATCCGTAGTCGATAGAGAGTAGCCGTAATCTGTAGTCAATCGAGTGATTCAGAGAACAAACATTAGCCGCAATTTGTAGTCGATGATCGAATATTGACCATTGTGATAGCCGTAATTTGTAGTCAATAGCCGATACAGATGCCCGACCCGGTGGCTTTCAAGCCGTCATTGGGCAGCCGTAATTTGTAGTCGACACATACTGGCCGCTCACAGACGTAGCCGTAATTTGTAGTCGATTGGGTCCTACTGCTGTCGTATTGGCTTTGTTTCGACCGACCGATGCGTGGAAAGCGAAATTTGCTCCTACTGATTCAGTACAGGTCCTATTATAAATAAATCCTATATAAATCAGTGAATTAGCGAGTTTTTTGAGTAAATCTCGACTGGCTGTTCAATTTCAGTGCGAGAATTGTCCTGAAATCAAAACCTAAAAACTGGGTGCCGTGGTAAGACCCACCCATTCAGCCGCAATTTGTAGTCGATAGACCAAGACAGAATTAGGAGTTTTGGGCTGTGGATAACGGCCGCAATCCGTAGTCGTTGCAGCCGGAATCTGTAGTCGTATTAGCCGTAATCCTTAGTCGCAAAGCCTGAATCTGTAGTCGCTTTACCGCAATTAGTAGTCGATGATGCTCTGGAAGCCCCGTAATACAAGGCCTGCAGCGTTCTAAAAACAAGAGAACAACAAGATAAAAACAATTAAAAGGCTTTTAAAAGTGAAAAGCTGATTTGCTGAACGTGAGAAATGACGCTCGAGACTGCGTTAATCAAAAAATCGAGACTCCCGCTTTTCAGACGCTAATGCGGTTCGAAAGCAGCACATTCTTCAGGTACGGGAAGCGAAAATGTCCCAATCGAACATGACCTGGAGGATCCCAATGAATACTGCTGCTTTCGCTGGTGTAGCTGCCTATCTGATAAGCATGGCTGCTATTGCACCGGAGCCGGCAAGTCTATCCGTAGGCGTTACAACGATCATCGACGTTCAGCAGCACTACACCATTATTGACAAGATTGGTACGTCATACACGGGTGGCCCCGTACTCAATCTTTCGGAGTGGGAGATCAATATGGAGGGTATTACTGACATCCAGTTAGCCTTTAACGCAAAGGGAGTGCTAGACGTAGCTACGGTAAAAGCAGACAAGCTACATCTGGAAGAGGTTGTGGAAGGCTTGCGAAGCAAGCTTGAGATGACTGGCGATCAATCGAGCCTAGGATCTGAGGACATTTTTTTCAGGTACGGGACGACTGAGGTGATTGTTGAATCGCATCCTCTTGATTCTCAGTTCACAGTCAACTACATCAGCGCAGACTTCAAACGCGCCCGTACCCTGGCTCAACAACAGTACGCTTAGCCAGAACAGTAGTCTCCCCTCCCCTTTTCACCTGAACAGTAATTCGGGCTAAGCAATCAAAAACCGAAATAAAGCCGAACTTGATGCTCAAAAAAACGTGCATAGGTTCGGTTTCAGTAGCCTAAAAAAGCCCTGTACCGTGTTTTCTCCTTGAAAAAGCAGCTTTAAGGATTATGATTGACCTGTATTCAACACATGCAGGGAATTTCATGCAGCAGTCAAGCGAGCAGTTTGAAGAGGAATCGGTCTATTACACCGATTTTTCCACCCTCCTCTACCCACCTAAATTCGCGGCCGATTGCTTCGGATTAACGACTCGTCGCCTGCAAGATATTGAAGATGAAAACGGTCTTGAAATCCGTAGGATTCAACGCGGAACAGTCCCTACTCGCGCTTACACGTTGAGTGACATCTTTGACATTGCAGCGATACGCAGAGCAAAAGGTCAAGCCAAAGGTTTATCACGACAAGTGGTGATTTCGACCTTTGTTCCTAAGGGTGGTACAGGCAAAACCACAGTGACGGTTAACCTGGCCATCTCCCTTCAGATGCAAGGGCTCCGAGTTCTAATCATCGACAACGATCCCCAGGGCGATTCCTCAAGTGAGTTGGGATATGACCCAGATTTGTCAAGAACTGACCTTGAAACTATGGGTATACCGCCAGACCGATATGTTGATGGCAACCTCGGTAACCTGCTGAGCCCCGAACTCAGAGGTAGGCAATTTGAACCGTTGAATTTTGCGCAGGTTGTGAAGAAACCATTCGGTGAAAACGGTCCTCATCTTATCCCTGCTGATGCATATCTTGAGGATCTAGTTGTCGCGTTGGACGCCGAGAATAATATGGATTTCTGGTACGCCGATTGGTTGGAGCGCGCGCGAAACGGTGAGATCGAGGGCATTGATACGTCGAACTATGACGTCATCCTTTTTGACAATGCCCCTACTGCTTCTCGCCTGACTAAAAACTCTATTGTCGCAAGTGACTTCGTTATTTGCCCTGTCCGGATGGATAAGTTCTCTTTCCGCGCATTGATGCGATTGAATGAATGGATGGTTCGTTTCGCGAAGGCTTACCGCCGTTCTCCGGTTGTTTTGGCGATTCCGACGATGTTCATTCGTAACCGCAAACGTATTCTGAACAACCTAGTTGTTCTGAACGATCTGTTTCCAGGACGGGTTGCTGAGGAAAAGCTCTACTATTCAGAAGACTACGGCAAGGCGTTAGATCAAGGTGTCCCGCTGATTGTCTGGAAGGGTGCAACCAACAAATCCATTGATTCTATGCGATCTGTATTCAGCGAGATCCTTCAAAAGGTTCGAGAATTTGCATCCCAGTAAATGGTGCTCCGAGCACCACTGTACATTTCAGGAGACTGGTGCTCCGAGCACCACTTGAGATAACTGGGGTACTGGTGCTCCGAGCACCACCCGAAAGGAAATTGGACAAGACCAAGGTTGATTGAAGGAGAAGAAATGGCTAAGTCAGAGGATTTCCCTGGTAATCCAAAAAAAGCTCCAAGCTGGATGTCAGGAGTAAAACGAGCGCCAGCAGAATTGCCAGAACCCAACTTGAACGTTTCGGTAAGAGAAATGCTTGCTCAGAAACAGTCAGAATCCGGAGGCAATCCGCCGGTTGGACACGAAACTGCAGTAGTGTCTGCAAATGCTCAGGCAATCACAGAAACCAGTAACCTGGTTATAGGAAGTGGGGTGATCGCTGAAATTCGCACAGAGCTAATACGTGTATCTCCATTTCAGCCTCGACTCACGTTCAGTGAAACTGCAATTGAGGAACTCGCCAACTCCATTGCATCAGTTGGCTTGGTCAAGCCTATTACTGTCAGGCCATTAGGAGATGGATCTTTTGAGCTAATTGGAGGTGAGCGTAGATGGAGGGCTCACAAACTACTAGGCCGGGATACTATTACCTCACATGTGCGCGAGTTGGATGACTCTATGGCACAAATCCTGGCACTGACGGACAACGAAGGCCAGGAAACACTCACTGAATACGAGCGAGGAAAATCTTATTCTTCGATATTGGAATCAAAAGGTGAGCGTTCGATTCGAAGTTTGGGAAGGAGAGTAGGGGTAAATCACTCGGTGATTAGTAGATGCCTGCTGCTTATGGAGCTTCCGAAAGCGGTACGTCTGATTCTGGACGAGATACCGTCGCTGATCGGCGGAAAATGGGCTAAAGATTTTGTTCAGTTCAGCAGTACAGCTCCAGAATTACTTCTTAAAGCTGTAACTGCAATGAGAGATCAAAAGTGGAGTCAGGAGCACGCACTGAGGTGGCTGGCTAAGGAAATTGCAGCCCTGAACCAGAAAAATCCGACTAACAAGTTCACCGATACCGAGATCAGCGGGATAGGTCGAGTTCGTGTTGAAGGGAAAAAAGTTGAGGTTCGCTGCGAAAAATCCGTTGATGCTAAACGCTTAGCCGAACAGTTTGAGACCTTTCTAAAGGGAATTGACCGTTCTCTGATCTCTAGTGAATGATTCTCAAAACCATTGTAACTGCATATTTCAGACGATAATTCAGTCTGAAAACATGAACACGAAGGCAAAGTGCCATGACAGAATATGGTTTTTAGACTTCGAGATAGGGATATATGGCAACCGCAGTCGCGCAACCAAAACACAGAGTGGTGCAACCGCAAACTCGATTCACCACCTTCGAACAGCTACCCAAGATCGAGCCTGAGCATTTGCTCGGCCTGAGCCGTATCGAGTTGTTTTCAGTGATAGCAGAACACTGGCTGAAGTGCTCTGCTCCTGCTCGGATACACATGCTGAGCAGTGAAGATCGGTTCATACGCAACGAGGCGAGGGCCCAAAACAAAGCACTAAGCGTCACGCAAATTTGCGTAGACCAAACGCCAGGGATTATTTATGACCAATTCAACCAAACACCACGTCTCTCTGGCGTATGAGCATGAAGGGGAGGCACGGCAAGCTTACGCCGAACTGCACCAGGCGAAGATTTGTGTGACCTTCGCCGGTCTTCCGAGCATAAGATTCCAGGTCTCGCTGAACGACCCCCTGCAGGTGATCTTGGAACTGCCCACAGACCATGGGGGCAAGAAACCCACGGTGTCTTGTGATATCTCATCTATCCCAGAGCTCAAAGTGGCGATGGCAGAGGCATACAGGCAAGGTTGGCTTAGCCCTAAGGTGGCTATGAATGCCTGCCAGTAAACGACCTCGACTTCAGATTTGAGTAACCAGATCTGTATGTCGATATGCTGCCCTGGATGGAATACGCGTGTAGCATTAGCCGGAAGCCTGGCGCATAGGCCTAAGGTTTAACCAAGTTGCTTTATGGATAACCTTTAGCTGCGGGGGTAGAGATTCCGGTAATCACCTATGCTTTAGATAGCCAGGCCGCTATGGAACCATTGGATGGATCAAGGCGCCGGTGGTCTGAGCAATTGAAAAAAAGCATCAAATTAATGAAACTTGTCAAGTCTTAAACGGTCTGTGCAGTCCTAATGTTTGCTGTAGGCATGGCCCTAGCTTATGCTGTGCTATGAGACAACTTTTATAGGTGTTGCCGTTCTGCAAGTCATTTACGAGCTGGAAATGACGTACTTTTGACGCTGTTTTTAGTGGTGAATCAGGACTGTATATTTATACACCGATTAGCATTCAGCCTTTGCCTTGACAGAAAATACTGAGATTCAGCCATGATCACAAAGATTCCGCCTCATGTAGTCAGAAGCTTTCCCTATTGGGAGACTCCACCGGAGCCGGGCCAGGATTTACACGAACTGAAGTGGGGTGTCATGGAAGTCCTTTCAGATAAAACGCTTAGATTCGTTGATACACAGCCAGATCAAGAGGCTCTTGAGGAACTGATAAGCCAACTGCAAGAGAAGATTTAATAGTGATTTAATGTTCTCCAGAAATATTGGCAATCACAATCCCTGCTTAAAACGGCAGGGTTTTTTTTGCCTTGGATTTTATACTGACGGATAACAACGCCACTCAAAATCAGACGTGAAAACGACTTGAAAAAGCGTCATTCCAATTTTTACCCGGTTTATCGTTTCTTGATAGAACATGGAACGAGAAGCTGCATATGCAAAACGTAGATTTGGAGTTTCACGATTACGCTCAACTGTTTCCGCTAATTGTTGGTGATGAGTACCAGGCCTTGCTTGATGACATCGATGCTAACGGGCAGCGCGAGCCGATCGTTCTTTACGAAGGGAAGATCCTTGATGGCCGTAATCGCTATCGAGTTTGCAAGGATCTGCTGATCGAACCCATGAGAGAGGAGTTCACGGGAGATGATGCCCTGGGTTACGTCCTCTCCCTCAACCTGTATCGCCGGCAGCTCACTATTGCACAGCGTGCACTGATTGCTGCCGAGCTTTCCTCCCTACGCGGGAGTAGTGCCATAACGGTTGATCTTGAGAAAGCTGCGGGGCAAGAGTTGGAAGCGGCTAAAATGGCTATTGAGCAGGCAGCTAAAGTGTTAGGTATCAGTCCTCGCTCGGTATCCTCAGCTTGTAAAGTTGTCCGGAACGGCACCCAAGAGTTACTGGATGCAGTGAAGGCCGGCGAAGTCAGCGTCTCTGCGGCTGAGCAGGTGGCCAAGCTGCAGAAAGAAACACAGCAAGAGTTATGTAGCCGCGGGCCCAGGGCGATTCGTAAAGCAGCTAAAGATATGAGGGAAGAGGGCAGGGCAACAACTGGTTCCCCCAAGAAGGTAGTCCCGCCAACAGATAAATCGGGTTCCTTGCCTCCTCCAGTACCACTTGAAGTCGAGGACGATGCAGAGCCTCCTGACACTCCTCGTAACCTGGTAGCAGCTAGAGAACAAGAGTCGGAGGCTTTTTATACATTGGAAAGAAAACCTGCAGCTCAATTGCTTTTCGAAATGGCTGATGCCGGCATGCATTTTGGGCGAGAGGCAGAGGGTGTTGCTGACGACATCATGAATGAGGTTGAAGAAGGGCTAGATCTTCAATTCTTGGCCTTTGTAGTAGATATAGCGAAAAGACTTGAACCCCGGGTTAAGGTCAAAATGCAATCCAAATACGCTGAGGAACCATGAAGGTTGGGATTTTCTGGCCAGGTGTTTTGATAGATCAAAGCCCGCACTGAAAGGAATACCCAGATGCAAACGTCCCAGGACGATACCGTTATGGATTTTGGCCCTAACCTCTTTGGGGTGGATAGCAACACCGCGTCAGGATTTGTCGTCGATGATGCAAACACTACAAACGAGGTGCCAGGTAGCGACGTGCGCTCTCTTCAGAAGCAGGTGCAGAGCTTTGAGCATATCCCGGGACAGACTCCCGATCACCAGGCAGATGCTGACAATGTTCCATCCAAAAATCATGATGTCCCTGGAGGGAAAGCTGACCAGGCAGCTGCACAAACAAGCCCAGGGAAATTAGAGGTAGGTCCTAAAGCCTTGGCCAGTGCGAAAGCAGTCGTAAAGTTTCTCGGCAGCATCACCGGTTTCGACGAGCAAAGCGACAGGCAACGTAGCGTTGTCCGTGACTTGATGTCAAAGCACACCCAGGCAATGGAATTTAAACTTCAGGGACAAAAAGCACCGGAGGGTGAGGATTTCGACTCCATAGCAAAGCAACTTCGTCGAGAAAATAATCGCTTGGACACCCTGCTTGAAGGTAAGGAAATACTCTTCGGTAAGGCGCGAAAAGCCGCCGAAACCGCGATCGAGAATATGCAGAGCGTTATTATCGAAATTAATCGCTTGGAGGAAGAGGGTTAACCCTCTTGAACACAATGAAAAATCAATTGAGCGCCAACATTCAATTCTATGCTTTCTGGCCTTGCACTGGCTTCCTAGCTGGCTATGCATTCCTTACATCGGTAGGCATGATCTAGAACATGAATCGCCCCTAGTTTCGTAGACACCTCCAAGCCTTAAAATGAGGCCCATTAGGAGGTGCCATGAGCAACCAGCGATATCCCGAAGAATTCAAAATCCAGGCGGTCAAACAAGTGACCGAAAAGAA
>NZ_JAAQWO010000014.1:0-34390 GCF_012985525.1 Pseudomonas sp. WS 5059 | reverse complement strand
TTATTCGCGCTGTTCGCGCAGCAACAGCGGCACTTTCTGATGCGCCTGCCCTGTGGCTATAACGCCCAGGTCAAAGCGTTTCTACACTCTGGCCAAGTTGAAGACACACAGCTTTTCGTGGCCAACCATCCTGAAGCACGTCTGTTCTGCTCCGAGGCTGGCGTTGATCCTGCCAGCCAGATCGAGCTGAGACTGATCCGGGTCGAGTTGGCCAACGGCGAAAGCGAAGTATTGCTGACCTCGCTGCTGGATCGAGAAGCCTTTCCCGCTGAGGTGTTTGCCGAGCTTTACCACCGCCGCTGGGGCATCGAAACCGATTTCCGTCGCCTCAAACAAACCCTGACGCTGGACAACTTCAGCGGCCGCAGCGTGACCGCTGTAAAGCAGGACTTTCATGCCGCTCAACTGTTGAAGAACCTGGCGCTGTTGATGCAGCACCTGCTACAGCCGGTCATCGAACAGCGCCACAAAGGTCGCAAGCTGCGATGGAAAGTCAACTTCACCCAAGGCGTGTCACGGCTCAAAAATACCCTGGTCGAGCTGCTGGTGCGGCACTGTGCTCAGGGGCTGAGCAATGTGCTGGCCTTGATGGCTAAAAGCCTCAGTGCCGTACGCTCAGGCCGTAGCTTTGCGCGCCAACGCAAACGCGCAGCCAGCCGAGGTTGTGAGGGCTACAAACCGACGCGCTGAAGAAACACCACCGCCCAACCTCCGTGCAAAAAAGCTGGCCACAAGCGGTCGGCATAGGCTCGTCCGGAGAACGAGAAATCTCGCCTAGACAGCCGGAACAGACGATGATCACATCACCGCCAGCCCAGCTAGACCGCCTGATTGAGCGGCAGAGGCCTGGTCATCGCCCGACGGCCATGGCGGCTGGCTGCTTCGGGGGGCTTGCCTTGGGCAGGGCTGCAGCTTAGGTTGATGACATTGTGTTCGCTACAGGCACTGAACGACAACGCAGATGGTATGGTCTGTGCGTTCTGACTCGTCAAGGATCGGCCAATGGATCGTTTGTCTAATTTGCTCTCGCGGTTCGGCGTGCGGGCCAATCTGTTCTATGACGGCGACCTATGCGGCTCTGCATCTTACGATGGCGCCGAGCGGCGAGGTTATATCCATCTGCTTCAGGCCGGCAGCGTGACGTTGCTTGGTCCCGATCGCAAGGATTTGCAGCTCACTCGCCCTAGCTTGATTTTTATGCCACGCCCCGCCAAGCATCAATTGTTTGCGGGTGAGTCCGATGGCGCAAAGTTGTTGTGTGCTTCCATGGAGTTTGAGGGCGGAATTGATAATCCTTTGTCGGCTTCATTACCGGACTGTTTGGTGCTCGCACTCGATGATCTGCCCATGCTGGCAGACACGTTGGAGTGGATGTTTGCCGAGGCGGCAAATGTGCATTGTGGAAGGGAAGCCGCGCTTGAGCGCTTATTTGAGCTCCTAATCATTCTGTTGCTCCGTTACCTGCTCGATCATCACCAGTTGCGCACCGGAATGATGGCTGGACTGGCCGACATGCGGCTTGCCCGATCGCTTTTACAGATGCACAACTCCCCGGAACATGCCTGGTCAATAGCAGAGCTGGCCAGTGAGTCAAATATGTCACGCGCTGCGTATGCCGTGCATTTCAAGAGTGTCATCGGACAGACGCCTGCTGATTATTTGTTGAGTTGGCGAGTTAGCCTGGCTCAGAAGCTGATGCGAGAAGGGCGCTCGATTACGCTGATTGCAGCTCAAGTCGGCTACGAAAGTCCTTCGGCGCTGTCTCGCGCATTTAGACGCAAGACGGGGTTGAGCCCTCGTGACTGGTTGAAAGATCTGGCGGGGGAAAATGATGGCAAAAAGGCCTAAGGCATTACTGCCTTAAGCCATTGAAAAAATTATGCATTAATTTTACGTTTTTCCAGTTCAACCAGCGAATGGCCTGCCACAAATATCGAAACAGCAAGCAACCCTAAGTCTTTAAGCAGAAACTGACCTGGCGCAACGGAAATCGCCGGAAACCCTAAACTAGGCTCAATGACGCCCGGAGTGGAAAACATAAAGCTAAGGGTTGTGAAGAACAGGCCTGCAGACAGAGCGCCTCCTACCACGGATAGTTTGGGCGACAGCATGCGGCCTGCGATCAGAGTGCCGATCGAAATCTCTAGTATGCCGAGCAGGCTGGAGAACATGTCGACCGAAAAAATGCTATACACCCATCCCAAAAGCGGGCTGTTGCTCACCAGTGGAACCAGGCCCTCGGCCTCGTAGTGGGTAAATTTCATGCCGCCGAACCAGAAGTAAATAATAGCGAGAGCCAAGTACGCGCCATAGATACCTAGCCCCATAGTTTTGGTTCCAAGCGTTAAGTGGGCCTGTACGCTGGACTTCGAGTTTTCAATGCCTATGGTTTTCATGTCTGAGCTTCCAGTAGTGAGTGAGAGTGTGTTGGCTGCCGAACGCCGTATGCGTTGGCGATGAGATGATTATGGCTGGCATCTCTAATCAAGAGGCATCAGAAAGTATTGATTTCAGTGCAGATCGTCTTGGGCGGTGCAATTCGCGATGAAGGGATCGCCGTGGAGAGCGATGAGTGCACTATTTCGATAAAGGAGTCGTTTTACATAGGTCGATGAAGCGCGTTGCGGCATCGCCTACTGTCATTTCTCAAATCTGACTATGGGGCTTGGGGCGAAGGGCGGCACTGACTAGGCTTAGAACAGCTACCAACTAGCCGCGCGGCCGCGATGCACAAAGAATGGTAACTGAGCCGTGAGTGCGGTGGGCGCCCGCATTTATTTCCAAACCGGGGTTGTACGCCGGAATCCCAGAAATTTCCGTCAGCCCAGCTCCAGTCCCGCCACGAGCGCATCCAGGTCGATGAACTTGCCGTCAGTCTGGAAGGTGTAATGCCCGTTCAGCAGGATGTGCCGCCAGGCCGCTGGCGACATCTGCGTGATCAACGCCAGCGCCTTGGCATTGCCAGCTGCCTCGTACTTCGTCAGCAGCAGGGACAGGATCGCCGAGTTGTAGAAGATGATCGCGTTGCCGATCAGCCTGGCGCACTGGTTGCTGATCTCGATTTCGATGTCGGTGCGGCCGGTCAATTCCTTCTTCCCACCGACTTGGGCGATGGTCGAGCGTAGCTGGTGATAGGACTCAATGCGGTTCTGCGAGCGGTGAACATTACGCTCCAGTTGCGGGTCGCGCAGGTAGCGCAGTGTGTAGATACTGCGGATGAGCTTGTCGAACTCGAAGATTGCGCGCCGCGTCGGGTTCGGCGCCGTATAGGTGCACAGCTTGCGGATCAGCGTGCCCTGCGTCATTTCCTTCAGGCCCAGTGTGGCGACGATTCGGTCGATGTTCGCCTTCTCACCGACGATGAGTTGCCGGTCGATCTGGCCAGCCGGCCGGATCAGGCATTTCTCGTACAATGCCAGATCATCGGCGCAATACAGCTCCTGCAACTGGTCGTCGAGGTCGGTGAAGCGCGGCTCGAAACGAAGTCCGAACCAGTGCAGGATGGCGAAGTTGGCCTTGTTGATGCTGTGCATGTCGCCGGTGATCGCGCTCGGCACGATGTCCGACGTGTTGCGGTACCAGATGTCGAACACGTGGTGAGCCTCGTACTCGTGTGCGCCTATCAGGTAGCCGTTCAACGGCACGTGATTGCACAGCAGCGTGTAGGCGACGACGCCCTTGCCGCGGCCGAAATATTTGCGCGAGTAGCGCGCCTTCACAGTTGGTCGCTCGACGCCGAATTTCTGCCCATCAACGGCACCGTACAACGAATCGAGGTCGAACGAGTAATGCGGGAAGATCGGCAGTGCGGCGATGGCGTTGCTGATGCAATCGTTGGCCACATGTAGCGTCGCCTGGCGCAGGTACTGCTGGTAGGTACTCTCCAGGACGTGGTACGGGATGTCGCTGGTACGTGCCATAACCTGGTTGCCGTGGTTCATGGCTTGGGCAATGATCACCGCCATCAGACTGTCGGCGTCGGCTACCTTCTTCGCATAGCGTGGCTGCAATGGTGTCAGCGCCGACAGGAACTGGCACTGGCCGTTGACGAAGCGAAACACGTCGGCGACATCGCAGTATGGCAGTTGCTCGTAGAGAGCTTGCTCGCGCGCCTTCTGGTTCTCCCCCTTGGGCTTGCGCCAGGTCAGTCTCTGCGTGTCCTTGTCGTATTCCAGGTGCGTCAGCTTGCCCTGTTTCAGCTCGCGATTGAACGCCACCCATTGCGCACGCAACTCGGCCGCCAGTGCATCGAGCTGGGCACTGACCGGCTGCCGCAGGAAGGGGATGTCCATCTGCGCGAGCACGGCGGCTTTCTCGTCCATCGAAACCAACTCGTCGGACAAATGCCGGTGCTGCAAGCTGTCGTCAATGTAGAGCTCGCCCGCCTGGAAGCGTTTCCTGACCTGACGGTAAAGCCAGAATTCGTAACGATCGGCATGCAGGCCTGTCGGCGTGCCTTCGGCATCGAACATCAGCAGGTACGGACGCAAGCGTTTCGGCAGCGTTGCCGCCGGACATTCGTCGAGTGGCCGTTGTGATAGGCGCTGCTGCTTGGCGAACACGCTCTTGGCCCAAGTCAGCGCCGCGAGCCATGGGTTATCGGGGGCCGTGCCGGCGAAGTCGAGCGCGACGTACAGCGGCCGTAGATGGCGTCGAATGCGTTCGGCCAGGCCGTCCACCGCCTGCCAGTGCAGCGCCAGTTTGTTCAGTGGCTTGACGCTCATGCGCTGCGCCGTGTTTTGCAGCAATTCCCTGGACATGATTTTGTAGGCGCGTTGGCGCACCTCGCCGAACGGCGTCGGATCGGCCACGCTGTCGTCCACGTACAGCGACAGCAGGCGGCCAACCTGCGGCGTTTCCTGATGGCGTCGCAGCTGTTCGGCGACAAAGGACTGTTTCGCACCCGTGCGGCTCTCGTCCTCAAGTTTTTTCATGTGGAAGGCCATCGCGTCGACCAGGTTGTCGGTGAGCTGCCGGTAACGTACCCAGGCATAGCACAGCAGGTAGAGCCGGGTCTGCTCCGCCTTCAGGTGGCGCAGGTCATGGACGGTATAGAAGTTCGCCAAGCTCGCGTAGTACAGCAGGTTCTGCTGCGAGATGCCGAGCTTGGGCAGCAGCGCCTTGGCGATCCCGTGCAAGGACTTCAGCGTGGCGCGCTTCTCGCGCTCCCCTGCCATCTGACGCCAGCCGAAATCTTTAGCGTCCTGCTTGAGCGCTGCCAGTTGAGACAGGGTGTCGTCACGCACCAGGAGCTGGCCCAGCGCAGCTTTGGCCGATTCGTCCAACACTTCTGCCAGCAAGCCGCCCAAGCGCCTGCGTTCGGTGGACAGGGCTTCACTGACCAGCTCTTGTAAGGTGGTGTGGCCGGGCCGGATGATTTTGTGCTCGCTGAGCCAAACGATCAGTTCGGCGGCCACGAATCCTGGCATTACGTCGCGCCGCACGATCTGTTCAGCCTGCTGTGCCAGTTGCGGCAGGAAGCTAGCCGCCCACGACCGGTAGCCGAACAGTTCGGCGATCTGACCCCTCTGGCTGTAGTGCTCATGCTTGGTGATCGCCTTGCGTTCGAACGCTTCGCCGTGGAAATAGCGACTCAGCACGAAGGCGCAATCGTCCTCGACCTCATGCCAATCGAAGCGGAAGAAAGCATGCTTGGCCTTGAAGTAGCCGATCTGCAAGACGCAATAGACTTGGGCCTGCAGGCTAGGCCGGCTGCTGGCGAACGCCAGTTCAGATTCGGTCAACGCCAGGTATTCCAGCCGCTGAGCATCGTCGAAGTCCGGTAGGCCGTACAAGGCTTCCTGCTCTGCGTCAGAAAAGACGGTGAGTAGCTTATTCTTGTTGCTCATCGACCGTCCTTCCCGCACCACGCCAACCTGCTCGCGTCAATGTTTCGATCAACGTAGTGCGCTTGACATTGAAGTTGCGGCACACCGCCGCCTTAGACATACCGCCATCGAGCGCGGCGACGATGGCGTCCAGCTTCTCACCAGTGATCGCCTGCGGCCGGCCGCCGATCCGGCCGCGTTTGCGTGCGGCGGCCAAGCCCGCGACGACGCGCTCCTGAATCAAGGCGCGCTCGTACTGCGCGAGCGCACCGAACACCTGGAACAGGAATTCGCCCGAGGGCGTCGTAGTGTCCAGGTTCTCTGTCAGCGAGCGGAACGCCACCCGCTTGTCCTTGAGCGAAGTCACAATGGCGAGCAGGTGCGACAGCGAGCGACCGAGCCGGTCGAGTTTCCACACCACCAGCACATCGCCGGCTCGAACGAACTCAAGCGCCCGCGCCAAGCCGGCACGGTCATCCTTCGCGCCAGAGGCACGATCCTCAAACAGGTGACGCGGATCGACGCCGGCGGCGAGCAGCGCGTCGCGCTGCAAGTCCGTGCTCTGGCGGTCGGAGTCCGACGACACGCGCATGTAGCCAACCAACATAGGCGGATAACCATCAAAAACAGGTTTCCGCATAATAGTGAATAGCGATAGAGTTTTCCGTACATTTTTGAGGGGGTGTTGCACAGGTAGCACAGCGGCGGCTGACAGCCTGTCGCAAAACAAATGTTTTACGACACCTCCTTGAGGTTGCCGCGTTTACATCATTACCTGAACAGGTATAAAATTCCGTCATGACAAACAAAGAAAAACCGCTCGAATGGATCGCGAGCAGCCACAAGGATTTGATGGCGTTGCCGTCCGACGTGCGTCGCCGTTTCGGTTACGCGCTCTCGTTGGCGCAGATAGGCGATCAGGATGACGCAGCAAAGGTGCTCAAGGGGTTCGGTGGTACCGGCGTGCTGGAGGTCGTCGAAGACGATGCCGGCGGCACCTATCGAGCGGTATACACGGTCAAGTTTGCGGAAGCGGTGTTCGTCCTGCACTGCTTCCAGAAGAAGAGCAAGAGCGGAATCGCCACGCCAAAGGCCGACATGGACATCATCCGCGCTCGGCTGAAGGTGGCCGAGGTATTGGCACAGGAGCTACGAAATGCAAAAACGAATCATTGAAGGCGTCGAGGTTCAGCGCAGCTCGGGCAACGTCTTTGCCGACCTTGGACTGCCTGACGCTGAAAAGCTCAAGATCAAGACCGGCCTGGTGGTCGAGATCAGGAGGGCCATGCGCGCCCTTGGGCTGACTCAACAAGCGGCGGCCAAACGCATGGGCATCCCGCAACCGAAGGTGTCGGGCATGATGCGCGGCGACTTCACCAATCTATCCGAACGCAAGCTGATGGATTGTCTGAATCGCCTCGGCTACGACATCGAAATCAAGGTACGGCCAGCAGCCGAGCCGATCGGGCATCTAACGCTCGCAACCGCTTAATCGGAGCTCTCCTGATGGCAGCCCGCATCACCGACGACGAATGGGACGAACTGACTCCCGAGAATTTCGATACCACGGCACTGCTGCGTGCAGTCGATGCCGTGGACGTGCTGCGCGGCGATTTGAATGACAGCGCAGACGGCGCACCTCCGCAACTGCGCACCGACCTGTTGAAGCTGCATCAACTGGCAATGGCCGCGTTCAACGAGGGATCACGCAGCCGAGTGGCTGAGCTATTTGATCTCGCCGTGGATCTTCAGGATCAGGTTGATCATCTGATGACCTCGCTGGAACAAGTGCAAGAAACCCTGTCCCGGTTGACGGCGCTCTACCCAGAAAGCCTGTCCTGAATGTTCTTGGAGACAACCACATCATGAGCCGCAGCCGCCGCAAAACGCCCATCGTTGGGCACACGACCTGCCGTAGCGAGCGCGAGGACAAGAAACTCTGGCATCAGCGCTGGCGAACCCACGAGCGCACCGCGCTGGCCAGCGCGTCGCCGGAAGCTCTATGCGCCCATCTGCCTCTACTGGAAAACCAGGTCAGCAACGTCTGGTCGATGGGTAAGGATGGCCGCTCCTACTGGCCCATCAAGCGCCAGGCCGCCACGGCGGATCGCATTGCCAACCACAAGGGACGCAATCCGCAAGAGCGCGCCTCCCTGAAAAAGCGTCTGCTGCGCAAGTGGATGAGCAAATGAACCTGTCCACCATCGAGGCGCTGGCTATCGCTTGGGCGCGAATCGCTGAAGAAGCAGAACTCCCAGCCGGCTACGAGGGCACGGCGACGCCAGAGGCGCATCGGGCCTGCGAGGTGATCCAGGAGCGGATTCGAGAGCACGTCGTCGCCACCAATGACATGCGGCTGTTCGGCCTGCTGCACCTGCTTGGGCAGGCGTCGCTGCGCATGGAGCAAGCGCTGTGGCCGGAAGAATATGCGCGGATGACCCGCGAGGTCGAGGAAGCTCTCCGAGAGGCCGACGACCCCAACGCCAAGTCGTACACCCACGAAGAAGTCATGCAGGCGATGCAGGAACGCATCGACCGAGCGCGAGACAAAGCCATGTTGATCGGCTGACGGAAATTTCGGCGGTTCCGGCTGATCCAAGAATCTTGGCGTGACCTTACCTCCGCTCTACCGCTGGGTGCCAGCCTCGGCGCACGCCTAACCACCCAACTCAGAAAGGAAAATAAGTTGGTAAAACGCATTCCCGTATCCGAGCTTCGTCTCGGCATGTACATCCACAAGCTCGCCGGCTCTTGGGTTCGACACCCATTCTGGCGCGGCAGCTTCCTGCTGACCGAGCCTCAGGATCTCTCTGCCATTCGAGAATGTGGCGTCGGGGAGGTCTGGGTCGACTTGGCCAAAAGCCAAGTCGACCCAGAGAGCCCAGAGAGCCCAGAGAGCCCAGAGAGCCCAGAGAGCCCAGAGAGCCCAGAGCCCAGAGCCCAGAGCCCAGAGCCCAGAGCCCAGAGCCCAGAGCCCAGAGAATTGTCGGAGGAGCAATCTCTGCCGTCTAGTCCACTAAGCAAGAAAAGTGACGGCGCAACCTCAATGGAGAGCGAAATGTGTTATGCACGGAAACTCTGTCTTGCGGCCAAGTCCCAAGTCATGGACATGTTCCAGGAAGCCCGGCTTGGCAAGGCCGTCGACCCAAGCACGACGTTGCCGCTGGTCGGAGAAATCGCTGCCTCGGTGCTGCGCCAACCTCATGCCCTCATCAGCGTCGCACGCATCAAAACGCACGACGATTACACCTACCTGCACTCGGTTGCCGTCTGCGCCCTGATGCTATCGCTGGCCCGGCATCTCGATCTAGACGAGGAGCAAACGCGCCTGGCTGGCATCGGCGGACTGATGCACGACCTAGGCAAGGCCGCGATGCCGCTGGAAGTGCTTAACAAACCAGGCAAGCTCACCGATGCCGAGTTCGCCATCATGAAGCGCCACCCTGTGGAGGGCGCAAAGATGCTGCGCGCAGGCGGGGCCGAGCCCGGGGTGGTGGACATTGCCCTGCACCATCACGAGAAGATCGACGGAACCGGCTACCCGGATCGCTTGGCCGGTGACGCCATTTCACTCCTGGCCCGCATGGGCGCAATCTGCGACGTCTATGATGCCGTGACGTCGGAGCGAGCCTACAAAAAGCCGTGGGACCCGTCCGCGGCGATGCGGCAGATGGCCAAGTGGGAGGGCCATTTCGACAAACGCATCTTCCACGCCTTCGTCAAGGCCGTGGGCATCTACCCCGTCGGCTCCTTGGTTCGCCTGTCCTCTCAGCGTCTGGCCGTTGTCGTTGAGCCGGGAATGGAATCACTGCTGACTCCCAAGGTTCGCGTGTTCTTCTCGCTACGCTCGAGAGAGCCGATCCCGATGCAGACCATCGACCTGGCGGCCACGAGTTGCAAGGACAGTATCACTGGCCCCGAAGACCCGACGCTCTGGAACTTCAAGAACCTCGACGACTTGTGGATGGAATAGCCCCCACAAAACGACGGCCCCGTGAGGGAGCCGTTGAACATCGTCGAGCGATGCCCGTCCAGGGAGGGATGGCCGAGCTCGATTCTCCAGAAGGTAGCTGGTGACACGAGTGTTGAGCCCACCCAACTAGGGTGACGGAAATTTCTGGGGTTCCGGCTTACATCCCCAACCAGTTCGACCGCCCAAGCGCCCACGGCCGGATCAAGTTCTCGATCTGATTGTTGTCGATGGGCACAGCACCATCTTCCAGGTAGCGCGTCAGCGCTACCCAGCGTTTGAGACTGTAATCCAGGGCCTTGGCCGTAGCTGAACCCTCGGGCACAAGTGCACGCTGAGCCAACATCCACTCATGCAGCTTTTCAGCGATGGGCACTGCCGTTTCCTGGCGTAATCGCCAACGGTCTTCGTCGCTCATTTCCTTGGCGTGTCGCTCGACTTCATACAGCCCGCCAATCGAGTGAAGCGCCTGCTCTGCCAACTGGCTTTTATTGGCTACATGCAGGTCGAAGAACTTGCGGCGCGCATGGGCCATGCAGCCGATCTCGGTGATGCCCAGCTCAAAGCTGGCCTTGTAGCCGGCAAAGTCATCACAGACCAGCTTCCCGTTCCAGGTGCCCAGGAAGTTGCGCGCATGTTCGCCGGCACGGCTGGGGCTGAAGTCGTAGACCACGGCCTTGAGGGCCGAGAATGGCGTAGTGCTGTAGGCCCAGACATAAGCGCGGTGGGTTTTCTTCTCGCCGGGCGCCAGCATTTGTACCGGCGTTTCATCGGCGTGAACCACGCGCTGGGCCAGCACCACCTCGCGCAGCGCATCGACCAGCGGCTGAAGCTGCACGCCGGTTTGACCCACCCACTGCGCCAGTGTCGAGCGCGGGATAGCCAGGCCGGCACGGCGGAAGATCTTCTCCTGTCGATACAGCGGCAGGTGGTCGGCGAACTTGGCCACCATCACATGCGCCAGCAGGCCCGCCGTGGGGATGCCCTTGTCGATCACTTGAGGCGGCACCGGCGCCTGGATCAGTGTTTCGCACTGCCGGCAGGCCCATTTCCCACGCACATGCTGCTCGACAGTGAACACGCCCGGCGTGTAATCCAGCTTCTCACTGACATCTTCACCGATGCGCTGAAGCTGGCAGCCGCACGCGCATTGCGTGTCGTCCGGGTCGTGATGGATCACAGTGCGTGGGAACTGCGGTGGCAACGGCGCACGCTTGGGTTGCTGGCGTGGTTCTGCCTGCGCAGGTGCTGGATGAAGGGCTTTTAACTCGGCCTCGATGGCTTCGAGGTCAGTATTAAGCAGGTCATCGAGCAAGCTGCCTTGCGCCGGGCTGATCTGCTCGCTGCGTTTGGCGAACTTGTGGCGTTTAAGGATGGCGATCTCGTGAGTGAGCTGCTCGTTGACCGTCTCGATTCGATGGATCTTCTTGCTCATGGTGTCGACCTGGGCCTGCAAATGCACGGCCCGCTCGGCCAGCGCGCGGAGCTGTTCCGGGGTCATTTGGTCGAGATTGAGCAAGAAAGTCATGCCGTGGATTTTACCAAAGCAGCGCGACTGCTTCAGCTAAAAGGCAATATTTAAAGCAATGTAATTGCGCCGCCCGTACCCACTCGTTGCCAAGGTAATCCAAGTACCAGTACTTGGAGTTGCTCGGGGTCGAGTTCAACCTCAGTCCCACGATGGATGCCCGGCCAATGGAACTTGCCCTGGTTCAAACGGCGCGCCGCCAGCCAGATACCGACGCCGTCGTGCACCAGGACTTTCATCCGGTTGGCCCGCCGGTTGGCAAAGAGGTAAGCGCAGTGCGGCTTCGCCGCACCGAACACCGCAACTACTCGGGCCAGTGCCGTTTCAGTGCCGGCGCGCATGTCCATGGGTTCGGTGGCAAGCCAGATGGCATCAACGCGAATCATTGAGCCAGACCACGAATGAAACACGCGCAGCCGTCCGGATCCGAGACTGGCCATTTTACGGTGATGGACTTATCACCCAGAGGCAGCGAGATGATCACCATCTCTTCAGTTGCACGCCTTGGCGCCGGTTTTACCGGAACGAAGGCAGGCAAGGCTGCGACGGGTTGATCCCGATAAATCGGTAGCCACTTGCGGATCACGTTGGCGTTGATGCCGTGATGGATAGCTACGCTGGAAATTGTCGCTCCGGGTTGCAGGCATTCCTGAACGACTTGGGCTTTGAATGGTTTGGGGTAAGAGCTTCGTTGGCGCATGGAAATCCCGGCGATAAGGGCGATCGCGTCCGCTTAAAAATACGCGGACACCATCGCCCTTAATGCTGGGATTTTGAAGGTGTGTTCGCCGGCCGCTTACATTCCAACTTGGGGACGATAGAGAAGACGGAATAAATCGTACGCTAAGCGCTTCGCCTGGGCGCGCAGCCCGGAACGGGCGAAGGCAAGAGGGCTTATAGTGCTTCGTGGTGGAGCGACGGGCCGGTGAAGACCCGCCGCAAACGGCGTTGCTTAAACGATACCGGTATAGAGTCGCACGTCTTCCTCTGCGCGCTCGGTATCGGGAACAAGCATCCACAATTGACCATTTACATCACGCAAATCGTCCCAGTTCTTGGTCGCAACCAGCCGGCGTCCATGGTCGATAAGTTGCTTGGCCTGCGCTTGATCGTTCATGGTCGGCCGTATCTCTTCCAGGTGCTGGAACATACCAACTAGGAAGTCGGGCTGGCGAGCTAGGATTTGGAAGTGAAGTCGCTGCAATTCGCTCGTCGCAGCGTCGATACGCTCTGGGTTGGTTGAGTGGATATGCAACTCCTCTCGGGCCAGGATTTCCTTCAGCTGATGCCGCTCGCGATCGTTGCCCGACTCTTGAACCATGGAGGCCGTATCGGACTTGACCTGGAGATAGTTTGCTTTTGCAGCATCGATCCGCTTGGATGCTGTCAGCTCAAAAATCCCTTGAGCAATCTTGCACTTCTTGTCTTCGAGCTTGAAGCGATCGTCGGTCACGTCATCGCTAGAAAGCGATGCGCTCTCAACGATAAGCGACTGGAGTTCGTCATTCAGTTTCTCCAACTTAGCTGCGCCATCATGGTTGTGGTTCGCCTGAGCGTCCTCAATCTCTGTCTGGATCTTCGTTTCGAGCTGAAGCACCTCGGTGGCCAACAGGCGGGTATCGACGTGGCGGGCCTGGCCCTTGAAGACCTGAGAGAACTCCTGTCCCGTACCGTTAAGGTAGGCGGACACCGTCAAATCTCGTGACTCCGACATTTCGAAGGTCAGATCCACCTCTGTGCCGCGAAGAAGGTCACGGTTAATTTGCTCACCGGTGATAGCCAATATTCCAATCGGCTTATTGGTCGATGAATGTTTTTCGGATGGTCCTTCAACGACCATGATGGTGATGGCGTCGCGAGAGCCTTTGACGATGGTCTTGGCGATCTCAACGGTGCGCTTCCCTTTGGTAGGTAGTACGCAGTTCTTAGCAAAAACAAGGTCGAGTCGTGTGTCCTTGGTAGAACGATCGTCCTTAACTAGGCAAATATCTTCTGGAAGCATCTGACCGGCGACGCTGTAGCGCCCCTGTGCAATCTGGATCGAATCAAAGCCAACATCGATGATGTTGTTCTGGCCGTCAAGGATCTTGAAGGTGAATAGATTGAAGGATCCTTCGCGCAGCGGAAGATCTTCAGCGATACGGGTCGTGAGGGGCTTCAGACCACTGTCAAAGGAGCCGTCGTCATTTGAGATTCTATAGAACAGACCGGCGGTATTTCCTTCAACCTTGGCGGTAAAGGTTTCTTCGCTTTCCTGAGAGTTGCGGTTGTAAACAGCACGAAACTTGATTTGTGAGTTCGTCTGGGCTTTCGGCGCAGCGCCTTCCTGCTTGAATTCCTTGCTGCCCGCAAAGTAAGCAGCTCCGATGGTAATCGCGCTGGTCGGATCAATCGATGTATTGACCGGGATGTTCATCATCTCCTCGACGCGCTTGCGAACGTAGGGGCTGTAGGTCGAGCCACCCACCATCAAGATGAACTTGAGATCACTCGATTGCAGGGAGTTGCGCGTCAGAATTTTTTTCATCATATCGACAGTGCCATCCACTGCGTCCTTGATGACATTTTCGAATTCAGAGCGAGTGATATTCAGGATGGTGTCAATGGCATTGCCCTCGTCATCCACGAGGTCACGAATCATGCCCAGATCGATTTCCGCCGATGCCTTGGTGCTCAATTCGATCTTGGCTTCCTCCGCCTTGTGCAGCAAGACAGTCCAAAGCTTGTTGTATTTGCCTTTTTCGCTTTTCATTTGAGCAAGAAGGTCTTCGAACTTTCCGCGGCGGTTGATCTCCGGAACAAGGATCCTCTCAACGATCATCGAGTCAAAGTCAGATCCACCTAAATAGTTATCACCTTCGTGATCAACCACCGTTAACTCCCCTTCGACAATCTTGACCAATGCTACGTCAAAGGTACCGCCGCCCAGGTCATAAACAATCCATTGGCTGTTCCGAAGGTCGTCGCTCTTTTCCTTGTTCGCATACGCCAAACTAGCTGCAATCGGCTCTTGTAGCAGGACAACGTGCTTGAAGCCGGCTGATATTCCTGCGTCCTTGGTGGCGTTTGACTGCACCGTATCAAATGAGGCGGGTATGGTGATTACCGCAGCTTCGACTGCTTCGCCGGAATGTACAAATCCCTTTAGCTCCTTGAGAACAAAAGCAGAAAGCTCGATCGGAGTCTTGGATGCATTCAGTGACTGAATCTTGATGGTTTCTGTAGTGCCCATCTTTCGCTTGAAGCGGCTGGCAACGCTCTTCGGGTCCTTTTCGGCATACGTGCGAGCCTGGTCACCTACCATGATCCGGTCATTTCGGAAGCCTACGATCGACGGGAGTGTTTCCTTGAAGCCGTTGGGATTCTTGAATACCTCGACTGACCCTTTGTCAAATTTAGCGATCAGCGAGTTGCTGGTTCCCAGGTCAATCCCGAAATTGATCATCTTTGTCATTGTGATACCTCCTCCTTGCTCTGTACTACAACGATCCCTTTTTGCACAACCCGTGAAACCGGGCCATTTACCAGCCTAATCACAGGCTTGATGACCTCAGTGACTACCAGATTCTCAATGCCTGCTCCGACAATGGTGGCTTCGAGGTCCGTGCGTGTCTCTTTGAAGGGCTGTCCCAGCGGATCCTCGATAATCAAGGACTGCTGTTCGAATTCCTCCTTGATTCGGTCAACGTTGCGTTTAGCGTGTCCAGGGTCGCCGTGAACTTCCAGCTTGCGTTCTATTTCATAAAGGCTGTTCAGTACGACAAGCGTCCAGCGTGGTATTTCAATTGGCGGGGGAATGGACATGACTATCCTTAATCGCAGTTGAATGACATTGGAAATAATCGGAGCAACATGGCGTTTGGAACGTCACGTAAGCTGATAGGGAGAGACTTCTTTCCTCTGATTTTATCTACTACTATGGCTGAGCCATTCTGAAGCACGACATCTATCCCACTCCAAGGCACTTGATTTTGGCTGGTGAAAATCAGCCATTTTGATTCGAAGCTCATGCCATTTTGTGTGATCTGGATCGGACCAACTGTCAGGGTTCCGCCACGTTTTAGCTCGCCGAGGAGGTTTTCCATCACGTCGGGAATGATGTAGTGAAACGCGGCATTGACGAGCTTTTCGAACAGCTCATCCTGTTTGTCGCGGTCGGAAGATGTCCATGTAAGCATGTACTCCTTTCCAGTCCGCCGCTTAGCGGCGAATAGATAGTTATGTGAGCCATTTTGCTCGACCATTATTCCCCAGCGTAAGGCTCGGATCTCATTCGCTGGGCACAGGTCACCGTTATCGGAAACGCCTTCCTTCGTAATTTTCCAGTGGCGAGCATTCCCGAAGGTCAAGTGAGACTCGTGCTCTCGTTGCTTTTTGATCATCTCCGAGATGGCTTCGAAGTCTTCTTTCAAACGCTGTGTGAGCTCAATGGACTTGAAGGAAAACTCTTTACTTTTCTCAATAATCGCCAAAGAAAGTTCCGAGTCTTCATGGACGTTGTGCGCATCAATGGCAATGCTTCTGACCAAACCTACCGCTTCATTTTGCAAGTTGCGGAAGTAGGGCGGCAGCAGATTCAGGATGCTGATGATTTTGTGCGTCTCCAGAACCTCATCGATCTGTTTGACCGTTACTTTAATAGCCTCTGCCCGATTCTTGAGCTCCCGTAGCGGGATCAATATGGAGTCCGCTTCTCGTAATGCGTTTTCAAAGCAGCGATCGGCATAGGAGGGCATGACCCAGCGACGGCCATCGAGCAATGCTTCAATGACGGGCACATCCCGGGCTGCAACGGCCTTATTAAAAATGCGGTCGTACTGTGCTGAAAATGGATCGCTTAACCACTCCCTGAGCGCTTCGGAAACACTCACTCGCTCGATAAAATCGAGGGGCGACCACTCTTCGTCCAGAAGGAAATGGTTGATATCGCCTTTTGACAAAAACTCCAGAAGAGGTTTGCACTTATATACTTCCCAGTGATGGGAGGCGACCTCTATGTCGGACAGCTTTTCCGCTAACTCAATCGCCTTTGAACGATCGACAGTTAGCCCAGGCATCCAATGTAGTTTTCCCTCCTCAAGCTCAATTTCCTGAAGTAACGTCTTTTTCCATTTTTGGACAACCTTGGGTTCAAGATCACCGAAATCGAAGTCTTTCGGGCAATTCAGGAGCTGGAAAGGGTTGATGTAGATCGAGTACCACTGATCTTCCGCCTGGCAGAGTGACTTTCGGGACGATTGAACCTTGCGAGCCAAATCCAAAAGTGGAGCCTTGACAGACAGGATGCGGTTTGGCGCCTTTTCGTTAGACTCGTCTTTGCGCATGACCAAGCGCCAACAGTCAACGGCATCAACGTCTTGGGACACGTCATCCAAGTTGTAGGCGAGGCCCAGGTTGAAAAGCGATGCGGTGTCATCGCTTTGGTGCGCGTTGCGCGACCAGTATTTGATGGCATCAAAGCCATGGTTGTTGAGGAAATGTAGGATGCCTAATCGATTCAGGTGCCATGGACTGAGACTCTCAAGTTCATCGAGCTTGGTGAGTACTAGAATTTCTTCCGCTCGCTTCTCAGTGTCATTGTTCTGTCCGTAGATATGAGCAAGCCCTCGTAGCGCCTCAATCTCCTCATTGTCACAGTTAAGTGCAGTCTCGAACGAGCTTGCTGCTTCCTCAGGAGCCCCCAGATCAAGCTCCAAGCTGCCCCGTTTTGCCCACGCTTGGGCAAAGTATGGGACTTTGTCGTTGGTTTCCTTGAGAGCTTCTAGGGCAGCCTCTTTCCTGCCTAGGGAAATATTGTTGAGTGCCAGAAGCCACCAGCCATCAGCATTGTCGGGATCCTGGACCGTGGCTGCTTTGGCAGAAATTACTGCTTCCTCGTATCGATCGCGCCTACGTTGATCTCTAGCCTTTTCTATTAGCTCTTCTACGTCCATATTCGTATTTTGGATCCAGTTATGGCAGTGGCGAAACTGCCATGATTCTGGCAATTTCGGATATGCGCAAGAGCAAGCCGACCTCCCGCGACCAGCGCCGCATCAGAGTAGGGTCGATTTCTGCATTTCCTGACGCTCCAGCGTCCACCTCTATTGCCTCAACCTGACAGGCGAAGCGCTTAGCGTACGATTTATTCCGTCTTCTCTATCGTCCCCTACCTGAGTTGTATCAGAGCGACTTGGAACTCTCCCCTAAGCAAATGGAGGAGAAATACTCTCATCTCGGAGGTGAACATCCCTTCTTGAACAATTACCAATGGCTTCAAACTGTCCGTCACAACCAGACCCAGTTGGGCTACTGGGAATGGGTTCGTGGAGAACTGCTGACCTTGCGCCGTGACCTTCTTAACTAATTTTTAACTTGGCTAGCTACTTCACTTCGACCGAATAATCTTGTGTTGGCTTGTATTGCCTGAGCACCAGACTTTGACAACGTTGGTCGTAGACCAGACCATGCAAATATCGCTTGGGCGCTATGCCCGTGCAGCTCGCCCGCATCAGCCGCGCCGTCTAACTAAGGAAATCGCTCAGCTGCACCCTCAAGCCCGCCCCGTGCGGGCTGAGGTCGTAAAGGGTTAGCGATTTTTCGCGCCCATTTCAGAAGGATAATTTCATGTCGATCCAAGCATTGCGCGCTGTATGGGGTACTCAATTCCCGCTTCTGAGTGAGCGAGTAAAAGCGAGTTTGTTCAGCCAGCTCGCTCACATCCAGGACGCAACCACCGAAGCCGCCGTAAATGAAGCAGTATTCTTGGCTAAAGGCTTTATCGTCGCGCTCCTTGAGGCTGAACTGACCGACGAACAAGGTATGCATCTATTAGGCACAAGCCTGTTGCGCGTTGAGAGCGAGGCTTTGGCTCGAATCCGCGCTACCCGCTGAGTCCGGTAAGTATCTAAAGTATTCGAGGAAAACCTATGGCCATCTACGACGAAATGCGCGCCCAACTCCAGGAACTGATCGAGCTGTTGGAGCAGGATACGCAGTACACCGCTGCTGTTGCGCATGGTGCGATTGTGGCCGACCAAGGCACAGCGCAGTCCCACCAGCAGCGTGCTGCTCGCATCGTCGAACTGAAGCGTAATTACGGGCTCAAGTGACCCCTCACAGCCACAACGGAAAAAGCCATGCTCAGAAAAATGGTTACATTTAGTTTGATCACTTTGATAAATGGATGCGCGTCGAACAATGTTGCACCAGTTCTACTGTCTAATCCGAACGTAAAAACTGTAGTAGGTGCTCAGGGCTATCCTGTCTTGGACGTTATTCGCTTTGAACGCCACAAACCATCTACCCTCGAGCAAGCATCGCAATGCATCAAGGCGAGCGTTGATGGTCTAGAAGCTGCTCCAATTTTGATAGCCCAGAACGTACAGGCTTCAGGTACAAGCTCATTCGAGCCGCCACCTCCATCGATTGGTAAGCCGTTCCGCTTCACTCTGACGGCCAGCACTGGAACCTCAACTGTCTTCACTTTCGAGCGAATCCGCTACACAAACGCAGGGCCTATTGGCGCTATAGAGGGGATTGGAGCAGAGAACGCTTACGAGGTAATGCGAGATATTGCAGATAGAATCGAACGATGTTTGCCCCTTGCCAGCACTTAATAATTCACAACGTGCAGTACCCAAAGCCCTGCCGTCGAACGCTGGGCAGTGGCAGTAGAAACATGCCAATTCAGGCACTCGGCTAGAGCAGGAAAAATATGCCTCGCACTTACCCTCCAGGGTACTGCCCTGATAGATGCTCCGGCGGTCGATCAGATCGACAAATGACCGTACAGGAAGGAATGCTTTACCAGCTTCCAGATACTGTTCGTGCTGAGATCACGGCACACGGCGGCGCTAAGCGGTGCACATACTGCGGTCTGGTGTATTTGTCAGCACCGCTCCAAATGGGTGGCCGCCTTGGGTTCTGGAACTCTGGTGTTCGGGGCCAAGGCTGGGCAGATTAGGAAAAAGCCGTGAAGTTTCGCGATGAGTTGAATCTCCACCATTGGGGAGATGTGGCAGAGATAACCACGACCAGCCCCGCAGATTTGATCGAAGCAGGGGACAACGAACTTCATGCGCTGCGCCGCAGCGCGATATCGCGTGTTGCGTGAGCACTGGTTGCGGATCGAGGAAGGATCGACAGTGCACCGTACCCGGGGATTGGACCTCTGGTGCGACAAGCGTCTACCAGCCTCAAAAGATCAATCACCGAAAAGTTGACGGATAAGCACCATGGACGTGAAAGCCAACCTTCACCCTTGCGCTCATTGCGAGCGCACTGGCACATGCAGTAAAGCGGCTAATGGGGCCACATGCGCCTCATGTGTGCAGAGCAACGACCTGAAAGGATCTGGGCACGTTGGGCTTCCATGCGGAATCTGCGGCGGGCTGGGCCATGCCGAGCCGAAGACGGAACGAATCAACAAACGTATGCAGCCGATTTTGGCCATCGTGACGTTGTACTTCTTAATGGCGGCCATTTTGGTAAGTGCTACCGTCAAGAGTCCCTACTTCTCAGAAATTCTGGCCTTCGCCAGTCCCCTGATCGGTGTAGTGCTGGCATTTTACTTCAGTGCGCGCAGCAGCACTCGACCATAGGAAAAGTCGCCCAGGTTCACCTTGGGCCTCACCATTGTGCGGGCCCGGGTCACTACCTATTTCTCATCTCGATATTAGGAGAACGCCTCCTCCTGCGCCCATCATTTGGGTTTATCTGTTGCCGTCATAGGTTGAGTCTGTAAGCACCAAATAGGTGTTATGAGGACAGCCAATGAACGCGTCAATCTCCCGCGAACACCAGTTCGACGACCAGGTAGTTATCCCAGCGCTGGGCCAGCAGCTCAACTTGCTTGGGTTCGAGCCTGAGCCTGCTGTGCTGGCAGAGGGAACCTATTTCGATGCCCCGACAGTGGATCTCGACAGCTATGACCACGTTGTAGTCTGTGTGTCTGGCAAGGACAGCATCGCTTGCCTGCTGGCACTGATCGAACAGGGTGTGGATCTGCGTCGTGTTGAGCTCTGGCACCATCGGGTGGATGGTGCAGAGGGGAGCACCCTCATGGACTGGGCTTTCAATGACAGTTTTATCGAGAAGTTCGCTGCTGCATTCAATCTGCCGCTCTATTTCTCATGGTTGCAGGGTGGCATCGAGGGCGAAATGCTCAAGATGGAAGCCTACTCCAAGCCTCACGTGGTCGAAACTCCAGCCGGAACTATCTGCCTGGATCGCGATACCAGTCGGACTTCTCCAGCGACCCGCCGCCGGTTTCCTCAGCAAAGCGCCAACCTGGCAACGCGCTGGTGTAGCTCTGCAGCCAAGATCGACGTGGGCCGCCGGGCCATCACCAACCAGGGGCGCTTCCTCGGTAGCAAGACCTTGTTCGTTACTGGCGAGCGCCGCGCTGAGTCGAGCAACCGCAGCAAATACAACCAGTTGGAGCCTCATGCAGTTGACCGGCGCAAGGGTCGCCTCGGCCGGCACGTAGATGCTTGGCGACCGGTACTGCACTACAGCGAAGAACAGGTGTGGGAACTGCTTGCTCGCCATCGGGTAGAGGCACCTGTTCCCTACCGTTTGGGATGGGGGCGCTTCAGCTGCATGACGTGCATCTACAACTCACCAAAGGTATGGGCCACAATCCAAAAATACTTCCCAGAACGGGTCACCCCGATAGCAGGTTACGAGGACGAGTTCGGCTGCACCATCAGTCGACAGAAAATCAACGTGGTGGATCTGTCGGCCACAGCGGACGCGTTTGATATCACCGATCTGGACGCACTTGCCCAAGGGCGCCAGCGCGAGTACACGCTGCCGATCTTCACGCCCGAGGGCAAAGCCTGGCAGTTGCCAGCTGGAGCTTTCGTAACAGAAGGCTGCGGATCGGTTTAAAAAACTCCTCTGCGGTTTCCTCACGAACCGAGGCCGTTCTCAATCCCTTGGGATTGCCGATGCCTGCCGTACCTTGAATCCATCAGCTCCAGTGAGGAGTTGGATTCAAGCACGGAGCTTGTCATGCAGCTGTTCGATTTCGATCTATTCTCTTCTGCTGGCGTCCAGGAGATGCCTGCCAAAGTTATTCGTGGGCCTAAGAAGACGTTGGCCGAGAAGATTGCCGAGGCGGTCGACGCTGTGAAGCGCGTCGTGCGAGCCGGCAAGCAGCCTGTTGTGGCGTGGAGTGGCGGCAAAGACTCAAGCGTTACGCTGAACATCGCGTTCACTGCAATTCGCGAGTTGGCCACCGAAGGTTTCGAGGTGCCAACCTTGAACGTCATGCACTCCGACACCCTCATGGAAAACCCGGTGATCCACTGCTACAACCAGAGCCAGATGCAGCAAATGCAGGCTTACGCGAAGGCTGAGGGCATCGAGTTGAAAGTGTGGGTAGCGAAGCCAGGCCTGAGCAATGACTACTTAGTTAGCATGGTCGGTGGGCGCATCATCGCCAGCGTTGGCTCCAACGCCAAATGCCAGCAAATGACCAAAGCAGACCCCATGAAACGAGTGAAGAAAGCAATCCTTCGCGATGTTTCGGCGCGCCTGGGCCGAAAGTGTGCTGATGACGATATCGTTTCGCTGATCGGTACCCGGTTCGATGAGTCCGTGCAGCGCGAGCGGAAAATGTCTGAGCGCGGCGAGAGCGCCTTTGAAGCTGTGAACCTCGGCGCCGGCGCTGGCTCGCACGACTGGGTACTCAGCCCAATCGCTGAAATGACCACCATGGACGTGTTCAGCTACATCGGCCAGGTGGTAGCCGGTCGGATTGAATGCTACGACCGCTTTAATCGGTTGGTTGAGATCTACCGCGACATGAATGGCGGTGACTGCATGGTGAACGTCTACCTGGCAGGGAAACAATCAGAGCGCCCCGCGTGTGGCCATCGCACAGGCTGCTGGTCATGTACCCGTATCTCTCGAGACTCGTCCGCCGAGAGCATGATTGCCAAGGAAGGCGGCGAGTACGAGTGGCTCAAGCCCCTGAACGACTTGCGGAACTACATCAAGGCCCGCCACTTCGATCCGAGCGCTCGATGCTGGCTGGCGCGCACGGTTGATAAGGAAACGGGGACGATAGAAATCGCTCCGAATTCCTACTCGCCGGCATTCACCAAAGATTTGCTGGGAATCATGCTCACGATTCAGCTCGATGAATTTGACGCTGCACATCAAGCCGGTATTGAGCCCCGTTTCACACTTCTGGACATCCAGCAACTGCTGGCAATAGAGGCGCTTTGGGGGCGGTATGGGTACCAAAAGCCTTTTACGGCAATGAGGGTGTTCCTGGAGGTCTACGAGCAAGGGGTTCGCTATGAAGTCCCGAATATAACGTCGCTGCCAAAATATACCGAAGCGGATCTGAGATACCCAGAAGTCGAAGTCCCGTTCTGTGATGATCAGTACCTGGGAATGTTCAACGGCTTACGCAGTATTTCCCATGCGGCTGCAGATGCAGAGCTCCTGACCAGAACACGCAATGGCATGTTGGTCATGGACGTGGTGACCAGCAGTGGGTTTGAGATCGATCGCGAGGGCGCAGAGCTATTCGTGAACCTTGAATTGGACAACGCCCTGTCTCGAGTTACCTTTGACCAGTCTCCGACCGCTGGGCTGCACTACCTGCTGGGGTTGGGAACAATCGCAATCTTCAAGGGTGATCATTCCGACTGGGACCGGATGATGCGCATGTCCAATCAGATCTTCAGAAGCGATCTGCAGCCCATCTTGCACGATCGGGCTAGGCTGATCAGGAAACTTGGCGGTCATACCCTTGGCCAGCTTGAATTATTGCCAGTTCCATAGGCGCAGTAGGGTTAACCAGCTACGAAGAATGGAAGAATGCCCGTTTCAACTTCAGGGCTTGTTCCAACTGGTTGATAGTCAGAGCACTCTCCTCATTTTGTAGATGCGATAATAGGGGCTCCCTACTGACCTGGCACCGCGTCTGAGGATTGGACTTGTGGTGTACCTGGGCGACTTCCTTCAACACTCTATGAGTCGGGTAAATGCCAAAGCGGCCTCACCAGAAACGCTATCAGTTGTCAGCTCTGGGCTCTGCGATATGGTCTTGGTTGCTACCTTTATCGAGGCGAGGTTGGACGTGCCTACGACAGCCTCGATGTAGAACTGTTTCACACCGTGCCGGGCCAGCCCGTTGCGAAGTTCTTCTAATCCCTGCACAACAATTTCAGTTGCCCATCCTCTCCCGCGATAAACTTCTGGAACGGCATATCCGATTTGAAAACATGCAATGCCGTCTATGGGATCAACACTCACAAACATTGACATCGCCTTGACTCGGCCATGCTCGACCCGGGCATAGGTGTACCTAACACGACCATTTTTTTTATCAGCCACAACCCGCACAGACTGGTAGTTTTCAGCAGGGTGGGTAGGCATACCTTTACGAACCTCCACCTGCAGGCTCACGAGTGCCGCGAGCGGGTCAGTCATTGACATTTGATTATCCCGTTAATGGTTCAGTTGGTAACCGTGACTGATTTCTGTTGGTTAGCGGACTTAACCGTTACTGGGCACCCTCGTCCGACAGTCGACTACTGGCCTGCACCATGGTTTCAATCAGTTGGCAACTGATGACCCCGCCCTCTTGCCTGGTGATCAGACCGGCATCTACCAGGGCTTGCAGATAGCCCTGTCCCTGATGGAACTCAAGCCTAACCTGATCTCTGGATTGGGCTGTTCGAAGCTGTTTCAGACGCTCCTCACAGCTTCGTTGTATTTGTTCATTGGGGTACTTGGCCTGTACGTCGAAAGCGGTAGGCTTGTCGGTCATTGTGTCTCTCCTATTATTTTCCGTGGCTTGTGGAGCGTGTGGTGGACGAGGAGACTCTCCGCTTCGCGCAAAAGCAACGTTCAAAGCCTTGGAACATGATTCGTACATTGCTCGCCAAAGTTCAATACACGAGTTGTGCAAAGGCTGAATATTTGAGGAATTACGGCTTAGGTCCACGGTCGCTTGGTTTAGGCGCACGCGCCACTAACCTATGATCATCATCTTGCCGAGTTGGCCACCAGCTACCAGCAGGTTGCGCTGGCCGAGCTGCCGGCTTTGATGGCTTAGCAGGCGCTGACGGCTTGAATGGCTTAGCAGGCACAGCCACTGCGGGTTTTGGCCCATTGCCCGAGTGCAATTTGAGCTTAGGGAGACTGACAGGTTGCTGTTTATTCGATACAGACATCGCTAAGGCGGCATCTACAGTAGCCTTACCAGGTGTTGGGGCGAATGCTTTCGGGTCCATGCTAAATCTCTCAGCTAGAGCGAACGCCATTCTATGGCTGATCGGTAATCTGCCGTTGAGCACCTTTGATACAGCTGCCTTATCGCCAATTTCCGGTAGATCTGAACCTGTGAGCTGCAGTGTTTCCATCAAATCTTTAAGCAGCTGCACCGGCGTGGTTTTGGCTGTGAAAGATTCGTTGAAGGCCTTGAACTGCTCACCGTCTTGCTCGTAAGCGAGAATAGCGTCCTCGAGCTCGACCAGAATCTTTTCCTCATACTTGTTGAGGTCATGCCCGTCGGTCAGCTCATCAAGCAAGACCGAGGCGCGTGCGTAGTCCGCGGCGTCATTAATGCCATTGACGAACTGGCCGCTCAGCTGCTCGAGAAGCATTTGGAGATCTTCGAGCGCGGCGCGCACGGTCTGCGAATTCTCTAGAACAGTGATCATGGTTTGATTCCTCGTTTGTTGCTGGCATACCACTCTGTAGCCGTGTCGTAGTCAGCATGGGTGTAAATGTGCTTCACATAAAGCTTTTGCCTGGCGTAGTTAACGCCTGCAATCAGCCTCAAATTGTTCCCACCAATATCAATTACTACCCAACAGTCATCAGCGCGGTATTTGAAGAGATCGATAGTGTGACCGAATATTTTTTCCAGATCCGTGTAGCTCTTTGGCTCTGCCTCCGTCAGCAATCTGTAACATCGTTGAAGCCCGCTCCGATCGTTCGGGTAGCGATTCGCGGCATCTTGAAACCGCTGCTTGAGCAATACGTCCATGGGCTTTCCTAACATTTAGGATCAAGAATACTCCAGTTGTGTATTTTGACAACTGATATTTCGATCCGCCTTCAGCGAAGTGCCACTTTTTTTGTACATGGGTGGTGCCGATGCTCAGGCTTCTGGTCGACACTGATAAATCACAGAAAATCACACAGCCACGGCCATCCGATCTGCTGGGTACTGCCGCATGAATTCCATGCTCTCGCAGGCTGGAGCTTTCAACCAGTCGCTGTATAGCCCCCGGGGCAGTATGACGACCATACGTTTTTCATCCTGGGGTTTGTGGTAGTTGCGCATGAATGGGTGATCGTCCGCGTTGATGGTCAACATGGTGTAGCTGTGCAAGATCTCCCCGGTGCCGGGATCGCGCCATTGCTCCCATAGACCCGCGATGCCCATCAACTCGCCATCTGTCCGCGCAATCCGCGTGGCTATTGCCTTTCCTGATCGCCAGTCAGGCTCATAGATGGCTGCTGCGGGAATAATGCAGTGCTGGGCCAGACGCCAGGCACTGCGAAAAGACGGTTTTTCCGCGACGGTTTCAGACCTGGCGTTGTAAGTACGCCGCGCAATTTTGGTGTCCTTGCTCCAGGACGGTATCAATCCAAATGAACCGGACAGCGCCTCTACCGGCATCTGCACCGCTCCATCGTGATCAACCTGTTCCGCGCGGCGGACGAAAGGCCCGATGTAGCCTGGCCATAGGTCCAACTTGCCCTGCTCATAGGGATCGATGCCGAATGTGTGGGCGAGCAGCCGCGGCGTCGGCGCTTCATAATGACTGCACATGTAAAAACTCCCTCAGATTATTTACGCCTCAATTGGCGTTCACCGTCCATAACTGGTCAAGCCTCGTGGTGTAGCTCTGGCTCATCAACTCACGCCGCATCGCCCAGGCCGGCGCTGCCGGCACTGCTGCGGCGCGCAGCGTACCCCGCCCCCACCGGTTATTGATCTCATCGAGGACATTCATCACCTTATCCGCCGCGGCTGGTTGCGTATGCGCAAAGAGATCATCTGTGAATTCACCAGGTTGACGCAGATCCATGAGCAAAACTTCGGCCTTGCTGTATCGAAACCCGGGGCGGAACAGGCGTTCTACTGCCTGTGTCGCTGCCTTGGTGATCAGGCGCACGTCATTGGTGGGATAGGGAAGCTCCACAAGAACGCCGTTGGCGTAACGCGCTTCGTCCGGGTTGAACATGCCGGTTCGAATACTCACGCGGATCTTTTTGCACAGAGAATGCTGAGCTCGCAGCTTCTCCGAAGCCCGTTGCACGTAGGTGGCCACCGCTTCCTTAATCGGCTCGATCGTCTCCAATCGCACACCAAACATTCTGCTGCAACAGATCTCCTGTTTGGACGGAGCTGCGTCTTCCAGCGCCAGACAAGAAGTGCCGGCAAGCTCGCGTATGGTTTTCTCAAGGACGACGCTGAATTTACGGCCGAGCAGGACCGGGTCCGCCGTGGCCAAGTCCATTGCTGTGCGAATGCCCAAGGCCTGCATGTGTGCCGACATGCGTCGACCAATGCCCCACACCTCTTCAACGGCGGTGTTACGCAATACCCAGTCGCGTTTGAAAGGATCGCACAGGTCCACCACCCCGCCAGTCTGCGATTGCAGCCGTTTTGCGGTGTGATTGGCCAGTTTGGCCAGTGTTTTAGTATGGGCAATGCCCACACCCACCGGGATACCGGTGTGTTTTAGGACTTTGGCACGGATCTTTCGGCCGAATTCGGTGAGGTCGCCGGGCATGCCGGTCAACGTACAAAATATTTCATCGATACTATAAATTTCTGAGTCGCAAACCATTGATTCTATTATGGTCATGACTCTTTCGGACAACTGACCGTACAACGCGTAATTGCTGCTGAAAGCCACGATTCCGTGCCGGCGCAAGGTGTCCTTGATCTGGAAATAGGGTGCGCCCATTTTGACGAAGGGCTTGGCATCGTAGCTACGGGCAATAACACAGCCATCATTATTGCTCAGCACGACAATCGGCGTGCTGGCCAGATCCGGCCGAAAAACACGCTCACAACTGGCGTAGAAGCTGTTGCAGTCAGCCAGCGCAAAAATCGGCAAGGCTGGATCGACGGCAGTATTAACGCTCATGATCGCGAACGCTGTAGTTAACCACACCCCATATCACCAGTTCGTCGCCCTCCATCACATATCTAGGCGGAAATTTGGGGTTTTCGGCCATCAACACCACTTGGCCATCTCGCTTGTGCAGACGTTTGCACACGCACTCGGTGTTGAGCGCCGCAATGACGATATCGCCATGTCGCGCCGTTTTACTTCGATCAACGATCACCAGATCACCGCTGAAAATGCCCGCGCCTTGCATGCTGTCGCCCAGGATCTTGGCTAGGTACACATGCGGTGCCCTGATATCAAACAGCTCGTCCAGAGATATCAGCTTTTCAAGATGGTCCGCTGCCGGCGACGGAAAGCCAGCAGATACCTGACACGAATACAGCGGTAGCGATTTACCACCGCTCGCAATGGGACCAAGAAGGGTCACGCTCATAAACCTGGCCTGAAGAAATAACTGTATGGATACACAGTTAACTGCGTACTCAACGCGCCGTCAATCTTCGCCGACCGGATGCACAATCGTTAGAGGTACCCCACCAGGACGCGCAGTGGGCTTTGAAGACCAGCCCGCCTTCAACCACTTTCCAGACGGGGGGATGCTTTCTTTGACTTTGGCTCAGGATAAATTCGGTCCAAGAGGCAGTTACAGTCAGAGCGCCCGCAAAGCTTCATCACAACGGGCTGCCAGCAGATCATGCAGTATTTCGGCGTCATTGGCCGCATCCACGCAATCGCGGAGCAGCGCTTTCTCCAAACAGCTTTTCAGCCAGTCACTGGTAGCAGGGTTGTTGAGAACTGCTTGAATTTTTTCGTCGATGGCCATGGTTCGAGTCCGATATCAAGTTTTGGGAGATTTTCTTCAGCGAGTAGCTGGCGCGGTACATGGCAGATCGCGACTCGGAAACTCGATATGCCGGTCTATGACTTCGAACACCGGCGAGATGAACTCTGCCGCAATTGCTTCGGACAGCGACTCCAATTCGAAGTCAGATACCTGCAGGCTCCCAGGCCAGATCTTGATATGTGCAGATTTACGAATGCCGACGCTTTGTCCTCGCTTGAACATCGCTTCATTCACGATGATCCCGAGCATCTCGGCCAACGCCACGCGACTCTTGAAAAGTCGAATGAGTGAGGAAAATTCGCAGTTGAGTATCACCCCGTCAACGATCACCTGGTTGGGCTTGATGTCGATGACGATGCGATTCGCTATCATTTTTTGCCACGACCGTTCCAGTAACCATGCCCCTCCCCCCGCGCCAAGGGTGATCGCGCCAGCAAAGAACCAAGTTCCGTAACCAATCGGTTCCCCGGTCCAGGGGGTGAGCGATGCTACCAAAGGCAGTGGCGCTATTGACATCGCTAGCAAAGCTTTTGAGATTTCGTTCATTTGAGGGCCATTTAATCGCGGGGTTTGAGCGATTATTTCATTCACCCTTCGAACGCAAGGCCGATTTCAGGACGGAAACCAGTCGGAAAACATCCACTCGAACTCTATTGCCGGCGGTGCGTTACGGGGAACACAACGGCTGTGCTTTCGCTGCCGAGAACGTACCTGCGAAGAGGGATCTGAAGGCTCGGCCTAGGCGGTTTGATGGTTTGATCCCACAATCGCTGGGCGTACACAACCAGCACGGCACTATCTACCGCTTTGAGCACAAATCCCTTCGGGACACGCTCTTCTGTGACCACTGGATCGTTGCTGGCACAAAGGTAGGCCACCATATTTGCACAGGTGTTCGCTAACCGCCCCGGGCTGAGCCAACTGACTGGTCCGAAACCTAGCCGTGAGGCGATATCGTCCGGAGTGACCTGGTGTCGAGCTAACGCTCGCTTTCCCGGGTTCTGGTAATCGCAGCTTCGCCGGGGATTTTACGTTCGGCGTGTTTGTGTGCTGCCTAATCAGACATCACACCTTGAAGCGTTGGGATTTCGGTAGGAGATGAGACGGTGGCCACCTCCTACCAGGAACCACCAGCATGGAACTCAACCGCCTCCCCGCTTGGCTTCAGGCTTACCGCGATGGCCATCGTCAAGGCAACGCCCAAGCGCTAGCAGCATATGCCGATTACTACTGTATGGACGGGTCAGCCGACATGGAGTTGGATATTGAGGAGCGGCTTGGCTACATCCCCCCGCCGATGGTCTCGTATGCAAGCCGAACCGGCACACGCCGCAACCTCGCAGCAATGCGCGGGGCGGGTTGGCGCTTACTCGTTTCTGCGGCCGGGGTTCTGCGCACTGAGGGGTTCGAGCATTACGCTTTGGACAACGGAGCGTGGAGCGCTTACCAGCAGGGCACGCAGTTCGATGAGCGTGCTTTCGGCCGTGCCGTGGATCTTCTTGGCGAAGACGCTGACTGGGTTGTCCTACCTGACATCGTGGCAGGTGGGATAGAGTCTCTGGATTTCAGCCTGCGCTGGCTGGATCGGCTGAAGGGATTTCCTCGAAGGTTGCTCATTGCTGTGCAGGATGGAATGGAGCCAGACGATGTGCGTGAGTTCCTGAGCCCATCCGTAGGGATATTTCTCGGAGGGAGCACCCCTTGGAAGCTGCAAACCATGGCTGCATGGGGTGTCCTTTCTCGTCGCCGCAACTGCTACTACCACGTTGGCCGGGTAAACAGCGCTCGACGGATCGGAATGTGCGCTGCCGCCAGTGCAAATTCCTTCGACGGGACCAGCGTGACACGCTTCGCCGACACGCTGCCTGCGCTCCATGCCGCACTATGCTATGCAGATTATCAGGGTGATCTTTTCTCTCTAGCCAAGGAGGACGTTGCGGCAACGCCATTCAATTGCTGTTGGCCGCTGCCTTCGAGACAGCACTGTTTTGATGGAGCCCACCATCATGAAGATGAGGTTATCTGAGCTTTCGCTGCCGTGGACATATCAGACGCCCAGTCCCGGAGATAACCAGGAACGATGAGCTTGTGACGAGCTCTCGATCCACCCGTGTAAAGGGCTGCAAAAGCCCTGCTCGCTGCAATTCGGTCGCCAGGCCCTACTTGACTGAGCAAGTCTGGAGCGAGCATCACTGCGTCGATTTCGGAATTGCGTGCGTCCATGACCCGGCCAAGCTGAAGCAGGGCTGTACCTGACACATCGAGGTTGAGTAACGATGCCTCGAACTCATATGAGCTATAGCCTTTGCTGAGCATCCGGTCGATGCGCTGAAAGCTACTATTTTTGCTGCCCATGTCCGCCCGGAGATCATCCCAGTGGGTGTATTTGAAGAGCGCGCTATGCTTTGGCCGTTCTTGATCATGGAACAGGCCTATGCAGTCGAGAATGAACCGGCGGAAGGTGTTGACTGCACCCGGTAGCAAACTGAAACGCGCGCCAGCGATGGCCAGGCGCTGAAACCACTCGAATAATCCCCACTCGGAATCTACGAGAATTGTCACAGCCCCAGTGGGAACCTCTGGCTTGTCGTAGTAAACAATCTTCGTCTCGATACCGTTGTTGCCCTCGATCGAGGCCAATTTCAGGATCGGGTGTTTGTCGATGAGGGGGTTTATGACTCCCTCGATTTGCCGGCCGGCGCGAATGGAGTGTGTGATCTCGTGCTTGCGGAGGGTGCTAGCACGCTGGTGGTAGCTCCCATCAAGGCGCTGGCATGCATCACCCAATGTAATCACGGGCTGAGTACAGCGGTCGAGAAATACCGAGAGTGGCCAGCTAAGGTCGTGCGCTTCGTCGACAATAATGTGGGTGAATTCTAGGCCTATCACTGCCTCATGAAGCAGGGTCATGTGCTTAATTCGGTGATACCCACGAAGCGGGAGCTGAAGGCGCGGATCGGTCGGCTCTATGGTCTGCTCCCACAATTTTTGCGCATACCCCACCAGCACCAATCGATCTACGGCATCAAGAGCAAGCCCCTTTGGGATGTGCTGCTCGGCTAACGCAAAATCAATGCTGTTGCAAAATGCGGCCACCATTCTTGCGCAGGCCGTGGCTACTTGAGCTGGGCTGAGCCTACTGATCCATCCGAAACCCAACCGTGACGCAATGTCTTCCGGGGTAACCTGGTGCCGAGCAGATGCCCGCTTACCTGGTCGGTAATAGCCGACACCTCGCTCGAGCACATAGTTGGCGAGATCTCCGAACGTCATTCCTCTCACGTTCGCGGCTCCGATTCGTTGCATCAATGCCTGGAGCTGGACCGCGGTGAAAGCCAGCACGAGTGGTCGGCTTGAGGAAAGCGAGTCCACTAAGCGTTCGATCATATGGGTCTTACCGGTACCAGCGAGGCCCTGGATATGAATGCTCTCATCGGGTTCGGCATGAATAATGCGGAATGTACGGCTCTGCTGATTCGACAGAGAAATTGTTTTTCCCGATGACGTCTCGAACGAATGCTTGAGCGGGTTGAGCTTCTGGGCGTGCGCAGCACGGAAATTGAAGTCCCAGATCCCACCGTTGAGGAATTGTTTTGCGTCCAACGTCTCCTCATCAAGGAAGCGAACACGCAGTCGAGGCATGAGCGCCAGCCCGCGCTCAAACAACTCTGGCTTAAATTTGCCTGCGATCAGATTAGAAAAAGTACCTGGTGGATGCGTGTGGCTCAGCTCTGTTCCAATCGAAATCAACTCGGCCAGGGCTTTCTCTACGAGCATTTCGCTTTTCGGTTTACCGTCCAGAGCCGGCAAATTCTGGAGGACTGCCACCGAAGCCACTTGGGGGACGTCCCACTGCCCCAACAGGACGCGAGCAGAAGTACTCGGATCAACCAAGGAATTGGCCTGGGAAGCCAGCAGCGGGATGTAAAGAACCGAATCGCTCACGCATTGTTCTCAATGGGATGCACGTCTACGAACGCCACCACCAGTAGCGCCAGTGGCAGGGCTTAGCTACCCAGTGTATGCCAGGTCGGCCAAACGTCACAGCATCTCACCGCCGGTACCAGTTGAGCTGGCAGCACCTAGCGGCCATGAGGATTTGGTTAGGCGGTCGCAGGTAGTCGAGATACCGACTAAAACTTTTCGCAGTCGGCGGGCCGAGTCTGTGCCATTAAGCAGCATTTGAGAGCGGCTGAGGTCGTTACTTTCTTCCCAGCCAATTCCTCTGGTATTTCCATCACCTGACTCATGATGGCCTCGCTTACCAAAGCATCGCCTTTCACTCAAGAGGAAATACCCATGGCAAAGCATGACGATGACAACCGCTCCAACCAACTGAATCCTACTAGCGACGCCTACTGGAGTTCCCGTGGCGAAGATGAGCGCCCGGTGGACTGGGAAGACCAAATAGCAGACTGATGTGCAACGGGAAGGGTCGACATCAACTCGACTCTTCCCGATCAGACCAGGGGCTGGCCTAGTAAATTTCGAGCCTTGCGGTACTCCTCTACATAGGAAAAAAAAACCGCCTCGATTAGCGACTCTGAGAAACGTCTCTTTTGCATTTCACCCAGCATATACCGACTGGTCTCAGCGAAATGAAAGCAGTAAACCAAGCCTGTGACCTCAGCCTGGGCCTCGCTTGCAGTTAGACCGCGTAAAACAGTCGCCTTGTGTGCGACCGCCGTGGCGAACGACAGCACGCTGTTGCGCTTGGGTCGCCCTTTCTCGCCAGAGAGCCAATCACGCAGCGTGTGTTGCCGGGAAGCAATCTCCGGGAATTCATTTTGATCGTAGTCGTGCTCGGCCCAGATCCGACCCAAGGAAGATGAAAGGGTATCGTCGGCTGGGCAACGGCACAGCACAGCGAAATATTTCAGGCAGAACTCAACTGCATTCGTCCAGCCTCCCGCTTTCTGCCTCACAGGAAGCAGATCCGCGAACAACATTTCGTTCTGTTTCCCCGCCCGAATCGTAAGCACCCATTGGGCCAAACTGCTGTCCACTATGTGCCAGGCGGCGAAGCGAAGCAGGAAACTAGCCAGGTCCGCTAGCCGATAATTGATGAAGTCAGAGCCCGCCACCACCTTGTCAGCATCGGACTCACAAGCCAGCAGTTGCAGCATACGCTCGGGGGAGCCTGGAGCACCCAACGTGTGCATCAGCGAGCTATTGGCCAGAGCTTCCAATCTGGCCCGGTTAGTAGGCATCGCTGGGAGAATTTTGCACATCAATTGCCATTCCGTTTCTAGCAAGCCCGCCCAGTAAGCGCTGCAAACTTCACTCTGGAAAGTGCGGTGAACAAGGACAATCCATTGGGCGTAAGGCTTCCAGAGGGCATCCTTCCGCAACGAGTCATGTAGCAGCCCATGGGAACTAGGGTTGGTCGCGAGTGTTTTAGTGAGTTTTAGGATCTGGCTTGGCCGCAACTGCATGGCAGCAGGCGGCTTGCTCATCCATTTGCTGAAGGTCTTCCAGGTCAACCAGCCAGGCTGATGATTTTGCTCATAGCATTGCTTGGGCAACTCAGGCATGCCGAGCACATCGAAGACGAATTCAAGTGGAGGGAAGAAGGTACAACCTTCGCGATAGGGTACTAGAGTCTCGCCCGGGCTGTTGATCAGGTCGAGAAGTTTCTCACTGGCTTGAGCATCCATGTTTTGCAAAGCTCCAGACGATTCGAATCCAATACATTATTGGCTGATACCAAATCGTAGAGTAGCGCAACTAGGGTGATCCGCGATGCGTATGGTTTGTCGGTAGAGCTTTCGCTTTGCCAATGTGGACGGCAGGCACCTACCAGTGTGCCGAGGGGAATATCTCTGTCTCGATTGCGAACGTCAAGTGTGATGCCGGATTTCGCCCTGCTGATTGAAATTTGAGCATCGCCGGGGGAGCGTTCCCCGTCAGCTGCGGCAGGGCTTTATCCACAGACTTACCCCCATTTTCAGGGGGTAAATATGATGGAGAAAGCACTGGGCAAGAAGACAGTATGAATCGCCCCGGGTTTCCTAGACACTCTCCAGGCTCGCTGCGTAACGCTTTTCAAACTCTACCGGTGACAGCTGATTGTTGAAACTGTGGCGTCGTTTTGGGTTGTAAAACATCTCGATGTAATCG
>NZ_JAAQWO010000013.1:0-43831 GCF_012985525.1 Pseudomonas sp. WS 5059 | reverse complement strand
GGTTGGCCACGAAAAGCTGTGTGTCTTCAACTTGGCCAGAGTGTAGAAACGCTTTGACCTGGGCGTTATAGCCACAGGGCAGGCGCATCAGAAAGTGCCGCTGTTGCTGCGCGAACAGCGCGAATAAGGGGGTTGGGGAGCAATGGAACTGAAAACCAACGTAAGCCGAATTAGAGTTCGTTTTACTCGTCAGCGACTGCGAATTAACGAACTTTGATTCTTGAGAAAGGTTTATTGCACTGATTTTCGGGTGTTGGTGACCTTTCCTCGCGATAGCGGAAACGGTTTCATAAAACGGTGGTTTTATCGTACTCCCCAGACAGAGCGCTGGTTTGCGGGCAGGTACTGGGCTTAAGTGCGTTTACTGTTCCATTGCTCCCCGAACCCCTTCTTCACGGGCCAGGGCGTCTTCGCTGGTCATGGGCGGCTGGTGCTGCTGGTCGCTGGAGTCGGGCATGGATTTGGCGAGATAGGCGTTGGACATGATGACCTCTCGTCACTGCGCAGTGCTGGAGGGTATCCAGCACTGACGGGTAGCGCTGGCGGTGGCAGTCGTCCTGGCGGACAGCAGGGTGCGGTGCTCGGGTAATGTCATGTGAAGAACTCCCAATGGTGGGCAGGTACTTGAGGCGAGCGCGAGTTGTCTGCACAGGTCACTCTGCGGGACCCTCAGGCCTAATGTACCGGGATGCCAACGAATGAAGTGGACGCAATTGACCGGTGCGCAAGCGCTTTATGTCGAAATCGCGGGGGCAGACGGCATGTCCTGCGCCGAGGCCTCTGGCCTGCGGCGCAGCAACGGCCGATGGCTATTTTTTCTGGACGAAGGACAACCAGCGTTCTTCGGCCTTGACCCCGGCTTCGGAGGCCCACCATTGCGCCGAGAGCAGGGCCTGGCGCGAGATGTTGCCGGGTGCGGAAGGCAGCTTGGCCTCGCGCTCGGCCGGGATTACCCCGGTCTTGAAGGCTTCGGGGTTGAGCGGGCCGTAGTCGATGATCATCGGCAACGCCGCTTGCAGTTTGGCATCGATGGCCTCGTTGACGAATTTCATGGCGGCCACCTTGTGCGGCGAGCCTTTGAGGACGCACAACGAGTTGGTTTCCAGCACACCCTGGTTGTAGTCGAATGCCACGGGTGCGCCGGCGGCCTGTACGGCGGTGATACGGCCGTTCCAGGCCTGGATCATGTCCACTTCGCCGTCGCTGATCAGCTGCGCCGACTGCCCGCCGGACGTCCACCAGGTGGCGATGTCGGGCTTGATCTGCTCAAGCTTGCGGAAGGCGCGATCGACGTCCAGCGGATAGAGCTTGTCCATCGGCACGCCATCGGCCAGCAGCGCGATTTCCAGGGTTGGACGTGGCAGGTTACGTAGGGAGCGCTGGCCCGGGTATTTTTTGGTGTCCCAGAAGTCGGCCCAGGTCTTGGGTACGTCCGCGCCTTTGAACGCGTCCGTGCGATACGCCAGCACCGTGGAGTAGCTGATGTAGCCGACGCTGTATTCGTCCTTGAGGCTGTCGGGTATTTGCGCGGCATTGGGAATCAGCGCAAGGTCGAGCTTCTCGAACAGCCCTTCGGCTTCGCCACGGATGCAGTCGCCAGTGGGCAGGTCCACCACGTCCCAGGTGACCTTGCCGCTCTCGACCTGGGTCTTGATGATCGGGTAGGCCTTGGGCGAGCTGTCCTGTTTGAGCGTCAGACCGAGCTTTTTCGCCGCAGGCTCCAGGATCGCCTTGCTCTGGGCTTCCTGATAAGCACCGCCCTGGGATACGAACGTGATGTCCTCGGCCATGGCCTGGGTGGCGCTACCGATGAACAGGGCCAGACTCGCGAGTTGGAAAGCTGTAGTGCGCAATGTGCTCATGGAAAGACTCCGAATGGTTGGCAGATTTTCTTGGGCGAGCTGTAGGTTTTGTTGTCGGTCGCTCTGCGGGACCATGGAGGTCTAATGTACCGGCTTGTCCGTGAACGAAGCGGCTACAAATGCGCGGATGAAAAGTGGTTTATTGCGAAAATGCGAACGGGCACAGTATTTCGTGCGTCGGGTGCGGGCTTGCGCGCCTGTCGCGAGCAGCCCCGAAGCCCCCGGTAGGAGCGAGCATGCTCGCGATGGCGGTGTGTTGGGTGAGTCATAGCCAAGTCATTCAGCCCACCGTCATCCGCCTCACCACGCGCCGAATCATCGGCGCCGCCAGCACCACCACCGGCAACATCGATACCCACGACAGCGCCCACGCGTTCAACCAGCGGCCGGCAAAGGCCAGGTCGAGCGCATGGGGTGTGGTGGCGATGGCGGCCGCGACCGCGCAGGTCAGGCCGGATTGAACGACGCCGAAAACGAAATGCTCATAACGGGCGGGGATTTTCATCGGGGGTTCTCGAGAAAGAGCGGGGGGGCGCGATGCCCGGCCGCTCGGGCACGATCAAGCCGGTTGCAGTTGCGCGATAGTCTCTTCGGTGGTCCACAGCCCGTGGGCGAGGAAGCGGTAATTGATGATGGCCGCCAGGTAGCCGTCGCCATCCGGCAGGCGCGGGCCGGCGGTGGCGTCGCGTACCACGACTATTTCAAAGCCCTGTTCGAGCAGTTCGCGCAGGTGTGATTCCACGCAAAGGTTGGCCGCCATGCCGGCGAGGATGATCTGCGACACGCCTTTCTTGCGCAATTGCAGCGCCAGGTCGTTGGTTTCCGGGCCGTAGACCTTGTGCGGCGAGGCGATGATGGTCTCGCCGTCGAGAATGTACGGCTTGTAGATCTCGAGGAAATCGGCGCCGGAGCCTTCGAAGTTTTCCAGGGTGTTCGGTCCCTTGCGATCGAACATGCAGATGCTGTGCATGACCTTTTCCAGCGGACCGCCAAAATGCCAGTCGTGGTCGTGCGGGTAGTAATAGTGTGGCGACACGGCCACGGGCAGGTCGTGAGCCTTGAAGGCCTTGAACAGTTTTTCCAGGTTTTCGACGGTGTTGTTCTCGACGATGCTCTCACCGAACACCGCCCAACTGGCGCCGGCAGGGCTGAGGAAGTCGTTCTGTGGGTCGATGACCACCAGGGCGGCTTTGCTCAGGTCGAGCTTGAAACCAGTGGCAGGCAGTGCGGGTTCGGCGGGGTCGGCGTACAGATGGCTCATGACGATTTACCTCTTGGGTGCTTGCGTGGATGAGACGTGAATGTTGCTTTATATAAATGACCAGTCGTCTTATTAATGAGGAAAAAAAACTCACTCCAATAGCCGAGGCAAGACCATCGATACGAAACGCTGCAGAGGTGCACCGTCGCGCAGGACCTTGCCGCGCATGACCGCACCTTCCCAGCCTTCGACGATGACACTGGCCAGCGCTTCGGCGTCGTGAGTTTCAGAGAGTTCGCGGCGCTGCTGCGCTTCACGCAGGCAGCTCGCGAGCAAACCTTCCCAGCGCGCCAGCACATCGGCCAGACGCTTGCGGGTTTGTTCGCTGCCATTGGACATTTCCAGGGACAGGTTGCCAATCAGGCAACCCAGGCTGTATTCATGCTCGCCGTGCTCGAGCACCAGGGCCTGGAAGAACTGGCCGATGCGCTCCAGCGGCTTGACCCGGGCGTCGTAGAAGATCGGCCCGTGGCGGGTTTCGATCGAGGTCCAGTATTCCTCGAGGATCTCTGCCGCGAAGTCTTCCTTGCTGGCGAAGTAGTTGTAGAAAGAGCCCTTGGGAATCTCGGCAGCGGCGGTGATGTCCTGGACGCCGCAGCCGTTGAAGCCACGGTTGTGAACCACCTGGCGGCCAATCGACAGCAAACGGGATCTGACTTCGAGGTTGACCGGGCGAGCCATGACAGAGACATCCAGTGATGAGAAAGTTTTAATAAACTAACTGGTCATCTATGTTTCGTCAACAGTCGAATTGACTGCCAATCAGTCCGCCTGCGCCATCTCGATGTACTCGAGCATCTTCTCGTTGCCATCGAGAATGTCACGGCAGATGGCCGCCCGTGCCGCCGCGCCATCGCGGCGCTTGAGTGCGTCGAGCACTTCCCAGTGATGGTCGATGGCCATGCGCTCGTTGAAGTTGCCATAGGCACGGGCGATCAGTGGGCCGGTGCGCATCCACAGGCTATCGAGCAAACCCGCCAGCACCGGCATGCGCGCGATGGTGGTCAGCGCGTAGTGAAATTGCTGATTGCACTTGAGAGCGGCTTGCAAGTCCTGGGCGTTGATCGCGGCGATGTTGTTTTCGATGCAGGCTTGCAGGTCTGCGAGTTCGCTGTCGGTCACCAGCGCGGCGGCCGTCTCCGCAGCCAGGCCTTCAAGCGCCAGGCGGATGCTGCGGATCTCGCCGTATTGCGCGGCGGTGAGGATGGGTACGCGGATGTCACGCGGGGTCTTGAGGATCAGCGCCTGTTCCTTGGCCAGTTGCAGGATCGCGTCGCGCACCGGTGTGACGCTGGTGCCCAGTTGTTCGGCCAGGTCGCGGATGCGCAGGCGGTCATCGGGCTGGAAACGCCCGGTGATCAGTGCCTCGCGCAGCAACTCGTAGATGCCACTGCCCAGGTAAGAGTGATTGAGGGTTTGAATAGGGTAGGGGTTGCTCATTGATCGCTCATCTGCGGCGGATGCCCGGCCCGAATGATGGAAGTTTCCGGCCGGGATTTCCAGATTATTTCAGACGTGCTGACCACCGTTGACATGAATCTCCGAACCGTTGATGTACGACGCGCCTCGGGTGCAGAGGAAATGCACCAGGGATGCGACTTCTTCCGGCTTGCCCAAGCGGTGCATGGGGATCTGCTGATCGACGATCAGTTCGGTCCCGGCAGACAGGATCGACGTCTCGATCTCACCCGGTGCAATCGCATTGACCCGCACACCGTGTGGCCCGAAATCATGGGCCATTTCCCGCGTCAGTGCGGCCAGTGCAGCTTTCGAGCAGGCGTAGGCGACCCCGGCAAACGGGTGCACCCTGGAACCTGCAATCGAGGTGACGTTGATCACCGAGCCTTGCGCCGCCTTGAGCTCATCGAACAGCCCTTGGGCCAGTAACGCCGTGGAAAACAGGTTGACGTTGAACACGCTGAGCCAGGTGGCGTAATCGGATTCCAGCACGCCCAATCGTGCGCCGGCTTCGCCTTTGGGTGAAATGCCGGCGTTGTTCACCAGGGCATCGAGGCGTCCGCCGAGTTTCTCCCGGATCAATGGCAGGCTGCGGCGCACTTCGTCGATGTCTTCCAGGTCCAGGTGGATGTGGTTCAACTCGCCTTCAGCCCAGGGGCAGCCTTCGGTCCAGTTCTGTCGCGAGGCCGTAAACACGCGCCAGCCCGCAGCGTTGAAGTGCTTCACCGTGGCATGGCCGATGCCACGGCTCGCACCGGTGAGGAGGAGGGTTCGTTGCTCGGTCATGCAGGCGCTCCTGAGGAAGGGGTGGAGTGGTGAGACTATACCAGTAAAAATTATGATGCATCATATTCTAAATATGTTACTAATGAGCTGCGCCTCGGAATCATCGCCGTGCGCCGGCCACCAGGTGCAAGACACCCGGCGCTGACCGAAATATTGCTGCCAAAAACAAAAAAACCACCTGCCATCCCTTAGCTGCCGCTCACGCACGTAGCGAATTCGGAGAGACGCATGAACAGCAAAATCGCAACTGTACTGATGCTTGGAATGCTTGCCGGCCCTTTGAGCGCCGCTGAAAAACTGACCGTGGTGTCCTTCGGCGGCAACAACCGCCAGGCCCAGGAAAAAGCCTTCTACAAACCCTTCACCTCGGAAAAGAAAGTGGCGATCACGGCCGATGACTACAACGGCGAAATGGCCAAGATCCGGGTCATGGCCGACACCGGGAAAACCAGCTGGGACGTGGTCGAGGTCGAATCCCCCGAGCTGTTGCGCGGTTGTAGCGAAGGCCTGTTCGAGCCATTGGACTGGTCGCGCATCGGCAAGAAAGAAGATTTCATCCCGGCCGCCGTCAGCGATTGCGGGGTGGGTATCTTCATCTGGTCTACCGTTCTGACATACGACCCGAAAAAACTCGCCAGCGCGCCACAGGGCTGGGCGGATTTCTGGGACGTGAAGAAATACCCCGGCAAGCGCGGCCTGCGCCGTGGCGCCAAGTTCACCCTGGAGTTCGCCCTGTTGGCCGATGGCGTGGCCAAGGAAGATGTCTACACCTTGCTCGGCACCGAGGAGGGCGTGCAGCGGGCCTTCCGCAAACTGGATCAGATCAAGCCCGACATCCAGTGGTGGGAATCCGGCGCGCAGCCGTTGCAATGGCTGGCGGCAGGCGACGTGGTGATGACTTCGGCCTATAACGGGCGTGTCACCTCGGCGCAGGCGGAGGGACAATCGTTTGAAATGCAGTGGAATGGCAGCCTGTACGACCTGGATCACTGGGCCATCGTCAAAGGCTCGCCGAAGAAGGCCCTGGCGGAAAACTTCATCGCGTTTGCCAGTGCACCGGTTCAGCAGAAGCACTTTGTCGAGGCCATTCCTTATGGGCCAAGCAACACCAAAACCGTGGCACTGGTCGATGAGGCGGTGGGCAGCAAACTGCCGACTTCACCGGATAACCTGAAGAACGCCCGGGCCACGGATGCCGAGTTCTGGATCGACCACGGCGAAGACCTGGAAGAGCGTTTCATCGCTTGGGCCAACAAGTAATGCAAGGGGCCTGCGCGAGCAGGCCACATCACCGAAGCGAGGAGTCATGAACAATGCCGCTTGAGAAAGTATCGGCGCAACCCTGTCTGCTGGAGGCGGCCCCTGCCCGTGTCAGTGACGGGCAGGTCCTTGGGGTCCTTGCGCAGCACTACGCGATCAGCGGAAAACTCGAGCAACTGGGCGGCGAGCGCGACCTCAATTTCCGGGTCATGCTCGCGGACGGTACGTCGCGTCTGTTCAAGTTGTCGCATCCATTGGAAAACCCGCAGGTCGTGGACTTCCATAACCAGGCCATGCTCCAGATCGAGCGTAACGATCCGGCGTTGCCGGTGCAGCGTGTCTTTGCATCACTCGGCGGGCGATTCGTGGAGCCGGTCGAAATCGAAGGCCAGCGCATGTTGGTCCGTCTCCTGTCCTTCGTTGACGGCTTGCCGCTGCACCGCGTCGCCCACACATCGGTGAATTTCAGGCAGAACCTGGGCCAAGCGCTCGCCCGGTTCGACCTGGCCCTGGACGGCTTCAGCCATCCCGCTGCCGGGCACGTCCTGCTGTGGGACATGCAACACGCCCAGCGCCTCAGGCCCCGGCTGAAACACATCGAGCCGGGCGTTCGTCGCGACCGGATCGAACACAGCCTGGACCGCTTCGAATCCCAGGTACTGGGCAAGTGCGCCACGCTGCGCCACCAGGTGATCCATAACGACATGAACCCGCACAACATCATCGTCGATCCGGATCAGCCCGATGTGTTGCGCAACATCCTGGATTTTGGCGACATGGTCCACGCGCCGTTGGTCAACGAGGTCGCGGTCGCGGCATCGTACCAATTGGGGGTGGCGGGCGACGTCCTGGCCCCGGCGCTGGACATGATCCGCGCCTATCACCAGGTCAATCCCCTCACCGGCGAAGAATTGCAACTGCTGCCGGTGCTGATCTCCACACGCCTGGCGTTGTCGTTGTGCATCAATTATTGGCGGGCCGACCTGCACCCGGACAATCGCGAGTACATCCTGCGCAACTCATACCGCGCCCAGGATGCCCTGGCGGGATTGTCCGCAATGGCACCCGCCGAGATCCACGACAGAATCCTTGCCGCTTGCACCCAGGAGGTTGGCGCATGAGCATGATCAACGGTTTCACTTCTGAAGATGCCGATCGCCTGTCAGACAAGGAAAAACGCCTTGTCGAACGCCGGGCACGGTTGCTCGGCCCGGCCTATCGACTGTTCTACGAACACCCCTTGCACACGGTGCGCGGCGAGGGCGTGTGGCTGTACGACGAACAAGGCCGGCGGTATCTGGATGCCTACAATAACGTGGCGTCGGTGGGGCATTGTCATCCCCGGGTGGTCGAGGCGATCAGCCGGCAGGCCGGGCAACTCAACACCCACACTCGCTACTTGCAGGAGGGCATGCTCGATTACGCCGAGCAACTGCTGGGCACCTTTCCCGAGTACCTCGAGCGGGTCATGTTTACGTGCACCGGCAGCGAGGCCAACGATCTGGCGTTGCGCATCGCCAAACAGTTTACCGGCGGCACCGGCGTGATCATCACCCGCTTCGCGTATCATGGCGTCACGGGTGATATCGCCGAGCTTTCTCCGTCGCTCGGCCCGAGCATGGTTCTGCCACCCCACGTGCGCACCGTTCGCGCCCCCGATGCTTATCGGCTGGGTGCGGATCAAGTGGCCTCGACCTTCGTGGCTGACGTCCGTGCGGCCATCGATGACCTGCGCAAACACGGCATTCGTCCGGCGGCGATCCTGCTCGACGGCATTTTCGCCAGCGATGGCGTCTTTGCGGGCCCAACCGGCTGCATCGCCGAAGGGATCGCATTGGCCCAGGCCGAAGGCCTGTTGTACATCGCCGATGAAGTCCAGTCCGGCTTCGCCCGCACTGGCCTGAACATGTGGGGTTTCCAGCGGCACGACGTGCGCCCCGACCTCCTGACCCTGGGCAAGCCGATGGGCAACGGCCACCCCATCGCCGGCCTGGTCGGTCGAGCGCAAGTGGTCGATCACTTTGGCCAGAACATGCGCTACTTCAACACCTTTGGCGGCAACCCGGTGTCCTGCGCAGCGGGGCAGGCCGTGCTGGACGTCATCCGTGACGAACAGTTGCAGCAGCGCTCGCACACCCTGGGTGAATGTCTGTTGACGGGGTTGCGGGAGCTGGCCGAGCGTTACCCGATCATCGGCGATGTGCGCGGTGCCGGGATGTTCCTGGGGGTCGAGCTGGTGACCGATCGCGCCACAAAAGCGCCTGCCGCCACGCAGACCCGTCAGGTGGTCAACGCGATGCGCGAGCAGGGCGTATTGATCAGTGCTGCCGGGCCGCTGGAAAACGTGCTGAAGATTCGCCCGCTGCTGGCCTTCGAACAGGAGCATGCGCACTTGCTACTGGAAGCGGTCGGCACGGCGCTGGAAGGGCTGCAGCCGTAGCGGTTCAGACGATATCGTCGATCAGGATATGGTGCTGCCCACGGCTGCAGCGTTCGATGCGCGCCTCGACCTTGTACACCGCGCGCAGCATCTGCTCGTTGATCACTTCATGGCTCGGGCCGCTGCCCTGAGCGGTGCCATCGGCGATGACCAGCACCTGATCGGCGAAGCGCAAGGCCTGGTTCAGGTCATGGATGGCGATGAACACGATGACTTCGCGCTTTCGCGCCAGGTCGCGCATGAAGTTCAGCACCTGGACCTGGCGGTGCATGTCGAGGGCGCTGGTGGGCTCGTCCATCAGCAGGATCTGCGGTTCGCGCACCAGCGTCTGGGCGATTGAGACCAGTTGTTGCTGGCCGCCGCTGAGTTCACCCAGGTTGCGGAATGACAGCGGCGTAATGCCCAGGGCGTCGAGGATCTCATCGACCAGTTTCAGTTCGTCATCGTGGACCACCCAACCCGGTGTCAGTTGCTTGCGCGCCAGCAGCACCGATTCGTACACGGTCAAACGGGCGCTGGCGTTGAGGCCCTGGGGCATGTAGCTGATGCCTTTCATGCCTTTTTCCGCGCCTTGCAGCTTTACCTCGCCGGGCCCGTCGATCAGCCCTGCCATGCGTTTGAACAGGGTCGATTTACCTGCGGCATTGGGCCCGACCACGGCGACCACCTGGCCGCCGACAAACTCGGTGGTGGTCACACCGCTGATGATCGTGCGCTGGCCATAGCTGGCGCCGAGGTCTTGCAGCTGGATCGTTACCATGAGTTTTTCTTTGCGCCGAGAATCAGAGAGATAAAGAACGGTACGCCGATCAGGGACGTGACCACGCCGATGGGGAAAATCGCGCCGGGGATCAGGGTTTTGCTGACCACCGAACTCGCCGACAGGATCAGTGCGCCGGTGAGCAACGAGGCCGGCAGGAAGAAACGTTGGTCTTCGCCAATCAGCATCCGCGCGATGTGCGGGCCGACCAGCCCGATAAAGCCGATGGTGCCGACGAAGGCCACGGGAAACGCAGCGAGCAGGCTGACCATGATCAGCGTCTGGAAACGCAGGCTGCGCACGTTGATACCGAAGCTGGCCGCCTTGTCATCCCCCAGCCGCAGGGCGGTGAGCGCCCAGGTGCGCCTGGCGAAAATCGGCAGGGTGATCAGGATCACCACACAGATCACGCCCAGCTTGGGCCAGGTCGCCTTGGTCAGGCTGCCCATGGTCCAGAACACGACGGCGGCCACGGCTTGCTCGGTGGCAAAAAACTGCACGAGTGCGAGCAACGCGTTGAACGTGAACACCAGGGCAATGCCGAGCAGCACGATGGTTTCGGCGGTGACGCCACGGCGCAGGCTCAAGAAGTGGATCAGCAGGGCGCAGAGCATGGCCATGATGAACGCGTTGGCCGGCACCATGTACTGCGCTGCCAGCGGAAACAGCGCCACACCGAACGCCAGCCCCATGGCGGCGCCGAAACTGGCTGCCGCGGAAATGCCCAGGGTGAACGGGCTGGCCAACGGGTTGTTGAGGATGGTCTGCATCTGCGCCCCGGCCAGCGATAACGCCGCGCCCACGGCGACCGCCATCAGTGCCACGGGCAGGCGAATATCCCACATCACCACCCGCACCTGCGGCGCGGCGCTGTCCGGTGAAAGCAGCGCACCGAGCACTTCGCCCAGGCTGTAGCTGGCCGGGCCCAGGGCCAGGTCAAGCAACACACTGCCCAACAACAGCAGCGTCAGGGCGCCGAGGATCAGGCGTTTGCGCACCACCAGGCGGCGGTAGGTGTCGCGCTGGACCATCGTATCGTTGATCGCATTCATGGCTTGATCTCGGGTTCGCCCAGGCTGACGAAATAGCCAGGCTCGTAGGGCACCGGCAGGAAGCGCTCATGCAACTCGCGAAACGCGGCTTGCGGATCGAGGTCTGCAAACAGCGTCGGATGAAACCATTTGGCCAGTTGCTGGATGGCCACGAACTGATAGGGGCTGTTGTAGAACTGGTGCCAGATGGCGTGGAAGGCCTGGCTGTCCTGCGCCTTGATTCCGGCATAGGCCGGGCGACCGGTGTACCAGGCCAGTTTGCGTCGGGCCTCGGCCATGTCCGCGCCCGGACCCACACCCACCCAATGCCCGCCCGGGGCGAAGGCTTCCCAGTTGGCGCTGGTCACGACAATCTGGTCAGGGTTGGCGACGATCACCTGCTCGGCGTTCAACTGGCCGAAGGTCGTGGGGATGATGTCCCTGGCGATGTTGTCGCCGCCGGCCATTTCGACGAAGCGGCCAAAGTTCTCGTTGCCAAAGCTCAGGCAGCAATCGTCGGTGTAGCCGCCGATGCGCTCGATGAACACCTTGGGGCGCGCAGGTTGGTGCGCGGCAATCACGTCGGTGACCCGGCGAATCTGCTGGTTGCGGAACGCGATGAACGCTTCGGCGCGTTGCTCCTTGCCGAACAATTGGCCGAACAGGCGCATGGTCGGCTCGGTGTTCTGCATCGGGTAGTTGCGAAAGTCGACGTACACCACGGGAATGCCCAGGGCGTCGAGCTTCTCGATGTAGCGCGCATCTTCGGTCGCGTGCTGGGCCTCGATATTGAGGACAATCACATCGGGGCGCTGCGAGATCGCTTGCTCGATGTCGAAGGTGCCGTCTTCAAACCCGCCGAAGGTGGGGATGTCGGCAATGCCCGGAAACTTGCGCAGGTAGGCGTTGTAGGTGTCGGGATCGGACTGGATGAGGTCCTTGCGCCAGCCGACGATACGCTCGATGGGGTTTTGCGTGTCCAGCGCCGCCACCAGGTACAACTGGCGGCCTTCGCCGAGAATCACCCGTTTGACTGGCAGGTTTACCTTGACCTTGCGCCCGAGCAAATCGGTCACGGTGCTGCGTGTGTCAACCGCTTCGTTGGCCAATGACGCCAGTGAAACCCCCAGCAATCCAGCAAACAGCAGCGCGGCCAGGGCGTGGCTGCGTCGAACAATGGTGAGCATGATCAAGGCCTTTGCATGTGTCAGAAATCGACCGTGGCCGACAGGAGCAGGGTGCGTGGTGAACCCTGGGAAAATGCGCCGTAGGAGGCGACTCCCGACCAATATTCACGGTCGAAAACGTTTTGCACCGCGGCGCGAAAGGTCGTGGGTCGCTGAGCGATACGCGTGGCGTATCGAGCGCCGACATCGATGCGCGTCCACGGGGCCAGTTCCTGGGTGTTGGCCTGGTTGACGTATTGGCTGGCGGTGTAGATCGCGCCGCTGGTGAGTGTCAGCCCTTCGGCCCAGGGCGTGTCCCACTCGGCCCAGAGGTTGGCTTGCACGTCGGGCACGCCCACCGGTTTGTTACCACGGTTGGCCGCCACGCTGGTCCTGGTCAGTTGTCCGTCCAACAGCGTCACGCCACCGAGCAGGCGCGTGCCTTGGGCAATTTCGCCCGACATGTTCAGCTCCACGCCGCGATTGCGCTGTTCACCCTGGACGGCGAACACCCCGGAAGACAATTCGCCGCTGGGCTTCTTGATCTGGAACAGGGCCAGGCTCGACATGAAGCTGCCGTAATCGAGCTTGACCCCGACCTCCTGCTGGCGCGACACGTAGGGGGCAAAGATTTCGCCGGCGTTCGAAGCGGTGCTGGGGGCGACGTCCCCCTTGCTCAGGCCTTCGATGTAGTTGTAGTAGAACGACACGTGATCCCAGGGCCGCAGCACGGCCCCGAACAACGGCGTGGTCTTGCCATCGTCATAGGCTGAAGTGACTGCACCGGCGGCGTTGTAGTTGTGGGACTGGATGTTCTGCTTGCGCAGGCCCAGGGTCACTTGCACGCGCTGGTCGAGTATCGACAGGGTGTCGGCCAGGGCGATGCCGGACAACTCGGTCGCCGACACTTTGGGCGTGGCCGGCTCGGCAATCGCGGGTTTGGGGCGATGGACCGGGTGGTAAATGTTCGACAGCACCGCAGGCCCGGACAAAATGCCCCGGGATAATTCATCGCGATAACGCGTCACTTGCAGGGCGGTGCTGTGGCTCACGGGACCGGTGTCGAATCGCAGGCGCGCACCGGCGTCGACCGTGTAGCGCCGGACTTCGAACTTGTAATAACCGGGGATCGACGAGGTGTCGCCTGCGGCGTTGATGATCGTGGGCGTCTGGTCGGACATGCGTGCGACCTTCGACTGGCCACCGCCTGCATGGGCGAACACCGTCAGTTGGTCGTTGAGGTCGTATTCACCGCTGAGCAGGGCCGACTTGTCGCGGGTGCTGGACCAGCCCCAGTCCTGGCTGACGCTGGTCCGGCCGTTGGCGGCAGAAGGGATTTGCACGCCCGACGCGATCAGGAACGGTCGGGACGCGGCGTCAAACCGTTCTTCCTGGCTCACCAGGTCCAGGCTGGTGCGCAGGCGATCTCCTTGATAATCCAGGGACAGCGCGCCGACGCCGACCTCGCGGTCCTGATCGTCGATCACCGTGTCACCTTGCTGCACGCTACCGTTGAGGCGCATACCGAATCGGCGCTCCTCGCCAAAGCGTCGACTGAGGTCCAGGTGACCGCCCAGTTGGGCGTCCTGGGCGTAACTGGCGGTGAATCGGGTCAGGTCTTCATCGAGAGAACGCTTGGGCACCACGTTGATCACGCCGCCCACGGCACTGTTGGGCGACATGCCGTAGAGCAGCGCGCCGGGCCCCTTGACCACTTCGATGCGTTCGGCGTATTCGGTGAACACCCGGTAGTTGGAGGCCACGCCATAGACGCCGTCGAAGGCCAGTTCGCCCAGGTTGCCTTCACCGACGGGAAATCCCCGGATGAAGAACGAGTCGACGATGCCACCGGTCTGGCCGGTGGAGCGCACCGATGAGTCGCGCTCCAGCACATCACCCACGGTCTTTGCCTGTTGATCCTTGATCAGCGCGGCGGTGTAGGTGCTGACGCTGAATGGCGCATCCATCACGGCGGTGTTGCCGAGCATGCCCAGACGGCTGCCAGTCGCCACCTGGCCGCCCGGATACACCGGTGGCAGGCTGTCACTGCGTGTGTCGATGCCGTCGATGGTGGTTTCCTCGAGGGTGACCCGACGTTGCACCAGTGTGTAACTGCCGTCGCTGCGCAGGACCATGTCCAGGCCACTGCCGGCGAGCAAGCGGGTCACGGCTTCGCGGGTCGAGCAAGATCCGGTTAGCCCCGGGCTGATCAAGCCCTCGGTCAGTGAAGGTTCGAACGACAGGGCGATGCCGGCATCCACGGCGAAGCTCGACAGCGTTGCGCCCAGAGGTCCGGGGGCGATGTTGTAGGCATGGACCACGACCGAATCCAGTTGCACCGGCGCGGCTGCCATCGCCAACGGGCAGGCAGCGCTGATCAGGGTCAGGCTCAGCAGCGCGCGGCAAATGACAGGCATGGATGGATGACCCTGTGGCGAGAGGCAATGGAGGTTTCTGTACAGGCCAGCCGAGATCGAAAAAAGTATCAGCCAGCGGCAGATTTTTTTTGGAGACTCAGGCCGGGGACAAGGTGACCCAGTACCCTCGCAGATGAGCGGTGGCGGTGACCGGGTAGGTTTGCACCAGCATGTTCAAGGTGCGCTGGCTGTCGCTGATCGGAAAAGCGCCGGAAATGCGCAGGTCGGCAATCGCCGGGTCGAACCTGACGAAGCCGTGGCGATAGCGGGTGACCTCAGCGACGAAATCCGCCAGGCGCATCTTGTCCGCCATCAGCATGCCCTGGGTCCAGGCGCTGGCGTTACGGTCAGTGGGGTTCGCCGCGCCAAAGGCCTGTGCGGTGAATGCCATGCGTTGTCCGGCATTGACGATCAGGGACTCGGCCTGGCGGTTCTCGGCCAGCACCACTTTGACGGCGCCTTCCAATACCGCAAGGTGGGTGAACGGGCTCAATTGGCGGACGATGAAACGCGTGCCCAGGGCCTGCATGTGGCCCTGTGCGGTACTGACCAGGAAGGGCCGGGCCAGGGGGGAATTGTCCGTGGCGGTCTGCACCAGGATCTCGCCTTCGCGCAGGCGGATCAGGCGCTGCTGGCTGTCGAACAGCACATCGACGGCGGTATTGGTGTTCAGGGTGATGCGAGAGCCATCGGCCAGGGTCCACTCGCGTCGTTCGCCGACGGCGGTGCGGTAATCGGCCGTCCACTGCTGCGATTGCGCCAGTTTCCAACTGCCCCAGCCTACCGGCATCACCGCCAGCAACAATGCCAGCTTGCCGAGGGCCGCACGGCGTTCCGGGTTGCTCGGTCGATCCAGCGCTGACATCGCCAGCGAAGGTGGCAGGCCGCCCAGTTTGCTTTGCAGCAACTGCGCCCGAGCCCAGGCGCGATCACGCTCGGGGCTGCTGACCTTCCAGTGTTCCCACTCGGCGCGTTCGCTGTCGCTCAGGTCGTTTTCACTCAGGCGCATCAGCCATTCGGCGGCTTCTTCGAGGACTTCAGGGGGCAGCGGCGGGTCTTTGCGCAGGATGAGCATTCATTCCACCAGCATCAGGCACTGCACGAACGCCTGCTTCATGTAGCGCTTGACGGTGATCAGCGACACGTCCAGTTGATCGGCGATGTCCTGGTATTTCAGGCCATTGAGCTGCGACAGCAGGAACGCCCGCTTGACCAGCGGCGGCAAGGCATCGAGCATCGCGTCGATTTCGTGCAGGGTCTCCAGCACCACGAAATGGGCTTCCGGGGAGGGGGCTTCCTGCGGCGGCAGGTTGGCGAGGGCGTCAAGGTAGGCGCGTTCCAGTGCCTTGCGCTGGTACCAGTTGATCAGGATGCCCTTGGCCACACAGCTGAGGTAGGCACGCGGCTGTTCGATCACCGTGACCTGGGACGCGAGGATGCGCGCGAAGGTGTCCTGTGCCAGGTCGGCCGCATCCATGGCGTTGCCCAGTTTTCGTTTCAACGTCGCATACAGCCAGCCGTGATGGCCACTGTACAGGGCCTCAATCGCACGCAGATGCTGATCTTGATTCGCGGGGAGGGTTTCGCTCATGGCGCCAGGCTGACTTGTAATTGAGAAGTATTCCCAATGCTAGATGACTCGCTACCGGGAAAGCAAGTGCGATCATTGGCCCGATGTCCGCAGGGGCAGGGCGCGCAACGCCACGATGGGCAGCAGTGCGATCAGGTAGGCCGCGCAGACGAACAGGTAGGTGTACTGCAAACCGTAGATCTGGCTGAGCAAGCCACCGGCGCAGATGCCGGCAATCGAGGCGAACTGCGAGATGCCCTGGGCAATCCCCAGCACGTAGCCCTGTTGTGAGCTGTCAGTGGTTTTCGAGATCAGAGCCATCAGTACCGGTGTCGTCGCGCCCAACAATACGCCCCAGACGAAGTACGCCATGACAAATACGCTGGCGTTGCGGGTCACGCCGATCAGCGCGGTCAGGGCGATGCAGGCGATCACCACGTAGCGGATGCGCAGCAGCGAGTCTTGCGCGGTGCGGTGCTCGAAATAACGCGACCATGTCGTTGCACAGAGGATGAAACCCAGCGCCAGCAGGCCATAACACAGGCCGACCACCGAGTTGCTGACCTCGAAGGTCGAGCTGACGTACAGCGAAAACGACGTCTGTGGCAGCATCCGCGCCAACAGCAGAATGCCCATGACACACAACAACGAAAGCACCGGAGAACGGCGCCAGGCAGGGTCGTGGGATTGCCGGGTGGTGGCAGCGGTTTTCTTCACCGGCGGCACATCCGGTAGCGTCACGGCGGCGATCACCGTGCAGACGGCGCACAGGATCGAGGCGATGAGGTTGATCCAGAAAAACGTCGCGTAATCGAGGATCAGCCCGCCGACGACGGCCCCCAGCAAGGACCCGACGTTGGTCGAAATTTGCAGGATCGCGAACAGCCTGGCGCGGCGGGTTGGTGCTTCGATGCTGACGCCGTAGGCCTGGGCGGGGGCGATGTAGCCGGCAAACGCGCCTTGCAGGAATCGCAGCACCAGGATCACCCAGATATCGCTGGCAAAGGCCAGGCCCAGTTGCGTCAGGGACAAGCCGGCGAGGGCGCGGATCATCATCAGCTTGTGACCGTAGCGATCACCGATGCGACCCCAGAATGCGCTGGTCAGCATGATGCCCAGCATGGGCCCGACGTACACGGCGATGCTGGCGAAGCTGAAAAACGAGGCCGAGTCCGTCAAGCCGCGCAGGTGCACCGGCCAGAACGGCCCGCTCATTTCCATCGCGCCCATGGAGACCAACTGGATCGCGAACAGAAGATAAATCAGGACTCTGACGCTCGAGCCCTGAATGACACCGGCGCTGGGCATGGGACAACCTCGCTAGTCGAACGGGAGCGGGGGAGCGGCAGAACATCCTCGCATCACCCGGCCAAACGGCGTGCATTTGACCCGGCTCCGGCGATTGCCGCAACCGGATAAACCCACCACGTGATGCCCGTGAGGAAAAATCGAAGCCGGGTGATACTTTTTTTCGAGCTGGCTGGCATTAGGAGTGATTCCCATTTCCTACCTCCAAGGAACCTCACGCCATGCCTGTTGCCAGTCGACCTTGCGCCGAGCGCGCCCTCACGCTCGCCATCCGCGCGGCCTTGCTCAATGTTGCCCTGATAGCCGGGAGCACCAGCGCCTGGGCCGCCACGGCCGGGCCTTCGGGCAAGCCGGAAAATCCTTCAACCGGTTCGTCGAACGAGGCACCGAACCTGACCCTGGACACCACCAACATCAACGCCCGCTACGCCGGGCCCACCGCGCTGCCCGCAGAGTTCACCGGTGGCCAGGTAGCGCGCGGTGCGCGCCTGGGCATGATGGGCAACAAGGATGTGATGGACACGCCGTTCAGCGTGACCAGCTACACGGCCAAGACCCTGGCCGACCTGCAAACGGTGACCGTGGCCGACGCCCTGCAACGGGATCCTTCGGTGCGCTCCACCGGGCAAACCGGCGGCATCGTCGACTCCTTCTTCATCCGTGGCTTTGCCATCGGCGAAGGCAACCTGGGCGAACTCGCCTACGACGGCGTGTATGGCGTCGCGCCCAACTATCGCGCCTTTACCCAGTACACCGAACGTGTCGAAGTGCTCAAGGGGCCGGGTGCCTTGATGTACGGCATTTCACCCAACAGCGGGGTGGGCGGCGTGATCAACATCGTGCCCAAGCGCCCGCTGGCCGAAGACCTGACCCGCTTTACCGCCAGCTACGAGTCGGACTCCAACGTCGGCGGTCATCTGGATGTCAGCCGCCGCTTCGGCGACGAGAACCAGTTTGGCGTGCGCTTCAACGGCAGTTTGCAGGGTGGCGATACCGCTGTGGATGACCAGGAGCGTGCGGTGAACATCGGCGCCATCGCCCTGGATTATCAGGGTGAGCGCTTGCGCCTGAACCTGGACTTCATCAGCCAGAGCGAAAAATTCGATGGCGCATCACGGCCATTCACCATCGCACCGGGGGTCGAGGTGCCTTCCGCCGCCAATGGTCGTACCAACGTATCGCAGAAGTGGGGCTGGTCCGACACCAAGGAGCAGTCGGCCTTGCTGGGCGGCGAATACGACCTGAACGACAACCTGACCGTGTTCGCCCACGCCGGTGGCGGCAAGTCGGATGTCAAACGCTTGTCCGACCAGGTGCCTCGCATTCTCAACGATGCAGGTGACACCAGTAATATTCCCGGTTACTACAAATTCAACGTCGACCGCTCGACCGTCGATGTGGGCCTTCGCGCACTCTTCGCCACCGGCCCGGTGACCCATACCACGACGCTCATGGCCACCCGTTATCAGGATGAACTGTCCCGAGGCATCACCAACGGTACCGACATCCGTTCCAACTTCTACCACCCGGTTGACGTGCCCAAACAGTACCTGGCTGCGCCGAAGGTGCTGCGCGTTTCCGAATCGGAACTGTCCGGCGTGGCGTTCACCGATACCCTGGGCATGTTGGATGACCGCATCCAGTTGACGCTTGGTGTGCGCCGCCAGGACATCGAATCGCGTAACTACAACGCCGCCGGCTCAGTCAGTTCGCGCTATGACGACAGCGCCACGACGCCGCTGGTGGGCGTGGTGGTCAAACCGTGGGAAGACGTGTCGCTGTACTACAACTATGTCGAAGGCCTGAGCAAAGGTGACATCGCCCCCGGCACGGCGGCCAACGCCGGTGAAACCTTCGCTCCGTATGAGTCCAAGCAGCATGAATTGGGGGTGAAGTATGAGCACGGTACGTTCATGACCACCCTGGCCCTGTTCCAGATCGAAAAACCGAGCGGCGAAGTGGGTGCGAACAATGTGTTTTCGGTGCAGGCCGAACAGCGCAACCGTGGCGTCGAACTCAGCGTATTCGGCGAAGTGGCACCCGGCACCCGCCTGATGGGCGGCGTGACCTTCCTCGACGGCGAACTGACGGACTCGGCCACTGCGGCCAACCGCGGCAACAAACCGGTCGGCGTACCCGACATCCAGGCCAACCTCTGGGCCGAATGGGACACCCCTTGGCTGGAAGGCTTCACCCTGACCGGCGGCGCCATCTACACCGACAGCCAATACGTCAACCAGGCCAACACCCAGGAACTGGATGCCTGGACCCGCATCGACGCCGGCGCGCGCTACGCCACCAAAATCGAAGGCCGGCCAACGACGTTCCGCGCCACCGTGCAAAACGTCTTCGACCGCGAATACTGGTCGGGCGTGGCCTCGTATGGGGCGTTCTCCCAGGGGTATCCGCGTACGTTGCAGTTGTCGGCGACGGTGGATTTCTGAGGAGGGTCAGGCGGTGGCTTTAGGCTTGTTCGTTCAAATTTGCGCAAGCAACCACGAACGAAACGCCACCAGCGACGGCAGCATTTCGTTGCGTGGCGGGTAGGCCAGGTAATAGCTGCGCTGGCTGGCGAAGGGCAGGTCGAGGCTGATCAGCTCGCCGTTGGCCAGTTCGTCGGTGACGAGGATGCGCGGCACCAGGCCGATGCCGATGCCGGCCCTGACCGCCTGGATCAGGTGCGAGGTCAGTTCGAAGCTCGGCCCCAGGCGCATCATGCGATGGGGCAGGTGGTGATGGCTGAACCACTCGCCCCAGACGTTGGCGTTGGTGGCGACATTGAGCAGGGTCTGCGCGCCGATGCGCTCAGCCGACCAGTCCTGCTGGGCTGCGGCGGCTTGGGGGGAGATCACCACCAGCAGTTCTTCGGTGTGCAGCCGGTGGCTGATCAGGCCGGGCAAGTCGCTGGAGCCGACGACGATGGCGGCATCGATGCCGCTGGATTCGAAGTCGATGGTGTCGATCCGCGAATGGATGTGCACCAGCATGCCGGGGTGGTTCTTGTAGAAATCGTGCAGGCGCGGTAACAACCATTTCGAGCCGAAGGTCGGCAGGGTGGCCAGGCGCAGGGTGCCGCTGCCGGACTGATAGGCCATGGCCTGCAAGGTCGCGCTGCGAATACGCCCGAGCGCTTCGCTCATTTCCCGTTGATACAGTCGGCCGACATCGGTCAATTGCACCTGGCGCCCTTCGCGGCGGAACAGGGTCAGGCCCAATTGCTGCTCCAACGCCTGTACCTGTCGGCTCACCGCGCTTTGGGTCAGCGACAGTTCCATGGCGGCGCGGGTGTAGCTTTCATGGCGGGCGGCGGCTTCAAACGCCAGCAGCAGCGACATCGACGGCGTGAGATGGCGGTAATTCATTCATAAAACTCATCGATAGCGGCAGAAATATCCGTTTGTTGCGTGACCGAGCCTGCGGGATCATTGGCGTCTATAACGACCTGAGGCTGATCTATTAATGCTCAGGCGACAAGTATCATGAAATTTCCGTGAAGAGACCACCGCCATGATCGCCCAGCTGACGACCGCGTCCCCCGCGCAGCACTACCCGGAATTCCTCCAGGCCCTGCAAGCCAGCGGCTTTCGCGGCCAGCTCAGCGCCGACTATGCCACCCGTACCGTGCTGGCCACCGACAACTCGATCTATCAGCGCCTGCCGCAAGCGGCGGTGTTTCCGCTGGACGCCGACGACATCGTGCGCATCGCGACGTTGATGGCCGAACCTCGTTTCCAGCAGATCAAACTGACGCCACGGGGCGGCGGTACCGGGACCAACGGTCAGTCGCTGACCGACGGCATCGTCGTCGATCTCTCGCGCCACATGAACACGGTGCTCGAGATCAACGTCGAAGAGCGCTGGGTGCGCGTGCAGGCGGGCGTGGTCAAAGACCAGCTCAATGCTGCGCTCAAGCCCCACGGCCTGTTCTTCGCCCCGGAACTGTCCACCTCCAACCGCGCCACCGTAGGCGGCATGATCAACACCGACGCCAGCGGGCAGGGCAGTTGCACCTATGGCAAGACTCGCGATCACGTGCTGGAACTCGACAGCGTACTGCTGGGTGGCGAGCGTCTGCACAGCCAGCCGCTCGGCGAAGCGGAGCTGGAGGCGGTGTGCGCCCAGCAAGGACGCATTGGCGAGGTGTACCGCACCGCACGGCACATCCAGGAAACCCAGGCCGATCTGATCGAGTCGGTGTTTCCCAAACTCAACCGTTGCCTGACCGGCTATGACCTGGCGCACCTGCGTGACGAACAAGGTCGGTTCAACCTCAACAGCGTGCTGTGCGGCGCCGAAGGCTCGCTGGGCTACATCGTCGAAGCCAAGCTCAACGTGCTGCCGATCCCCAAGTATTCGGTGCTGGTCAACGTGCGCTACAGCAGCTTCATGGACGCGCTGCGCGATGCCAACGCACTGCTGGCGCACAAGCCGCTGTCGATTGAAACCGTCGATTCCAAGGTGCTGCTGCTGGCGATGAAGGACATCGTCTGGCACAGCGTCGCCGAGTATTTCCCCAGCGACCCCGAGCGCGCCACCCTGGGTATCAACCTGGTGGAGTTCAGCGGCGAAGACGTGGCGCAGGTCAACGCCGACGTGGCGGCATTCGTCGAACACCTGCAAGCCGACAAGACCATCGAGCGCCTGGGCCACACCCTGGCCGAAGGCGCCGAAGCGGTGACCCGCGTCTACACCATGCGCAAGCGTTCGGTGGGGCTGCTGGGTAACGTCGAGGGCGAAGTGCGCCCGCAGCCGTTCGTGGAAGACACCGCCGTGCCGCCGGAGAAGCTCGCCGACTACATCGCCGAGTTTCGCGCCTTGCTCGACAGCCATGGCCTGGCCTATGGCATGTTCGGCCACGTCGACGCCGGGGTGCTGCACGTGCGCCCGGCGCTGGACATGAAGGACTCGGCCCAGGCGGCGCTGGTCAAGCCGATCTCCGATGCCGTGGCCGAGCTGACCCAGCGTTATGGCGGCCTGCTGTGGGGCGAGCACGGCAAGGGCCTGCGTTCGGAATACGTCCCGGCGTTTTTCGGCGAGCTGTACCCGGCGCTGCAATCGCTCAAGGGCGCGTTCGATCCGCATAACCAGCTCAACCCCGGCAAGATCTGCACGCCGCCGGACGCCGAACAGGGTTTGCTCAAGGTCAACGAGGTGACCCTGCGTGGCGACCTCGACCGGCAGATCGACGAGCGCGTCTGGCAGAGCTTCGGCAGCGCCGTGCACTGCAACGGCAACGGCGCCTGCTACAACTACGACCCTAACGACGCCATGTGCCCGTCGTGGAAAGCGACCCGCGAGCGCCAGCATTCACCCAAGGGCAGGGCGTCGTTGATCCGTGAGTGGCTGCGTCTGCAAGGGGCGGCCAATATCGACGTGCTGGCGGCGGCACGCAGCAAGGTGTCGTGGCTCAGTGGCTTGCCTGCGCGGCTGCGCAATAACCTGGCGCGCGCCCGTGGCGAGGCGGACTTCTCCCATGAAGTCTACGACGCGATGGCGGGTTGCCTGGCCTGTAAATCCTGTGCCGGACAGTGTCCGATCAAGGTCAACGTGCCGGAATTTCGTTCGCGTTTCCTTGAGCTGTACCACGGTCGTTATCAACGCCCGTTGCGCGATTACCTGATCGGCTCGCTGGAGTTCACCATCCCTTACATGGCCTATGCACCGGGCCTGTATAACGCGGTGATGGGGTCGAAATGGATCAGTCGTCTGCTTGAGCGCCACGTCGGTATGCTCGACAGTCCGCTGCTGCATCGCTTCGACCTGCAAAACACGTTGACCTGTTGCAAGGTCGCGGTGGCCAGCGTGCCGGCCCTGCGCGAACTGACTGCTGCGCAGCGTGACCGCAGTGTGGTGCTGGTACAGGACGCCTTCACCCGTTACTTCGAAACGCCATTGCTGGCCAACTTCATCCAGTTGGCGCATCAGCTGGGTTACCGGGTGTTCCTGGCGCCCTACAGTGCCAACGGCAAGCCATTGCATGTGCAGGGCTTTCTCGGCGCGTTCGCCAAGGCGGCGATTCGCAATGCCACTCAACTGAAGGCGCTGGCTGACTGCGGCGTGCCTTTGGTCGGCCTGGACCCGGCGATGACCCTGGTCTATCGCCAGGAATATCAGAAAGTGCCGGGGCTCGAAGGCTGCCCGAACGTGCTGCTGCCTCAGGAGTGGTTGCTGGATGCGCTGCCGGATAATCCTCGTCCGGTCAGTCAGACCTTCCGTTTGCTGGCCCATTGCACCGAGAAAACCAACGCCCCGGCCAGCACTGGGCAGTGGCAAGCAGTGTTCGCCAAGCTTGGGCTGAAACTGGTGACGGAAGCGACGGGGTGCTGCGGCATGTCCGGCACCTACGGCCACGAAGCGCGCAACCAGGAAACTTCGCGAACGATTTTCGAGCAGTCCTGGGCCGGCAAGCTGGACAAGCCTGGCGAGGCCCTGGCCACCGGGTACTCCTGCCGCAGCCAGGTCAAGCGCCAGGCAGACAAGCAATTGCGCCATCCGCTGGAGGCGTTGCTGGAGCATTGTGGGCGCAGCTAACCGGACCTGCTTGCACCCCCCCCCTCTGTAGGAGCGAGCTTGCTCGCGATAGCGGTGTGACATTCAACATGGATGTCGGCTGATCCACCGCAATCGCGAGCAAGCTCGCTCCTACAGGGGACGCGGTAGCTTCGGATCCACTGATCCGCACTTTTTTGTCCCGCCTGCCACTGTCGCCAAGCCCTGCGCGCTTCTAAAGTCGAGGGATCTTCCCAAGGGAAACCCCGCCCATGTACAGCCCGTTCGCTGTTCCAGGCTCCGCTCGACAATTTCATGATCGTCTCTACGCCGGCGAAATCCTGCGCATCAACGAGGCGCCGGCCATGCTCGCCCTGGTCGAGCACACCCGGGCGATGCTTGAAGAAGCGCTGCATCCCTGGCCGCCGACCCACATCCATCGCCATCTGAACCACGAACAACAGGCCGTGCTGTTCGCCAAATGCCAGGGCGCTTTTGCCGGTTCTCGCGAGATTCAGGGGCTGTGGCGAGCGGTCATCGAAAGCCAGGGCCTTGAGGCGCAGGCACTGGCCTGCGACCGATTGCACCTGCGCTTCCAGCCGCACCGCGAAGCTGATGCGCGTGCCTCACGGGCACGAGTGACGGCAACCATTGCATTTCACCGAGACACCTGGGGTTCGAACCTGTACGCGCAGACTAACTGGTGGGCGCCGATCTATCCGATCACGGCAGGGCGAACGTTTGCGATTTACCCCAACCTCTGGCAGCGCGCACTGCGCAATTCCAGCGCCGATTTCGATATGCGCGCCATTCTCCAGCGTTCCCACCAGGACGGGCGCAACACGGTGGATGCCGATGAGGCCATCCCGCATTTGCTGGAACCGATCGATGGGCAAGAGGGCATTGCGGTGCAAATCGAGCCGGGCAGCCTGATCGCCTTTTCCGGCGCGCACGCCCACGCCGGCGTTGGCAACAGCACCGGGCTGACGCGCATCTCGTTCGAAACCCGCTCGGTGTTGATCGCCGACGTCCTGGCCGGGCTCGGCGCGCCGAACGTCGACGGTGATGCGCCCTGGCAAACACCCGGGCTGTTCCGCCGCATGAGCGACGGCCAGCGCCTGAACGATGTCCTGGGCTGTCACTTCATCGAACCCTACCACCGCTCCCACAGGGATTTGGGCTAAACACACATTCTGTGAGCGGCCCGGCCTCCTGTAGGAGCGAGCTTGCTCGCGATAGCGGTGGGGCAGTCAGCGTTGATGTCGGCGGTGCCATCGCGAGCAAGCTCGCTCTTACAAGGCTTCGGAAATGCTTGAGATGTTATAGGGTAACAATATAAGGTGCTCGCCCCCGTTCCTGTAATGCGAATACCCCATGACCCTCGCACCACCGCGTTCCACCGTCGTCCGGCTTCTGAGCATCGATGCACTCAGAGGCCTGGTGATTCTGTTCATGCTGCTCGACCACGTGCGCGAAACCTTCTTCCTGCACCATCAGGTCGGCGATCCCATGAACGTTGCCACCACTGAACCCGCGTTGTTCTTCAGTCGCACCCTGGCGCACCTGTGTGCCCCGGTGTTCGTGCTGCTCACTGGTCTGTCGGCTTGGCTGTACGGCGAAAAGTATGCGGGCAAGGGCGACGTCAGTCGTTTTCTGTTCAAGGGGTCGTCTCAGAAAACGGAAAATAAAGCACGCTAAGCGTGCGTGGAGGCTGGCACCCAGCGGTACAGCGTCGGAATGGACACGCCGAGGTTCTTGGCCACGTCCTTGGGCGGCACCCCGCTGGCCAGCAGCTTCTTGGCCGACTCGATCTTGCTGTCGGTCATCTTCGGCTTGCGGCCGCCTTTGCGGCCGAGCTGCTTGGCGACTTCCAGCCCGGCGCGGGTGCGCTCGACGGTCAGCTCGCGCTCCATTTCGGCAAGGCTCGCCATGACGTGGAAGAAGAACCGCCCGGATGGTGTGCCGGTGTCGATGGAGTCGGTGAGGCTCCTGAACTGGACACCGTGCTTGTGCAGCTCGCCGACCAGATCGACCAGTTGCTTGACCGACCGGCCCAGCCGGTCGAGCTTCCAGACGACCAAAGTATCGCCTTCGCGCAGCATTTCGAGCGTCTTGGCCAAGCCAGGCCGGTCTGCCCGCGTGCCACTCACCTTGTCCTCGAAGACCTTTTTACATCCGGCCTTGCTCAAGGCTTCGCGTTGCAGCTCCAGGTTCTGATCCTGCGTCGAGACGCGCGCATAGCCAATCAACATGGCTTGTCTCGCGCCCGGTCGATGCGTTCCTGCATCGCCTGCATCACTTCTTCGTGGGTGTACGATCTGGCGTTGGCGTCGGTGGCTTGCCGCAGGGCTTCCTCAACCTCGCGCGTCATCCGCTCGTAATCCTCCGGCCACAGCGCTTGCTCCATGCGCAGCGACGCCTGACCCAGCAGGTGCAGCAGGCTGAACAGCCGCATGTCGTTGGTGGCGACGATGCGCTCCCGAATCTGCTCCTGAATAGCTTCGCTAGCCCGATGCGCTTGTGGTGTGGCAGTCCCCTCGTAGTCAGCGGGGAATTCCGCTTCCTCGGCAATCCTTGCCCAGGCGCTGGCCAGCGCCTCGATGGTTGACGTGCTCATTTCCGCCGCTCCTGTGCTCTTTGGCGAATCAACCGGCCAAGGGGCCTCGACGCGAAAACCAGCAGCATCACGCCTATCGGATACCAGGTCGAGAAGACCACCAAGGCATCGAAGGCTGGCCGTCCGGTGTTGGTAGGCAGTACGGCGGTCACAGCCATCAACCCGCCGACCGTCCAGATGATGCGCCACACGTAGGGCATCACGCGGGGCACGTAGCCGTCATCGAAAGCGGTCTGGTAGTAGCGGCGCAGGCCGCGCTCGGCAAGCGCCTGGCGCTGCCGCTCCGACAGCGCATCCGTCCGGCCATACCAGCGCCGGAATGGTGGACAGCGCAGCAGCAAAGGGGTGAAGAGGATCATCACCGCCACGATCGCGACACCCCACGCCATGACGGCGCCGGCATCGGGCCGCTTGGCGTTCTCGATCACGGGCGCGAAGACGCCCGGAGCACCGATCATCCAGAACAGCGCAATGTGCTGATGGAAGGAGAGCTTCATTTGCTCATCCACTTGCGCAGCAGGCGCTTTTTCAGGGAGGCGCGTTCTTGCGGGTTGCGTCCCTTGTGATTGGCGATGCGATCCGCCGTGGCGGCCTGGCGCTTGACGGGCCAGTAGGAGCGGCCATCCTTGCCCATCGACCAGACGCTGCTGGCCTGGTTTTCCAGCAGGGGCAGATGGGCGCTCAGGGCTTCGGGCGACGCGCTGGTCAGCGCCGTGCGCTCACGGGTGCGCCAGCGCTGATGCCAGAGCTTCTTGTCCTCGCGCTCGCTGCCGCAGGTCGTGTGCCCGACGATGGGTGTTTTGCGGCGGCTGCGGCTCATAACGTAGTGGTCTCCAAGAACATTCAGGACTGATCCCAGGCGTCGATGGTCAAGACCTGATCGGCAGGACAGGCGGCTACGCGGTCGGGAACTGGATGGTGTTCAGTCTCATGCCGACCCCATTCGATTGATCGCGTCGCTTGCGGCACGCTGCGACGCAAGGAGGTTTGCGACCTGGTTTAGCAGCCGTGTCCGCTGCATGTCTGTTACCTATCTCCCCGACCGCTCATTGGACCAACTCCAGAGATTGGGCTCTATCGCTCAGCCAATACGAAACCGGCATTGGCTGATGCCACAACCGAGACGAACACAAATGGCTCGGTACCTGTATTTCGCGCCCCGTGCACTTGGCCCGGTCTTGCCACGGCTATCTCACCTTCCCTGAGGGCACGAACAATCCCATTGCCCTGAAAGTAATCAGCCATTCCCGACAAAACAGTCCACGTGTCTTGGCCGTGAGGATGAATGTGAGCCGCAATTTCCTGCCCGGGATGGACATGCCAAACCACGATAATTGAGTCTCGGGTTTCAAGCACAACGGAACGAATAGGCTCGCCTTCGGACGGCTGAACATACTCGGCTACAGAAAATATTCTCGATTCAACAGTCATCGGAGATCCCTCTTTCACAGTGCCCCCAGACAGGCTGGATATGTGTAACGGCTCGCGTTTGAAAACGGGCGTGCTCGCATTCGATGCCGCTTTCGGCTCGAATTAACTGCAACTGACGGCGCGCTGAAGCTCACGCTATTTGCAAACGAGCTTGCAATCGACGGCGGCGGCTCGCATTTCATGGCGGCGTGCTCGAATTAATTGCAAGTGAAATGCCTGGTTCCAAGCTATCCAAAATCAATAGATGCAGTGCCGGCTGCCCGCTAACGCCCCTGAGCGGTCAGACGGGGATTGACCTACGCCGCCTCTCGCACGAGACGGATATCGACTTCTCTGTCAACGTACTTCCATTCCTCTGTTGCACGCAGTTCGGAAAGCAATGCGTTGAACTCAGCCTCATGGGTTGGCGCGAACTCGAACCAATTGAGAAAATCGAACGGTTCATTTTCAGAGAGGTCGCGGCAGTGATGGAGCTTGCGCGCTACTGCAGGCAAGTAGTTGAGCCCGATTTGAATGTGCTTTGACTTTTCGAAAACGCTCCGGCGCTCGTCTTGCGTGAATTCCCACCAAGCTGCGTTTTTTCGGATCGGTATCAACGCAGCGCAAGTTGCTTCTGGGCGCGCTAGCCCTTGCTGCTTCGCCACAATTTCGTTCTTCTCTTCGCGCATGACATACCGTTCATTGCTTGTTATTCCGCGAAGTACCCAGGGTGCATTGGTTTCGGGCTGCAACTCTGAGGCAGATATTACGTTGAGCCTTTTGGCTTCAGGCAGTGACTTGCCAACTATGGTTTCGGTTCCAACGATCCGCCAAAGACCGCTGTCTCCGCCGACGAATGCAAATAATCGTGTATCCATTTCAACCCCTTCATGTGAGTGTGTTAACTTTTTTACAGCTTCAAAAAACCTATCTGCCCATCCCATGCTTGTGCATCATCGCCTCGCCTCGCTTAGCGTAGTATTGCATTACGCTTACCAGCGCACCCCCCCCCAGTTAAATTGTAAATATAGCATCGAATTGGTCTGTGATACGACCGCCAGAAAATAGCCGTTTGTCGCCATTTCCAAAATTAATTGTACCGTATCGGTACACCACATCGAGGTTGATGTCGAAATAGCCGTGAGCCATGCGATTACGCATATTGCGCATGCTGCGCCACGGCACGTCGGCATGCGCCTGGGTGAACTCGACGTAGCCATCCATCACCTTTGTGGCCGCCTCGCCGATGACGATCAGGCTCATGATGACGGCCTGCTGGGTGCGCTTGTCGGCCAAGAAGTCGTCCTTGGCCATCCCTTCCACGAAGCTGCGCGCATCGGTTGCGGCCTGCTGAATGTGGTCGAGGTAATCGGGCAGGCGGTTCTCGCTCATATCGGTTGCGCCTCCGCGAGCACCTTGGCCCGGAACTTCGGCGGCAGGTCGCCGGGAGTCAGCAGATCGACGTCAACGCCGAGCAGCGATTTCAGTTCTTCTTCCAAATCGCCCAAGTCCAACAACGTGGCACCGGGCAGCGCATCGACCAACAGGTCGAGGTCGCTGCCATCCCGGTCGGTGCCATGCAGCACCGAGCCGAAGACGCGCGGGTTCGCGGCGCGAAAGCGGCCTACCGCTTCACGCACTGCGCTTCGCTTCATGTCAAGCACAACAGACGGTCGCATGGGCATCCTTTCTTATCGAAACTCGTTGAGATGATATGCAATCAAGAATAGAATTTCAAGAACTATTTTCGAGAATCGCAATGCCTTGATTCCCGTGCCGCGCCGGTTGCCTTGGCGGGCTTGTCACAAACCTACGTTTTCAAGAAGAAGGAAACCGCATGCCCCGCCGTTCGATCCTCTCCGCCGCCGAGCGCGAAAGCCTGCTGGCGTTGCCGGACACCAAGGATGAGTTGATCCGTCACTACACGTTCAGCGAAAGCGACCTCTCCATCATCCGGCAGCGGCGCGGCCCGGCCAATCGGCTGGGCTTCGCGGTGCAGCTCTGCTACCTGCGCTTTCCCGGCGTCATCCTTGGCGCTGATGAGCCACCGTTCCCGCCATTGCTGAGACTGGTCGCCAACCAGCTCAAGGTCGGCATCGAAAGCTGGGACGAGTACGGGCAGCGTGAGCAGACCCGACGCGAGCACCTGGTCGAGCTGCAAACGGTGTTCGGCTTCCAGCCGTTCACGATTGGCCACTACCGGCAGGCTGTCCAGTTGCTGACCGAGCTGGCCATGCAAACCGACAAGGGCATCGTGCTGGCCAGAGCCTTGATCGAGCACCTGCGGCGGCAGTCGGTCATTGTGCCCGCCCTCAACGCCGTCGAGCGGGCGAGCGCCGAAGCGATTACCCGCGCCAACCGGCGTCTCTACGACGCCTTGGCTGAGCCGCTGACGGACGTGCATCGCCGTCGCCTCGACGATCTGCTCAAGCGCCGCGACAACGGCAAGACGACGTGGCTGGCCTGGCTGCGGCAATCCCCGGTCAAACCGAACTCGCGGCACATGCTGGAACACATCGAACGCCTCAAGGCGTGGCAGGCGCTCGACCTGCCCTCCGGCATCGAGCGGCTGGTTCACCAGAACCGGCTGCTCAAGATCGCCCGCGAGGGCGGCCAGATGACGCCCGCCGACCTGGCGAAGTTCGAGCCGCAGCGGCGTTACGCGACCCTGGTGGCGCTCGCCATCGAGGGCATGGCCACCGTCACCGACGAAATCATCGACCTGCATGACCGCATCCTGGGCAAGCTGTTCAATGCCGCCAAGAACAAGCATCAGCAGCAGTTCCAGGCATCCGGCAAGGCGATCAATGCCAAGGTGCGGCTGTTCGGGCGCATCGGCCAGGCGCTGATCGAGGCCAAGCAAGCGGGCCGCGATCCGTTCGCCGCCATCGAGGCCGTCATGTCCTGGGATGCTTTCGCCGAGAGCGTCACCGAAGCGCAGCGGCTCGCGCAACCCGAGGACTTCGATTTCCTGCACCGCATCGGCGAGAGCTACGCCACGCTGCGCCGCTACGCGCCGGAATTTCTCGACGTGCTCAAGTTGCGGGCCGCGCCCGCCGCCAAGGACGTACTCGACGCCATCGAGGTGCTGCGCAGCATGAACAGCGACAACGCCCGCAAGGTGCCCACCGACGCGCCGACCGAGTTCATCAAGCCGCGCTGGCAGAAGCTGGTGATGACCGACACCGGCATCGACCGGCGCTACTACGAACTGTGCGCGCTGTCGGAGCTGAAGAACGCGCTGCGCTCCGGCGACATCTGGGTGCAAGGCTCGCGCCAGTTCAAGGACTTCGAGGACTACCTGGTGCCGCCCGCGAAATTCGCCAGCCTCAAGCAGGCCAGCGAATTGCCGCTGGCCGTGGCCACCGATTGCGACCAGTACCTGCATGACCGGCTGACGCTGCTGGAAACGCAGCTCGCCACCGTCAACCGCATGGCGCTGGCCAACGAGCTGCCGGACGCCATCATCACGGAGTCGGGCCTGAAGATCACGCCGCTCGATGCGGCGGTGCCCGATACCGCACAGGCCCTGATCGACCAGACGGCGATGATCCTACCGCACGTCAAGATCACCGAATTGCTGCTGGAGGTAGACGAATGGGCGGGCTTCACCCGGCACTTCGCCCACCTGAAGTCAGGCGACCTGGCCAAGGACAAAAACCTGTTGCTGACCACGATCCTCGCCGACGCGATCAACCTGGGCCTGACCAAGATGGCGGAATCGTGCCCCGGCACGACCTACGCCAAGCTGGCCTGGCTGCAAGCCTGGCACATCCGCGACGAAACCTACGGGGCGGCACTGGCCGAGCTGGTCAACGCGCAGTTCCGACATCCCTTCGCCGAGCATTGGGGCGACGGCACCACGTCATCGTCGGACGGCCAGAACTTCCGAACCGGCAGCAAGGCAGAGAGCACCGGGCATATCAATCCGAAGTATGGAAGTAGCCCTGGGCGGACGTTCTACACCCATATCTCCGACCAGTACGCGCCGTTCCACACCAAGGTCGTGAACGTCGGCGTGCGCGACTCGACCTACGTGCTCGACGGCCTGCTGTATCACGAATCCGACCTGCGGATCGAGGAGCACTACACCGACACGGCAGGGTTCACGGACCACGTCTTCGCGTTGATGCACCTGCTGGGCTTCCGCTTCGCCCCGCGCATTCGTGACCTGGGCGACACCAAGCTCTACATCCCGAAGGGCGATGCCACCTACGAGGCGTTGAAACCGATGATCGGCGGCACGCTCAACATCAAGCACGTCCGCGCCCATTGGGATGAAATCCTGCGGATGGCCACCTCGATCAAGCAGGGCACGGCGACGGCCTCGCTGATGCTCAGGAAGCTTGGCAGCTACCCGCGCCAGAACGGCCTGGCCGTCGCCCTGCGTGAGCTGGGACGCATCGAGCGCACACTGTTCATCCTGGACTGGCTGCAAAGCGTCGAGCTGCGCCGCCGCGTGCATGCCGGGCTGAACAAAGGCGAGGCGCGCAACGCGCTGGCCCGCGCCGTGTTCTTCAACCGCCTGGGGGAAATCCGCGACCGCAGCTTCGAGCAGCAGCGCTACCGGGCCAGCGGCCTCAACCTGGTGACGGCGGCCATCGTGCTATGGAACACGGTCTATCTGGAGCGGGCCGCGAACGCCTTGCGTGGCCACGGTCAAGCCGTCGATGACGGCCTGTTGCAGTACCTGTCGCCGCTCGGCTGGGAGCACATCAACCTGACCGGCGATTACCTCTGGCGCAGCAGCGCCAAGATCGGCGCGGGCAAGTTCAGGCCGCTACGGCCGCTGCAACCGGCTTAGCGTGCTTTATTTTCCGTTTTCTGAGACGACCCCAACCAGCGCTGCCATCGCATCCAGAATCTCGCCCTGCTCATTCATGTCGGGCGTGCCGTAGATCGACCGCGTGAACATCAGCTCGTGGTGGATCGACACCGCCTTGCGCTTGAAAACCATGATATCGAATGCCTTGGGATCGTCGATCAGTCCGAACCGTCCTTGTGGGGCGATCAGTTCGGCGATGTCGGCGACATGTTGCTCGGTATGTGTGGTCGAAAAGACGAAAGCGGGAGCACCGATGCCGAGTTCGGCGATCTGTGGCGCGAGCGGACGAGAATGGTCGATGACGTGGTGAGCTCCAAGCCCTCTTACCCACTCTTGGGTTTCCGGTCGAGAGGCTGTGGCGATGACGGTGAGGTCCGTGCGCTGTCGCGCGATCTGGACGGCGATCGACCCAACCCCGCCCGCGCCACCGATGATGAGGATCGCCTCCGCCGCACCGGGTACGGGCTTCGCCACGTCCAGGCGGTCGAACATCGCCTCCCAGGCCGTCAACGTCGTCAGCGGCAGCGCCGCCGCTTCCGCCCAGGAGAGCGACGCAGGTTTGTGACCGACAATCCGGGCGTCGACGAGATGGAACTCCGCATTGGTACCGGGCCGTGTGATCGATCCGGCATAATAGACCTCGTCGCCTAACTCGAACTGCGTGACGTCGGGGCCGACCTCGCGCACAATCCCGGCGGCATCCCATCCCAGCACCTTCCAATCGCCATCTGCCGGCGGCGTGCTGTTGCGGACCTTGTAGTCGACCGGGTTGACCGAGACGGCCTTCACCTCAACCAGGATATCGTATCCTGCAGCGACAGGCCGAGGCAGATTGATGTCGACCAGCGCGGCATCCGCGGCGATGGGTCCCGGAACCTTGTAACCAATGGCTTTCATAAATGTCTCCAGCTTGCTTGATCGGATGACGCGAATGCTCGTTAGTCAACTTCTTCTACATTGAGGTCCCGACTCTTGAACTGGGTCGCGGTAGCAGATTTCATCGAACACGTCGATCAACAGGCCCTTATGCTCGGTCGCCGGATCGGTGATCGCGTAGAGGGTGGAGGCGTTATCGCCATCATCACCGCTTCCGAGGCGAAACGCCGCGTCGACGCAGATGCCGCACGGACCGATGGTTGATCCTGGCTCGAGATCGACGAGATTGCTGTCCTTGACGCGCTATTCGCGGTCTTAGCCCTTGGCGATGAAGGACTGAACTGCTTGTAGAGCGTCGGTCAGCTGCTATGTCATGGACGCACCTTCATCTTGAGTTGGATTGGACAAGCTTCCGTATAAGGCCCGCTGTAACCGTCAGATGACGGCGAAGAAAACGATGGGCAGTATTCACAGCCACTTAGCCTTCTTGAAGCGCACAAATAGGAAAACGCACGATATCGCTATCACTCCGAGCACGACAAAGTATCCGTAGGCCGTGTCCAGCTCCGGCATGTGCTTAAAGTTCATGCCGTATATTCCAGCGATCGCCGTCGGGACTGCCAGTATTGCCGCCCAAGCCGCCAGCTGGCGGGTGATCACCCCCGTCCTTTGCGCTTCAAGAAGGCTGCTGGCCTCAAAGACCGTGGACAGGACAAGCAGGAGGCCGTCGACCATGGACTGCACGCGGTGGACATGGTCCGCGACGTCGTGGAAATATGGTGTCATTTCGGCGCTGATGCAGGGAAAGTGGCCGCGAACGAGCTTTCGCACCAGCTCGGCCATAGCCCCGAGCGTGCGCTGGAACCGCGTGAGTTCGGACCTTAGTTCGAAGATTCGCGCCACCTCTTCTGGCCCGAGGAAATCGTGCAGCGACCGTCGCTCCATCGCCAGGACGTCGTCCTCGATCATTTCGAAGATGGGCAGATACTGGTCGACCACGCGATGCAAGATCGCGTGCAGCACATAGTCGACACCCTTGCCGAACTGCGTCGGCGATGCCTCGAGTTGCTCCCGAAGTTTGCCCAGCGCTCCGGCATTGCCGTGCCGCACGGTGATAAGGTGATTGTGACCGGTGAAGATCGCCATCTTGCCGTAGCTGATCCGGTCGCCGACCAGCTCGGCGGTCTGCGCGACGACGTACAACTCATCGTTGTAGACCTCGAGCTTGGGCGGGCACAGCGGGTGCATCGCGTTGTCGATCGCCAACGGATGAAGATTATATGTCCTTTGGATCGCGAGTAGTTCCTCGGGGGTGGGTTCGCTAAGCGCGATCCAGCAGAAGCCCGAGCGACTCTCGCCCAACTTGACGTGCTCATCGAGCGCGATTTCGCGAACTCGCTTGCCTTCGTTGTAATAATAGGCGGCGATGATGCTCATGCTGGCCTCGCGGGAATGTGGAGGCCACGCTGGACGGCCGGTCGAGCCAGCCCGCGTCCAAGCCATGCGCGGACGTTCGAAAAGCTGCTGAGGCCAAGGATGTCACCCGCAGCGTAGAATTCCACCAGCGCATTCACCCAGCCGAGCGTCGCGATGTCCGCGATCGAATAGTCGTCGACGATCCAGTCGCGGCCTTCCAGCCGGCGATCCAGAATCCCCAGCAGACGCGTGGATTCGTCGATAAAGCGCTGTTGCGGCCGCTTGTCCTCATAGTCCTTGCCGCCAAATCGCAGGAAGAAGCCGAGCTGACCGAACATCGGCCCGATGGCCGACATCTGAAAGAACACCCACGCTAGGGTCTCGTAACGCTGGCCTGGTTCGGTGGAGATGAACTGACCCGTCTTGTCGGCCAGATAGAGGAGGATCGCACCGGATTCCCATAAGGCGATGGGTCTACCGTCAGGGCCAGCCGGATCGATGATCGCCGGTATGCGTCCGTTCGGGTTCAGCGACACGAACGCCGGATCCTTCGACTCGTTGTTCGAGATGTCGATCAGGTGGGGCTCGTACGCCAGGCCAGTCTCCTCAAGCATGATCGAGACCTTGACGCCATTGGGCGTAGGGGCTGCGTAGAGTTGCAGGCGATCGGGATGAGATGCCGGCCAGCGCTGCGTGATCGGAAAGGACGAGAGGTCTGGCATAAATCTGCGATCCTGGTGTTGCGATGGCGACTGACTGGAACGAGCCGTCACTCTGAAGTAGGGTTCGATGACCGCGTCGCTGAACGACGCGGTCACGAAGATTGCGGACCGGATCGGCGCAGTGGCAACGGCAGTGAAGCCTATTCCGCCGCGGTCCCGGCCGCTGGCTGTACGTCGTCAACCTTTTGGCGCTTCGGAAGCACCCAGCCGGGACGGACGAAGTGGCAGGTGTAGCCGCCCGGGCGCTTCTCCAGATAATCCTGGTGATCGGGCTCGGCCTCCCAGAACTCGCCGACCGGCTGGACCTCGGTCACCACTTTGCCATCCCACAGCCCCGAGGCATCCACATCGGCGATCGTATCCTCGGCGACGCGCTTCTGCTCCTCGTCGACATAATAGATGCCCGACCGGTAGGAGAGCCCACGATCATTGCCCTGGCGGTTCAGCGTCGTCGGATCGTGGATCTGGAAGAAGAATTCCAGGATGTTCCGGTAGCTCGTCACTGTCGGGTCGAAGACAATCTCGATCCCCTCGGCATGCGTGCCGTGATTACGATACGTGGCGTTCGGAATATCGCCGCCCGTGTAACCCACACGGGTCGAGATGATGCCGGGCCGCTTGCGGATCAGATCCTGCATGCCCCAGAAACATCCTCCTGCGAGAACAGCGCGCTGATGCATGTTAAGCCTCCTCTACTTGATCGAGATATTCACCGTATCCCTCGGACTCCATCTCGTCGCGCGGGATGAAGCGAAGGGACGCTGAGTTGATGCAGTACCGCAGACCGCCGCGGTCGGAAGGACCATCGGGGAACACATGGCCGAGATGACTGTCTGCGTGTACTGACCTGACCTCCGTCCGGACCATGCCGTGTGCGCTGTCCCGCACCTCGTTCACGTTTGCCGAAACGATCGGCTTGGTGAAGCTGGGCCAGCCAGTACCCGAATCGAACTTGTCCGTCGAAGCGAACAGTGGCTCTCCCGACACTATGTCGACGTAGATGCCAGGCTCCTTGTTGTCGTTGTACTCGCCCGTGAAGGGCCTTTCGGTGCCCGCCTCCTGGGTAATTCGGTGTTGCTCGGGAGTCAGGTGGTCGATTGCTGTCTGTGACTTTTCAAACTTCATTACAGTCTCCAATACTTATCTAGAGGGCCAGGCACGCTACCGCTAATTTTTTATGTCTCCTGATTTGCTCCTACAATGGTAGTGGGATGGCAAACGAGGTTTTACTAAGTGTTGGAAAATTAGAGATTTAAATTTCGCGTCTATTAATTCTAGCGCAACTGAGTGGTTAAGCAAGTACGTAATCAGTAAATATTAAAAAAATAACACAAAAGCACGATTATATAATACAGTGTCAGTGTTTTATGATAATCAACAACGCCTGTTTAGATGCTGGTAGATGCGAATTTTTTGGCGTACAGTCAAAATTTTCTGATGGTTGCTTAGTGTGTTGGCGCTGATGGAAAATTGACCCACCGGGGATGCGGCGGAAATCTTGGACTACCTGGAGGTAGTTCATGTACTCATACGAAGACCGTATCCGAGCGGTCAAGCTCTACATCAAACTGGGCAAGCGAACCGGGGCAACTATTCGTCAGTTGGGCTACCCGACGAAGAACTCTTTGAAGAGCTGGCACGCAGAGTATGAGCGATGCCTCGACCTGCCGCGTGGCTACGAGAACTCGAAGTCGAAGTACTCACTGGCCCAAAGGGAAAAGGCTGTCGGGCACTATCTCGAATACGGTCGCAACATCGCCGCTACCATCAAGGCGTTGGGCTACCCCGCGCGGGATTCGTTGCGTGCCTGGATTTACGAAATGCACCCCGAGTTGCATACGCGTATTGTCGGTCGTTCAGACGGGTTAGCCCGGCCGCCAGCGGTGAAGCAGGCAGCGGTCATCGCGCTGTGCACGCGAAAAGAAAGTGCGAAAGCCCTGGCTCAAAAGCTGGGCGTGTGCAGGCCGACCTTGTACAACTGGAAAAACCAGCTACTCGGCCCAGAGGTATCCCCATCCATGAAGTGTCGGCTTGAACCCTCATCGTCACCGGAACGAGAGGAGTTGCAGCGGCAACTCGAATCTCTCCAGCTCGATGTTCGCCGTTTGCAGCTTGAACATGACCTGTTGATGAGGGCGAATGAACTCATAAAAAAAGAGACGGGCATCAACCGGCAAGTCCTGACCAATCGGGAGAAGACATTGCTGGCTGATGCCCTAAGGCAGAGGTACTCCTTGCTAGAGCTGCTTGACGCGTTGGGCTTGGCCCGAAGCTCCTATTTCTATCATCGAGCCCGAATGCAGGTCGCGGAAAAGTACACCGAAGCGCGTCGTGCCATGGCGGACATATTCGAGCGCAATCATCGTTGCTATGGCTACCGTCGGATGCGAGCTTCGTTGAGCAGGCAGCGTGTGCGCCTTTCAGAGAAGGTGGTGCAGCGCTTGATGAAGCAGGAGTGCCTAGTCGTCGCCAAGCCGAAACGGCGTCGATACGGTTCCTACCTCGGGGAGATCAGTCCGGCGCCGGAAAACCTCCTCAACCGCGACTTCACGGCCCTAGCTCCGAATGAGAAATGGCTGACCGACATCTCGGAGTTCCAGATCCCAGCCGGCAAGGTGTACCTGTCCCCCATGATCGACTGCTTCGATGGGAAGGTAATCAGTTGGTCGATCGGCACGCGTCCCGACGCCGAGCTTGTGAACACGATGCTGGATGCCGCTGTCGAAACGGTGGCCAGCAACGATAAACGGCCTGTTGTTCACTCCGATCGTGGCGCTCACTACCGCTGGCCCGGCTGGCTATCGCGCATCGCTGATGCGAAGCTGATTCGTTCGATGTCGCGCAAAGGCTGCTCACCTGACAACGCGGCTTGTGAAGGTTTCTTCGGCCGACTGAAAACGGAGCTGTTCTATCCTCGCAACTGGCAGTCAACGAGCATCGAGCAGTTCATTCAGGCCTTGGATTCATACATTCGCTGGTACAACGAAAAACGAATCAAGATTTCCCTCGGCGCGCTCAGTCCCATTGAGTATCGTGAAAGCCTGGGCTTCGCGGCATAACCAGTCCAAGTTTTTGTCCGCATCCCCACCCTGCCGATTGAAATTTGACCCAGGGCGGATTGCTGATTTTGTTACCAGCAACTGTGGATAAGTCTACCAGCGCAGCTGCTGTTGCCCCCACTCCTTCGCTAGCCCAGTTCAGTTGTTTAAGACCTGCCACACGCAGCCATGTAGCAGGCCGTCGTCGCCATGAAATCAGAACGGCTCATCGTCCTCCGGTTCCTGGCCGCCCTTACGCTTTCGCTCCCGTGATTTGATCTTGGCCTGGGCCGCCAAGCTACTGTGTTGCAGGCGATAGGACTCGTTACCGGTTTCGACGATGTGGCAGTGGTGGGTCAGCCGATCCAGCAGGGCGGTGGTCATCTTGGCGTCGCCGAACACGCTCGACCATTCGGCGAAGCTCAGGTTGGTGGTGATCACCACGCTGGTGTGTTCGTACAGCTTGGATAGCAGGTGAAACAGCAACGCACCGCCGGCCTGGCTGAAGGGCAGATAACCCAGTTCGTCGAGGATGACCAGATCCATGCGCAGCAGAGCTTGGGCGATCCGCCCGGCTTTGCCGTCGTGCTTTTCGCGCTCCAGCAGATTGACCAGATCGACCGTGGAGTAGAAGCGCACGCGCTTGCCGTGCCGGGTGATGCCGGACACGGCCAGCGCAGTGGCCAGGTGGGTTTTACCGGTGCCAGGCCCACCGATCAGCACCACGTTCTGCGCGGTGTCGGTAAAGGCCAGACTGGCCAGTTCGCTGATCAAACGAGCGTCTGCGCTGGAGGCGCTGAAGTCGAAGCCGGCCAGGTCGCGGTGCATCGGCAGCTTGGCCATGTTCATCTGGTGGCTCACCGAGCGCATGGCGCGATCTGTGTGCTCTTGTTCCAGCAGGTGTTCGAGCAGCCACTTGGACGAGGCTGTGTTCGACTCACCCTGCGCAGTCAACTCCGCCCAGGCCGTGGCCATGCCGTGCAGGCGCAGCTCCTTGAGTTCCGCCATCAAATCACGCATGACCGATCTCCTCGGTCTGGCCACGCAGGCGGTCGTAGCGCGCCGTGTTAGCGACGGGGGCTTCCTTGAGCGACAAGTGGGTTTCGACGCTGGGTGGTGGTTCGGTCGCGGCCAGGCGCGCCACGACATTGAGGATGTGTTCGGCGCTCAGGCTGCCGCTTTCCAGTACCAGCTCAACAGCCACCAGCACCGCATCGAGCCCGGCGACCGGTACGGCAGCCAGAACTTGCGCCATGATCCGGTCACCGCCGGCATGACGCCCCAGACCGTGCTTAAGCTGACGCAGCGGCGCCGGCAGATCAGCAAAGGGCGCGCCGTTGCGCAGCGCACCGGGCTTGCGTTCGATCAGCGGGAGGTAGTGCTGCCAGTCATAGCTGACCTGGTCGCGATCCAGCAAGCGGACATGGCTGGCGATCAGCGCGTCGTCAGCCACCACCTCGATTCGCGTCGGATACAAACGGCTGCTGACCCACTTACCCGCATACTCACACGGCACCGAGTAGCGGTTGCGCCCGACGCTGACCAGGCAGGTGCTGGAGACCCGCGCAGGCCGCTCGACGTAACCGTCGAATGGCGCTGGCACAGGCATCAGTTCAGCGCGCTCCAACTCCAGCACTTCGGCCACACTCAGCCCGCTGTATTGAGGGTGCGTCAGCTCGTTCCAAAGCGCGCGGCAGCGCTGGCCCAGCCAGGCATTGAGTTCCTCGAAGGAGTGAAACTGGCAGTCCTGGGCGTCTAGCCAGATACGCCTGCGGCTGTCTTGCACGTTCTTTTCAACGATGCCCTTTTCCCAACCAGCGGCGACGTTGCAGAAGTCCGGATCGAACAGGTAATGCGCGCACATCACCGCAAAGCGCGCATTCACCGCCCGGCCTTTGCCCTTATTGACCTTGTCGACGGCGGTCTTCATGTTGTCGTAGATGCCCCGGCGCGGCACGCCGCCCAAGGAGCCGAACGAGCGTGTATGGGCGTCAAATAACATCTCATGGCCCTGGCTCGGATACGCCACAAGCCAGAACGCACGGCTGGCACACAGCTTCAGATGTGCCACCTGCATACGCCGGTAAATGCCGCCGACCAGCAAGCCTTCCTCGCTCCAGTCAAACTGAAACGCCTCGCCAAGAGCAAAGGTCAGCGGCACAAAGGCCTGCGACGCCTTGCCCTGTCCCCCTCGCCAGGCACGGATAAACGCGGTGAGCTGGCTGTAGCCACCGTCATAACCTTCGGCTTTGATTTGCGCCAACAGCGCCTTGGCACTGCGCCGCTGTTGCTTGGGCCGCAGCGAATCGGCTTTTAGCGCCTGCTCCAGCGTGGCGTGAAAAGGGCTGAGTTTGTTGAAGATCGCGCGGCGTTGGTAGACCGGCGGCTTGGCCTCAGGTGATCTGACCCACTTGCGAATCGTGTTGCGCGCCAACCCGGTGCGCTTGGCTATCTCATGCAGCGACAGCTTGTCGCGGAAATACATCCGGCGAATTTTGCCCATCATTTCCATACTGATCACCCTGTGTTCTCCTGCTCAAAAATTGAGCAGAAGCAGTTGAACACCTGGGTCAGTTTTCAGTCGGCAGAACAGCCTCTACTGGGTCAGTTTTCGGTCAGCGGCAACAAAAAGAGATCTTTCGCATGCTCGATGAAGGTCAGAGTAATCAGCAGATCATCGACTTCATGGTCGATCGCTATGGCGAATTCGTGCGCTACAAACCTGAGCTGAACAGCCACACCTGGTTGCTCTGGTTTGGGCCTGGCGGTTTGTTGTTGGGCGGTGTGTGGGTGATTTACTTGATCGTTGCACGTCATCGTGGTCGGCATGGCGATGATGTTGAGGTGTTTTCTGACCAAGAGCGTCAACGGCTCCTCCTCCTATTGGGTAAAGAATCTAATGATTGATTTCTGGCTATGGGTCGGCCTGCTGTTGCTGGTTGCCCTCAGTTTCGTGCTAATCCCTGTGTTGTTTGTACGTCGTGCCCAAAGCGAAGAAGATCGCACCGCTTTTTACGTGGCGCTGTATCAGGAACGCCTGGCGGAGCTACAGCTTCAGCAAGGGGACGGAGTGATGTCTCCTGCGCAAAAAAACAGTGCCCGCTCTGAGGCGGACCGCGAATTGCTGGCGGACACCGAAGGAGCTGGCCTCGAACGTTTTTCGACTACAGGCAAGCCGCTACCAGTATTCGTGGCTTTCTTGATACCGGCGCTGGGGCTCGCGCTGTACCTGCATTTTGGCGCCAGCGACAAAGTCGAGCTGGTTCGTGAGTTCGCCCAGCCTCCCGGTTCACTCGCGCAAATGAACGACCGTCTGGAACGCGCGGTTAACGCCCAACCGGAGTCAGCTGAGAACGCTTATAACCTGGCCCAAAACTACATGGCTCAAGGGAGGCCCGACGATGCCGCTAGAATGTTCGAACGAACGGTGTCACTGGCCGGTCGCCGACCGGAGTTATTAGGCGAGTGGGCTAAAGCATTGTATTTCTCTAACAACAAAATGTGGTCTCCGCCAATCAAGGCGCTGACAGATGAAGCTTTAAATGGAAATCCGGGTGAGCTCCAGAGCTTGAGTCTCATAGGTCTGGCTGCGTTTGAAGAGCATCGTTACCAAGATGCTTTAAAATATTGGCATCACGCATTAGCAGAGATGGGTTCCGACCATCCGTCACACGCTGCTTTAGTACAGGCCATTGGAAAGGCAAGAAACGGTCTTTCAGCGGATGAAAAAAACAACAATTTGACGATTAACCATGTTGCTGGCTTGCCACCAACACCGCTCAAGGTACGGGTGGACATTTCCCCGGAAATTTTCGAAAAGGTCGCTTTGGATGACAGTGTGTTCGTTTTCGTACAGACGCTATCGGGCTCCAAGGTACCTCTCGCTACCATACGACTTAAGGTCTCAAGTCTGCCGGCCGAGGTGGAGTTTTCAGGCGCTGATGCAATAGTTACCAGCAACACCTTATCGCAGACAGCCGCGATTCAAGTGACTGCTAGGGTCTCTAGGGGAGGGAAGAGTAGGTCGGGGGAATGGTTGGGCCGAAGCTCGACGACATTAAATTCGAAGAGCGCTAGGCTGAAGCTTACGATCAACCTTCCGGATATCTGATCGACTGCACCGCAAAGTGCTGTTGCCAGGTACTGTAAAATAGAAGAGTGAGCACTTGATTTGCTGGTGCTTTCAAACAACGGTGTTGTTTTTTTAACAGCCGAACTGGAAAGGGAGGCTGAGCTGCTCAGTGATCACTTTATCCGTTGGCTGATTTACGCCGGCATGTTCGCTACCAATGTCATCAACTTTGGAAATTATCCATAAATATCATATAATTAGCGCTCAAATCAGTGCATGGGAGAAGCCCTTTTGACTACCTATACCGCATCGCTTGACACCGCCAGCCAAACCCTGGCTTGAAAATTGTACAAAAAATAACCAGCCCGCTCGATTGTCCCGCCTTCATCGCCGCCCACCGCCAGAATCCTCAAGACTTTACCCGCCGACGCCAGCTCACCTTCAAGAACCTCGTCCTGTTCCTGCTCAATCAGCCGCGCACGGCCCTGCAAACCGAACTCGATCAGTTCTATCGCGTACTCAATCAGGCGTCGACTGAGACGCAAATGGTCACTGCGCAGGCCTTCTGCAAAGCGCGCAAAAAGCTCAACCCCGAGGTATTTGAAAGTCTCAATCGCCTCCTGCAGCAACAAATTGACTGCTTCGGGCTGCGTCAGAAGTGGCGTGGGCTGAGGGTGCTCGCGGTGGATGGCTCGACCGTGCATTTACCCCTGGAGTCGACCATGGCGACCTTCTTTGGCAGTCACTCTGGCTTTCCCATGGCTCGCTTGTCCACACTCTACGAAGTCGCTGACGGTCAAACCTTGCATAGCCTGATCGTGCCCCTGACCGTCGGCGAGCGCGACTGTGCCCATCTGCACCTTGAGCACCTGCCGGCTGACAGCCTGACGCTGTTTGACCGTGGTTACCCTGGGCACTGGTTATTCGCGCTGTTCGCGCAGCAACAGCGGCACTTTCTGATGCGCCTGCCCTGTGGCTATAACGCCCAGGTCAAAGCGTTTCTACACTCTGGCCAAGTTGAAGACACACAGCTTTTCGTGGCCAACC
>NZ_JAAQWO010000012.1:0-112763 GCF_012985525.1 Pseudomonas sp. WS 5059 | reverse complement strand
TGTCGGCGGTCATGTTGACCTCTTGCGGCATCCAGTGGTTGGCGCAGCCGTCGAGGTACTTCTGCCAGGCCCAGTCGTACTTGAAGGGCACGAGTTGGTTGAGGTCGGCGCGGCAGTTGATCATGCGCTTTTCGTCAACGGCGACACGGGCGGAGGCGCCTTCCAACTCGGCGAGGCCTTCGGCGACGTCGAGTTTGTCCAGGGCGGCCTTGGCGCGCACGATGGCGGCGGAGTCATTGGCGGTGACGGCGCGGGCCTCGATGGCGGCGGCGGCACCGGCACCGTCGAGGCGGTCCATGTTGGCTTCGGTGGCGTGGCCGGCGTTGGCGCCTTTAGCGGCTACTTCGCCTTCTTCTTCTTTGTCGAATTCGTCCCAGCTCAGCATGACGTGTCGTCTCCTGCGTGAGGGCCAATGGTGCCCGTGTGAAACCGGATGGTTGGGTGTTCACACGGCCCAGGGGCCGCGGTGGATCTTTAAGGAATCGTTTGTTGCAACAGCTAGCGCAGGCATTAAACGGAATAGGGCTACGGGTGCTCTGCATGAGGTCTGAGGGGCGGAGCGACTGTGTCTTACTCCTGCGGGGCCTCAGGTCTGGCTCGTTACCCCATGTAAAGGGATATTACAGGCCCGATTTACCCGCGCATTATAGGGAAAAATTTGCCTTTGTGTTGCGGCGGATGGTCTCGGTGGGCCGCCAAATTGACGGTGTTTGCGGCCAGAGTGCGGGTTTGCAAGGGTTTGCCAGCTGCGGATTTTTTTGACGGGCGGTAGGCGCTGCTTTTAATGCGCCAGCCGCAGGTAGATTTGGCATCGCAGTTCTTGCGCCCCTTGGCGCAAGAACTGGCCGCAGGGCCTTACTGTGCTGCCGCCTGAATGCTCGCAAACATCTGTTTCCCGGCCTTGGCCGGATCCGCGTTTTTATCGCTCATAAAGTGGCTGACCACATCAAACACCGCCCCCTGCACTGCCTGGGAAGTCGACATGTTGAACGCCATGCTCGGGGCCAGGGTGCCGGCGTTTTCGGCTTCGGCGAAATCCTTGGCGGAGGCCTGGGCGCAACTGTCGAACTGGCTCATGTCCAGGCCCGTGATCACCGGGATGGAGCCTTTGTTCTGATTGAATACCGTTTGAAATTGCGGCTCCAGGGCGATCTTGGCCAGGTCGTCGCGCGCGGCATTGTTGCCCGGTGTGTCATTTTTGCTGGAGAGCTTGAACATCGCCAGGGAATCGATGGTGTAGCTATAGATGCCTTGGGAGCCCGGGAAGGGCGCGCATTCATAATCGAGACCGGCCTTCTTGCCGGCGGCGCTCCATTCGCTCTTGGCCCAGTCGCCCATGATCTGCATGCCGGCCTGGCCCTTGATGACCTTGGCGGTCTCCATGTTCCAGTCCTGGCCCGTGCCGTCGGGGTCCATGTAGGTCTTGAGTTTGCGCAGTGCTACAAACACTTCGGTCATTTTCGCGCCGGTGAAGGTGGCTTCGTCGTGATCGATAAAGGCTTTCTTGAAGCCATCCGCGCCGAGGATGCTCAGCACCAGGCCTTCAAATACCGTGGTGTCCTGCCAGGGTTGGCCGCCGTGGGCGAGCGCAATAAAACCGGCGGCCTTGAGTTTGTCACCGGCGGCATACAGTTCTTCGAGGGTTTTCGGCGTCTGGGACACGCCGGCCTGCTTGAGTACCGTGGGGTTGGTCCAGAGCCAGTTGATACGGTGGATATTCAGCGGCACGGCGACATAGTGGCCATCATATTTCATCAGTTGGGCAATGCTCTGGGGCAGCAGGTTGTCCCAGTGATTGGCCTTGGCCACGTCGTCGATGCTGGTCAGCAAGCCCAGATTGCCCCATTCCTGGATATCCGGGCCCTTGATCTGAGCGGCGGAGGGCGGGTTGCCGGACACGGCGCGAGTCTTGAGCACCGTCATGGCCGCTGCGCCCCCGCCACCGGCTACGGCGCTGTTTTGCCAGGTATAGCCGTCTTTTTCGATCAGTTGCTTGAGCACGTCCGCAGACTTGGCTTCCCCGCCCGAGGTCCAGTAATGCACGACTTCCACGCTGCCCTTGCTCTGGGCCCCATGGGCGCTGACTGTGCAAAGGCTGGCGAGGGAGATGGCAACGGCAAGGCGATTGACGATTTTCATAGGGGGTGGCCCTTTTTTGTTTTTGTGGTGAGAGGAGGGTACTTATTCCAGCCCCAGCCCTTTGCGGCCGAGGGCGTTCAGTTGCGAGGTCATGAAGCGGTCGCTCCAGTGCTTTTCGTAGTCTTCGCGGGGGAAGTCATCCGGCGAGGCGCCTTGTTCGAAGGCCCGCAACACATCCCTGGCATAACGCAGATTTTTCGGACACATGGGGGCGGCTGGTACGTACATCACATTGCCCCAGCCCTGCTGGTTTTCGACGGGAGCGACGCTATGGACTACATCGCAGTGCCACCACACCGAATCGCCAGCCTGCACGTCCGGAATCGGTGACATGCCCTGGACCAGCAGCGGGTGCCACTTCTCCAGGATCGGCAGCACCTTGCCTGGCGCAACGCCACACAGCTCATCCTCGGGCACGTCATCGAGCAGCGGGCGCAGCAGCAGGTAGGCCATGGCCTTGGGGATCGGCAAGGTATGCAGCACGCCCTGGTCGGCATTCATGTCGCACAGCGCGGTCCAACCCTGGAAGGTGCGAAAGGCCGAGCATTTGGTACCTGGGTAGGCATATTCATCGACTTCGGTACGATGGGCGGCGTCCCACGGGTCGTAGGATTTGAAGTCATTGCGGTAAATTTTCTCGAACACCTTCAAGTAGGCCGGGTGCAGCCAGCGCTCCAGCGCCCCGGAGTCGGTGTGCGGGCCCAGGCCTTTGGACGTGGTGCCGGGCGGGCGTCGCCGTACGCGGTCCGGGTACAGGGCGTTGGTGTCGGGGTCGAACCACTGCTGGCCGTGGGAGTCGATGGTCCACAGGCGGTTCAAGAACGATTGGGCGCAGCCCATGCGCTCATGCTGGCGCAGTTGCATCTGGGCCTCGGACCAGTAGATCGGGAAGATTTCCGGGCGCGAGGCTTCCAGGTTGCCGAAGAAGTTGTCGGCAGGGCCCCGGTAAACCGCGTCGAACTGGTTGTGGTCCAGGTAGTCCAGCAGGCTCTTGTCCCACTCCAGCACCTGCTGCCTGGGAAAGTGGTTGCGGATCACCAGGCAGCCTCGGCGCTTGATCAGCGCGCGTTGTTGTTCTGTGACCTGGCCGTTGGCGAGGGTGGCAAAGTCCAGTTCGGGCCAGGCCGAGCCGGTCAGGGCTTGCTGGGCCTTGATCGCGGCGATTTCCGTGGCGATAAAGGCGCTGACTTCGGCAAACAGCGCGGGCACGTCGCCGATCTGTGCGCGCAGTGCCTTTTTCATGGCGACGATGCTGCGTTTGTAGTCGTCAGGTAGCTCGGCACTTGCGAAGGATGGGGAATTGTTCATGGGGTGGCCTGCATTTTTATTATTCATGCAGGTATGGAATCACTCCGGACGGCCTGGACGGCAGCCTCATTTGGCGCGTTGAGCAATACGATTGTGGCGTTTGATCATGCGCCTACAGAAGAATCGGCTTAGCCGTGCCTGGCTGGAAGTGATGCCCATGCTGACCACGGAAGTCTGAAGGCGTCATGCCCTTTTGCGCCTTGAACTGACGGTTGAACAGGGCCTGGGACGCGTACCCGACCTGTTCGGCGATGGTGCTGACGGCCAGGTTGCCTTGCATCAACAGGGCGCAGGCGTGTCCGATGCGCAGCCGCACGATGTAGTCCAATGCTGTGCAGCGTGTGTGTTTGCGGAACATGCGGTGGAAGGCGGAAACGCTGACGCAGGCCATTTGTGCCAGCTCAGGGATGCTCAGGGGTTGCGCATAGTGGCCGTGCAGGTAGTCCAGGACCCGGCGGATGCGCGCATCTTCAATGATGTGAGGGGTTTGTTGCACAGCGATGCGCTGCGCCGCGACATCCCGTGACAGGGTATTGAGTACCGTCAGCAGGGAAATCAGGCGCTGGGAGGCGTCTTGCTCGACCATCGCCTCGATCACCGGGCGCAGGGCGCGCGAGGTGGCGTCGCTGAAACTCAGTGCATGCTGCGCGGCCGCCAGCAGGGCGCGGGTCGAGGCCATTTCCGGAAACAATTTGACCAGCGAATCGGCCCAGGCTTCAGAAAACCAGATGACCAGGGCGATGTGCGGTTGGGTCGGGTCGATAGTCTCGGCCGACGACCAGCTATGGGGAACATTCGGGCCCACCAGCACCAGGTCGCCATCATCGTAGCGTGCCACATCGTTGCTGATGTAACGGTGCCCACGACTGTTGAGGGTGAGGGTCAGCTCGTACTCAGGGTGGTGATGCCACTCAAACGGGATCGCCTGTGGCAGGCGCCTGTTGAGCAGGGTCCAGGAGGTGTTGGCCTCGGTGGGGATTTTCTCGAAACTGGCTCTCATGAACCCATCCTGCTGTGCAGAGGGAGTAGCAACGCCACAATCGTAGCATTCGGTTCAAGCGAGAAGGGGAAGGTGCCGTGAACAAGTCTCTTTGCCGCAAGAACGATTCCTTGCGGCGAACATTGCCAGGTTAGGTTCTAACTAACTAAGTTATTAACCGTTAGAGCAACCGTTACCCATGACTTTGTAATTAAGAATATGACGCTGGCCTTGGTGATCTTCATATTCCATGCGTGCTGGAACAACTTCGCAGACATTCGGAATGGAACTCATGGACACCACCTTGGCAATATCCAGATCAGTGGCGTAGGTGTATTCCTCAACAATAGCGGTGTGCTGGCTGGCTACGTCAGTCGGGATCTCGTCGGCCAGGGCGGCGGTGGCGCACAGGCTGGCAAGGGCCATAACTAATAAAGCTTTCATTTCCAATTTACCTTTTTACAGTCGAAGGGGGTCACGGGGCCCTTGTGAGGCCACGTGTGTAACTTAAGTAGAGAGTTCGGATTAACGTGCCTTCGTGGGGGCTGCAACTTGGTTAATCACAGTGCCTTGTTGGCGAGGTTGATTTTAGGCGCCTGGGTTGCATTCATATACCCGTACTTTTGATAAACACTTTTGGTGGTTTTCGTAACAATCCACGACAGAGGTTTTTTCCGGTAGCGCAAAACGCGCTACAGGCCCCGTACCAGAGCGGCTCACGCACATATCAGGGCAATTTGTAGGGGCTTGTTACTACCATCGTCGAATGGTTCTATAGGCCTGCCCCGGCTACAACAGGGCCATACAACAACAACTATAGTCACCGAGGTAAGAAAGATGAGTGCGGCTTCCCTGTACCCCGTTCGCCCCGAAGTAGCAGCCAATACGCTGACTGACGAGGCGACCTACAAGGCCATGTACCAGCAGTCGGTGGTCAACCCCGACGGCTTCTGGCGCGAGCAAGCCAAGCGTCTTGACTGGATCAAGCCTTTCACCACGGTCAAGCAGACCTCGTTTGACGACCACCATGTCGATATCAAGTGGTTTGCTGACGGCACCCTCAACGTTTCCTACAACTGCCTGGACCGTCACCTCGCCGAGCGCGGCGACCAGGCGGCGATCATCTGGGAGGGCGACGATCCTTCCGAAAGCCGCACCATCACCTACCGCGAGCTGCACGAACAGGTCTGCAAGTTCGCCAACGCCCTGCGCGGCCAGGATGTGCACCGCGGTGACGTGGTGACCATCTATATGCCGATGATCCCTGAAGCTGTGGTCGCCATGCTGGCCTGTACCCGCATCGGCGCGATCCACTCGGTGGTGTTCGGCGGTTTCTCCCCTGAAGCCCTGGCCGGTCGCATCATCGACTGCAAATCCAAGGTGGTGATTACCGCCGACGAAGGCATTCGTGCCGGCAAGAAGGTACCGCTCAAGGCCAACGTCGACGACGCGCTGACCAACCCGGAAACCAGCAGCATCCAGAAAGTCATCGTGTGCAAGCGCACCAATGGCCAGATCAAGTGGAACCAGCATCGCGACATCTGGTACGAAGACCTGATGAAAGTGGCGGGCACGGTCTGCGCGCCAAAAGAGATGGGCGCCGAAGAAGCGCTGTTCATCCTTTACACCTCCGGTTCCACCGGCAAGCCCAAGGGCGTGCAGCACACCACCGGCGGCTACCTGTTGTACGCCGCCCTGACCCACGAGCGCGTGTTCGACTACCGCCCGGGCGAAGTCTACTGGTGCACCGCCGACGTCGGCTGGGTCACTGGCCACACCTACATCGTCTATGGTCCGCTGGCCAATGGCGCGACCACACTGCTGTTCGAAGGCGTGCCGAACTACCCGGATATCACGCGGGTCGGGAAAATCGTCGACAAGCACAAGGTCAATATCCTCTACACCGCGCCGACCGCGATCCGCGCGATGATGGCTTCCGGCACCGCCGCCTGCGAAGGTATCGATGGCAGCAGCTTGCGCCTGTTGGGTTCGGTGGGTGAGCCGATTAACCCGGAAGCCTGGGACTGGTACTACAAGAATGTCGGCCAATCCCGTTGCCCGATTGTCGACACCTGGTGGCAGACCGAAACTGGCGCGACCCTGATGAGCCCGTTGCCGGGCGCTCACGCGCTCAAGCCGGGGTCGGCGGCACGTCCGTTCTTTGGCGTGGTGCCAGCGTTGGTGGACAACCTGGGCAACATCATCGAGGGCGCTGCCGAAGGCAACCTGGTGATCCTCGATTCGTGGCCGGGCCAGGCGCGTACCCTGTACGGCGACCATGACCGTTTTGTCGACACTTACTTCAAGACCTTCCGTGGCATGTACTTCACCGGCGACGGCGCGCGTCGCGATGAAGACGGCTACTGGTGGATCACCGGTCGCGTGGATGACGTGCTCAACGTTTCCGGGCACCGCATGGGCACCGCCGAGATCGAAAGCGCCATGGTCGCCCATCCCAAAGTCACCGAGGCGGCCGTGGTCGGCGTGCCTCACGACATCAAGGGCCAGGGCATCTATGTGTATGTCACCTTGAAAAACGGTGAGGAGCCGACCGAAGCGCTGCGCCTGGAACTGAAGAACTGGGTGCGCAAGGAGATCGGCCCGATTGCATCGCCGGACGTGATCCAGTGGGCACCAGGCTTGCCTAAGACCCGGTCGGGGAAAATCATGCGCCGTATCCTGCGCAAGATTGCCACGGCCGAGTATGACGGGCTGGGGGATATCTCCACCCTGGCTGATCCAAGTGTGGTGCAGCATCTGATCGATACCCACAAGACCATGAACGTCGCGTAAGCGGGTTTATGGGACCAAGCCCCATCCGGTGTAGGCCGGATGGGGCTTTTTTGTGGGGCCTCACTATGAAATACCATCAATGTAGGAGCCGGCCTGCCGGCGATAACGGTGGGTCAGTCAGCCCATTTGATACAGGCCCGCCGCTATCGTTGGCAAGCCAGCTCCTACATTGGATGGTGGGGGATGACAGACCGTCCTCAGCACCAAGCCAATAAATATCGGTTTATCTAGTAGGACGTTTCTGAATGTTACCCAGTGGTGCAAATGTGTAACCTTGCGCCCAAACATGAGGCAAAGTGCTACATCCACGCCCCGAAAACGCCCGTTTTAGACACCCTGAAAAATTAGATCAAACGCTACACTTGCCGGAATAGAAGGGTTTGCGAATAATAGGCCCGCAATTTGCAGCGTTAATAGGTTTAATATCTTTTGCCTCTGCATAAAAATCAGGGGTTGTCAATGGGTCGGGGTCGCTTTCTCGGTGCTTCTGTAAATTGTTGTCGCATTGAGGAAATATCGGCTTCCGGCCTGTCGTTAGAATGCCGATCACTCGCTCGTCGTCGCCGTGTTGAACTGGTGTAGGACGCAGCACCGCTATTCGGTTTCACTCAGTCGCATCGTGGGCCATGGCTCATACTGCTGTTTTTGTCCTATACCGATGGAGTCCCAAGATGAAGAAACTCGTGCTGTTGGGCGCCCTGGCGCTGTCCGTGCTGTCCATGCAGGCCTTCGCTGAAGAGAAACCGCTGAAAATTGGTATCGAAGCAGCCTACCCTCCGTTTGCCTCGAAGGCGCCGGACGGCAGCATCGTCGGTTTTGACTACGACATCGGCAACGCCCTGTGCGAAGAGATGAAGGTCAAGTGCACCTGGGTCGAGCAAGAATTCGATGGCCTGATCCCGGCGCTCAAAGTGCGCAAGATCGACGCAATCCTGTCGTCCATGTCCATCACTGACGACCGCAAGAAGTCCGTGGATTTCACCAACCGCTACTACCTGACCCCGGCACGCCTGGTGATGAAGGACAGCGTTACCGTCAGCGACAGCCTGGTTGAGCTCAAGGACAAGAAGATCGGCGTACAGCGCGGTTCGATCCATGACCGTTTCGCCAAGGAAGTCCTGGCGCCTAAAGGTGCGACCATCGTTCCCTACAGCACCCAGAACGAGATCTACCTGGATGTGGCGGCCGGTCGCCTTGATGGCACCGTGGCTGATGCGACCCTGCTCGAAGACGGTTTCCTGAAGACCGACTCAGGCAAAGGCTACGCGTTCGTAGGCCCTGCGTTCACCGACGCCAAATACTTCGGCGATGGTATTGGTATCGCGGTACGTAAAGGCGACAAGGCCAACCTGGACCGCATCAACGCAGCCATCGCCGCGATCCGCGCCAATGGCAAGTACAAAGAAATCGAGAAAAAGTATTTCAACTTCGATATTTACGGCGCTGACGCCAAGTAAACCTTCGCAGTTGTCTGTCCAGAATGGCGCAAGCACCAGGGTCTCTGAAGTTTGCGCCATTTTTTCATCCGCCTTTTCGAGGACCTGAATCATGTTGAAAGGCTACGGGGCCGTTATCCTCGATGGCGCATGGTTGACGCTTCAGCTCGCCTTGTCGTCCATGGCCTTGGCCATTGTTCTGGGTCTGATTGGGGTCGCATTGCGCCTGTCGCCGGTACGCTGGCTGGCTTGGCTGGGTGACCTGTACTCCACGGTGATCCGCGGGATCCCCGACCTGGTGCTGATCCTGCTGATTTTCTACGGTGGCCAGGACCTGCTCAACCGCGTCGCGCCGCTACTGGGCTACGACGACTATATTGACTTGAACCCCTTGGCCGCCGGTATCGGCACCCTGGGTTTCATCTTTGGCGCCTACCTGTCGGAAACTTTCCGCGGTGCGTTCATGGCCATCCCCAAGGGCCAGGCCGAAGCGGGCATGGCCTATGGCATGAGCCCGTTCCAGGTGTTTTTCCGGGTGATGGTGCCGCAGATGATCCGGCTGGCAATCCCCGGCTTTACCAACAACTGGCTGGTACTGACCAAGGCCACCGCGCTGATTTCGGTGGTGGGCCTGCAAGACATGATGTTCAAGGCCAAGCAGGCGGCAGATGCCACCCGCGAACCTTTTACCTTCTTCCTCGCGGTGGCGGCGATGTACCTGGTGATCACCAGCGTCTCGTTGCTGGCCCTGCGTTATCTTGAGAAGCGCTACTCGGTAGGCGTAAAGGCGGCTGATCTATGATCTTCGACTACAACGTCATCTGGGAGGCCATGCCGCTGTACCTTGGCGGCTTGCTGACCACCCTGAAATTGCTGTTGATCTCGCTGTTCTTCGGCCTGCTTGCCGCCGTGCCCCTGGGCCTGATGCGAGTGTCCAAACAACCGCTGGTCAATGGCGCGGCCTGGCTCTACACCTATGTGATCCGCGGTACGCCGATGCTGGTGCAGTTGTTTTTGATCTACTACGGCCTGGCCCAGTTCGAAGCGGTGCGCGAGAGTTTCCTCTGGCCGTGGCTGTCCAGCGCGACCTTCTGTGCGTGCCTGGCCTTTGCCATCAATACCAGCGCCTACACCGCCGAGATCATCGCCGGTAGCCTCAAGGCCACGCCCCATGGCGAGATCGAAGCGGCCAAGGCCATGGGCATGTCGCGCTACAAGCTGTACCGCCGCATCCTGCTGCCCTCGGCCCTGCGCCGGGCGCTGCCGCAGTACAGCAACGAGGTGATCATGATGTTGCAGACCACCAGCCTGGCCTCCATCGTCACCCTGGTCGACATCACCGGTGCCGCTCGCACGGTGAACGCCCAGTACTACCTGCCGTTCGAAGCCTATATCACCGCTGGCCTGTTCTATCTGTGCCTGACGTTCATCCTGGTGCGCCTGTTCAAGCTGGCCGAGCGCCGCTGGTTGAGCTACCTGGCTCCCCGGAAGCACTGATATGGAACGCATCGAGCACGTACTGCCCTGGGGGCACCTGGGTTGCGAGCGCCAGTTGACGGTGTTCCGTTTCGGCCATGGCGAGCGCAAGGCGTATATCCAGGCCAGCCTGCACGCCGATGAGTTGCCGGGGATGCGCGCGGCCTGGGAGCTGAAAAAGCGCCTGGCCGAACTCGAAGCGCAGGGCGCCCTCAACGGTGTGATCGAGCTGGTGCCGGTGGCCAACCCGATGGGCCTGGGTCAACTGCTGCAAGGCAGCCACCAGGGGCGTTTCGAGGTCGGCACCGGGAAGAACTTCAACCGTGATTTCGTCGAGTTGAGCGAGCCGGTTGCTGCCTTGCTGGAAGGCAGGCTGGGAGATGATCCCCACGCCAATGTGCGCATGATCCGCCAGGCAATGAGCGATGCGCTCAATGCACTGCCCGAGCCGAGCAGCCAGTTGCAAGGTATGCAGCGGGTTTTGCTGAGCCATGCCTGTACTGCCGATGTGGTCCTCGACCTGCACTGCGACGCTGAAGCCGCGCTGCACATGTACGCGCTGCCCCAGCACTGGCCGCAGTGGCGTTCGTTGTCGGCGCATTTGAATGTGAAGGTCGGCCTGTTGGCGGAAGATTCCGGCGGCAGCTCGTTCGATGAGGCCTGCTCGTTGCCGTGGCTGCGTTTGTCACGGGCGTTCCCCGAGGCGCAGATCCCTCTGGCATGCCTGGCGACGACCCTGGAGCTGGGCGGTCAGGCCGATACCGGTCGGGATGAGGCGATCTTCCACGCCGAAGGTATCCTCGCGTTCCTCGCCGAACAGGGCCTGATCAAGGGAGAGTGGCCGGCGCCGCAACACGAACCGTGTGAAGGCGTGCCCTTCGAAGGCACTGAATTGCTGTTTGCACCCCACGCCGGGGTGATCAGTTACTTGCGTAAAGCCGGTGACTGGGTGGAAACCGGCGAGCCGATTTTTGAAGTGATTGATCCTTTGGCCGACCGCGTCAGCATTGTTTGCGCGGGCACGTCAGGGGTGTTGTTTGCCGTTGAACGGCTGCGTTATGCCCAAGCGGGTTTCTGGCTGGCCAAGGTGGCGGGGCGCGAAGCGCTGCGTCACGGGCGCTTGCTCAACGACTGACCAACTGTTTTTGTGAGAACCGACCGCATGTACAAACTTGAAGTCCAAGACCTGCATAAACGCTATGGCAGTCATGAAGTGCTCAAAGGCGTGTCCCTGGCCGCCGCGGCCGGTGATGTGATCAGCATCATCGGTTCCAGTGGCTCGGGCAAAAGCACCTTTTTGCGCTGCATCAACCTGCTGGAGCAGCCTCACGCCGGCAAGATCCTGCTCAATAACGAAGAGCTGAAGCTGGTGGCCAACAAGGACGGCGCGATGAAAGCCGCCGACCCCAAGCAGTTGCAGCGTATGCGTTCGCGTCTGTCGATGGTGTTCCAGCATTTCAACCTGTGGTCGCACATGACCGCGCTGGAAAACGTCATGGAAGCCCCGGTGCATGTGCTGGGCATGTCGAAAAAAGACGCCCGTGAAAAGGCCGAGCACTACCTGGCCAAAGTCGGCGTGGCTCATCGCAAGGATGCCTTCCCCGGCCATATGTCCGGTGGCGAGCAGCAGCGCGTGGCGATTGCCCGGGCGCTGGCGATGGAGCCTGAGGTGATGCTGTTTGACGAGCCGACCTCGGCGCTGGACCCGGAGCTGGTCGGCGAAGTGTTGAAGGTCATGCAGGACCTGGCCCTGGAAGGCCGGACGATGGTGGTAGTGACCCACGAAATGGGCTTTGCCCGTGAAGTGTCCAACCAGTTGGTGTTCCTGCACAAAGGCATTGTCGAAGAACGCGGCAACCCGCGTGAAGTGCTGGTCAACCCGCAGTCCGAGCGGTTGCAGCAGTTCTTGTCCGGTAGCTTGAAGTAAACAAGGCTGCGTTTATGCACTGAAATAGTGCATGCTTCGCAGCCTTGAGGTTGGCCTCGATTCCTTGTAGGAGCCGGCTTGCCGGCGATAGCGGTAAGCCAGTCCCACCGCTATCGCCGGCAAGCCAGCTCCCACATTAGATCTCTGTTTGTTTTGAGATTTGTGTTGGTTTACGGGCTAGCATTGGCCCTTGTCTTCATTACCGTTTTCGTTTCGGATAGCCCTCCATGACAGCCCATCGCATTGGTTTCCTGATTTGGCCCAGCACTAAAGCCCTGACGCTTGCGCTGGCTGAGGAGGCCTTGCGTGTGGCCCAGCGGGTGCATCCAGACGTGGTCTACGAGGTGTCATTCCTGCAGGCCGAGCCGCCGGTCGAGGGTGACTGGAAGCTGCCCGGCGAACCCTGGGCCGGTAAGCTGGAAGGCTTCCAGAAGCTGTTCCTGCTGGCCGACGAGCCGCCCACCGTGATCGCGTCCCAGTTGGGCACCGCACTCAAGCAACTGGTGCGTGCCGGCTGCGTGATCGGCGGCTTGTCGGCGGGCGTGTATCCGTTGGCGCAACTGGGTTTGCTCGACGGCTATCGCGCCGCCGTGCACTGGCGCTGGCAGGATGACTTTGCCGAACGTTTCCCCAAGGTCATCGCCACCAGCCATTTGTTCGACTGGGACCGTGATCGCCTGACCGCCTGCGGTGGCATGTCGGTGCTCGACCTGCTGCTGGCGGTGTTGGCCCGTGATCATGGTGCCGAACTGGCCGGTGCGGTCTCCGAAGAATTGGTGGTAGAGCGCATCCGCGAAGGTGGCGAACGCCAGCGCATTCCATTGCAGAACCGCCTGGGGTCCAGCCATCCGAAGCTGACCCAGGCAGTGTTGCTGATGGAAGCCAACATCGAAGAGCCGCTGACCACCGACGAAATCGCCCAGCATGTGTGCGTGTCGCGACGACAACTGGAGCGCATCTTCAAGCAGTACCTCAACCGCGTTCCCAGCCAGTACTACCTGGAGCTGCGCCTGAACAAGGCGCGCCAGATGCTGATGCAAACCAGCAAATCGATCATCCAGATCGGCCTGTCCTGCGGCTTCTCCTCGGGGCCGCACTTTTCCAGCGCCTACCGCAACTTCTTCGGCGCCACCCCCCGTGAAGATCGCAACCAGCGGCGCAGCAGCAGCCCGTTCGAGTTGTCGTCGGTGCCATCCGAGCGCGGCTGAGCAGGGCCTTGCCCTGCGGATGCAGCTGAGCAAAATTCCCACGGCACTGCCGCAACCGCCTGTCTTCTGTTTAAACTGCGCCATTGCGAAGCTATTTGTCGCATTGGCGTAAACCCGCGTAAAACGGGGGTTGGCGCTATAAGAAGTTGTCGCTTGGCGGCAAGGCCGCGCTGAAAACTGTCCTTACAATCCCTGCATCGCCCGCCAGTTCCAGGCAGGCGTTCCTCTTCAGGAGACTCCGATGTCCGTTGAGCAAGCCCCGGTGCAACGTGCCGATTTCGACCAGGTCATGGTGCCCAACTATGCCCCTGCCGCCTTTATCCCTGTGCGTGGCGAAGGTTCCCGCGTGTGGGACCAGTCGGGTCGCGAGCTGATCGATTTTGCCGGCGGCATCGCAGTGAACGTGCTGGGCCATGCCCACCCGGCGCTGGTCGGCGCATTGACCGCCCAGGCCAACAAGCTGTGGCACGTCTCCAACGTCTTCACCAACGAGCCGGCCCTGCGCCTGGCCCATAAGCTGATCGACGCCACCTTTGCCGAGCGTGTGTTCTTCTGCAACTCGGGCGCCGAAGCCAACGAGGCCGCCTTCAAGCTGGCCCGTCGCGTGGCGTTCGACCGTTTCGGCAGCGAGAAATACGAGATCATCGCCGCCCTGAACAGCTTCCACGGCCGCACCCTGTTTACGGTCAACGTCGGTGGCCAGTCGAAGTACTCTGATGGTTTCGGTCCTAAAATCACCGGCATCACCCACGTTCCTTATAACGACCTGGACGCGCTGAAAGCCGCGGTGTCGGACAAGACCTGCGCCGTGGTGCTGGAACCGATCCAGGGCGAAGGCGGCGTGTTGCCGGCTGAGCTTGCGTACCTGCAAGGTGCCCGCGACCTGTGTGACGCCAACAACGCGCTGCTGGTGTTCGACGAAGTGCAGACTGGCATGGGCCGCAGCGGCCATCTGTTTGCCTACCAGCACTACGGCGTGGTACCCGACATCCTCACCAGCGCCAAGAGCCTGGGCGGCGGCTTCCCGATTGCCGCGATGCTGACGCGCGAAGACCTGGCCAAGCACCTGGTGGTCGGCACCCACGGCACCACCTACGGCGGCAACCCGCTGGCATGCGCGGTGGCCGAAGCGGTGATCGACGTGATCAACACCCCCCAGGTGCTGGCCGGCGTCAATGCCAAGCACGAGCTGTTCAAGGCCCGCCTGGAGCAGATCGGCCAGCAATACGGGATCTTCACCCAAGTACGTGGCATGGGCCTGCTGCTCGGTTGCGTATTGAGCGACGCGTTCAAGGGCAAGGCCAAGGACGTGTTCAACGCGGCCGAGAAAGAAAACCTGATGATCCTGCAGGCCGGCCCGGACGTGGTGCGTTTTGCGCCAAGCCTGGTGGTGGAAGAGGCGGACATCAATGAAGGCCTGGACCGCTTTGAACGTGCTGTAAAAACGCTGACGCAAGCCTGATAGATACACATTTATCTAACGAACCGGATCAAATGTGGGAGCGGGCTTGCCCGCGATAGCGATCTGTCAGTCGACGTTGTTGTGACTGGCCCACCGCAATCGCGGGCAAGCCCGCTCCCACATTGGAACCTGGGTGATTCCAGGTTCAGTGTCCGGCATTTTTTTATGAAGTTTTCGAGTTAAGGAGTGACACCATGCTGGTGATGCGCCCCGCGCAAATGGCTGATCTGGGCGAGGTACAGCGTCTGGCTGCGGACAGCCCGATTGGTGTCACCTCCCTGCCGGATGACGTTGAACGCCTGAGCGACAAAATCGCCGCCAGCGAAGCGTCCTTCGCCGCCGAAGTGAGTTTCAACGGTGAAGAAAGCTATTTCTTTGTCCTCGAAGACACCGTCGCCGGCAAGCTGGTGGGCTGTTCGGCCATCGTTGCCTCGGCCGGTTATTCCGAGCCGTTCTACAGCTTTCGCAACGAGACCTTCGTCCACGCGTCCCGCGAACTGAAGATCCACAACAAAATTCACGTCCTGTCCCAGTGCCACGACCTGACCGGCAACAGCTTGCTGACCAGCTTCTACGTGGTGCCGGAACTGGTGGGTTCGGCCTGGTCGGAACTCAACTCCCGTGGCCGCCTGCTGTTTGTCGCAAGTCACCCCGAGCGCTTTGCCGACTCGGTGGTGACCGAGATTGTCGGCTACAGCGACGAGAACGGTGATTCGCCGTTCTGGGACGCCATCGGCCGCAACTTCTTCGACCTCAACTACGCCGCCGCCGAGCGCCTGTGCGGGTTGAAGAGCCGCACCTTCCTCGCCGAGCTGATGCCCCACTACCCGATCTACGTGCCGCTGTTGCCCGACGAAGCCCAGGAAGCCATGGGCCAGGTGCACCCGCGTGCGCAGATCACCTTCGACATCCTGATGCGCGAAGGTTTTGAAACCGATCATTACATCGACATCTTCGACGGTGGCCCGACCCTGCATGCGCGGGTCTCGGGCATCCGTTCGATCGCCCAGAGCCGCGTGGTGCCGGTGAAGATCGGCGAGATGGTCAAGGGCGTCGGCCGCCAGTACCTGGTGAGCAACGCGCAGTTGCAGGATTACCGCGCAGTGATGCTGGAACTGGACTACGCGCCGGGCAAGCCGGTGACCCTGGACCTGGAAGCGGCCGAAGCCCTGGGCGTCGGCGAAGGCGCCAGCGTGCGCCTGGTAGCGGTTTAAAAAGCAGAGTTTCGCGGGTGGCTGCAAAGCGGCCCGTCTGAGGAGATAGCATGATCGTTCGTCCCGTACGCAGCAGCGATTTACCGGCCCTGATTGATCTGGCGCGCAGCACCGGCACCGGCCTTACCACCTTGCCGGCCAATGAAGAGCGCCTGACCCACCGGGTTGGCTGGGCTGAAAAGACCTTTCGCGGCGAAGCCGGGCGTGGTGATGCCGACTACCTGTTCGTGCTGGAAAACGACGAAGGCCGGGTGGTGGGGATTTCCGCCATCGCTGGCGCCGTCGGCCTGCGTGAGCCGTGGTACAACTTCCGGGTCGGCCTGACGGTCAGCGCCTCCCAGGAACTGAACATCTATCGCGAGATTCCTACGCTGTTCCTGGCCAACGACCTGACGGGCAACTCCGAGCTGTGCTCGTTGTTCCTGCATGCCGATTACCGCAACGGCCTCAATGGCCGCATGCTGGCCAAGGCACGGATGCTGTTCATTGCTGAATTCCCGCAGCTGTTTGGCAACAAGATCATTGCCGAGATGCGCGGGGTGTCCAACGACGCCGGGCGTTCGCCGTTCTGGGAAAGCCTGGGCCGGCACTTCTTCAAGATGGAGTTCAGCCAGGCCGACTACCTCACCGGCGTGGGCAACAAGGCGTTTATTGCCGAGCTGATGCCCAAGTTCCCGCTGTACACCTGCTTTTTGTCCGAGGACGCGCGCAACGTGATCGGCAAGGTCCATCCCGACACCGAGCCGGCCCTGAGCATGCTCAAGAGCGAAGGCTTCAGCTACCAGGGCTACGTCGATATCTTCGACGCGGGCCCTGCGGTGGAGTGTGAGACCAGCAAGATCCGCGCGGTGCGTGACAGCCAGGCGCTGGTGCTGGCCATCGGCACGCCGGGGGACGACGCCACGCCGTTCCTGATGCATAACCGTAAACGTGAAGAGTGCCGCATCACCGCCGCACCGGCGCGCCTGGCTGCGGGCACCCTGGTGGTCGATCCGCTGACCGCCAAGCGCCTGCAACTGGTGGCCGGTGATCAAGTGCGTGCCGTACCGTTGTCTGCTGCCCGGGAGTCGAAATAATGAATTCGTTGTATATCGCAGGGAGCTGGCTGGCTGGCCAGGGTGAACGCTTTGAGTCGCTGAACCCGGTGACCCAGCAGGTGATCTGGGCCGGCAATGGCGCCAGTGTCGAGCAGGTCGAGTCCGCCGTGCAGGCTGCGCGCCAGGCATTCCCTGCCTGGGCCAAGCGCCCCCTGGAAGAGCGCATCAGCGTGCTGGAAACCTTTGCCGCCACCTTGAAGAGCCGCGCCGATGAAATCGCCCGCTGCATTGGCGAAGAAACCGGCAAGCCGCTGTGGGAGTCGGCCACCGAAGTTACCAGCATGGCCAACAAAATCGCGATCTCGGTGCAGAGCTACCGCGAACGTACCGGCGAGAAGAGCGGCCCCCTGGGCGACGCCACGGCGGTGTTGCGCCACAAGCCTCACGGCGTGGTCGCAGTATTCGGTCCTTACAACTTCCCCGGCCACTTGCCCAACGGGCATATCGTCCCGGCCTTGCTCGCGGGCAATACCGTGTTGTTCAAGCCGAGCGAGCTGACCCCTAAAGTGGCCGAGCTGACGGTACAGTGCTGGATCGAAGCCGGCCTGCCGGCGGGCGTGTTGAACCTGCTGCAAGGCGCGCGGGAGACCGGGATCGCCCTGGCCTCCAATCCAGGTATCGACGGCCTGTTCTTCACCGGTTCCAGCCGCACCGGCAATCACCTGCACCAGCAGTTCGCCGGGCGCCCGGACAAGATCCTCGCGCTGGAAATGGGCGGCAACAACCCGCTGGTGGTGGACCAGGTGGCCGATGTGGATGCAGCGGTCTACACCATCATCCAGTCGGCCTTTATTTCTGCCGGCCAGCGCTGCACCTGTGCCCGGCGCCTGCTGGTGCCGGAAGGCGCCTGGGGCGACGCACTGCTGGCGCGCCTGGTTGCCGTCAGTGCGACCATTGCCGTGGGGGCCTTCGACCAGCAACCTCCGCCATTCATGGGCTCGGTGATTTCCCTGGGCGCGGCCAAGGCCTTGATGGAAGCCCAGGAACTGATGCTGGCCAACGGCGCCGTGGCGCTGCTGGAAATGACCCAGCCCCAGGCGCAGGCAGCCTTGCTGACACCTGGCATCATCGACGTGACCGCCGTGACCGAGCGCGAGGACGAAGAGCTGTTCGGCCCGTTGCTGCAAGTGGTTCGCTACACGGATTTCGAAGCGGCGATCAGCGAGGCCAACAACACTCAGTACGGTTTGGCCGCAGGGTTGCTGTCGGACTCCGAGGCGCGCTACCAGCAGTTCTGGCTGCAAAGCCGTGCGGGTATCGTCAACTGGAACAAACAGCTGACCGGCGCGGCGAGCACCGCGCCATTTGGTGGGGTAGGGGCGTCGGGCAATCATCGCGCCAGTGCCTATTACGCGGCAGATTACTGCGCATACCCGGTGGCATCCCTGGAGACACCGAGCCTGGTCTTGCCAGCCGCGCTGACGCCGGGTGTAACGCTGAACTAAATGTGGGAGCGGGCTTGTGTGGGAGCTGGCTTGCCTGCGATGCGGGCACCTCGGTCTTTCAGCCAGACCGAGGGGATGCCATCGCAGGCAAGCCAGCTCCTACACAAGCCAGCACCTGCAGTTGATCGGGTTTGCAAAGACAGGTTTGTGGTGTGTTGAAGACCTTTGATGCCTATAAAAACAGATGTTCGTGGAGCCTCGCCGATGAAATCCTGTGAAGTCAATTTTGACGGTCTCGTGGGGCCGACCCATAACTACGGCGGTTTGTCCTACGGCAACGTCGCGTCCCAGAGCAACAGCCAGCAATCTTCCAACCCCAGGGAAGCGGCGCTGCAGGGCCTGGCGAAAATGAAAGCCCTGATGGACATGGGCTTTGTGCAAGGTGTGCTTGCTCCCCAGGAACGTCCGGATGTCGCCGCGCTGCGCAGCCTTGGCTTTGCCGGCACAGACGCCCAGGTGATCCAGCAGGCGGCCAAGCACGCCATGCCGTTGCTGGTGGCCAGTTGTTCGGCCTCGAGCATGTGGGTGGCCAACGCCGCGACGGTCAGCCCGAGCGCCGACACGTTTGACGGCCGCGTGCATTTCACCGCCGCCAACCTCAACTGCAAATACCACCGCAGCATCGAACACCCGACCACCAGCCGCGTGCTGGGGGCGATGTTTGCCGATCAGCAGCACTTCGCCCACCACGCCGCGTTGCCGGCCGTGGCGCAGTTCGGTGACGAAGGCGCCGCCAACCACACCCGCTTCTGCCGCGAATATGGTGAGGCGGGCGTGGAGTTTTTCGTGTTCGGCCGCAGTGCGTTCGACACCCGCTACCCAGCGCCGCAAAAGTACCCGGCGCGCCAGACCCTCGAAGCGTCCCAGGCGGTTGCGCGTTTGCATGGCCTGCAGGATGACGGTGTGGTCTACGGCCAGCAGAACCCGGCCGTGATCGATGCCGGGGTGTTCCACAACGACGTGATCGCAGTGGGTAACGGTGAGGTGTTGTTCTATCACGAGGATGCGTTCCTCAATACCGAGCAGATGCTCGCTGAACTGCAGGCCAAGCTGGGCAAGGTCGGCGGCAATTTCCAGGCAATCTGCGTACCCCGCGCCCTGGTCAGCGTCGAAGACGCCGTGCGCTCCTACCTGTTCAACAGCCAGTTGCTGAGCCGCGCCGACGGTTCGATGCTGCTGATCGTGCCCGAAGAGTGCCGCAACAACGAGCGTGTCTGGCACTACCTGCAAAGCCTGACCAGTGCCGGTGGGCCGGTCGGCGAAGTGAAAGTCTTCGACCTCAAGCAAAGCATGCAGAATGGCGGCGGCCCGGCCTGCCTGCGTTTACGCGTGGCGTTGAAGGAGGCTGAACTGGCGGCGGTCAATCCAGGGGTTATCATGACTGCACCGCTGTACGAAACGTTGACCCAATGGGTCGGCAAGCACTACCGCGACAGCCTGCGTGAAACCGATCTGGCTGACCCGCAGTTGCTGCTCGAATGTCGCACGGCATTGGATGAACTGACGCAAATCCTTAAACTGGGCTCGGTTTATCCTTTCCAGATCAATTAAAGCCACACGGCTGAGACTTATTTATGACCACCGATACCCTGAAGCTGATCCTTGAAGACACCGACGGCACCCAGCTGGAAACCTCTTGCACCCGCCTGGCCGTGGTGTGGCAGGGCAAGGAAATCTGGATCCAGCACGATGGCCGTGGCCAACTGCTGATCGGCGTGGACGTGGAAGAAGGCGACGCCGAGTACGCCAACCTGCTGATGCGCCCGCTGGCCACCAACCTGATGAGCCTGCAACTGGAAATGGAACCGGCCGACGTTGAAGGTGATGACGACGATCACGTCCACGGCCCAGGCTGCAACCACTAAGGAAGCTGCTCTATGCTCGCCCTCGGCAAACTGCTTGAACTGACCCTCGCCGGTCGTGAACCGGCGCAAAAAATTCAACTGACTGTCGACGGCGTGCAAATGCGCTGGCTCAGTGAGGGCGCACTCGAGGTGCGGCCTCCTGAGGCACGGGACAACGGCGCCGATGTGCTGCTGTCATCCGGCATCCATGGCAACGAAACCGCGCCGATCGAATTGGCCGACCGCCTGTTGCATGGCATCGCCCGCGGGGAGATCAAGCCCCGTACCCGTATTCTGTTCCTGTTCGGCAACCCCGAGGCCATGCGTCGCGGCGAGCGTTACCTCGAGCAGGACGTCAACCGGCTGTTCAACGGCCGCCACGAACAAAGCATCGGCCCCGAAGCCATGCGCGCCGCCGAGCTTGAGCAGTTGGCCCGCACCTTCTTCAGCGTGCCCGGCCGTTCGCGCCTGCACTACGACCTGCACACGGCGATTCGCGGTTCGAAGATCGAGCAGTTTGCCCTGTACCCCTTCAAGGAAGGGCGCCAACACTCCCGCACCGAACTGGCCCGCTTGCGCGCGGCCGGCATGGAAGCGGTGCTGTTGCAGAACAAGACCTCCATCACTTTCACCGCGTTTACCTACGAGCAGCTGGGCGCCGAGTCGTTCACCCTGGAACTGGGCAAGGCCCGTCCATTCGGGCAGAACCAGGGGGTGGATGTATCGCGCCTGGAAACCCGCCTCAAGCAGATCATTGAAGGCAACGAGCCGGCCGCCGAGGGCCTGGACGGCCTGAAGTTGTTCAGCGTGGCCCGGGAAATCATCAAGCACAGTGACGCCTTCACCCTGCATTTGCCGGCGGATGTGGAGAACTTTTCGGAACTGGAGAAGGGCTACCTGCTGGCCGAGGACATCGCCAAGACCCGCTGGGTGATCGAGGAGGAGGGCGCGCGCATCATCTTCCCCAACCCGAAGGTCAAGAATGGCTTGCGGGCGGGCATCCTGATTGTGCCGACCACAGATGTTGGCCTGGCCTGAACCTTGGGTTCAGCGCGGTCAACTGTAGGAGCTGGCTTGCCTGCGATAGCATCAACTCGGCCTGTCAGTTACCTCGAGGCGATGCTATCGCAGGCAAGCCAGCTCCCACCCAGACCCAGTTTTTACACTGGGTTGGGTAGGGTTGCTTAGACTGCTAAGGCACGCGGCTCATTGCGGCGAATCGCGCGGATCTTGTGCAGGGTATCGGCGCAGGTCTGCGCAGCTTCCTTGCCCTTGTGCACAAAGTGCTCAAAGAAGAAGTTGTGGTGCTCGCTGCCCGCGTGGAAGTGATGCGGCGTCAGGGACACCGAGAACACTGGCACTTCGGTTTCCAACTGCACCTGCATCAGGCCGCTGACTACCGATTGTGCGACGAACTCGTGGCGATAGATCCCACCGTCCACCACCAGGGCGGCGGCGACGATGCCGGCGTAGCGGCCGGACTTGGCCAGTAGCTTGGCGTGCAGGGGCATTTCAAAGGCGCCGCCGACTTCAAAGAAATCGATGTCCGACTCTTGGTAGCCCTGGACGAGCATTTCGGCGAGGAAGCCTTTACGGCTCTGATCAACAATATCTTTGTGCCAGCAAGCCTGGATAAACGCGACGCGCTCACCGTGGTGGTTTTTGCTCTTGCTGTCGATTGCGGTGGGTTGCATGTTCTGACTCCTGTTTATGAAAAAAACAGGGCGTTATGAATCGAATGGGATTTAAGGGTGCGAGCAGCTGTGTCATGCAGGCATGAAATCAGCACACGGCCCTTAGGCGCCAATCCCGTTCTCTCTTCATCCGGACTATGACCGTCGGCCCCGGGATCACACCGGGTCTGCTGACCTTGCCGCCGTCCTGCGTGAGCAGTTCGAGGCGCCAAGCGCTCGCGGGCTATGCGCATTGCGCGCAATTACCGCCGGTGGGGAATTGCACCCCGCCCTGAGAACGTTGCCGCCAGAACCCTGGCGGCGGAGAGTTTTTACCATACATTTCGAAAAACTGCATAGGGTGCTTGTTAATATCGACTATCGACAGGTTTGCCGATCAGCCTTGTAGGCGGTTGATATCTGTGGGCGATACCCGCAGTAATCGGTTACAACAGGTCATTCTCCACTCGCAGAGGCCTGCTTGATGTCCGTTATTGATCTTCGTAGTGACACCGTGACCCAACCCACGCCGGGCATGCGCGATGCCATGGCCAGCGCACCGAGCGGCGATGATGTCTACGGTGAAGACCCCAGCGTCAACCTGCTGGAAGCCGAACTGGCCAAGCGCCTGGGCTTTGCCGCCGCGCTGTTCGTGCCGACCGGCACCATGAGCAACCTGTTGGCACTGATGGCCCACTGCGAGCGGGGCGAGGAATACATCGTCGGGCAACAGGCCCACACCTACAAATATGAGGGCGGCGGCGCGGCGGTGCTGGGTTCGATCCAGCCGCAGCCCCTGGAAGTCCAGGCGGACGGTTCGCTGGACCTGGCCCAGGTCGCAGAAGCGATCAAGCCGGATGACTTCCACTTCGCCCGCACCCGGCTGTTGGCGTTGGAAAACACCATGCAAGGCAAAGTGTTGCCCATGAGCTACCTGGCCGCTGCACGCGCATTTACCCGCGAACATGGCCTGGCCCTGCACCTGGACGGCGCGCGCCTGTACAACGCGGCGGTCAAGCTGGGGGTGGATGCGCGGGAGATTGCCGGGTATTTCGATTCGGTCTCGGTGTGCCTGTCCAAGGGCCTTGGCGCGCCGGTTGGCTCGGTGCTGTGCGGCTCCAGTGCGTTGATCGCCAAGGCCCGTCGTTTGCGCAAGATGGTCGGTGGCGGTATGCGCCAGGCGGGTTCTTTGGCGGCGGCGGGGCTGTACGCCCTGGACCATCAGGTAGCGCGCCTGGCCGAAGACCACGCCAATGCCCAGTGGCTCGGCGATGAGCTGCGCAAGGCCGGCTACAGCGTGGAGCCGGTGCAGACCAATATGGTCTACGTGCAGATCGGCGAGCAGGCCCAGGCGCTGAAGGCCTTTGCCGAAGCGCGTGGGATCACGTTGAGTGCCGCCCCGCGCTTGCGCATGGTCACGCACCTGGACGTCAGCCGGGCACAGATGGAGCAAGTGCTGGCGACATTTGTCGAGTTTTCCCGGAAATGACAGTGCAGGCCGTCTAATTGACTGTTTCTATCGTATAAACACGCTGTACCACGGGCAAAGGGCCGATATAATGCGGCCCTTTGCCGTCGCTCCGTCTGATGACGTTTAGCACTGGCCTTTGGCCGCAGCCTCCGTGGAAGAACCTAATGAAAAGCGCAGAAATCCGTGAAGCCTTCCTTCGCTTCTTCGAAGAGCAAGGTCACACCCGTGTCTCCTCCAGCTCCTTGATCCCAGGCAATGACCCAACCCTGCTGTTCACCAACGCGGGGATGAACCAGTTCAAGGACTGCTTCCTGGGCCAGGAAAAACGCGCCTACACCCGCGCCACCAGCAGCCAGAAGTGCGTGCGCGCCGGCGGCAAGAACAGCGACCTGGAGAACGTCGGCTACACCGCCCGTCACCACACCTTTTTCGAAATGCTCGGCAACTTCAGCTTTGGCGATTATTTCAAGCAAGACGCGATCAACTTCGCCTGGACCTTCCTCACTGGCGTGCTGAAGCTGCCGAAGGAAAAACTCTGGGTCACCGTCTACGCCACCGACGACGAAGCCTACGACATCTGGACCCAGCAGATTGGTGTGCCGGTCGAGCGCATGATCCGCATTGGCGACAACAAGGGCGCGCCTTACGCCTCCGACAACTTCTGGACCATGGGCGATACCGGCCCGTGCGGCCCGTGCACCGAGATTTTCTACGATCATGGCGCCGACATCTGGGGTGGCCCGCCGGGCTCGCCGGAAGAAGACGGTGACCGTTACATCGAGATCTGGAACAACGTGTTCATGCAGTTCAACCGCACCGCCGATGGCGTGTTGCATCCGCTGCCTGCGCCGTCGGTAGATACCGGTATGGGCCTGGAGCGGATCAGCGCGGTGATGCAGCACGTTCACTCCAACTACGAAATCGACCTGTTCAAGAACCTGCTGAGCGCGTCGGCCGCGGCCATTGGCTGCGCCAACGACAACCAGTCTTCGCTCAAAGTGGTATCGGACCATATCCGTTCCTGTGGTTTTCTGATTGCCGACGGCGTGCTGCCCTCCAACGAAGGCCGTGGCTACGTGCTGCGCCGCATCATCCGTCGCGCCTGCCGCCACGGTAACAAGTTGGGCGCCACGGGTAGCTTCTTCTACAAAATCGTTGCCGCGCTGGTGGCCGAGATGGGCGAAGCCTTTCCGGAACTCAAGCAGCAGCAAGCCAACATCGAGCGCGTGCTCAAGGCTGAAGAAGAGCAGTTCTCCAAGACCCTGGAGCACGGCCTGAAGATCCTGGAACAGGACCTGGCTGAGCTCAAAGGCACCGTGGTGCCCGGTGATGTGGTGTTCAAGCTGTATGACACCTATGGCTTCCCGATGGACCTGACGGCCGACATCGCCCGCGAGCGTGAACTGACGGTCGATGAGGTTGGTTTCGAGCGTGAGATGGAAGCCCAGCGTGTACGCGCGCGTTCCGCGAGCTCTTTTGGCCTGGATTACAACACCTTGGTCAAGGTTGACGTGGCGACCGAGTTCACGGGTTATCAGGCCACCGTCGGCTCGGCCAAGATCGTGGCTATTTATAAAGATGGCCAGTCGGTCGATGTCTTGAGCGAAGGCGAAGAGGCGGTCGTGGTGCTCGATCAGACGCCGTTCTACGCTGAATCTGGCGGCCAGGTCGGTGACTGTGGTTTCTTGCGCTCGACATCCGGTCGTTTCGACGTGCGCGACACCACCAAGACCGGCGGTGCTTTCCTGCATCACGGTGTGTTGGTGCTGGGTAACCTGACGGTCGGCGCTCCGGTAGAGACTCAGGTTGATGCTGATGTGCGGCATGCAACCGCCTTGAACCACTCGGCTACCCACTTGCTGCACGCGGCGCTGCGCCAGGTATTGGGCGAGCACGTCCAGCAGAAGGGGTCGTTGGTCGACAGTCAGCGCCTGCGCTTTGACTTCAGCCATTTTGAAGCGATCAAGCCTGAGCAATTGAAGGCATTGGAAGACATCGTCAACGCCGAAATTCGCAAGAACACTGCGGTAGAAACTGAAGAAACCGATATTGAAACCGCCAAGAAAAAAGGCGCCATGGCGCTGTTCGGCGAGAAATACGGCGACAACGTACGCGTGCTGAGCATGGGCGGCAGCTTCTCCGTGGAACTGTGCGGCGGTATCCATGCCAAGCGCACCGGTGACATCGGCTTGCTGAAAATCATCAGCGAAGGCGGCGTGGCTTCCGGTGTACGGCGTATCGAGGCGGTGACCGGCGCTGCGGCCCTGGCCTACCTCAATGCGGCCGAAGAACAACTCAAGGAAGCGGCGACCCTTGTCAAAGGCAGCCGTGACAACCTGATCGACAAGCTCTCTGCCGTACTGGAGCGCAACCGCCAGCTGGAAAAACAGCTGGAGCAGTTGCAAGCCAAGGCGGCCAGCGCAGCGGGTGACGACCTGTCAGCCTCGGCACTGGACATCAAGGGCGTGAAGGTTCTGGCCGCGCGCCTGGACGGTCAGGACGGCAAGGCGCTGTTGGCCTTGGTCGATCAGTTGAAGAACAAGCTCGGCCGCGCAGTGATCCTGCTCGGCAGTGTCCATGAGGAAAAGGTCGTACTGGTTGCCGGTGTAACCAAGGACCTGACTGGCCAACTCAAGGCTGGTGATTTGATGAAACAAGCCGCTGCGGCAGTGGGCGGGAAGGGCGGTGGTCGTCCGGACATGGCGCAAGGCGGTGGTGTAGACGCTGGTGCCCTGGACGCGGCCCTGGCCCTGACCGTGCCATTTGTCGAGGCCGGTATTTAAGGCGCTGTTAATGAGTCCATGGTCTAGTCATGGGCTCGCTTAGCTGCTGGAAGATTTGTTTATTGGGCGCCCCTTTACGGGCTGAGGCGGCTTAGAAATGGCTTTGATCGTACAGAAATTTGGAGGCACCTCGGTCGGCTCTGTCGAACGAATCGAGCAGGTCGCCGACAAGGTTAAGAAATTCCGCGATGCCGGCGACGACCTGGTGGTGGTGCTGTCGGCCATGAGCGGCGAGACCAATCGCCTGATCGACCTGGCCAAGCAAATCAGTGGTGATCAGGCTCCGCTGGCGCGTGAGCTGGATGTGATCGTGTCCACCGGTGAGCAGGTGACCATTGCTTTGTTGGCCATGGCGCTGAACAAGCGTGGCGTGCCGGCGGTGTCCTACACTGGCACCCAGGTACGGATCCTCACGGACAGCGCGCACACCAAGGCGCGCATCCTGCAGATCGACGACCAGAAGATTCGTGGTGACCTGAAGGCCGGTCGCGTGGTGGTTGTCGCCGGTTTCCAGGGCGTTGACGAGCACGGCAATATCACGACCCTGGGCCGTGGCGGTTCCGACACCACCGGCGTGGCGCTGGCGGCAGCCCTGAAGGCTGACGAATGCCAGATCTACACCGATGTGGACGGCGTCTACACCACTGACCCGCGCGTAGTGTCCGTGGCCCAGCGCCTGGACAAGATCACCTTCGAAGAGATGCTGGAAATGGCCAGCCTCGGGTCCAAGGTGTTGCAGATCCGTGCGGTGGAGTTTGCCGGCAAGTACAACGTACCGCTGCGCGTATTGCACAGCTTTAAAGAGGGTCCGGGCACCCTCATTACTATTGATGAAGAGGAATCCATGGAACAGCCGATCATTTCCGGCATCGCCTTTAACCGCGATGAAGCCAAGCTGACCATCCGTGGCGTGCCAGACACCCCGGGCGTGGCCTTCAAGATCCTTGGGCCGATCAGTGCGGCGAACATTGAAGTCGACATGATCGTGCAGAACGTTGCGCACGATAACACCACCGACTTCACCTTCACCGTGCACCGCAACGAGTACGATGCGGCCGAGCGTATCCTGCAGAACACTGCCCAGGAAATCGGGGCGCGTGAAGTGGTCGGCGACACCAAGATCGCCAAGGTGTCGATCGTTGGTGTGGGCATGCGCTCCCATGCGGGCGTTGCCAGCCGCATGTTCGAGTCCCTGGCCAAGGAAACCATCAATATCCAGATGATCTCCACATCGGAGATCAAGGTGTCGGTGGTGATTGAAGAGAAGTACCTGGAGCTGGCTGTGCGTGCACTGCACACCGCTTTCGAACTGGACGCGCCGGCCCGACAGGGCGAGTAACGCGTTGCCAGGAAGGCGCGGTTGATCCGCGCCTTTCTTTTTTGCCGGGTGATGGCCCAGGCCTGTTCTTTTGCCCGTGCTCGACAATACTTAGGCATGCAGGGCCATGGCCGATGGGTTATAGGCCCAAGGCCTTTTTTTGCAGACTGTTGTTCCCGAAATGAAATGCGTGAGGAGAAAGGTATGCTGATTCTGACTCGTCGATGCGCAGAAAGCCTGATTATTGGTGATGGCGAAATCACCGTGACCGTGCTCGGCGTCAAAGGCAATCAAGTGCGGATTGGGGTCAATGCCCCCAAAGAGGTGGCCGTCCACCGTGAGGAAATCTACCTGCGGATCAAGAAAGAGAAGGACGACGAACCAAGCCATTAATTTTTATCGTTTTTTATGTTTGCAAACGGGGATGAAGCTGGTTAATATACGCCCCGTGTTGCGGAGAGCTGGCCGAGTGGCCGAAGGCGCTCCCCTGCTAAGGGAGTACACCTCAAAAGGGTGTCGGGGGTTCGAATCCCCCGTTCTCCGCCATTATTTGCTTAGTACGTTGCAATCTGGTTTTTTCGCTAAGTTGTTGAAATTAAACGAAAAAATAGCTTTACATAGAGATTGAACGGCCTATAATGCGCGGCAACAAATGCACTCGTAGCTCAGCTGGATAGAGTACTCGGCTACGAACCGAGCGGTCACAGGTTCGAATCCTGTCGAGTGCACCATTTAAGAGTTAGTTGCAGCAATGCAGGTAACTTGGCTCCAACCAGTTGTGATCTGGTATAAAACCACAATCTGCACTCGTAGCTCAGCTGGATAGAGTACTCGGCTACGAACCGAGCGGTCACAGGTTCGAATCCTGTCGAGTGCACCATACAAACAAAAAGCCCGCCTAGTGCGGGCTTTTTGCCGTCTGGGGTTTTTACTTTCCTGGCGGCCTGCGTAGGAATAGTCTCGGCCACGCAGGTTTTTCTCTCGCCCATGTGTTTTCTTTTCTATGGCTGTCGTCGCAGTTTCATACGTGTGGCCAACACTCAGCTTTGTTGTGCAAGCGCTTGTTCTTTCCAGTTTTTTAACGTTTAAAGCGGGCGCACGGTGTATCATTGCGCCCGTCAGCCCCGCCGGGGCTTGTGGAATACCTCCATGGACTTACCCAGTAGTTACTCAGTACCCCGTTTTACCAATCATGAATTGACTGATTGATCCTTCCGGCGTGCCCCGCTGCTGGGAGTGGAGTTCGCCTATGACCGAAGTAGAAGTAAAGAAAACACAAGAAAGCCTGCAGGATCGCCTGGCTCAAGTCGTCGAGCTGCTGCAGCGCCAGCGTGTGGTCGAAGATCTGACCCATCGCCAGGAAGGCCCTCATCAAGACCGGGTCGAGAACCTGGTCCATCGGCAGAATCTCGTCGAATTGCAGCGCAAGCTCGATGACCTGCACTCTGCCGACGTCGCCTACATCCTTGAAGCCCTGCCGCTGGACGACCGTCTGACGCTTTGGCAGTTGGTCAAGGCTGATCGCGATGGCGACATCCTCCTCGAAGTATCCGACTCGGTGCGTGAGACCCTGATCGCCGACATGGACGATCACGAGCTCCTGGCTGCGGCCAAGGAGATGGACGCCGACGAACTGGCCGACCTCGCCCCTGAGCTGCCCCGTGATGTTGTCCATGAGCTGATGGAGACCCTCGACGGTCAGCAGCGTGAGCGCGTGCGCTCCGCGTTGTCCTATGACGAGGAGCAAGTCGGCGCATTGATGGACTTCGAGATGGTGACTATCCGTGAGGATGTCAGCCTGGAAGTGGTCTTGCGCTACCTGCGGCGCCTCAAGGAACTGCCGGGGCACACCGACAAGCTGTTTGTGGTCGACTACGAGGGCATCCTCAAGGGCGTGCTGCCGATCAAGCGCCTGCTGGTCAACGACCCGGACAAACAAGTGGCCGAGGTCATGGCCAGCGATCCGGTGAGCTTTCATCCCGATGAAGACGCCTACGATGCCGCCCAGGCATTCGAGCGTTATGACTTGATTTCGGCCCCGGTGGTCGACAAGAACGGCAAGCTGATCGGCCGTTTGACCATCGATGAGATGGTCGACCTGATCCGTGAGGAAAGCGAAAACGAAGTCCTCAACATGGCGGGTCTGCGTGAAGAGGAAGATATTTTTGCGTCAGTCTGGCGATCCCTGAGCAACCGTTGGGCGTGGCTGGCGGTCAACCTGATTACTGCGTTCATTGCCTCGCGGGTGATCGGCCTGTTTGAAGGCTCTATCGAGAAGCTGGTGGCGTTGGCGGCGCTGATGCCGATCGTGGCCGGTATTGGTGGTAACTCGGGTAACCAGACCATCACCATGATCGTGCGGGCGATGGCCCTGGACCAGGTGAGCACGGGTAATACCTCGCGCCTGATGCGCAAGGAATTGGCGGTGGGCCTGATCAATGGCCTGGTGTGGGGGGGGGTTATTGGGGTGGTGGCCTATCTGCTGTATGGCAGTTGGTCCCTGGGCGTGGTCATGACTGCGGCCATGACCCTCAACCTGCTACTGGCGGCCTTGATGGGGGTGTTGATCCCCATGACCCTCGCGCGCCTTGGGCGCGATCCGGCGATGGGCGCCAGTGTGATGATCACGGCCATGACTGACAGCGGTGGCTTCTTCATCTTCCTAGGCTTGGCGACGATCTTCCTGCTTTGAACCCAATAGGGGCCGGCAAGCCGGCTCCTGCATCCAAAGTAAAAAAACCACGCAAAAAAAAGCCAGCGCAAGGCTGGCTTCAGCTTTCAGTTGCCGGTTATTCGGCTTCTGCGGCTGCCTCAACGTCATGGGCAATCAGCGACACAAGCGCATTTTGCTGACGGTGGGACAGTTGGCGAAACCGCTGTAGCAGCTCGCGTTCGTGCAGTGACAGCTCCGGGCTGTCCATACGCATGCTCAGCTCATCACCCAGCGCGCCTTCCTGAATAAGGCTTTGCTCCATGCGCGCGATGATTTCAGAGTTCATGCTGCGGTGATGATTGCGAGCCACCTCGGCAATGCGTTCCCGCATTCCGTCTGGCAGACGTACGACGAACTTGTCAGCCGTACGGCTGGAATAAATTGCCTGTTTCAATGGGCGCATATATTTAACCGGTTAGTTCAGGGGAGCGGTTTTTGGAATTGGCCGCAACATGTGTGTTAGGACAAGGTTTGCGGACAAATGTTCAACCTGAATTGCAAAGAGGCCGCATCATGCCTCAGATTTGCCGGTTCCTTGGCGTCAATTCTGTGACAAATATTGAACTGACTACAGGCTTTATGCCAGTACTCATTATCAAATTTGCGGACTGGTTAGAAAACTTTTCTGCGCAGTATTCGCAGCGCAGGCTCTCGATGCCCGAGGGTCTTGCGGCGCACATCCTATAGCAATGTGGCCTTTTGCCCTTATTTTTAAGACTAGTGGCAAATGGCCGATTTGCGCGCCCAGGCGACATAAGGTCGGGCGACAGGTGAGGTGAGGAGGGCGGGGGGTGAATCGGTTGTTCAGCGCAGAACCGGGTCGAACTTGAAGCGACGCCCGACAATTGCGGCAATCACCCACGCGCTGGCGAACACGGCGCAGGCGCCTAGGGAAAGGGTGTGCCAATCATTCGACGTGGCGCTGAGCCCCATGACGCCGGTGATGAGGGTCAGAATGAAAAACAGCCAGGTGGTCTTGGTCATGATCGGCTCGCTTAGAAAATCCAGTGCTCAGAAGTGCCGGCGGCCTGCGCGCCTTGTGCCAACTGAACAGAGGGTTGCCCATTGGCTGTCATCACTGCCAGTTGCGCGCGTTGCTGGGTCTGGTGGCTGCCTGTGTGGCTGATCTGCGCTGCATCGCTATCGCCACTGGTCTGGAACTGGAACATCACCAGTACCGCCAGGGCCAGGGCATTCAGAAGCAGGAGGGTGCTGTTCATGGGTGTTTCCCCGTGTTCATGTGCAGGACAGATTGTTAAGGGTAAAGAGTGCAGTCATCGTGCCAGCTGCTATTTTGATAAAAATCCTTAAAAAACAGTATGTTAGATTGATCTCAAAAGTATGGCTCGTTGCAAGATGCAATGATGGCCTTTCGTGCTAGTGCATTTTGCACGATGGGTCTTGGCAGCCCTGTAGGCAGGAGGTGGGCGCGTTAACGGCTTACGCCTAAAAAGCTTGCGGACGACATGACAAAACTCACCTTGGCCGTTAACATGCACGCCGTCTGTCGCGACGCCATTTGGCCTTGCGCCTGTCATAAGTCCCAGTAGCTCAATTGGATAGAGCATCCCCCTCCTAAGGGGAAGGTTGGCCGTTCGAACCGGCCCTGGGACACCATATATTCAAGGCTTCCAGGCTTATCTCGAAAATGCATTGCCGCTCTGTGACAGCAGGGTGGCAGCAAGCGTAGTTAGTGGTGGGGGTTTCCGAATTGCTTTTTAACGTCGATACATTCGGCGTGGCTCATCTCCAGAGCCGTGGTTTAAGGCTATTCTGCTATATCTATCTCTGGTCCTTCCCAAATCATTTTGCCTATTTTGGCTACGATTACGCGTCATGCAGACGGACCGTCTAGTCTCTTAAAGATACGTACTGCTGTTAACGAGAGAATTTTATGCAATCCGAACACGGTCGAATTGACGGCGACATCGAGCTCAATAGCGGGCTTTCGCTTTACGGGATGGCGTGCGGGAGCATCGTCGTAAAATCGGGAGGGCTTTTGGTCCTGTACGGGACGTGCACGAAAAATGTTGTCGTTCAACCTGGCGGTGCAGCCAAAGTCCACGGGATGGTGAAAGGCGATGTCCTAAATCAGGGGGGAGTACTTGAGGTTTATGGCGCAGTGCATGGGCAGGTAATAACGGAGAGTGGCAAATCAGTAATCTCGCCCTCAGCGTCTGTAAGAGTCGCTGCGCAATCCTCGCGAGGTAACTCGCAAGCTATCGGCCTGATCGGCGGCGCGACATTAGGAGCTGCTTTGGGCGGACCTGTTGGGGCTGTAGTCGGAGGGTTATTAGGCGCAATTTTAGGCAACGAATCTAAAGAGCGTGGCTGATGGATACCACTACGATCGGAATAGCGCTTGGCGTTTCATTATCTGCCCTTTACGCGGGTTTCAGGGCGATAAATAAACAACCCTTTGACCTCAATCACACGGTTCTAGTTTTTCTATCTGCTTTCAGCGTGCCGGGTGGAGTCGCACTTATTGCCGCTGGTTTCGTGGGGAGCGCGGAAAACCTGCCTTCGTCGTGGCGGGAGCACGTCACAGTTGCTGGTATCGTCGCTATTGGTATAGCAGTTCGATACGTGTGCTCGGTGTTCTACGAAATATGGCAGATGAGAGCTAGGCCCGCGGAAAGCGGCTCACCTTCAGAAGGTCAAGAATAGCTCTCACGTCCGTAGCCACTTTATGTTTCATTAACCCAGCGGAAATGGAGTTGTTTTTAAAAGTCTCCATCTGTACGCACTACAGCTCGAGTTGCGCACTATCCCTAATGCGCAGAACGGTTGTTGTCGAACAATTCGCGTGTCTAGCAGTAGCTCTTATGCCAAGGCCGGCACCTAGTAACTCAGCGACACGTCTGTGCAGATCGGCGTCGACTGGCCGTCCCTGATACTTACCGGCGGCTTTGGCCTTCTCTATCCCTTGAGCCTGGCGCTCGCGGCGCTGCTCGTAATCCTTGCGCGCGATCGCGGCCATCATTTCCACTAGCATTGAGTTGATCGCCCCGAGCATCCGGCCGGTGAACTCGTCGCCCTTGGTGTCCTGCATCCCCTGGTGGCTCGTCGGAAGGTCAAGCGCGACTATGCGCAGGCTTTTGGAGTCGATCGCAGTCTTGAGCTTTTGCCAGTCCTCCACTGGGAGGCGGGAGAGGCGGTCTATCGACTCCACCAGCAACACGTCACCCTTACGGGCATCCTTCAGCAGGCGCAGTAGCTCAGGCCGGTCGGCGGTGGCACCGCTGGCATTCTCCAGGTAAACGCTTGCAATGACCTTGTTGTGGTCGCTGGCGAACTGCTCGAGCGAGGCGCGGGCGCGGCCGGCGTCTTGCTCTTCGGTGGAGGCTCGGAGGTATGCGCGGATGAACATGATGGGTGCCTGTATCAGTTAGGGTGTTCTACTAATACTGTTGCACTTTGGGTGTTACTTATCAAGCGGAAAGCCCGAAAAAGGCAAAATAAGCCTGTATCTGGATAGGCATACCTATTAGGGGTAGGCGACAATAATGTGTTGTCTAGCAGACGGGGTGGTTCGTTTGTGTCTTGGAGTTCGTCTTCAGGGTGAGACCTTCAGCTTTTTTGGCGATGTTTGTGTGCTTCTCACGGCCGGAAGCCTTGACGGAGGGACTTCGTCTCGCATTTTCCGCCTTGCGCGCAGGCGACATCCAATTGAAGTGCAGCCATGCTTATCTCCAAGCAATAACAAACCCGCCGAAGCGGGTTAGGCAACTATGGTCAAGCTAGCTTTTGATGGAAATAAAGACTTGATGGTCTTCGGCCCCGTAGTACCGTGCTACCGATTTTTTGGCCTCCTCAAACGAAAGAGGGCCAGCGATCACAGTGCCGGCACACTCGCTCGGCCTCGTCGTGCTATCGAAAAGCATGTCCTCTAAGAATCTGATGTGCTCCTGGTTGAGTTCAGATGATAAGCACTCATCAACTTGCTTCATCGCACGACTAGGGCAATAGCGACGTTTGGCGAAGTGCAAGACCCATTGCCTAGGTTTGGAGTGGTCACCGTCGATAATTTCCCATCGATCAATTTTGTAAATTGCTCTTTCTTGATCTGAGCGCTTTATTACATATTTTATCGAAGCGATATCGTATTTTTCAGTTTCCCAAAGCTCGAGCTTCCACGGTTCTGGCGTTTGTACTAGCTCACTGGCGTCCATTGGGTAAGCGAACTGTGGCATGTGGAGCTCCTTCTCTTGGAAAGCTCCATCATATCTAAACCTCGATTCAGAGCTAGCATCAAGCCATATCCTCAGCATAAATTCCGGCGCTGACGATCGCCCCGCCCCAGCGGCGCTCTCCGATGCAGAGCGGAACCGGGTTACCCGATGCCGTGGTGTTCTTTGCGCTGCCGAAGGCGTAGCCGGGTGTGTTCTCGGGCGCGGCGCTGGACTTCAAACCCTGAGCTTGCGGGCTCAGCATCTGAATTACGCCGCCAGCGACCATACCCACGCCAGATGCAAACAGGCCGGCTGATACTGGAGGCGCCCAGAACGTGAAGAATGAAGCAGCTATAAGCAGCGCACCGACGACTGTTTGCAAAACGCCAGCGCGCTTACTGCCAACGATCACAGGCGCGATAATGATGTCGCCTTGTCCTTGGTAGGTGAGCTCGCTCTCCCCGATGTTTTTCTTGCCTCGAAACACGGCAAACACAAGCCCGCGAGACTTTGCGTTAGACAGAAACTGTTCAAACCCTGGGATCTGCACTGACAGTGCTTTGATGGCCTCGGCCGGGGTGCGGACGGAGAACTGGTAGGACTTACCGAACTGCCGTAGCTGCCCACACAGCTTGATGGTGGTGAGTGGGGCATATTCAATTGCTGTAGCGGCCATGGGGCCTCCTATGGATTGGTGGAAGGTGCTGGAAGCCCAAGTCGAATGGCGAGCACTGCACGCGACATACGCGCCTGGTCGATGGTCAGTTGCTCCTGGCGCGGGTCGTAGTTCCACACCCGGTTGTAGATGGTCTCGGTGGCCCGGGCACCGCGGAATGTGCCCCGCATTAGGTCGGCCGAAACCCTGGCCTCCTCCTCGGTGAAGTAAGGGCCGTCGATGGTCACCTGTTGCCCATTGCGGACGTGTTGAACCTCCCACACCAAATAGCCTGCGTCGGGCCCCTGTATCAGCTCATAGGGTTTGAACTTCTGCGTACTGCACGCTTCGGTAAAGCGCTCTTGAAAGGTCATATCGTCACACTCACAGAGTCTGCTGCTGATCGGCGCTACCAATACTTGCGTAGCGCACGGATGGTCAGTTAGGCCGCTTCGGATTGATCAGGGGTCGCTTTTGCAGAGGTGCGAGTGGGCATTTTCGCCAGCCATTCGCGAAGTGCTTCGGAGCCCTCGCAGCCCGATCGCCACTTCTCAAACCGGCCGGTGTACCCATTCGAATTGGCAACCATGCCGCTCAGTGCGACACCAGCATTGGAGGCGGTGGCCAGCACGTCATCGTAGATCGCTAGCATCTGCTTGAGCCCTTCGATGTCTTCGGCGCGCGACGCGGCAATGCCTGCGCGCGAAAGGCTGTCAGCCGCCTCTGGCGATAGCCCGGAGAGCATTGGGTTTGCCCTGAGCACGGCCTCTACAACGTCGGGGTGACTACCAGCGCGCGCTTCAGCCACTAGCCGCTGACGCTCCTCCGGCTTGAGGCCTCGCACGATGGCTCGAAGCTCCTGATCAGCCAGGAAACCAACAACGTCCGAGCTAGCGCGAGGCGTGACCGCTGCAAACCCGCTGGTCACTGTTTGGGCCAGTGTGAGCATATCTTTTGCCGCCTTCTCCATCGCCGGCATCAGAGCGGGGATGATTCCATCAATCTGCTCTTTGCCCTTGCGCTCAATGGCAGCGGCGTTGAGGTCCTTGTTCTCGCGAATCGAGAGAATTTCTTCTCCGAGGTCCTTGAACGCCTCCAGCGACAATCCCTGCAAATGGCGAACGGACTTCAGCAAGCCACCGGCCTGCCAGGTTCCTTTGGTGCCATCGGGGCGCTGAATATTGAAGGTTCTGGCCTCTACCAGGGAGTGCTCGTATTCGGAGTAGTGGAGGTTGGCCAAGCCAACTTTGAGGACGGATCGTTTGCCGATTTTCATTGGGTCACCTTTTGATTGTCTGGCCGTGGTTCGGCCGTTTGTTGGTCTGAGGCTTCGCTCAGGATCTCGAATAGGGACACGCTCTCTTGGGGGCCGCCGCCGGTTGCTGCGGCGTGCAACTCGTCCATAAGGGCGCTGATCTCTCGCACGTCGCGATTGAACTGGGTGAGACCGGATTGCTGGCGCAACTTGGCCACCTGGCTACGGATGTTCATGGCGGGCCTCGATGATCAGTTGATACTGTTTTGCGACGTGATCTTTGATGTCTTGCCCAGCAGCCAGTGGCGGGAAGATCCAGGCACCAGGACTTGGGAATGGCCGCATATCCATCACACCTACCGGAGCGGGACGGCGGAGGCTTTCAATTGCGCGGACGTGGAGAATGAACGCCTCTGCCAGATTGGCCGCGTCATTGCTGTTCATGGTGCACAGTGGGAAGTGCATCACCGTCTGTACGCCCAAGACGGGATAGTTGAACGAATGGCCCACTGTCTTGGGGTAGTCCATCTCCTCCTCAACCGCGTCAACCCTGCAGTCCACCACCGTCAACATAACGAGCACTGTCTCTTCGTCTTCGGTGCCGATCTTCTCTGCAATTCGCTTGAGCTCGGCCCGCATCCACTTAATGCTCATTGCCGCATTCCCTCCATCTGTTCGCGGAGTTCTTCGACGGCCTTCTGTAGCTCTGCAACTTCGATAACCCGGGCAACAGCGCCCAGCCCTTCGATTAATGCTTTGCCCTGGTCGGGCGGTAGCTCGCCGGCGGCAACTGCGCGGAGGATTGATTTGGCTGCGCTGGGTAGGTCGGTATCGTCGAGCTCGAAGCACACTGTCTCGGCAGTTGGCTTGATTGGCGGCACCAGGCGTTCAAGGATCAGTCGGCAAGCCTGCATATCGCCCTTCTTGGCTGCTGTCAGAACCTTTTTTGTCACGGCGTCCGCACCTTCTGCGAGCCGGGCGCGCAGCTCCTGCGTTTGGCCAGAGCGACCACCGGGATTACCTGACTGCCCCGGCTTCCATTTGCCGGCTTTATCGCGATCAGTCATGCGGTGGGCGATTCCATAGCGATGACCGGTTTGTTTTCAGCGAGCGCTATCAGCAGGGCGGATGCTTGAACGCTTCCGTCTGCTGCGGCTTCGCGAAGGCGGCCCCAGGCGGCAGCAACTTCGGAGCGAGTTGGTTTGTGCTGGCGTCCTCGGGCGGGCTTAGCTGTGTTCATAGGTGCTGCCTCGAATGGGTTTTGAGTGGCTCAAAAACTCACATTAGGCATGATCTGATCATTTATCCAGTGCTTTTTAGGTGCACTCTAGGTGATACACGTAACCGGATTAAACGGGACTGAAATAGTTAGTTTTGGCGGGATTGAAGAGGGCGTTTTTGTTGCAGTAAGTTGAGGGTAGGCAAAGTGATACGGGACTGTCCTTTTCGCTCAGTTGATCAGCCTCAGTCTGGCCTCTGGTCATACTGGAGCGAGTCGGATGGCGGCAGGTTTTACGAGTAGGTCGTAGAAGGTCAAAGCATATGGCGGTGAGCTTGCCGGCTTGAAGTCCGATTTCCGGACAAAAAGCTGACCTCCCATATTGGTATGGCAGGTTCCGCGCCACGTTTTGCGAGATATGAAAACGTGGCGCGTATTTGATGCGCTCAGTTTTGAGCACATCTTCCACCAGTGGTGGATCACCGTGTCGCGTGCCTGTTCCGGCCTGCTGTCAGGCTTCGAAGGCGGTGAGCCGTGCGATTGAACGTGTTTTGCATTCTACTGTTGGAACCGAACAAGCTTTATGCCTGAGTACTACCAAGGGGTATTTTTAATTTCCATAAATTTCTCCAGCTCCTCTTTGGTAGGTTTTCTCTCTGTTTGATTTACATAACCAAGTATCCGCCTGAAATAGTCAGTTATGTTGATGAGCTGGTCCTTTCCGTTATCGTTACCCATCTTTCTTGATTTAACTAATATCTCTGTTCCGGCACCAGTTTTGGGGTCGGAGAATGTGATGTTCTTATGCTGTGGTATCGGGTTGTCTAGGATAAGAAACATTTCATCTTTAGCTTTCTCTGCAAAGTCCAAGAGAATGATTGCGTTTGTGGTTCGCCCCATCCAGCCTACACCTGCATCGACATAGCGCATCTGGCGGCGTGTGGCCACCTCGTTGTAGATGCATTGAATCTCTGTCACGAAGGACATCTCAAGCTTCTCAGAGCTTTGCATCAATATGTAATTGACGAAGTAGCTTCCGTCGACAAGCCCATAGTCACAGGACCAGTCCACGTATCCCTCGGCATCCTCAAGTCTGCTCTGCTCGGGGTTAGAAAATTGAGCTACCGATTCCAGCAAAGTAAACATACCGGCATCAAAATCAGTCCGAAAATCAGCATACATCTTGTCTCGCAAGAACATAGGTATCTTGCAATCATCTAAAAGCACCGGAATGGTGACGACTCGCTTTTCGTCAAGCTCTCGAAATAATCCTGCAGTGAGCTCCTTTTTACACCATTCGGATTCGACCGATGCCTTGGACAGCATAATAAGCAAAGCACTAGAGCCCTCAACTGCCTCCTGAACCTTATTAATTATCGAATCGCCTGCTCGCAACTCCCACCTGTCAATCCAGACGCTGGTTCTTTTCCGGACGAGGTGCCCAGCAATTAGATCTATCTTCTCTTTGTCCGCGTGCGAATAGCTAACGAAAATCGGCATACCTTTCTCATCCCTTGATCCAGCCCAGCGGCGGTTACCTGTGATACTCCAGTTTTGGAGCTGGCGCTAGTGGCTACCTGCCTACCAGCGATACGGTCCGACTCGGCTCATTTGGTCTGTCTGGCTATTGTGATAGTGAGTATAAGCTATGCGTTAAGTTCGCCGTATTGAACCTGATGCAAGGGTTCAAAACGTGCTCCCTCCGCTGATTCCACAATCTCTCCGAAAATAATATTTATATTATCTGGGAGCGGTGGGAGATTTGTATTTTTGAGTTTTATGAGCGCTCCGTTCGCATCGTAAAAGCTGCTTACAATAAAAACTATATTTAAAGATGTGAGGCCGTAAGCATCTATTGAATACGCTGCAAATTTGATGGCTTCAATTATATTTTTTGTGTCTGTGTGTTTAAATATCTTGACTTCATAACCTGTTATGCCACTGGCATCAGTTGCTATAATATCTGGGTAAAGGCCATCATTAATTGTGGCCTGTTCGTGTACGGACCGTGCCCAAAGTAAAACGGCCGACTCCGCTACGAGGTAGGCTCCTCTATTGAAAATATTCTTTGTGTTATGGTTTTTATTATTTTGTGAAACTTCATGAACCTCTTTCAATGTTTCATTGGAGATTTTTGCGGCTAGAAACTCATTGGCGAAATTTAGAAAACCTTCTGGTTTATACATCAAGAAGGTATCTAGCCTACCTATGTTGGTAGCTTCATCTACAAGTTCAGGTCGCGGCCCTAATGTTTTAGGTCCGTCGAAGTCAATCTGTTTCCACCAATCTTCTTTTGCGTCATCAGTTATAAATACTAATTTTTTATGATTGCTTTTCTCTGCGTGTTCAAGTATTTGGCTCCATACAAAGTAATCGCCATATTTCCTTTTGTAAACAATCCCGTGATGATAGAAGTCGTCAGGGCCGTCTTTATCTTTGTCCTCGTCTTTATAGCCAGGGGGTATTTTTGCTTTGTAGCGAAGCTCCGCTGCTTTACTTTTTTTGTCAACTTCATCCTGAGTGCTGAATGCCGCGCCGACTTTACCATCAAAGATTTTCTCAATTCTTTCTTTTATTGGGTCGGGTGCATTCAGTGCTTGTTGGTTCTCTTGTAACTTATCAAGTTCGGCTAGGAACTCAGATGTTAGCTTATCAAATCCGGTAGTAAGAGGCTCTGGATTTATCAGGGTATGTCTTTTCGTTAGCTGGAGATTGCTAATGCCATTTGTTAAGTCTGTTTTCGCTTTTTCGATGACTTTACGGATTTCAGAGAAACGTCTTCCTTGAGCCGCAATGACCGTTAGCCGATTGCGTTGAAATTCTAGCGCCACATGATGCGGTATCCATACACGATCAGCTAACTTGTCCAGAGTCTCAAGTAGTTCTTCGCGTGTCCGTTCTTGATAGCGGTAAAGATTTAGCAAGACATTTGTGTCAAAGACGAAAAGCGCGGTTTTCCAAGTTTCTTCATAATCTGTTGGGGTCGAGTAATCGTACTGCGGAAAGAGTCCCTTCATGTGCCCTCCAGGCGTCATCGTTAAAGCTCAAACCGGCAATGGTTCGCTGCTTAGCATGATGTGAGGCAGACCTCATCATCTGAATCAGACCGGTTGATCTGACTCATAAAATTTTGACAGGGCATCCCTGACTTGAGCCACGGTATGGGGATGGCAAATGGCTTTCAAGAAAATTCGCGATATTTTAATGTTCCCAGTGAGACCAAACCGTCTCAGTGAGAGCAGATCGTCATGCCGCGCGATAATCCCCTGTGGGAGTTGGATTTCAAAGGAGATTTATCTGCTGTAGGGAGGAGTGCTCAAAGCTAGAGTGCATTGATCCTACTCATCCCCGCCGGCAAATTCCTTAGAGATACATCCCAAACCGGATACCCACCCAGATTTAGAAATTGCAGCTCGCGTCCTAGCGATCGGCTAAGGCGTTTCGCTTCATAGGGTTGCTCGGACGGAGAAAGCCAGTAACGGTTTGGGCAGGGAGAACCAAGTTTCCGATAAAGCTACTGGGAAATAGCGTAAAAATACGGAATAAATACTATTTTTTTATGATATATATACCTTTTTCTAAGCTCGGTATCGAGGTAAAACGCATGGGTCGTCCGTTGGGTAGTAAAAATAAGACTCCTCAGGAACTCAAGGTTGAGGCTGAAATACTTAAACGAAAAGCCGAAATGCTTGAGCTTGAGCGCAAACGAAAAGAGTTACAAAAGAAACGTCAGTCTTAACCTCAATTATATTGGGACCTAACAATGGGAACTAAGCACAGTGGCATATGCCCTTTTTGTACAGGCACAGTAAAGCCCTTAGTCTTAGAGGAAAACTCTGTTCGTCGTGATCTCTGCAAGTGCCCAGAATGTCACGAAAAAATCCTTATTTGTAGAACTCCAGGCTGCACCTGCTATGCAAAGGCTGGGCCTGTTTATGACGATGAGCTATGCCCTGCTTGTACAGAAAGCTTAACGAGCGGAGCTGGCGAGGTTCTTAAGTGGGGGCTCATGGCAGCAGCTGGTGCGATAGCTACTGTGGTAGTCGCTAAAGCTACCGAGTGAGTCGCCCCGCTGACCCTCCCGGTTTTGGAAGCGGTGTGGGTGCTATAGCTGCGTAGCAAGGAATCGGTTCACGTCATCAATCATGCCCCTCACCTGGTCATTGGTGAATTCTTCTGGCTTGCCATGAGCTGCGCTGTTGCGAATTGCCGACAGAGACGTGATCTGCTTTTTCTGGTTGGCGTTGTATGCGCCGGCCTTTGCAAGGTCATCATTCATCTTATTGATGCTGCCGTGCTCTATTCCATTGATGGAGCACAGATCGCGCAGGGCTGTCTCAAGCACCACGCCAGCAATAACTGCAGCGGCCGTTGCATACCCTCTGTCGAAAAGCTCTTCAGCCTGTTCGAGCTCGTTGTTGAAAACCTCGGCTTGCACCAGGTTTCGGAGAGAGTTGAGATACCCTCCCTCGAAATCCTCTTTCGCACCTAAGAACACCGCCTTCATTCGTTTGAGCTGATTCATATACGAATCGTAAGAGACCAGCTTTTCCACTTCCAAGTACATCTTTAGATGACTGGATTGTTCCCCGCAGGCCCGCTCTATCAACGACCGTGCTTTCACGCGCCAGTTAAGAATCAGCTCGGACGGAATGGTGGTCTCACTATCGCCAGTAAGCGGACTTCTTACCGTGATGGTGGATTTTTCGACTTCCGTTAGCTGTTGCTCCAGCTCGTGAAAGCGCTTTTTGAAGAGTGCTGTCATTTGGCGTTCCTTGCATTAGAGATGTCGGATCTTCGCTTCAGCTCGCCAGCACGGCAAGGCTTAAATTCTCAGTTCAGACATCCAACCCTGCAAATTTCGTAATTTTCTTCTTGCGTAACTAGTCACGCTGATTCATCATTAATTTATCGTAACTAGTCACGGAGAAGGTTATGGGTGATGAGAGCAAGACGCCACGTTCAGCGGCAGAGCGCCAGAGGCTCTACAAGGATCGTCAGCGCGAAGCAGGTTTTCGGCTTACCGCATTGTGGATTCATCAAGAAACGGAGCAAGAAGGGCGCCAGGCGGCGCTAGACGGCAAGCCACTGAACCCCCAAGGGAGCAAAGACCCTGTGAGCTGGGCAATCGGATGGTTGAACGAGAAGGGCAAGCAGTAATCGGCTGAATATTCAGTCGATCAAAAGAGGTGCCAAGCCGCTGCGCTAACAGCGGCCTGGCGATCACACGACGAAACTTGAAGGTAGACGTCATGCAACTTTACCAAAATATCAGTAACGCAACGGAAGGCCAAGACAAGTCCGAATTTGAAGGGGAGGGCTCGGTATGCACTGAGGCGGGAGACTCTAGTGCCTTACATCTGCCCCTCTTCACCGAGAAGCAACGAACCTTGGTGGTTGAGCTAATCCTCGCAGAGCGTCGCTACGCTACCCGGTGGTGGACACACTTGAGCGAGTTACGGCGGCGTAAGGAGCTCCCTGAGTGGGTTGCGGCGGACATTGGCACTCATGATGAGCATGACCTTCTGCTTGAGAGTAGGAAGGCCGTCAACCAGGCTCTTTTCGGCTCGGATGACCTGGGCGGTGATCAGCAATACCGCGCGGTGGTGTTGGAGTAGGGCTGATAAGCAACGAAACCTTCGCGGCATCGAGGGCACTACCCCGAAATAGGGTGGTGCTCTTTTTCATTTGTTGGCGGTCGGTGCCTTCTCAGCAAAGTAGATCAGGTTGAGCTGTATGCCTCCAACCACTCATCAACACTCTGGTCCTGTGGTGGCTTAGGTGTGTGTATGGGGGAGTAAGGAAAGGTCTTGTAACCGTCCTCCCTTATTACCTTGTTTCCGTAGTTTGAAGCACACGTAGTTGGAAACGGCTGTAACCCTTGTGGCTCGTGGTCTGTAGGCATTTCCTTGTCCGGTACTTTTGTCCGGGAGTTGTCCGGCGCTTGTCCGGAAATTGTCCGGATGTTGTCCGGCAAAATGGCTGCTCTGAATTGCTCTGCGGTCAGACTGACAGGCACCAGACTGCCGACTTTGAAGCGGTCATCAGTCACTGTTCCAGTCACCAGGACGCTACGTAGCTTCCCCATGTAATCGTGCATAGCCGCCAGCCGCCGAGGAAAAGGCAGGCCGGTCCCCATCCAGAACTTGTAGAAGTGGCTGCGCTTGCCGATGCGGAATTGTCCTTTTGGTAGCAGAGCGCCAGCCTTAGCCGTAGCGGTGTTCCGCTGACGCGTCAGATCGGCGTTGAACACTGCGTAGACAGATTGGCCGGACAGCATCGAGACAAACTGAAGCGTGATACCGGCGCTCCGGGTTTTGCCGTAGTGCCCAGTTGAATAGCCTACGTACTCGAATGCATCCAGGCCCACCGACATAAGCACTTCACGGCAAACTCTGGCCCGGTTGGTACTGATCCACTCCGGCGGTACGGGCTTGCCGCTCGCCGGTTGAATGGCGAGCTGCCCAAGCTCAATGCTAACCGTGTCTCCACGGCTAAGTAGTTTTGTGGCTAGGCATTCCACTGAATCGACCTCAGCGTAGTTCGGCTGGATAAACAACGGGCCGAAGCCCACCGGCAGCTCACAGGCGGGCGCAAGAGGTCGCCGCAAAACTGCGGAGACCTCTACGAGCTCTGGATTACGACGCTTCGCGCATCAGGATGTACTTGGCCACGCGGTGAGGTGGCCGGCCTGGCTCGGTGGACTGGTGCGTCCAATAGGTGCGGATCTCATGACCCTTTTTCCTGAGGCGGCGGATGGTGTTGGGGGGCTGGACGATATCCAGGTTCTTGGCGGCTTCGATGGTCGATACCGGCCCGTTTCGCAGGGCCTCCATCATCTTGCAGTCTTGCTCAGTTGAAGAATGACGTGTCATAGTTTGCCCTTCACGTTGGTGCTATCCAGTGTGTTTTCGCTAAGGCGGTGTTCGAGCACCGCCTTGGCAACCTCTCGCGCAGCCTTGCGCAACCCCCAATCCTTATTCTTTTCGCACTTCACCGTGCGCCGACCTTTGCTGCGCGCTCGATAAAAGCCTTCAGCTCGGATGCCAGTGCCAGGCGTCGGCGGCCGATTTTGAAAGTTTTGAGTTCACCTTGAGCGATCAGCTCGTAGGTGGCCGAGCGCGAGATACCTAAAATGCGGGCAGATTCTTCGACGCTCACCGACAGCGGCGCCATTTGTTGCTGTGCTTGTTCCATGGTGGTCTCCCAAAAAACGAAGCCAGAGAGGCGTCGTGTTTCGCTAGCCTACATCGCGTAAAACTAAATTTGCAAGCAAAAGCTAAATTGACTCGTACCCGCATGGATTGACAGGGGTTTGCGCGTCGCGCAAGCTGTGGCAATCAGGTCAGTTAGGCTGACCTCATCAGAGTAGATGGAAATGTATGGCCACTAAGACAAGCAAGCGGACTGGCGAGACGAGCACCACGGTTGCTGTGGGAATTCGGATTGATCCGAAAATTAAGTTTGCGCTCGACATTACGGGGCGCCTACAGAAACGCTCTTTGACCGCAGTGATTGAGTGGGCAATATCACAAGCGATCACGAACCAGCAGGTCGACTCCTGCGGCGAAACACTGTCATCGGTATTAGACAAGGTATGGTCCACAGATGAGTCTGTAAGGCTTGTGAAGCTGGCCTATCACATGCCAGAGGCATTGACTTATGACGAGCTAAGAATTTGGGAGACTATTAAGGCTACTGGGTATTTCTGGCACAAAAGTAAAGACGGAACTTATAACCCTGAGATCGGCAAGTTAACCGTGTTTTTAGTTACTGATAACTGGGACGCAATTTTGCAGCACGTTGATCGTCACAAAGGGAGCTCTACAATTGTTCCGATGGGTGAGGCTGATCTGATACTGCCCTAAATCAGATCTACTGCCGCCGCCTTGGTGCCTGGCGCCAAGTGTGCGTAGCGCAAAGTCATCTTGATATCGGCGTGCCCCAGCAGATCCCGTACCGTGTTGAGCGGTACGCCAGCCATTACCAGGCGTGAAGCGAAGTCGTGACGCATATCGTGCCAGCGGAATCCGTCGATCTGCGCCCGCTCAAGCAACTTGAGCCAGGCGCTTTTGACGTCCTCAAAGCGACCGCCGCCCTGACCTGGGAACACATACGGCGACTTGCTCACCTGCTTCTTCCAGGCTTCCAGCACACCAATGGTCTCCTTGTTCATCGGGATGTGGCGCGTATCGCTTGTCTTGGTGGTGGCCCCGGCGACTGTGATTGTCTTCGTGTCGAAGTTCACCGCTGACCATTTCAGGTCGAACAGCTCTCCGCGCCTCATGCCGGTATTCAACGATACCAACACCATTGGCTTCAGGTGATCGGTGAAGGGCAGTTCTAGCAGGCTTGGCATTGGCTCTTTGTGTCGGTCCGTCCGCCAGGCGTTTGCACTCTCGCGCTCAGTCCTCATTTCATCCTGTCGAGCGTCCAGGGCATCGCGTAGACGCTTTGTCTCGTCAGCAGCCAGGTAGCGAATCACCCCCTTTGAATCGACTTTGAGCTGTTTCAGCTTGGCCAACGGGTGTGTATCGATGTACTCCCACTCAACGGCACGACTGAAAACACCACTGATCGAGCCCATTTTTCGATTCACCGTCGAGGCCTTGTTGCCGGCCTGCATCCATCCTGTGCGGATCTGCTCCAGGTCCCGCCCGGTTATCGCGTCCAAGCGCTGGGGCATGATTGGGTCGAAGTTATTGCTGAGGGTGTGCTGCGTCTTCTCATGGCCTTTGTGATGAGCTTTGAACCAGGGCATATAGGTGTCGTCGATGAAGTCGCGCAGAGAGGGCAGGGCTGAGCCCTTGCGACCCTGGGCGATGGCCAGGGGCTCGCCATGGGCGTGCGCATCGGCTAAGTACTGGGCGGCCTCGGTTCGGGCTTGGTCAAGAGTAAGCACGCCGACACGCCCGAGGGTGGCGTTCTTGTTTCGACCCCAAGTGACCATGTAGGACTTGTGACCGCTGGGCAGTACGCGAATAAAGAAACCGGGTTGCACGGTGTCATGCACGCGGTATGCTTTCGTCTCGGCGGCTAGGCTGCCAATTAGCTTCTGAGTGATTTTGGTTTTCAAGGGTTTGACCGTGACAGCAGGGTGGCAGCAAAAAGCACTATACCGCTCGATGTTCACGGACTCAATGGGACTAAAAGGCCCAGTAATCCTGGGATTATGGTTGTGCCTGTTGGGTCTGAATTGACCCTCCTAAGGGGAAGGTTGGCCGTTCGAACCGGCCATGGGACACCATTTGCAGTCTCGCCTCCACCCTGGCCGAGACGCTGAAAAACCCCGATCAGATTTTGCTGGCGGGGTTTTTTTATGGGCGGCTGTTTTCTTGGCCGCTTGGCCAGTGCCTTTGGGCTGGCTGGCGAGATATATTGTTAAAACCTTGTACCTCGCCCCCGGTCTGGATGCGTCTGACACGTAGCTGAACAGCGAAGGAACTGTTGGGTGCCAAGTTCATCGAAGGCTGCATGCTTCGGTGATCCCGAGGTTGTGCCGCTTGCTGGATCAAAATGCCCCTGGGTGCCTGTGTAGTTGGGTGCCTGGGCTTAACGACGCTTCGCCCTCAGGCTAGTGCGAATTGCCTGACACCCACTGCAAGGAGCCGCTCGGAACGCCGATGCGCCAGATCTGGAAATCTTTTCGAGCCCTTTATTTCGCCTCCTTGATGATGCTGATCGGCTCCGGCCTGCTCAGTACTTACCTGGCCTTGCGCCTGGCGGCGGATAACGTCGACAGCCTATGGGTCGGTGCGCTGATGGCGGCCAACTATTTTGGCCTGGTGCTGGGTGGCAAGATCGGGCATCGCCTGATCGCCCGCGTTGGTCATATCCGGGCCTATGCCACCTGTGCCGGGATTGTCGGTGCGGCGGTGCTGGGCCATGGCCTGGTGGACTGGCTGCCGGCCTGGATCGTGCTACGGATAATCGTCGGCCTCGGCATGATGTGCCAGTACATGGTGATCGAGAGCTGGCTCAACGAGCAGGCGGATGCCAAGCAGCGTGGCGTGGTGTTCAGCGGCTATATGATCGCGTCGTACCTGGGCCTGGTGCTGGGCCAGCTGATTCTGGTCATGCACCCCCAATTGGGGCTTGAGTTGCTGATGCTGGTGGCGCTGTGTTTTGCCCTGTGCCTGGTGCCGGTCGCCATGACCCGGCGTATTCACCCCGCGCCCTTGCATCCGGCGCCGATGGAGCCGCGCTTTTTTATCAAGCGCGTGCCGCAGTCTTTGAGTACGGTGCTGGGGGCGGGCCTGATCGTCGGCTCCTTCTACGGCCTGGCGCCGCTGTACGCGGCCCAACAGGGCTTGAGCACCGAGCAGGTCGGCCTGTTCATGGGTAGCTGCATTTTTGCCGGCCTGTTGGTGCAGTGGCCGCTGGGCTGGCTGTCCGATCGCTATGACCGCGCCTTGTTGATTCGCTGTTTCGCCCTGTGCCTGGCGGTGGCGGCATTGCCGCTGGCGATCATGACCCAGGTGCCGCTGGAAGTGCTGTTTATTGCCGGGTTCCTGTGCTCGTTGGTGCAGTTCTGCCTCTATCCGCTGGCCGTGGCATTTTCCAATGACCATGTCGAAGGTGATCGCCGAGTGTCGCTCACCGCGATGTTGCTGGTGACCTACGGGGTGGGCGCGAGTATCGGGCCGTTGCTGGCCGGCGTGGTGATGAAGCTGTTTGGCAACCAGATGCTCTATGCCTTCTTCAGCCTGTGCGCATTGATCCTGGTCTGGCGTATTCGCCCCAAGGCTGTGACTAACCTGCATCAGGTGGACGACGCGCCGTTGCACCACGTGGCCATGCCCGACAGCATGTCCAGTTCGCCATTGGTGGCAGCCCTCGACCCGCGGGTGGATGAGCAGGTGGTCCAGGACCAGATGCAAACCGCCGCGCCAGAGCCTGCGCCCGACGCAGAGCCGGAGATGGAGCCGCAGCCCGAGCCCGAGCCGCCGGAGCATCCTGACCCGGATGAACACCCGCATGACCTGAGCCGGGCCCGTCCCTGAAACAAAAAACGGGCAGTTCCCAAGGGGGCTGCCCGTTTTTTTGTGCCTGTGGTTTGGCGCTTACATGTCGTCGTCTTTATCGAACCGTCGCGCCTCGCGCTGCAGTTGGTAGACAAACCGCTCAACCTGGCGCTGCACCAGGCCGCTCATGTTGTGAAAGCGCACACCGGCAAAGGTAGTGTTGATCCTTTCTTCGAAGTGCAGGTAGCGCAGCTCCACCGCCGTGGTCATGCTGCCGAAGGGCAGGGCGGCGATAAAGCGGTCGTACACCTGGCCCAGTTGCAGGCGCTCGGAGATATCACCTTCAAAGCGCAGCTTGCAGCCGGTGGCGGAGATATCCAGCAGCTTGCCACTGATAGGCGCCTTGAGTTTCTCACCACCCAGTTCGATATTCACCAGTTGCGCCAGTTTCAATGCCGCGCGAAAGGCATTGCGGCGCTGATGGTAGACCACTTCTTCTGGCAGGCTGCCTTTATAGATGCGGTGGCCGTCCTTTGCGCCGATGGTCAGCGGGCCATTGCTGTCCCAGGCCACGCGCACGCCTTCGTGAAAGCCTTCGATACGAAATGCTTCGCCATTCTCCAGATAGCGTTCACCTTCGGGCGGGATCATTTCGTCCAGGCTCAGGGTCTTGCTGTCTTTGTCGACATCCACCAGGTAGCTTTGGAAGCGCTGGTTGCGTTCGTGGAAGGTGATGATCAGCGGGTCGTGGCTCTCTTGCAGCAGCCGCAGGGTGCTGGCAATTTCCAGAGGGGTGGTGAGGACCTTGGGGGGCTGCGGAGCATCTTCCGCGCTAAGGGTGTTGAACACGGTTCTTCCATCTCCAGACAAAATACGACTACACGCAAGAACCGGCATTTTGCCAGCATGTGGCACGCCTTGATAGGGCGCGCAATAAACCGGCGTCAGGCTTGGCTGAGGGTGCTGGGCTTGACCAGCCGTGAGGTGGAGCCCTGGGCGTTATACAGTGCTGGAGGTTCGCCGCCATGGAGGATGCGCAGCTGGTTGGCGGTGGTGGCTTGCTGCAGTTGGATCGACTGGCCATTGAGCACATTGGCTTGCTGGCAGTTGATCAACAACTCATTGAGCGCTGCGCTCTGGGCCAGCAACTGGTCGCCGACCGACGAGTGGCTGGCCAGTTGCTCCAGGCCGCTGTGATCAGCGGGCAGGCCCAGGCTGAGCAGGATCTGGCTGCGTTTCTGGCCGTGTTGTTCAAGCAGGATGATCAACGATTGCTTGCGTGCCAGGATATCTTCCAGCAGGCGCATATCGCGGCCGCACAGGGCTACGAATTCGTCTTGAAGCAGCTCCAGCAGGTGTTGCGCGGGAGCCAGGTCTTCAGTGATCAGGTGCAGCAGATTTTCGTCGTGCATGGCTGGCCTTGGGTTTTAAGCGTCCAAAAGCCTGGCGCAGGCCTTGGCCTAGCGCTCGGCTTTGATAATTTTGCCGGCTAAACGGTCGTTGTCGATCTGATAGCTGCCATCGGCAATCGCCTGTTTCAACTCGGCCACGCGGGCTTTATTGACAACTGGCTGATCGCGCAGCGAGTCCGTGATCTTCTGCAACTGTTGAGCCTCGTTGCTCAAATGCACCGATTCGCCACTTTGGGTCGAAGCGGTTTGTTCTGCCTTGGCGGGCAGTGCCGGGGCCTTGGCTTCAACGCTGTCCTTGGCCGCGTTGGTACGCGTGCCGCCGGGCGTTGCCTGGGCGCTGTTCAATCGGCTGAAATCAATGACCATGTTAAAAAACCTCTGGGTATTTGGACGCTTGCCATGTTTTCGGCCATACCCGGACAAACTTTAGGCTCGATCGACAATAAACCTGTGCACAGCGTGATCTCGGGCACAGTGTAGGAAAAGCCAGCGTCCCACGCCAGTGATCTATAGCGCGACCTCCACCTGGCCAGGCGCTGTTACCCGGGCCTTGATCACGCGCTTGGAGTTGAGGTTCTTCACGCGAATCTGTTCGCTCATCCCGCCATTGGCCAGGGCTTCCCCCGGCATTTTCACGTTCAGGCCGCCGCTGCTGGCGGATATCACCACCTGGTCACCTTTGCGCACCACTTCTGCCTGTTCCAGGTGAACCAGGGTGATGACCTGGTCGGTTACCATTGGTCGGGTCAGTTTCTGCCCGACCGCCTGGTCCACGGAGGTGAGGTAGCCCTGGCTGATCTGGCTGATGTCCCGCTCGCGCAGGGCCACGTCTTCATAGCCGATGATGCCGGTACGCTTGAGCGGGCGAGTAACGGTCACTACGTCACGAAACAACCGGACCTGGGCCGGCACGAACACGGTCCAGGGTGAACTGCCGTCGCAGCGCACGCGCACGGTCACGCGACCAATGGGCTGGGCGGGGCTTTCCAGGGAGCCTGTCAATTCCTTGTCGCACATGGGCATGCGCAAACGCGGGTCCAGTTGGTTGACCTGGATTTCATAACGGCCCGGTGTCTGGGTGCTCGCCAGATAATCTTCTACAGTGAACTCAAGAAAGCCTTGAGTGACGCCGATAAGCAGATCAGGCAAGGTGACGTTGTCGGCGTGGGCCTGGTGGCCTGCGCCCAAGGCAAGCAACGCCATCCAGGCGCAGAGTAATCTGCGGTACTGTGGCGAGCGAAGGCGTCGGGAAACTGTCGTTTTGATGTCCATGGCCAATAAAAAGCAAAGCGCGTGCCGTTTCGTGTTGGGGGCGCGTCGTACCCGTAAGTTTTGTAGCGTAGGAGTCTGGGCATGGCGGGTGTAATGGATTCAGTGAACCAGCGCACACAGCTGGTAGGGCAGAATCGCCTGGAGTTGTTGCTGTTTCGACTCGATGGCAAGCAGCTATATGGCATCAACGTCTTCAAGGTGCGGGAGGTGCTGCAATGCCCCAAGCTCACCATAATGCCCAAGTCCAACCCGGTGGTGTGTGGCGTGGCCAACATCCGTGGCTCGACTATTCCGATTCTTGACCTGGCGATGGCCACCGGTTCTGCCGGTTTGCAGGATCGCGAGAACCCGTTTGTGATCATCACCGAGTACAACACCAAGACCCAGGGTTTCCTGGTGCGCTCGGTGGAACGTATCGTCAACATGAACTGGGAAGAGATCCATCCACCACCCAAGGGCACCGGGCGCGACCACTACCTCACGGCAGTGACGCGGGTCGATAACCAGTTGGTGGAAATCATCGACGTGGAGAAGATCCTCGCGGAAGTGGCGCCGACGTCGGAGCATATTTCGGTGGGTGTGGTGGATGAGCAGACCCAGCAGAAGGCCGTGTCCCTGCGGGTGTTGACGGTGGATGACTCGTCGGTGGCGCGCAAGCAGGTGTCCCGTTGCCTGCAGACCGTCGGTGTCGAAGTGGTGGCGCTCAATGACGGCCGTCAGGCGCTGGACTACCTGCGCAAGCTGGTGGATGAAGGCAAGAAGCCGGAAGAAGAATTCCTGATGATGATTTCCGACATCGAGATGCCGGAAATGGACGGCTACACCCTCACGGCCGAGATACGCAACGACCCACGCATGCAAAAATTGCATATCATCCTGCATACTTCATTGTCCGGTGTATTCAACCAGGCAATGGTCAAGAAGGTCGGTGCCGATGACTTCCTGGCCAAATTCCGTCCTGATGACCTGGCATCCCGGGTCGTTGAACGGATCAAATCTGCAGATCACGGCTAGGGGCTTTCTCCCTGGCGGTCACACGAGTTAAGAGGCGGTTTCATTGTCTACGGGTAATTTGGATTTCGAACAGTTCCGGGTCTTCCTGGAAAAAGCCTGTGGCATATTGCTCGGTGAAAACAAGCAATACCTGGTATCAAGCCGTCTCAACAAATTGATGGAGCAGCAGGGCATCAAGTCCCTGGGCGAGTTGGTACAGCGCATCCAGGGCCAACCGCGCAGCGGGCTCAAGGAGATGGTGGTCGATGCCATGACTACCAACGAAACCCTGTGGTTTCGTGACACCTACCCCTTCGAGGTGCTCAAGAACAAGGTATTGCCCGAGGCCATCAAGGCTAGCCCTGGCCAGCGCTTGCGCATCTGGTCGGCGGCGTGTTCGTCTGGGCAGGAACCCTATTCGCTGTCGATGTCCATCGATGAGTTCGAACGGACCAACATGGGGCAGTTGAAGGCCGGGGTGCAAATTGTTGCCACTGACCTGTCCGGCACCATGCTGACCAACTGCAAGACCGGCGAATACGACAGCCTGGCCCTGGGCCGCGGCCTGTCCCCGGAGCGCCTGCAGCGTTACTTCGACCCCAAGGGCGCCGGGCGCTGGGCGGTCAAGGCGCCGATCAAGAGTCGGGTGGAGTTCCGCTCGTTCAACCTGCTGGACAGCTACGCCAGCCTTGGCAAGTTCGACATCGTGTTTTGCCGCAACGTCTTGATCTACTTCTCGGCTGAAGTGAAGAAGGACATCCTGCTGCGCATCCACGGTACGCTCAAGCGTGGCGGCTATTTGTTCCTCGGCGCGTCCGAGGCGCTGAACGGTTTGCCGGATCATTACCAGATGGTGCAGTGCAGCCCAGGCATTATCTACCAGGCCAAGTGATGGCTTGAGCCGAGCCGACGCAAAAGGGAGCCCCCAGGGGCTCCTTTTTTTTGTCCGGCGATCCTGGGGCGTGCCCTGCTGGAACTGATGTTTCCTTCCTCACCACCCAGCATTGGGTGGGCAAATTCAGCCCGCCCAATACGAAAAGTCGTGTTTGCGACGGTGGGATTGACTCTTCGTCGCGCTCACCAGGAGGAGGGTGTATGGGAAACGTTTCATCAGGGTACGGTCCGCAAGGCGCACGGTTTGCATTCGATTCTTCAGTTGAACAGCGGCGTATCGATGATCCCTTGGCGGGAAGAGGGCAGGCAGGTTCAAGGCCTGTATTTGGCGCCCATGGCCCCAGGCCGCCGGGTATGAATTTTGTCTCGGGTAATCCCAGGGCTTCGAGCCAGCCTTTCAATTATGGCGCTTATCCATCCGGCGGTAATTCTGCCCTGGCTCACAACAATTTTTTTCCTTCCAATAGCGCGACGCCGGGGAGAAAAACCGCGGATATTTTTGGCGGTTTTTTCCAGAGTGAAAACGGCAACTGCGCCACTATTTCAGCCATCAAGGCCTCAATGCAGCGTTTTGGCCAGAAACCGACCGATATCTTCAAGGACGTGAAGAAAACCGCCATTGGCTACCATGTCACCATGCGGGATGGGAAAACCGTGGATTTGACCCGGCAGGAACTGCAACAGGCCACCCAGCACGCCGGGCTCAAAGGAAGTGATCCCGCGATGATCAAGGACGCCAGCTTTATATACGCCGTCAGTGCCAAGCGGGCGCAGAACGAAAACCACGAAGGATCAGGGCACAGCTATGCCAAGGCCTTGGACTCTCTTAAAAACGGTGAGTACACCAAGGATGTGTTTGTCCGGTTGGGCCTGAAGGATCATGTCAGGCAGGGGACTTTGCGCGACTTGCAAAGTGGCATGGTGGGTACGATAGACAAGGATGTGGGCGGTGCCGGTACCGCGCACTCGATGGCGGTAATTGGGGGAATGGAGGAGCGCTGGGGCAAAGTGGGACAGCGAGCCACAGCGGGCAAGATTTCCGATGGCAGGGGGCACGAATGGAAAGAGAACGTATTGGTTCTGACTTGATGGCACTCCTCCAGGCCACCTCCGCAGGAACCGGCAATCCGGCTCCTGCCGCTTTCTTTAAACGGCAATGCCCATTGCCGCTTTCCTGACGTTTCGCGGAAAAGCGTTGCCGCTTTTGCGCCATTGCCGCCGGCAATGCCTGCCTAACCCCTTGATTTATTGGGGTTGATAAACCTGGCATGGGGCTTGCTATAACCCTGTTACGAAAAGCAGGTCAGCCCCTAAAGGTTTCCGCCATGAGCATCAGCTTCGATAAAGCGCTCGGTATCCACGAACAAGCCCTGGGCTTCCGCGCCCAGCGTGCCGAAGTCCTGGCTAACAACATCGCCAACGCCGATACCCCGAACTACAAGGCTCGGGACCTGGACTTTGCCGCCGTGCTCGCCGCACAGAGCGACAAGACCAAGAACGGCTCCTTCGCCTTGAACATGACCAATAACCGTCATATCGAAGCCCAGGGCCTGAGCAGTGGCGATGAGTCGCTGATGTATCGCACGCCGATGCAGCCGTCGATCGACCAGAACACCGTCGATGCGCAGCTGGAGCAATCGAACTACGCCGAGAACTCGGTGAACTTCCAGGCCAGCTTCACCCTGCTCAACAGCAAATTCAAAGGGCTGATGTCAGCCCTGCGCGGAGAGTAAGCCATGTCTCTATCCAGTGTTTTCAATATTGCCGGTAGTGGCATGAGCGCCCAGACCACGCGTCTGAACACGGTCGCCAGTAACATTGCCAACGCCGAGACAGTGTCGTCGAGCATCGACCAGACCTACCGCGCCCGGCACCCGGTGTTCGCCACCATGTTTCAGGCCGGTCAGAACGGCGGCAGCGATTCGTTGTTCCAGAGCCAGGATGCTGCCGGCCAGGGCGTCCAGGTGCTGGGTGTGGTCGAAGACCAGAGCAACCTCGAGGCGCGCTACGAGCCCAATCATCCTGCCGCGAACGAAAAGGGCTACGTGTACTACCCCAACGTCAACGTGGTCGAGGAAATGGCTGACATGATTTCCGCCAGTCGCTCGTTCCAGACCAACGCGGAAATGATGAACACCGCCAAAGCCATGATGCAGAAGGTCCTGACCCTCGGTCAGTGATAAGGGGCGCTAAAGCATGTCTGTCACTAACGATGTGTCGAATCAGTCGACGATCCAGAGTCTGTTCGACTCCAAGGTCAAGGATGCCAAGTCCACCCAGGGCAACCTGGCCGACACGGCCAAGGCGGCCTCGGGCAACCAGTCCCTGGGCAAGGATGCGTTTCTGCAACTGCTGGTTACCCAGCTCAAGAACCAGAACCCGCTGTCGCCCCAGGACAACGGCGCGTTCGTCGCGCAACTGGCGCAGTTCAGCAGCCTGGAAGGCATCAACACCCTGAACGACTCGGTGAACACCATCACCGGCAACTACAAATCGTCGCAGGCGCTGCAAGCCTCGTCGCTGGTCGGGCGTTCGGTGATTATCGAAACCAACAAGGCCATGGTCGACACCAGCAAGAGCTTCACCGGCTCGGTCGCCGTGGGTTCGTCGGTGGGCAACGTCACCGTCAAGGTCACCGACAAGGACGGCAAGCTGGTCAAGACCATCGATCTGGGCGCCCAGAGCGCCGGCAAGTCGGACTTTATCTGGGACGGCAAGAACGAGGCGGGCGAGCAGCTGGATTCCGGCACCTACACCTTCGCGGCCAGCACCAAGAATGACGCTGGTGATTCGGTTGCCCTGAAAACCTCGCTGCCGGCCACGGTCACCAGCGTGACCTTGAGCCAGACTGGCGGCGAAATGCTGCTCAATCTTTCTGGCGGCATGGGCAGCATCAAGCTGTCGCAAATTCAGACTATCGGTACATAGAGCCGGCTAGATACGGCAAGAGGAGAGAAACATGTCTTTTAATATCGGCCTTAGCGGCCTCTATGCGGCCAACAAACAACTGGACGTGACCGGCAACAACATCGCCAACGTCGCGACCACTGGCTTCAAGTCGTCCCGCGCAGAGTTCGGCGACATTTATGCGGCGTCCCGCTTGGGCACTGGCAATAAAACCATCGGCACGGGCGTTAACCTGGCGGCGGTCTCCCAACAATTCACCCAGGGTGAAGTCAACGGCAGCGGTGGCGTGTTGGACATGGGTATCCAGGGCGGCGGCTTCTTCGTGCAGAAGGGCAGCGACGGCTCGCTGGAGTACACCCGTAATGGCTCGTTCCAGGCGAACAAGGACGGCTACATCACCAACAACACCGGCACCTCGCGCCTGCAGGGCTACGCTGCCGATGAAGATGGCAAAATCTCCAAGAGCGGCCTGACCGACCTGCGGATCAACCTGTCCAACTTGCCGCCCAAAGCGTCGACCAAGGTTGACTCCAGCAGCAACCTGAACTCCTCCAAGCCGGTGATCGACCAGACGACCAGCCCGTTTGACCCGACTGAAGCGAGCACGTTTACCGAGCAGTACGGCACCACGTTGTATGACACTCAAGGCAATGCCCATGAGATGGTGCAGTACATGGTGAAAACCGGCTCCAATACCTGGAAGTCCTACACCCTGATCGACGGACGCAATCCTGACGGTACGCCGGTCAAGGGCACAGGTGCGGTTGCGCCGGTGGCCTCCACGGTGACATTTGATACATCAGGCACGCTCAAGGGGATCGTCACTCCGCCAAGCACCGTATCCAACACCACCCTGACCATCAGCAACTGGAAGCCGGGCGTCATGGACAATGGCGTGTGGAACCCTGACAACGGGGCTGCTGCCAACCCGGGCGGTATTGCGATCAACATGTCTGATATCACTCAGTACAACTCGGCCAGCTACCGCAACCCGCCGATCACTGATGGCTATGCCACCGGCGAAATCACCGGGCTGAAAATCGACGGCAGCGGTGTGCTGTTCGCCACCTTCAGCAACCAGCAGAGCAAGGCCATCGGCCAGATCTCCCTGGCCAGCTTCAATAATGAGCAAGGCCTACAGCCTGCAGGTGGCACCACCTGGAAAGAAACCTTCGCCTCGGGCCAGCCTGGCTACGATGCACCAGAAGCCGGGACCCTGGGCTCGATCGTGGCCAACTCCCTGGAGAACTCCAACGTCAACCTGACCAATGAGTTGGTGGACCTGATCAAGGCCCAGAGCAACTACCAGGCGAACGCCAAGACTATCTCCACCCAGAGCACCATCATGCAGACCATCATTCAGATGACCTGATGCGCTAGTGCTGCACAAGAAGCCCCTCCTAGGAGGGGCTTTTTTGTGGGCGTAGGAAAACCCAGCGCAGAGCATCAGGTAACGCGTTGAAATGCATGGGAAGGAACACTCCGCTCCTGCTTCGCCACTGATGGGGCCAGAGCCCTGTTGGCTCACCAATCTTGGGAGGGCGGAGCATGGAGAGTCTAGGGTGGTCTGCACCAGGTACGGGGCGCGTGATGTTCACACCGGCTGCGGCACCGACGGTGTTGCCTGCCGTTGGGCCTGCTGGCGAAGCGTCGACGGTCAAGACGTTGCTCAGCCAACTGTTCGATGCCGAGCAAGCCGGCAAGACCCAGACGGTGCAGGATCTGCGCGACAAGTTGAATGATCTGCGCCAGAAAATGGGTGACGAAAAATTCAAGGAGGCGCTAAACAAGCTGGGCGAGAGCGCGGATAGCAAGTTTCTCGAGTTTCTCAAGCGGATGCTGGACGAATGGTTTCCCAGTGATGACGTAGCGCCACCCAGCCCGCCATCGCCAAGAGGTGGCGGTGGCGGCGGTGGCGGCGGCGGTAGAGTGAACCCTGCGGGGTTTGGCCCTGCCGAAAAAATGTCCGATAAGCCTTATACCAACGGGAGGAATTATTTCAACTACAAGCCTGATAACAGCAACCCCGGGCAAAAGCCGGGAACCGGTAAAGAATCGGGCAATATCTGGAGTGGTTTCAAGCAAGGGCCTGACGGCAATTGTGTGACGGTTTCCGCAATAAAGGCCGCCATGATGCGGTATGGCAAGGAGCCTACGGATGTGTTCAAGGAGGTTAAAGGGGCGGGCGATGGCTATGACGTGACGATGCGCGATGGATACAAGGTTCATTTTTCCAAGGAAGAATTCAAGGAGGCCGCAAAGGAGGCCCGATTCGAGGGCGATGATCCTTCGATGATAACGTCCGCCAACTTCATATTTGCCGCGAGCGCCAAGCGGGCCCAGATGGAAAACAACGATGGTAAGGCTGCGCGCAGTTTCAAGGATGCCATCAAGACCCTTAACGATGGAGAGTATTCGCGAGAGGGGTTGGACCGCATAGGGCTCAAGGGGCTTTACAGGCAGGCGACCGATGCCGACTTGAGGAACAGCAAGGTCGGGACGGTGGAGTACGGCGGCCATTCGATGGCGGTGATTAACGGCCGCATTGAGCTGTGGGGGCAGCGAGGCGGTGTGCCTGCATCGGGTATAGCCACCGTGTTGATCTAGTCTCGTACGAGGATTTTTCCGGGCAAAAGAAAGCCCCCGATACACTTTGGGTGTGTCGGGGGCTTTTCAGCCTTGGAGGGTTAGCCCCAGGGCGGGCTCAGCTTATTGGCAAGCTTCGCAATCCGGCTCGTCAATCGCACAGGCCTTTGGCACTGGCGCCGGACCGGCTGGAGCAGCCAGCACCGAATCATCACCGTGGTTGCCGCTGGATACAGCGTTCAGCTTGCCGGTGTTGATGGTCGACTTCTCGGTGCTGGTCGCGGCCAGGGCACGGAGGTAGTAGGTGGTTTTCAGGCCACGGTACCAAGCCATGCGGTAGGTCACGTCGAGCTTCTTGCCCGAAGCGCCGGCGATGTACAGGTTCAGGGACTGGGCCTGGTCGATCCACTTCTGACGACGGCTGGCGGCGTCAACGATCCACTTGGTGTCCACTTCGAAGGCCGTCGCGTAGAGCTCCTTGAGTTCTTGCGGGATGCGCTCGATCTGCTGCACCGAACCGTCGTAGTACTTCAGGTCGTTGATCATGACCGAGTCCCACAGGCCGCGGGCTTTCAGGTCGCGGACCAGGTACGGGTTGATCACGGTGAATTCGCCCGACAGGTTCGATTTCACATACAGGTTCTGGTAGGTCGGTTCGATCGACTGCGATACGCCAGTGATGTTGGCGATGGTTGCGGTCGGTGCGATGGCCATGATGTTGGAGTTACGAATACCTTTCTGCACACGGGCACGTACCGGCGCCCAGTCCAGGGATTCGTTGAGGTCAACGTCGATGTACTTCTGGCCACGCTGCTCGATCAGGATCTGTTGCGAGTCCAGCGGCAGGATGCCCTTGGACCACAGCGAACCCTGGAACGTCTCGTAGGCGCCGCGTTCGTCGGCCAGGTCGCAGGAAGCCTGGATCGCGTAGTAGCTGACCGCTTCCATGGACTTGTCGGCGAATTCGACCGCAGCGTCCGAACCGTAGGGAATGTGCTGCAGGTACAAAGCATCCTGGAAGCCCATGATCCCCAGGCCGACCGGACGGTGCTTGAAGTTGGAATTCTGCGCCTGTGGCACCGAGTAGTAGTTGATGTCGATAACGTTATCGAGCATGCGTACGGCGGTGTTGACGGTGCGTTCCAGCTTGGCGGTGTCCAGCTTGCCGCCCACGATGTGGTTCGGCAGGTTGATCGAGCCCAGGTTGCAAACGGCGATCTCGTCCTTGTTGGTGTTCAAGGTGATCTCGGTGCACAGGTTCGAGCTGTGGACCACGCCCACGTGCTGCTGTGGGCTGCGCAGGTTGCACGGGTCTTTGAAGGTCAACCATGGGTGGCCGGTTTCGAACAGCATCGACAGCATCTTGCGCCACAGGTCTTTGGCCTGGATGGTCTTGAACAGCTTGATCTTGCCTGGGTACTGGGACAGGGCTTCGTAGTACTCGTAGCGCTCTTCGAAGGCCTTGCCGGTCAGGTCGTGCAGGTCTGGTACTTCGGACGGCGAGAACAGGGTCCACGGGCCGTCATCGAAGACGCGCTTCATGAACAGGTCAGGGATCCAGTTGGCGGTGTTCATGTCGTGGGTACGACGACGATCATCACCGGTGTTCTTGCGCAGCTCGATGAACTCTTCAATGTCCATGTGCCAGGTTTCCAGGTACGCACACACTGCGCCTTTGCGCTTGCCGCCCTGGTTTACCGCGACGGCGGTGTCGTTCACTACCTTGAGGAACGGCACGACGCCCTGGGACTTGCCGTTGGTGCCCTTGATGTACGAACCCAGTGCACGCACCGGAGTCCAGTCATTGCCCAGGCCGCCGGCGAATTTGGACAGCATGGCGTTGTCGTGGATCGCGTGGTAGATGCCCGACAGGTCATCCGGCACGGTAGTCAGGTAGCAGCTCGACAGCTGTGGACGCAGGGTGCCGGCGTTGAACAGGGTCGGGGTCGACGACATGTAGTCGAAGGACGACAACAGGTTGTAGAACTCGATGGCACGGTCTTCTTTGTTCTTCTCTTCGATCGCCAGGCCCATGGCCACGCGCATGAAGAACACCTGCGGCAGTTCGAAGCGGATCCCGTCCTTGTGGATGAAGTAACGGTCGTACAGGGTTTGCAGGCCCAGGTAGGTGAACTGTTGGTCACGCTCGTGGTTGATGGCCTTGCCGAGTTTTTCCAGGTCGAAGGTGGCCAGGATCGGGTTCAGCAATTCGAACTCGATACCCTTGGCGATGTAGGCAGGCAGGGCCTTGGCATACAGGTCGGCCATTTCGTGGTGGGTAGCGCTCTCGGCGACTTTCAGGAAACCCAGGCCTTCGGCACGCAGGGTGTCCATCAACAGGCGGGCGGTGACGAACGAGTAGTTCGGCTCACGCTCAACCAGGGTACGGGCGGTCATCACCAGGGCGGTGTTGACGTCGGTCAGGGCCACGCCATCGTACAGGTTCTTCAGGGTTTCACGCTGGATCAGGTCGCCGTCGACTTCTTCCAGGCCTTCGCAGGCTTCGGTGATGATGGTGTTCAGGCGGCCCAGGTCCAGGGGCGCGAACGAACCATCAGCCAGGGTGATGCGGATCGACGGGTGAGCTTGCACGGCTTCGGCGGACGGTGCGTGTACGGCACGTTCCTTGGCACGCGAATCACGGTAGATCACGTAGTCGCGGGCCACTTTCTGCTCGCCGGCACGCATCAGGGCCAGTTCGACCTGGTCCTGGATTTCTTCGATGTGAATGGTGCCGCCCGAGGGCATGCGACGCTTGAAGGTCGCGGTGACTTGTTCGGTCAGGCGGGCAACGGTGTCGTGGATACGCGACGAAGCGGCAGCGGTGCCGCCTTCAACTGCAAGAAACGCTTTGGTGATGGCGACGGTGATTTTGTCATCGGTGTAAGGAACGACAGTGCCGTTACGCTTGATCACGCGCAATTGGCCGGGCGCGGTGGCGGACAGATCCATATTCGAATCAGCGCCCTGCGGCACGGAGCCTTGCGGGTTCTCGCGAGTTGTGTCGGTTTGCATGGGGGGTTGTCTCCACATTCTATATTTATTTGGGCACCATCACGGTGCCCACCGTTCCGTCCTGAAGCACTTACAACAGGCCTTGGCCTGGCATAACAACCTCGGGACAGGAGGAAGGGAGCTGTTCGCGCCGCTTCCATGCCGAAGTCTTCGGCGCCGAGCCTTGGGCTCTTTGCCGTATTCCTGAGTGGGTGTGGTTTGTATTGCAACACCCGTACCGCTTTCTCCCCTTCGGGCTTGAAAACAGCAGCCATCCGCGTGCGCGGTTTGGGCTTTCGAAAAAGGTTTAAGTTCCACCAAACAGGAGCAAGAAAGCACTTGAGTTTCTTGTCTGATTTGTGTTTGGTCTTTTCGCTTGAAACCCTACATGTAGGGTTTTTTTGGCAACGAGGTACAAGATAATGCGTTTTGGGGGGCTTAGCAACGCACTACCTGTGGATAACGCTGTGGGTAAAATGTGTATGAAAGGTAGAACCACCGTGTAGGCCGCAGTACTGCTGCATCGCACCGTTTGTCACCGAATATTCCAAGCTGAAAACACCCGGTTGGATTTTTGCGGGCGCGAACCCTATCACAAAAAAACGCGATCACCGAATGCATTTCCTGGCTTGTGTTTGAGGGTTGGGCCATGGCTACAATCGGCCTTTTATTCCTACACGGTTATGCCCTTTGTGCATGACAAATTAGGTATGGCTGGCGAAGATCCAAATGTGGGAGTGGGCTTGCCCGCGATAGCAGTGTGTCAGGCAACATATCTACTACTGATCCACCGTTGTCGCGGGCAAGCCCACTCCCACATTTGGACCTGCGCAGTCCGGACAAATCCCTTATAAAAACGAGGACCACCCGTGGAGCAAGAAGCCTGGCAGGTACTGATTGTCGAGGATGACCAGCGTCTGGCTGAGTTGACCCGTGACTACCTGGAAAGCAACGGCCTGCGGGTCGCCATAGAGGGCAACGGCGCCCTGGCGGTGGCGCGGATCATTGCCGAGCAGCCGGACCTGGTGATCCTCGACCTGATGCTGCCCGGCGAAGACGGCCTGAGCATCTGCCGCAAGGTGCGCGAGCGCTACGACGGGGTGATCCTGATGCTCACCGCGCGTACCGACGACATGGACCAGGTCCTGGGCCTGGACATGGGCGCCGATGACTATGTATGCAAACCCGTGCGCCCGCGCCTGCTGCTGGCGCGGATCCAGGCCTTGCTGCGGCGCAGCGAAAGCGCCGAGCCCGCCGCCGCGGAGAAACAGCGGCGCCTGCAATTCGGCCCGTTGGTGGTGGACAACGCCTTGCGCGAAGCCTGGCTGCACGACGGCGGTATCGAGCTGACCAGCGCCGAATTCGACCTGTTGTGGCTATTGGTGGCCAATGCCGGGCGCATCCTGTCCCGGGAAGAGATCTTCACCGCCCTGCGCGGGATCGGCTACGACGGCCAGGACCGCTCCATTGACGTACGCATCTCGCGGATCCGTCCGAAAATCGGCGACGACCCGATCCACCCGCGCCTGATCAAGACCATTCGCAGCAAAGGCTACCTGTTCGTCCCCGAAGCTTGCGCCGATATGCTGTCGTGAACTCGATCTTCCTGCGCATCTATGGCGGCATGTGTGCGGCGCTGATCCTGGTGGCCCTGCTCGGCGTCCTGGCCCTGCATCTGCTCAATGAGGTGCGCAGCGGCCAGTACCGCGAGCGCCTGGCCCACGGCACGTTTGCCCTGATGGGCGACAACCTGCAACCCATGAGCAGCATCGAGCGCCAGCGCGCCCTGGCGGTGTGGGAGCGTTTGTTGGGGATTCCCTTGCAATTGCAGGCGGTGGCGGATGCCCGCCTGGACCTGAGCCAGCGCAATCGCCTGCAGCGTGGCCAGGTCCTGGTGGAGCAGACCGGGCCCCATGCGGCCCGGGTGTTGCGCCTGGTCAGTGAAAAAGAGCAACTGCTGCTCACCGGCGAAGTGCAGCAGATCAGCGAGCAACTGGCCCGGGCCACCATTTATTTGCTGGCCGACGAACTCGTGCGGTTTCCGGTGGCCGAGCAGCCGCAACGGTTGGCAGACCTGAAGGAGGCCAAGGGTTTCGGCTTTGAAATGCACCTGCTGAAACTGAACGAAGCCGACATGGACGAGGACCAGCGGCGGCGCGTGGCTGAAGGCGACACGGTGATGGCCCTGGGCAAGGGCGGCGACTCGATCCGCGTATTTGCCGGCATGGTCGGCACGCCGTGGGTCCTGGAAATCGGTCCGCTGTACCAGATGAACCCTTACCCGGCGCAATGGCTGGTGCTGATCGCTTTGATCGGCCTGACCCTGATCGGCCTGATCGTGTATTTGCTGGTGCGCCAGCTGGAACGCCGCCTGCGCGGGCTGGAAGCGGCCGCCACGCGCATCGCCAAAGGCAACCTGGAAGCCCGGGTGCCGGCGCGCGGTGCCGACTCGGTAGGGCGCCTGGCATCGGCCTTCAACGGCATGGCCGAGCACTTGCAGCGCCTGCTGGCGATCCAGCGCGAACTGGTGCGCGCGGTGTCCCACGAACTGCGCACGCCGGTGGCGCGCCTGCGTTTTGGCCTGGAGATGATCGGCGAAGCCGCCACCCCCGAAGCCCGGCGTAAATATATGGAAGGCATGGACAGCGATATCCAGGACCTCGACGGCCTGGTGGACGAGATGCTGACCTATGCCCGCCTGGAGCAGGGGTCGCCGGCCTTGAGTTTCCAGCGGGTCGACCTGAGTGCCTTGCTCGACCAGGTGATCGGCGAGTTGGCGCCCCTGCGGCCGGGGATCGACGTGGCGCGGGGGGTGTGCCTGTCATCGGCGCACCTGGACGGGGCCTGGGTCGATGCCGAGCCGCGCTATCTGCACCGCGCCCTGCAAAACCTGGTGAGCAATGCCATGCGCCATGCCCAGTCGCGGGTGCTGATCAGCTACCAGGTGGGCCAGGTGCGTTGCCGTATCGATGTCGAAGACGATGGCCCAGGGGTTCCGGAAAGTGCCTGGGAGCGGATCTTTACCCCCTTCCTGCGCCTGGATGACAGCCGCACCCGGGCCTCGGGCGGGCATGGCCTGGGCTTGTCGATTGTGCGGCGGATTATCTACTGGCACGGCGGGCGGGCGTTGATCAGCAAGAGCAACAATCTGGGGGGCGCGTGTTTCAGCCTGAGTTGGCCTCGGGATCAGGACAAACCTTGAGACCGACATCCCAGGCAAGCCCCACATTTTGATGGGTGAACACCGTCAAATGTGGGAGCGGGCTTGCCCGCGATAGCTATCTATCAGGCGCCGATAGCCACCACACTCAACAACTGCCCCTCATGCACCACAAACTGCGCCTCCAACTCCTTGCCATAACACCACTCACTGGACAACTCCGTCAGCAACCGCAGGCGCAGCGAGCCTGTATCAGACCACTCCAGCACCTCGGCATGCTCAAAATAGAAGCGCTTGTGCACAATCGGGTAGAGCGCCTTGAACAGGCTCTCCTTGGCCGAAAACGTCAGGGTCACGCACTGCGCAATCTGTTCCCGTGGCCCGGCGGCCATGCGTTGCATCTCATCGGCGGTCAGGATTTCCCCGGCCAGGCGCTCGGCCCGTTCCAGGGGCAGCAGGTTTTCCAGGTCCATGCCCAGCCCGCGCCATTGCGCCTTGTGCCCGACGATAGCCGCTGCATGCCCCGCGCTGTGGGTGATCGAGCCGCTGATATGAGCGGGCCAGACCGGCGCGCGGTCCTCACCGATGGCGGGGATGCAGTCCAAGCCATCGAGCCGTTGCAAGGCACTGCGGGCGCACAGCCGTCCGGCCAGAAACTCCGCCTGCCGCTTGGCCACCGAACGCTGGATACTGGCCGGTGGCGGCACGGCGCAGCGCTGGAAGTCACCGGCCTCGAGCAGTTTGGGTTCGAAACGGGTGCTCAGGAACACCGTGCCGGGCAAGGCGACGGGCAGCGGCCAATGATCATCAAGTGGGGTGCAGCAGGCGGGTATCAGGTTCATGGCGGCTATTCTGCACGGGGCGGCACACACCTGGGTAGCCCGCCGGTTCAGACTGTGTTCAGTTCAACGGCCGTAAACTGCACAAGCATACCTTCAGGGCCGCTATGATGTTTCCCTGCGGGACAGTGGATTGGCCTTGGAGAGCGTTATGAAATTGCTGGTTGTCGAAGATGAGGCGTTGTTGCGCCATCACCTGTTGACCCGTCTTGGCGACAGCGGCCACGTGGTCGAAGCCGTGGCCAACGCCGAAGAGGCGCTGTACCAGACCGGGCAATTCAATCACGACCTGGCGATCATCGACCTGGGCCTGCCCGGCATGGGCGGCCTGGACCTGATCCGCCAACTGCGGGCCCAGGCCAAGACCTTCCCGATCCTGATCCTGACCGCGCGTGGCAACTGGCAGGACAAGGTCGAAGGCTTGGCCGCCGGGGCCGACGACTATGTGGTCAAGCCCTTCCAGTTCGAGGAACTGGAGGCACGGATGAACGCACTGCTGCGCCGCTCCAGTGGTTTTACCCAATCGACCATCGTCGCCGGCCCGCTGCTGCTGGACCTCAACCGCAAGCAGGCGTCCCTCGACGAACAGCCCCTGGCGCTGACGGCCTATGAGTACCGGATCCTCGAATACCTGATGCGTCATCACCAGCAAGTGGTGGCCAAGGACCGGTTGATGGAACAACTCTATCCCGATGACGACGAGCGCGACCCGAACGTGATCGAGGTGCTGGTCGGCCGCCTGCGTCGCAAGCTCGAAGGCCCGGCCGGGTTCAAGCCCATCGATACCGTGCGCGGCCTGGGCTACCTGTTTAACGAGCGCTGCCGTTGATCCGTTCGCTCCGTGTGCGCCTGATGCTGGCGGCCACCACCCTGGCCGTGTTGTTCATGCTGGCGCTGTTGCCGGCGATGCAGGGCGCGTTCAGCCTGGCGTTGCAGGATTCCATCGAGCAACGCCTGGCGTCGGATGTGACCACACTGATCTCTGCCGCGCGGGTTGATAACAACCGCTTGCTGATGCCGGCGCAGTTGCCGGACGAGCGCTTCAACCTGACCGACAGCCGCCTGCTGGGCTACATCTATGACCGCGAAGGCCACCTGGTCTGGCGTTCGCGGGCGACCCGCGAAGAAAACATCAACTACCGCCCGCGCTACGACGGGCGCGGCAATGAGTTTGCGAAGATTCGCGAGGCCAACGGCCAGGAATTCTTCGTGTATGACGTCGAGGTCAAGCTACTGGGGGGCAAGAGCGCGGCGTTCAGTATCGTCGCCCTGCAACCGGTGCGCGAATACCAGGTGACCCTGGAAGGCCTGCGGGAAAACCTCTACCTGGGCTTCGGCGCCGCCTTGCTGGTGCTGTTGAGCCTGCTGTGGATCGGCCTGACCTGGGGCTTGCAGGCCTTGCGCCGGCTGAGTCAGGAGTTGGATGAAATCGAAGGCGGCACCCGCGAAAGCCTCAGTGAGCAACACCCACGGGAGCTGCTGCGCCTGACCGGCTCCCTCAACCGCTTGCTGCACAGCGAGCGCGAGCAGCGCACCCGTTACCGTGACTCCTTGGACGACCTGGCCCACAGCCTGAAAACCCCGCTGGCGGTGTTGCAGGGCGTGAGTGAAGACATGGCCCAGCGCCCCCAGGACCTTGAGCAGGCGAGGGTCCTGCAGTCGCAGATCGAGCGCATGAGCCAGCAGATCAGCTACCAGTTGCAGCGCGCCAGCCTGCGCAAAAGCGGCCTGGTGCGCCACCAGGTGCGCTTGCGGCCGGTGCTGCAAAGCCTGTGTGACACCCTGGACAAGGTCTACCGCGACAAACGCGTGCGGGTGTCTTTCGCGTTGCCGGAGCAATGCGACGTGCCCATCGAGCAGGGCGCCTTGCTGGAATTGCTCGGCAACCTGCTGGAAAACGCCTACCGCCTGTGCCTGAGCGAAGTGCGCGTGACCCTGGATGAAGGTGCCGATGGCGTGCGCTTGTGCATCGAAGACGACGGCCCCGGCGTGCCCCCCGACCAGCGTGCGCGGATCCTGCAGCGCGGCGAGCGCCTGGATCGCCAGCATCCGGGGCAGGGGATCGGGTTGGCGGTGGTCAAGGATATTATTGAGAGCTACGGCGCGCGGTTGACCCTGGGGGATTCGCCTTTAGGAGGCGCGGCGTTCAGGATTCATTTTCCGGCGCTGTGATCTTTGTTGATTCGCCGGCCCTATCGCAGGCAAGCCAGCTCCCACATTTTGATGTGTGAACACAATTAAATGTGGGAGCTGGCTTGCCTGCGATAGGGCCCGACCTCAACTCTCCTGCGCCCGATAAGCCCCCGGCGTCACCCCCGTCCACTTCTTGAACGCCCGATGAAACGCCGACGGCTCGGAAAACCCCAACTGCTCGGCAATCTCCTGCAACGACAGATCCGCCCGCCCCAGATGAAAAATCGCAATATCGCGGCGCAATTCGTCCTTGAGTGCCTGGAAGCTGGTGCCTTCGTCACGCAAATGCCGGCGCAGGGTCTGGGGGCTGATGTGCAGGTGCTGCGCCACGGCCTCCAGGTCTGGCCAGGGCGTGCGGTCGCGGCTCAGCAGGCGGCGTAACTGGCTGCGCAGGCTGTCGCCTTCGTCTGGCCGGGACAGCAGGTCGGCGGGTGAGCGTTCGAGGAAGAGCTTGAGGGTGCGCTCATCCTGTAGCAGAGGCAGGTTCAGGTAGCGGCAGTGGAACAGCAGGCTGCTGCTGGACGCGCTGAACACCAGAGGGCAGGGGAACAGCAGGTCGTATTCGCTGGCATGGGCCGGCATCGGGTAGCTGAAGGTTGCCTGCTCCAGGCGGATACGCTGGCCAATCAGCCAACTGCCGAGGCGATGCCAGATCACCAGCAGGCTTTCGCTCAAGAAATGATCCGGGTCCCACAGTTGCGAGTCATCCAGGCTCAGGCGCGCCATGTCGCCTTCACGGCTCAGGCGCCAGCGTGGCCCCTGGGGGAACAGGCTGTAGAACAGCAGCCCGCGCTCCAGGGCCTTCTCCAGGGTGCGGCAGTGAATCAGTGCGTGGCACATCATGGCAAAGGTGCCGCGCTTGCTCGGCCCATCGGCGAAGCCCAGGTATTCGTCATCCAGGGCCAGCCACAACCGCTGCAACAGTTGCGTGAACTGCTCCGGCGCGATGCGCGCGCGGGGTTCTGCCAGCAGTTCCGGGGTAATCCCCAGTTGCTGCAACAGCGTCGAGCAGTCGTAGCCGGCCCGGCGCGCGCCGCCCAGGGCGGCGCGGGCGTAATGACTGGCGATGGTGCGTTCGCGCATGCAGGGGCCTCGTCCATTGAGTGGCCGATGGTAGCCATCGTGCTGTGGGTGGACAAGGCGGATATCCGCCAAATTGTAGGACGAGATCGGATCGCTGGGCGGATATCCGCCACCTGTCGTCATCTGCAAAACCACCGCTGATAGCCATCAACCCCCATGTTTTGCGGGCTCCAGGGCTTTTGAGGAAAGTGGCACGCCGTTTGCGATAGGGATTACAGATCTGCCAGCCAGCAGCTCGCCAAAACAAATCCCTCCAGTGCAGGAGGGTTCGCAATTCAAGTGTCGTGGGCAATGGCGGATATTTGCCCCACGGGACTCTTGAGGAAACTTTGCAATGACGACTCGTCAGCCGTTCTACAAAACCCTGTATTTCCAGGTAATCGTTGCCATCGTTATCGGTATCCTGCTCGGTCACTTCTACCCGCAGACCGGTGTGGCCCTCAAGCCATTGGGTGACGGCTTTATCAAGCTGATCAAAATGGTCATCGCCCCGATCATCTTCTGTACCGTGGTTAGCGGCATCGCCGGCATGCAGAACATGAAGTCGGTGGGCAAGACCGGCGGCTACGCGCTGCTGTACTTCGAAATCGTCTCCACCATCGCCCTGCTGATCGGCCTGGTCGTGGTCAACGTGGTGCAGCCAGGCGCTGGCATGCACATCGACGTTGCGACCCTGGACGCTTCGAAAGTCGCGGCCTATGTCACTGCCGGTAAAGACCAGAGCATCGTCGGCTTTATCCTCAACGTGATCCCCAACACCATCGTCGGCGCCTTCGCCAACGGCGATATCCTGCAAGTGCTGATGTTCTCGGTGATCTTCGGTTTCGCCCTGCACCGCCTGGGTGCCTACGGCAAGCCGGTGCTGGACTTCATCGATCGCTTCGCCCACGTGATGTTCAACATCATCAACATGATCATGAAGCTTGCGCCAATCGGTGCCCTGGGCGCCATGGCGTTCACCATCGGTGCCTACGGTGTCGGCTCGCTGGTGCAACTGGGCCAGTTGATGATCTGCTTCTACATCACCTGCGTGCTGTTCGTGCTGGTGGTCCTGGGTGGCATCTGCCGCGCCCACGGCTTCAGCGTCCTGAAGCTGGTGCGCTACATCCGTGAAGAGCTGCTGATCGTCCTCGGTACTTCCTCCTCCGAATCCGCACTGCCGCGCATGCTGATCAAGATGGAACGCCTGGGTGCCAAGAAGTCGGTTGTAGGCCTGGTGATCCCGACGGGCTACTCCTTCAACCTCGACGGTACTTCGATCTACCTGACCATGGCTGCCGTGTTCATCGCCCAGGCGACTGACACCCACATGGACATCACCCACCAGATCACCCTGCTGCTGGTGCTGTTGCTGTCCTCCAAAGGCGCTGCGGGCGTGACCGGTAGTGGCTTTATCGTCCTGGCCGCAACCCTGTCGGCGGTTGGCCACCTGCCGGTTGCCGGCCTGGCGCTGATCCTCGGTATCGACCGCTTCATGTCCGAGGCCCGTGCCCTGACCAACCTGGTCGGTAACGCCGTGGCGACCATCGTCGTCGCCAAGTGGGTCAAGGAACTGGACACCGACAAGCTGCAAAGCGAGCTGGATTCCGGCGGTACCGGTATCTCCGAAACCCGCGAACTGGATGACCTGGGCGTGGCCGAAGGCCCGGCACCAGCGATCAAGTAAACGCTGGCGCAGTCCTGAAAAACCCATCTTCGGATGGGTTTTTTTATGGGCGCACGAGCACAACGGTCACTGTCGATGATGCTTACGGTAATTGCCGCTGTTGCCCAAGGCTGACTACTCTGTGCCCCATCGAACTGGAATCGGAGCTCCCATGTCAGGCCCCTTGGCGTCCCTTAAAGTGCTGGATTTCTCGACCTTGCTGCCGGGGCCTTTTGCCTCGCTGCTGTTGGCGGACATGGGCGCCGAGGTGCTGCGCATCGAATCCCCCACGCGCATGGACCTGCTGCGGGTGTTGCCGCCCCACGACCGTGGCGTGTCGGCCAGTCATGCCTACCTCAACCGCAACAAGCGCAGCCTGGCCCTGGACCTCAAGCAGCCCGAGGCGCTGGAGATCGTGCGGCAATTGGTGGCGGAGTACGACATTGTGCTGGAGCAGTTCCGCCCCGGAGTCATGGAACGCCTGGGCTTGGGGTATGAGGCGTTGAAGGCGCTCAACCCGAAGCTGATCTATGTGTCCATCACCGGCTATGGTCAGACCGGCCCCTACAAGGGCCGCGCCGGCCATGACATCAACTACCTGGCCCTGTCTGGCGTCGCCAGCTACACCGGGCGCCAGGACAGCGGCCCAGTGCCCCTGGGCGTGCAATTGGCGGATGTGGGCGGCGGCTCGTTGCATGCCGTGGTCGGCCTGCTGGCGGCGGTGATTGCGCGCCAGCACAGCGGGCTGGGCCAGTACCTGGACGTGAGCATGACCGACTGCGCCTTCAGCCTCAACGGCATGGCCGGCGCGGCCTACCTGGCCTGTGGCGTGGAGCCTGGGCGCGAAGACCAGATACTCAATGGCGGCAGCTTCTACGATTACTACCGCTCGCGGGACGGGCGCTGGCTGTCGGTGGGTAGCCTGGAGCCGGGGTTTATGCAGCAACTGTGTGGCGCGCTGGGGCGCCCGGAATTGGCGGCCCAGGGCCTGTCACCCAAGCCCGAGCAGCAGAAGGCGCTCAAGCAGGCATTGCAGATTGAGTTTGAGCGACACAGTTTTGAGGAACTGTGTGCATTGTTTGCCGGGGTCGATGCTTGCGTGGAGCCGGTGCTCAGCCTTGGCGAAGCCCTGGAGCATCCGCAGTTGCAGGCTCGGGCACTGGTGAGCCAAGTGCCCCGCGGGGATGGCTCGTTCCAGGCGCAGATGGCGTGCCCGCTGAAGTTTTCCGAGGGCGTGCCGCAGCCGAGGCATATTGGCGCTGCGGTGGGGGCGCACAGTGATCAGGTGCTGGGGGAATTGGGTTTGAGCACTCAGCGGATCGCCGAGCTGCGGGGTGCCAGGGTGGTGGGGTAGTGGCTGTTCGGGCCCCTTCGCGGGCAAGCCCGCTCCCACATTCTGAATGTATTCACAAATCAAAATGTGGGAGCGGGCTTGCCCGCGAAGGGGCCCGAACAGGCCCCCAAAAACCTCACTCCACCCGCGTCTCCCCAGTAAACACCAACGTCTCCCGACAGCGCCGGCACAAATACCGCCGGCCCTGGTTCACCAGCCCATGGCGCTGGGCCGAGAACGGGAAGTCACTGTCGGCACACGGGCACCGGTAGATATAACGAGTCACCCGCCGGCGCTGAATCTCATAGGTATGGCAGCGATCAGGCGGCAATTCGTAGACCCCGCGCATGATCAGTTGCCATTCCTCGCCATGGGGCTGGATGCGCTCGCCAAACAACTGGTGGGCGATCAAATGCGCCACTTCGTGGGCCACCGTCTGTTTGAGGAAGTGTTGGCTGTTTTCTCGGTACAACTGGGGGTTGAAGCGCAGCAGGTTCTCGTGCAAATGCGCGACACCGGCTTTCTGCCCACGCAGCTTGAGGCTGACCTGGGGGCGTTTGAAACTTCGTTTGAAAAAGGATTCGGCTTGTAGGAAACAATCTTCGACGCGGGTATTGAGTTGCTCGGGCATGCTGTACATATCTCCAGAGACGCCCAGTATGCCGCATCCACGGGTGTTTCCGAATCTGTCAGGCGCCGAATGGTCATGCATAACGCACAAAGCCACCTTGCGGTGGCTGTTCCTGCGCTGGTAAGACGGCTAGTTGGTGTAGATCGGCCCCACGCCCAGGCCCCAGACAATCACGGTAAACGCCATGATCGCCACCAGTACCACCAGGCCTACGGCCAGTACCGAGCTGGAAAACAGGAAGCCTTCGTCCGGGTCGATGCTCATGAAGGTCGGCAATCCCACATACAGCAGGTACACCGTGTAGCAGATGGCGGCCGTGCCCACGACCATGCCCAGCCACATATGCGGATACAGCGCCGCCAGCCCGCCGATAAACAGTGGCGTCGCGGTATAGGTGGCGAACGCGACGCAGCGCGCCATGCTCGGATTGGCGTCGTAGGTGCGCGCCATCCAGTGAATGAAGGCGCCCATCACCGCAACGCCGCCGAGCATCGCCAGGTACGACATGATAGTCATCCACAATGCACTTTCCTGGGTCAGCATGACCGGGGAGCGATTGCCGATGACCCAGCCGACCTGGGTGGTGCCGATAAAGGCTGATACGGCGGGGATCGCCGCAAGAATCAGCGTGTGAGTGAGGTACATGTGGCCGATGCTTTCTTCTTTATCGCCACGAATTTCCCGCCATTCCTGGTCGGGATGGGTGAAAAGCCCCACGACGTGATGGATCATGCCAGTCACTCCTGTCGTTATTACCATCGCCCCCCAAGCGGAGCGCCCGCCGGCCAAGTGGCCTGAAAGGTCTGGATACATGTGCGACCTTATGTCGCAGTATAGGAAGTCATGACCGGAAAAAGTGTGGGGCTTTAGAGCAAATTGCGCTGTAAACACTGGGCTTAATCGCGCCTGGGTCTGTGACGTGGAATGCAGTCCCCTGTGGGAGCTGGCTTGCCTGCGATGGCGGTGGGTCAGTTGCCAGAAACAGTGGCTGGACTGCCGCTATCGCGGGCAAGCCCGCTCCCACAGGGGATCTCACTGGGGCAGAGAATTTTGGCCCCACCACAGATCAAGTGTAGGAGCTGGCTTGCCTGCGATGGCGGTGGGTCAGTTACCAGAAACAGTGGCTGGACTGCCGCTATCGCGGGCAAGCCCGCTCCCACAGGGGATCTCACTGGGGCAGAGAATTTTGGCCCCACCACAGATCAAGTGTAGGAGCTGGCTTGCCTGCGATGGCGGCGGGTCAGTTACCAGAAACAGTGGCTAGACTGCCGCTATCGCAGGCAAGCCCGCTCCCACAGGGGATCTCACTGGGGCAGAGAATTTTGGCCCCACCACAGATCAAGTGTAGGAGCTGGCTTGCCTGCGATGGCGGTGGGCCAGTTGCCAGAAACAGTGGCTAGACTGCCGCTATCGCGGGCAAGCCCGCTCCCACAGGGGATCTCACTGAGGCAGAGAATTTTGGCCCCACCACAGATCAAGTGTAGGAGCTGGCTTGCCTGCGATGGCGGTGGGTCAGTTACCAGAAACAGTGGCTGGACTGCCGCTATCGGGAGCAAGCCCGTCCCACATTGGAACTCGGTGCTCCATACCGCTAAAATGCCCGGCTTTTCGTCACACACCTTTTTCGCGGATCCAAGCGCCATGGGCACCCTTACCGTCAATCAGAACAAACTGCAAAAACGCCTGCGGCGCCTGGCCGGTGAGGCTGTCGCTGACTTCAACATGATCGAGGAGGGCGACAAGGTCATGGTCTGCCTGTCCGGCGGCAAGGACAGCTACACCATGCTGGACGTGCTGATGCACCTGCAGAAGGTCGCGCCGATCAAGTTCGACATCGTTGCCGTCAACATGGACCAGAAGCAGCCCGGGTTCCCCGAGGACGTGCTGCCGGCCTACCTCAAGACCCTGGGCATCGAGTACCACATCGTCGAGAAAGACACCTATTCGGTGGTCAAGGAACTGATCCCGGAAGGCAAGACCACCTGCTCGCTGTGCTCGCGCCTGCGCCGTGGCACCCTGTACACCTTTGCCGATGAAATTGGCGCAACCAAGATGGCCCTGGGTCATCACCGCGACGACATCGTCGAGACGTTCTTTCTCAACATGTTCTTCAACGGCTCCCTCAAGGCCATGCCGCCCAAGCTGCGCGCCGACGACGGCCGCAACGTGGTGATCCGCCCGCTGGCGTATTGCAACGAGAAGGACATCCAGGCCTACTCCGACTTCAAGCAATTCCCGATCATCCCCTGCAACCTCTGTGGCTCCCAGGAGAACCTGCAGCGCCAGGTGGTCAAGGACATGCTCCAGGAGTGGGAGCGCAAGACGCCGGGGCGCACCGAAAGCATCTTCCGCAGCTTGCAGAACGTGATCCCGTCGCAACTGGCCGACCGCAACCTGTTCGACTTCACCAGCCTGCGCATCGACGAGACCGCCGCTTCGCGCTTCGTCAACATTGTGAACCTCTGAGTCTTTTCCAGGCTCTGACAGACGGCGCTCATAGGCGCCGTTTTCATTTCAACCCGTAGGAGAGGGCATGCGCGATTACAAATGGCTGCACGAATACTGTCTGAACCGCTTTGGTTCGGCGGCCGAGCTCGAAGCCCACCTGCCTGTGCCCAAGACGCCGGCGCAATTGCGCCAGATCAGCGATGACCGCTACCTGTCGACCCTGTCGCTGCGGGTGTTTCGCGCCGGGCTCAAGCACAGTGTAGTGGACGCCAAGTGGCCGGCGTTCGAGCAAGTGTTCTTCGGCTTCGATCCCGAGAAAGTCGTGTTGATGGGCGCCGAGCACCTTGAGCGGCTGATGCAGGACACGCGGATCATCCGCCACCTGGGCAAGCTCAAGAGCGTGCCGCGCAATGCGCAGATGATCCTCGATGTCGAGCAGGAGAAGGGCAGCTTCGCGGCGTTGATCGCCGACTGGCCGGTGACCGATATCGTCGGCTTGTGGAAATACCTGAGCAAGCACGGCCACCAGTTGGGCGGGCTGTCGGCGCCGCGCTTTTTGCGCATGGTGGGCAAGGACACGTTTGTGCCGAGCTACGACGTAGTCGCGGCGCTGAATGCGCAGGAGATTGTCGACAAGGCCCCCACCAGCCTGCGGGACCTGGCGACGGTGCAGGCGGCGTTCAACCAATGGCACGCCGAGAGCGGGCGGCCGATGTGCCAGTTGTCGATGATGCTGGCGTTTACCGTCAACCATTGAGACCGCGGTGCTGCCATCGCAGGCAAGTCGAATCGTCGCACCACCGTAGCTCCCACATTTGGAATGCATTCCCCTGTGGGAGCTGGCTTGCCTGCGATGGGGGCCTGGCTGGCCCCACATACCCCTCAGGCTGGCTGACCTTCCCCCGCCAACCGCCGATTCAGCTGGAACCGCCAGCGCACATACAGCAGCGCCGTGCAGAACACCGCCAGGCTCGCCAGCATCTCCAGCACGCCAAACCACTGGCGGTTCGGGTCATAGGCCGCCAGGGCGCCCTTGATGAAATACAGATTCACCACAAAGCACATCCACGAATGCCCGCGCGCACTGCCCATGAGCATGCCCGGCGCGAGGATCAGCAACGGCACCAGTTCGATCAGCAAGATCACCCAGGGCCGCGCGCCATGCAGGTCGGCGACCAGCAGGTAGTACACGCAGAGCAACCCCACCAGGCCCAGGAACGCCAGCAGGCTCAAGGCCCGTGCCACTTTGACCCGGGGTTCCAGCCAGGCCTGGGCCGGCAGGACTTTAGGCTTCTTGGCCACGGCCACTCTCCAGTTTCGCCGCAGTTTTCGCCAGGCGTAGGCCCAGGGCGCGGCACAACGCGATTTCATGGGGGTCCAGGGCGCGTTTGCCGTCAGCGCCGGAATGGTGGCTGGCGCCGTAGGGCGTGCCGCCGCCCTGGGTGTCGAGCAAGGCCTGTTCGCTGTAGGGCAGGCCGGTGATCAGCATGCCGTGGTGCAGCAACGGCAGCAGCATGGACATCAAGGTGGTTTCCTGGCCGCCGTGCAGGCTGGCGGTCGAGGTGAAGACCCCGGCTGGCTTGCCGACGAGGGCGCCGGTCAGCCACAGGTTACTGGTGCCGTCGAGAAAGTACTTCAGCGGCGCGGCCATGTTGCCAAAACGCGTCGGGCTGCCCAGGGCCAGGCCCGCGCAGTTCTTCAGGTCGTCGAGGCTGGCGTAGAGTGCGCCTTCGGCGGGGATGCTCGGGGCGACGGCCTCGCATTCGCTGGAAATCGCCGGCACAGTGCGCAGGCGCGCTTCCAGGCCGCCTTGCTCGATGCCCCGGGCAATTTGCCGGGCCATTTCGCTGACCGAGCCGTTGCGGCTGTAATACAGCACCAGGATGTAGGGCGCGCTCACGGCAGAAGCTCCAGGATGTTTTCCGGCGGACGGCCAATCACGGCCTTGTCGGCGGTGGCCAGGATCGGCCGTTCCATCAATTTGGGATGGGCGGCGATGGCGGCAATCAACTGCGCCTCGCTGAGGCTGGCGTCGGCCAGGTTGAGGGTCTTGTATTCGTCTTCGCCGGTGCGCAGCAATTGCCGGGCGCCGATCCCCAGCTTGCCGAGCAGGGCTTCAAGCTGCGCGGCGTCCAGCGGTGTTTCCAGGTAACGCACCGCGTTGGGCGTGAGGCCACGGGCTTGCAGCAGTTCGAGCGCACCGCGGGATTTCGAGCAGCGCGGGTTGTGATAAAGCGTCAGATCGGTCATGTGCGGGTCGCATCTTGCGTAAGGTGGCGGGTATTCTACCCGCGCTGCGGCGTGTCCTTAAACCGTAAGAGGCGATCGGCCGCAGCCCACGTTCATTTTTGCTAAGGATTACCCCATGACACGGCGACTGATAGGCGCACTGGCAGTTATCACCACACTCCTGCTCAGCGGCTGCGGCAATGATTATGGCGTTGACCAATACGGCCAGAAAGTCGCGTCCGAGCGCGTCGACAAACAATGGTTGGTGATCAATTACTGGGCCGAATGGTGTGGCCCGTGCCGCATCGAGATCCCCGAACTCAACGCCCTGGCCGAGCAACTCAAGGGCCAGCCGGTCAGCGTGTTCGGCGTCAACTTCGACAATGTGCAGGGTGAAGAGCTCAAGAGCGCCAGCGAGAAGCTGGGCATCAAGTTCACCGTACTGGCGCAGAACCCCGAGGCGATTTTTGATATCCCGCGCAGCGAAGCGTTGCCGGTGACCTACATCATTGATGACAAGGGCAAGGTGCGGGCACAGATGTTGGGCGAGCAGACGGCGGCGGGCGTATTGGCCAAACTCAAGGAACTGCGCGGCTAAACCCCTTGCAGGAGCCGGCAAGCCGGCTCCTGCTGGGTGGTCAGCCTTCTTCCAGCCACAAGCGCAGTGGCTTGCCTTCGGCAGGCCAGAAGCGGGTCTGCTCGATGGGCGAGATGTCCCAGCGTTGCACGGTTTGCAGGGCCTTGAAGAAGCGCTGCTCCTGCTCCATCAGGGCTTCGGCACACAGCTTGCGGGTGCTGCCGATCTTGCCAAAGCTGAGTTTGTCACCGTCCAGGCTGTACGGTGCGAACCAGTGGTTGCAGCCGCCATTGCCATAGGCCCGCCCATCGGCTCCGAGGGTCACGGTCAGGTGGGCGTAGTCCATCAGGGGCCGTTCGCCGATCCATTCGACGATGTAGCTGTGATCCTGCTTGAGCTTGACCTCATCGCTGGCGCAGCCGGCAAGGCCTGCGCCCAGCGCTGCGACCATCAGCAGGCTCTTCATGGCGCGGCCTGCTGGCATTTCGGGCAACGGTGCTTGTCGCCGACGGTGGCCCAGCCCAACTCGGCAATGCGCGCAGTGGCGGCCGGTTGCAGCGGTTCCTTGGTCAGTTTGGTTTCTACCGAGAACTCAAACTCCAGCACGGCGTCGCAGCTGTCGCAATTGACCTTCCAGGTGTGAATCTCCAGTTCGCCGAACTTCGGCCCCTGCGCCATGGCCACCCATTGCCCGGCCGGGCGGATGGAGTAGCGCGCATCGCCTTCGACGGTCAGGCGCATCGACAGGGTCTTGCTGCCGCGCAAGGTGACGATCAGCACATCGCCATGCTTGATCGAGCCACCATTGCCGGTGACTTGGTAACGACCCGGCACCAGGGCGCGGCATTCGATCAGGGTGTGTTGTGGGCTCAGCAAACTGAAGCGGAAATCGTGTTCGGCCATGGATCCTCCAAATAGGCGCGGCATCCTATCACGCTCGTCTGTTTACCATGCGTGCGGTATGTGACCGTTGATCATCCGTGCACCAGGTTTTGTGGCTGGCCGTTGGCCCAGGCCTGGATATTGGCCAGGGTGGTCCCGGCAATCGCCGCCAGCGCCTCGCGCGTGAGGAATGCCTGGTGCGCGGTGATGATCACGTTGGGGAAAGTCAGCAGGCGCGCCAGTACATCGTCCTGCAAGGGCAGGTCCGAGCGGTCCTCAAAAAACAGCTGGGCTTCTTCTTCGTACACATCCAGGCCCAGGTAGCCCAATTGCCCGTCCTTGAGCGCCTCGATCAGCGCCGGGGTATCCACCAGGCCACCACGCCCGGTATTGATCAACATCGCCCCCGGCTGCATATGGGCCAGGGATTGCGCATTGATCAGGTGCTTGCTGTCGGCGGTCAGCGGGCAGTGCAGGCTGATGATCTGCGCCTCGGCCAGCAGTTGGGGCAGGCTGACATAGCACGCGCCAAGGGCTTCGACCTGCGGATTGGGATAGGGGTCGTACGCCAGCAAGGTGCAGCCAAAGCCAGCCATGATCTTGGCAAAGGTCGCGCCGATCTGCCCGGTGCCCACCACGCCCACGGTCTTGCCCACCAGGTCGAAGCCGGTCAGGCCGTGCAGGCTGAAGTCGCCGTCGCGGGTGCGGTTGTAGGCGCGGTGCAGGCGGCGGTTGAGGGCCAGCACCAGGGCCACGGCATGTTCGGCCACCGCGTGGGGCGAGTACGCCGGCACGCGCACGATGGTCAGGCCCAGGCGCTTGGCGGCGGCCAGGTCTACATGGTTGTAGCCGGCCGAGCGCAGGGCGATCAGCCGCGTGCCGCCGGCGGCCAGGTGTTCGAGCACCGGGGCGCTGAGGTCGTCGTTGATAAACGCACAGACCACTTCGTGCTTGTCGGCCAGGGCCACGGTGTCGAGGTTCAGGCGCGCTGGTTGGAATTGCAGCTCCATGCCTGCGGGCAAGGGTTGGGCGAGAAAGCTGTCGCGGTCGTAGGTCTGGCTGCTGAAGAGGATGATGCGCATCAAAAGGCTCCCTGCAAAATAGCGTGTGGTGACACAAATCCTGTAGGCACCGGCGTACCGGCGCCTACAGGAGATGTTGCCCGTCGTTGGCGTTGGGCGTGTTGCTCTATATCAGGCGTTGACCCGCGCTTCGCTGGCCAGGCGGGCAATGGCCAGGTCCAGCTCATCGAGGGCGGCCATGGCTTTGGCGTCATCCTGCTTGAGCAGGGTTTCGGCGCGTTGGCAGGCTGCACGCAATTGCGGCACGCCGCAGTAGCGGGTGGCGCCGTGCAGGCGGTGGACCCGTTCGATCAGCGCGTTATTGTCGTTGGCTTCGCGGGCAACGCAGACCGCCTCACGGTCGGCCTCCAGGGACGCCAGCAGCATGGCCAGCATATCGGCGGCCAAGTCAGCCTTGCCGGCCGCCAGGCGCAGGCCTTCCTCATGGTCCAGCACCGGCAGTTGCGCGGCGGGGCCGTGGCCTTCGACGGCGCGTTCCGGGCCTTGGTTGCGCAGGGCCAGGCCGGTCCATTTGAGCACCACCTGGGCCAGTTGCCGTTCGCTGATGGGTTTGGTCAGGTAGTCATCCATGCCGCTTTGCAGCAGGGCGCGCTTTTCATTGGCCATGGCGTGGGCCGTCAGCGCGACGATAGGCAGCGGCGTGCCGTGGCGCTCGCTTTCCCACTGGCGAATCGCCTCGGTACTCTGGCGGCCGTCCATACCGGGCATCTGCACGTCCATCAGCACCAGGTCGAAGGCTTCTTTTTTCACCGCCTCGATGGCGGTATAGCCGCTTTCTACGGCCTGCACCTTGGCGCCCATGTCTTCGAGCAGGGTTTGTACCAGCAACAGGTTGGCCGGGTTGTCGTCGACACACAGTACCCGTGGCGCGCGGCTGGACAGCGGCTCGCCCGGTTCGCTGCGCAACGGCCGCGGGCTGATCAGGTCGGACAGCGCCCGGCGCAATTTGCGGGTGCAGGCCGGCTTGGCCTGCAACTGACTATTGGGGTTGGGCACCGACAGGTTGAAGAGCATCTGCTCGGTGGTCGGGCACAACACCAGCACTTTGCAGCCCAGGTGTTCGAGGTCCCACAGGTGTTGGTTGAGGCGCTCCGGCGGAATGTCGTTGGCGGTGATGCCCAGTACGGCCAGGTCGATCGCCTGTTCGGTCTGGTGTGCGCTGGTAATGCCGTTGGTCAGGTTCTCCAGGCTGTTGAACGGCGTGACCTCCAGGCCGCAGTCTTCCAGCTGGTGTTGCAGGGCCTGGCGCGCCAGTTCGTGATTCTCCAGCACCGCCACGCGCCGGCCCAGCAGCGGCGGGGCGGGCAGGTCTTCGATATCGTCGCGGGTCTTGGGCAGGTTGAGGCTGATCCAGAACTCCGAACCCTGGCCCGGCGTGCTGTCGACGCCAATTTCACCGCCCATCTGCTCGATCAGGCGCTTGGAGATCACCAGGCCCAACCCAGTGCCACCGGGCTGGCGCGACAGCGAGTTATCGGCCTGGCTGAAGGCCTGGAACAGGGCGCGCACATCCTGGTTCGACAGGCCGATGCCGGTGTCCTGCACGCTGATGCGCAATTGCACGCTGTCTTCCTGTTCGTCTTCGAGCATGGCCCGGGCGACGATGGTGCCTTCGCGGGTGAACTTGATGGCGTTGCTGACCAGGTTGGTGAGGATCTGCTTGAGACGCAGCGGGTCGCCCACCAGCGATAGCGGCGTATCGCGGTAGACCAGGCTCACCAGCTCCAGCTGTTTGGCGTGGGCGGCCGGGGCGAGGATGGTCAGGGTGTCTTGCAGCAGGTCGCGCAGGTTGAACGGGATATTGTCGAGCACCAGCTTGCCGGCTTCGATTTTCGAGAAGTCGAGAATTTCGTTGATGATGCCCAGCAGGTTGTCGGCGGACTTTTCGATGGTGCCCAGGTAATCCAGCTGGCGGGGCGACAGCTCGCTTTTCTGCAATAGGTGGGTGAAACCGAGGATGCCATTGAGCGGCGTGCGGATTTCATGGCTCATGTTGGCCAGGAACTCCGACTTGATGCGGCTGGCCTCCAGGGCTTCCTTGCGGGCCAGGTCCAGCTCGATGTTCTGGATCTCGATGGTTTCCAGGTTCTGGCGCACGTCTTCGGTGGCCTGGTCGATGCTGTGTTGCAGTTCTTCCTGGGCATTTTGCAGGGTTTCGGCCATGCGGTTGATGCCGGACGCCAACTGATCCAGCTCCTGGCTGCCCAGGGGCGGCAAGCGGGTTTCCAGGTTGCCATCCTTGAGCTGCGCCACCGCTTGTTTGATCTGGCCGATGGGCGAGTTGATCGTGCGGCTGATGCGCAAGGCCAGGGCGGCGGTGCAGATCAGGCCGATGGCGATCAACATCAGGCTGGCGAACAGGCTGCGATAGCCGCGCAGCAGCATGCCGTTATGGGACAGTTCCAGCTCGACCCAGCCCAGCAGGCGATCGGCTTCGTCGGGGATCAGCTCGCCAGCGAGGTTGCGATGACGGCCGAACACGGGCAGCAGGTAGCGGGTGGCGTCATTGCCGGTGCGTTGCAACAGATGCGAGCTGTTGCCGATGGGCGGTTGGTTGAGCATGGTCGGGCCGGCATGGGCCAGGGGCGTGCGGTCGGGCGCCAGGAAGGACACGGCCCGTACATCGACTTGTTCCAGGGACTGGGTGGCGATGCGTTCCAGCAGATCGGTGTTCTTGTTGCCCAATGCCGGTGCCACCAGCGGCGCCAGCTGTTCGGCGATCATCTCGCCGCGATTGAGCAATTGGGTTTGCAGGTCCGAGAGCTGCATCCAGGTGAAATAACCGCCCAACAGCAATGCCATCAGGCTGGTAGGCAACAAGGTCAGCAACAGTACGCGGCCTTTTATCCCCATTCTTCTTAGCACGCCACTCTCCTGCTACCACACTGATGTCGAGATTCTACGCAGGCATCCGGCCTGCGCCACCTGCGCAGTGTAGCCATATGAGGGGCTTGGAATCTTGCAAAAGATGCTTGAGGGGGCAAGGCGCTGGCATGTCGGGTTGCTGCATCGCGGCGCTGGCGCCAGCAAGGCCCCTTGGCTACTACCGATTACGCTGCTGGCGTTTTTTCCACTGATGACCTACCCACCACCGCCAGTACACCATGGTCAGGCAGTACGCCAGCGCGCCCAATACCAGGCCCATCACCACCGAGCCCAGCAGGAACGGCTGCCACATGGTCGACAGTTGCCCGCTGATCCATTCCCAGGTCAGTTCATCGGGCAGGGTGCGCGGCGGGATGTTCATCAGCCAGGTGCCGGTCATATAGGTGCAGAAAAACACCACGGGCATGGTAATCGGGTTGGTCAGCCACACCAGGCTCACGGCGATGGGCATATTGCCGCGCACGGAGATGGCGAGGACGGCGGCCAACAGCATCTGCAAGGGAATGGGAATGAATGCGGCAAACAGACCGACAGCCATGGCCCGGGCAACCGAGTGCCGATTGAGGTGCCAGAGGTTGGGGTCATGGAGCAGCGTGCCGAGAAAGCGTAAGGACTTGTGTTCCCGAATGCTGGTCGGATCGGGCATGTACCGTTTGAATAAGCGCCGTGGCATAAGGGGTCCAGGTCAGTTCGAGGGGCAAGTATGCCCGTATTCTACGAACGGGAAATTCAGACTTTGTGACAAAAAATCATAGTTCGCCTTGAACCACTCGGCTAACACTCGATGGGTCACTTTAAAGGAATGATCCATGCGCACAGGGATGTTTGCGCTGGCGTTGGGGCTACTGGCGTTGCGCCTGCTGCCTGCCTTGCCGCCGGTCGGTTGGTTGCTGGTCATGTTGGTGGTGGCGTTGATGCTGCTGCCGTTTCGTACTTATCCGCTGGCGCTTTTCCTGTTGGGCCTGGCGTGGGCCTGTTTCAGCGCGCAACGGGCTCTCGACGACCGGCTCATCCCCGCGCTGGACGGCCAGACCCGTTGGCTGGAAGGGCGCGTCAGTGGGCTACCGCAGCAGGCCAATGGGCTGGTGCGCTTCGAGCTGAGCGACAGCCGGTCACGCCAGGACCGGCTGCCCCAGCGCATCCGGCTGAGTTGGCAGGGAGGCCCGCCAGTGCGCAGCGGGGAGCGCTGGCGTTTGGCTGTCACTCTCAAACGCCCGTCCGGCCTGCTGAATTTCCATGGTTTCGACCAGGAGGCCTGGCTATTGGCCCAGCGTGTGGGAGCGACCGGGTCGGTCAAGGATGGCCAGCGCCTGGCGCCTGCCCGACATGCCTGGCGCGATGGGATCCGCCAGCAGTTATTGGCGGTGGATGCCCAGGGACGCGCAGCCGGACTGGCCGCCTTGGTACTGGGCGACGGCTCCGGTTTGGCCGCCGAGGACTGGCGCATCTTGCAGGACACCGGCACCGTGCATCTGTTGGTCATCTCTGGCCAACATATCGGCCTGTTGTCGGGGCTGATCTATGCGCTGGTGGCCGGCCTGGCCCGTTACGGTTGCTGGCCCAGGCGCTTGCCCTGGTTACCCTGGGCCTGTGGCCTGGCATTCGCCGCGGCGCTGGCCTATGGCGTGCTCGCCGGTTTTGCCGTGCCGGTGCAGCGGGCCTGTGTGATGGTGGGGCTGGTGTTGCTGTGGCGCCTGCGGTTTCGCCATCTGGGGATCTGGTGGCCCCTGCTGCTGGCACTCAATGCAGTATTGATCCTTGAACCCCTGGCCAGCCTGCAACCGGGTTTCTGGTTGTCATTTGCCGCCGTGGCCGTGTTGCTGCTGGCCTTCAGCGGCCGTCTGGGGCCCTGGCGTGCGTGGCAGGCCTGGAGCCGTGCCCAGTGGCTGATCGCTATCGGGCTGTTTCCGCTGCTATTGATACTCGGCTTGCCGATCAGCTTGAGTGCGCCGCTGGCCAATCTGTTTGCCGTGCCGTGGATCAGCCTGCTGGTGCTGCCGTTGGCGCTGGCGGGCACGTTGTTGCTGGCAGTGCCGTGGCTGGGCAGTGGCCTGCTGTGGTTGGCGGGTGGCGCGCTGGATTGGCTGTTCAGCGCCCTGACCTTGCTGGCCGGGCACATACCTGCGTGGCTGCCGGCCGAGGTGCCCGTGGGCTACTGGTTGCTCAGTGTGCTGGGCGCCGTGCTGTTATCGATGCCCAAGGGCATTCCCTTTCGCCTGCTGGGGTGGCCTTTGTTGCTGCTGGCGGTGTTCCCGCCCCGTGAGTCGATCCCGTTGGGCCAGGTGGCGGTGGAGCAACTGGATGTCGGCCAGGGCTTGTCGATCGTGTTGCGCACCCGCAACCACGTGCTGTTGTATGACGCCGGGCCACGGGTGGGGGACTTCGATCTCGGTGAGCGCGTGGTTCTGCCGGCTCTGCGCAAGCTGGGGGTTGGCCAGTTGGACTTGATGCTGCTCAGCCATGCCGACGCCGATCATGCCGGAGGCGCTGCGGCGATCGCGCGCGGGTTGCCGGTCAAGCGCGTGGTGGGCGGGGAAACCCAGGGCCTGCCGGCATTTCTCGATACCCAGGCCTGTGTCAGCGGTGAGCAATGGGAGTGGGACGGCGTGGCGTTTGAGCTGTGGCAATGGGCGGATGCCAGCAATGGCAATGCGAAGTCGTGCGTGCTGCAGGTCCAGGCCAATGGCGAACGGTTGCTGCTGACCGGCGATATCGACCGCGAGGCCGAGCGCGCCTTGTTGGCCACACCCCTGGCGGTCGCCACGGATTGGTTGCAAGTGCCCCATCATGGCAGCCGCAGTTCTTCGTCATGGCCGTTTGTCCAGCAATTGGCCCCCAAGGCGGTGCTGATCTCTCGGGGGCCCGGCAATAGCTTTGGCCATCCGCACCCGCAAGTGCTGGCACGCTACCAGCATTTTCACAGCGCCATTTATGACAGCGCCGAGCAGGGCGCCCTGCGCCTGCGCCTGGGGGCTTTCGAGGCGCCGATCATGGCACGCAGCCAGCGTCGTTTCTGGCGTGCGCCCGTCACTGACAGTTACCAAAGGCCGGTACCTGCGACATGATGGCTGTCGGCAGGCAGGTCCTTCCTCGCCAGCCTGTATGCTAAAGTGGCGCACTTTTTCGAGGGGACATTCACTGTGTGGGAATTGGTCAAATCCGGCGGCTGGATGATGTTGCCGATCATTCTGAGCTCCATCGCCGCACTCGGCATTGTTGCCGAACGCCTGTGGACCCTGCGCGCCAGCCGTGTAACCCCTGATCATCTGCTGGGGCAGGTCTGGCGCTGGATCAAGGACAAGCAACTGGACAAGGAAAAGCTCAAGGAACTGCGGGCCAATTCCCCCCTGGGCGAGATCCTCGCCGCTGGCCTGGCCAACTCCAAGCACGGTCGCGAGATCATGAAGGAGTGCATTGAAGAAGCCGCCGCCCGGGTGATCCACGAGCTGGAGCGCTATATCAATGCCCTGGGCACCATCGCCGCAATGGCGCCGTTGCTCGGCCTGCTCGGCACGGTGCTGGGCATGATCGATATCTTCAGCGCCTTTACCGGTTCGGGCATGACCACCAACGCCTCGGTATTGGCCGGGGGGATTTCCAAGGCCTTGATCACCACGGCGGCGGGCCTGATGGTCGGTATCCCGGCGGTGTTTTTCCACCGTTTCCTGCAACGGCGCATCGATGAACTGGTGGTGGGCATGGAACAGGAAGCCATCAAGCTGGTGGAAGTGGTCCAGGGCGACCGCGATGTCGACCTGGTCGAGGGCAAAGCGTGAAATTTCGCCGCAAGCCCCGGGAAACCGTCGATATCAACCTGGCCTCGTTGATCGATGTGGTGTTTATCCTGCTGCTGTTTTTTGTCGTCACCACCACCTTTACCCGGGAAACCCAACTGCGGGTCGAGCTACCGGAAGCCGTCAGCGGCTCGCCGGCCGAAGACCAGCAGCTCAAGCAACTGGAGATCACCATCAGCGCCGAAGGGGTGTTTTCGGTGAACAACCAGTTGCTTGAGAAAAACGACGTGGCCAGCGTGATGGATGCGCTGCAGAAGGAGTCCGGCGGTGATACACAAATGCCGCTGTCCATCAGCGCCGATGGCAAGACCCCACACCAGGCCGTGATCACCGCGATGGATGCTGCCGGCAAGCTCGGTTTCAGCCATTTGCGCATGACCACCGTCGAGGCGGCGGGGCAGCCCTGATGGCCTTGTCCGATCGTTTGCTCCAGGCCTGGTATGACGGCCACCCGGCGCTCAAGCTCCTGCAACCTCTGGAGGCACTCTATCGCCGGGTGGTCAGGCGCAAGCGCGAGCGGTTCCTGGCGGGCGAGGGCACGATCTATCAAGCGCCGGTGCCCATCGTGGTAGTCGGCAATATCACCGTGGGTGGCACGGGCAAGACGCCGTTGATCCTGTGGTTGATCGAGCATTGCCAGCGCAGTGGCCTGCGGGTCGGCGTGGTCAGCCGTGGCTACGGGGCCAAGCCTGCGCAGTTGCCATGGCGGGTGCAGGCTAGCGACAGCGCTCAAGTGGCCGGCGACGAGCCGTTGTTGATCGTGCAGCGCAGCTGCGTCCCGCTGATGATCGACCCCGATCGCAGCCGTGCGGTGCAAGCCCTGTTGGCCAGCGAGACCCTGGACCTGATCCTCTCCGACGATGGCCTGCAGCATTACCGCCTGGCCCGTGACCTGGAACTGGTGCTGATCGACAACGCCCGTGGCCTGGGCAATCGCCGCTGCCTGCCTGCCGGGCCGTTGCGCGAGCCGGTCGAGCGCCTGCACAGCGTCGATGCCCTGCTCTATAACGGCGCCGGGGCTGATCGTGAGGACGGCTTTGCTTTCCGTCTGCTGCCGACCACGCTGGTCAACCTGCTGACCGGCGAGCGCCGGCCGCTGGACCATTTTCCCGTGGGGCAGCAGGTGCATGCGGTCGCCGGTATCGGCAACCCGCAACGTTTCTTCAATACCCTTGAAACGCTACACTGGCGGCCGATACCCCATGCGTTTGCCGACCATGCGCCCTACAGCGCCGAGGTCCTGAATTTTACGCCGTCGCTGCCGCTGGTCATGACTGAAAAGGACGCGGTGAAGTGCCGCGCCTTTGCCCAGGCACACTGGTGGTACCTTGCAGTTGATGCGGCACCGTCACCGGCGTTTATCGCCTGGTTCGACACGCAACTGATGCGTCTGCTGCCCGCTCGACTTTTGCCTTAAAACGCTTTTATCCAGGAAACCCCCATGGACACCAAACTGCTCGATATCCTCGCTTGCCCGATCTGCAAAGGCCCGCTCAAGCTCAGCGCCGACAAGACCGAGCTGATCAGCAAAGGCGCTGGCCTGGCATACCCGATCCGCGATGGCATCCCGGTGATGCTGGAAAGCGAAGCCCGTACCCTGACGACCGACGAGCGCCTGGATAAATGACCACTGCCTTCACTGTTGTCATCCCCGCACGCTATGCCTCTACCCGCCTGCCCGGCAAGCCGCTGCAGATGATCGGCGCCAAGCCGATGATCCAGCTGGTCTGGGAGCAGGCCTGCAAAAGCAGCGCCCAGCGCGTGGTGGTGGCCACTGACGACCTGCGGATCATCGAGGCCTGCAAGGGGTTTGGCGCCGAAGCAGTGCTGACCCGTGAAGACCACAACTCCGGCACCGACCGCCTGGCCGAAGTCGCCACGCACCTGGGCCTGGCGCCGGACGCCATCGTGGTCAACGTGCAGGGTGACGAACCGCTGATCCCGCCGTGTGTCATCGACCAGGTCGCCGCCAACCTGGCCGCCCATGCCGAAGCGCGCATGGCGACCCTGGCCGAACCTATCGAAGACATCCAGACCCTGCTCAACCCGAACGTGGTCAAGGTGGTCAGCGACATCAATGGCCTGGCCCTGACCTTCAGCCGTTCGACCCTGCCCTGGGCGCGCGATGAGTTCGCCAAGCAGCGTGACGTATTACCGGCTGGCGTACCTTATCGTCGCCATATCGGCATTTACGCCTACCGCGCGGGCTTCCTGCATGACTTCGTCAGCTGGGGCCCGTGCTGGCTGGAAAACACCGAGGCACTGGAACAACTGCGAGCCCTGTGGCACGGCGTGCGCATTCATGTCGATGATGCGCTGCAAGCCCCGCCAGCCGGCGTCGATACGCAGGAAGACCTTGAGCGCGTGCGTCGGTTGCTGGGGGCGTGATGGAAGTCCTGTTTGTCTGCCTGGGCAATATCTGCCGCTCGCCCACCGCCGAAGGCGTGCTGCGCCACAAACTGCGGGCCGCCGGGCTGGCGGACCGGGTTGAGGTGGCCTCTGCCGGTACCGGTGAATGGCATATCGGCAAGGCGCCGGACAAGCGCAGCCAGCAAGCAGCGCTGCGCCGTGGCTACGACTTGTCGGCCCAGCGTGCGCAGCAAGTGTCGCGTGCCGACTTTGCGCGCTACGACCTGATCCTGGCCATGGACCAGAGTAACCTGCGCAATCTCAAGGCTATGCAGCCGGCCCAAGGCAAGGCGGAGCTGGATCTGTTCCTGCGCCGCTACGACTCGGCGGTGGATGAAGTGCCGGATCCGTATTACGACGGCGAACAGGGTTTCGAGCAGGTCCTGGACCTGATCGAGGCCGCGTGCGACTTGCTGGTGATCGAGTTGAAGGGGCGGTTATGAGTCTGGATGTGCAGCCCCAGGTTTCCCTGAAGGCCTTCAACAGTTTTGGCATCGATGTGCGTGCGCAGTTGTTCGCCGAGGCCCATAGCGACGCCGATGTGCGCGAGGCCCTGGCCTATGCGGCCGCGCAACAGTTGCCATTGCTGGTGATCGGTGGCGGCAGCAACCTGCTGCTGACCCAGGATATCCCGGCGCTGGTATTGCGCATGGCGACCCAGGGTATCCGCGTCCTGCACGAGGACACCCAGCAGGTTGTGGTGGAAGCCGAGGCGGGTGAGGCCTGGCATCCTTTTGTGCTGTGGACCCTTGAGCAAGGGTTCTCTGGCCTGGAAAACCTCAGCCTGATCCCCGGCACTGTCGGCGCCGCGCCGATGCAGAACATCGGCGCCTACGGTGTCGAGATCAAGGATGTGTTCGCCGGCCTGACCGCCCTCGACCGCCAGAGCGGCGAGTTGCGCGATTTCAGCCTGGCAGAATGCAACTTCGCCTACCGCGACAGCCTGTTCAAGCACGAAGTGGGGCGCTGGTTGATCCTGCGGGTGCGCTTTGCCTTGAGCCGCGTCGCGCACCTGAAGCTCGGCTATGGCCCGGTGCAACAACGCCTGGCCGAGCAGGGCATTACCCAGGCGACCCCCAGCGATGTCAGCCGGGCCATTTGCAGCATTCGGAGTGAAAAACTGCCCGACCCTGCGGTCCTGGGCAACGCTGGCAGTTTCTTCAAGAACCCCTTGGTGCCCCAGGGGCTGGCGGCGCAATTAAAGCTGCAATATCCCGATCTGGTGGCTTATCCCCAGGCTGATGGCCAAGTGAAACTGGCGGCTGGCTGGTTGATTGAAAAGGCCGGCTGGAAAGGCTTTCGCGACGGTGATGCCGGCGTGCATCGCTTGCAGGCGCTGGTGCTGGTCAATTATGGCGCGGCCACCGGGCTGGATATTGCCAGCCTGGCCCAGCGCATCCAGAGCGATATCGCCGAGCGCTTCAAGGTCGAGTTGGAAATGGAGCCCAATCGTTATTGAGCTACGCTTCTAGCCTGTTGAACCAAGCCCTGCATTGCAGGGCTTTTTTGTTAATGCTGGGTTAACTTAGCAGGCTAACGATGCCTGTTTATTGTTCGATAGACGCTGTTTATCAAAGGCCCGGTGAAGACCTGTCTTCACAAGAGAGCCCGATTAGCCTGAGCCATCTGCGTGAACCGACTCCGCTCCTTTGAAAGCGGCAGATAGCTCGACCCCATAATCCAATCACTATGCGGGCGTGCCCATGATTACTCTCAAACTCAACGGTCAAGATCATCCACTGGATGTCACCGAGGACATGCCCCTGCTGTGGGCGATCCGCGACGTGGCGGGTTACAACGGCACCAAGTTCGGTTGCGGCATGGGCCTGTGCGGTGCCTGCACCATTCATATCGACGGCTCGCCGGCGCGCAGTTGCATCACGCCCATCGGCTCGGTCAAAGGGCAGAACGTCAGCACTATCGACAACCTGCATAACGACCCGATTGGCCAGGTGGTGCAGCAGGCGTGGCTGGACACCGCAGTGGCGCAATGCGGTTACTGCCAGGGCGGGCAGATCATGTCGGCCACGGCCTTGCTCAAAACCAACCCCAACCCCAGCGATGCGCAGATTGAAGAGGCGATGGTCGGCAATATCTGCCGTTGCGGCACCTATAACCGCATCAAGACGGCGATCCGCCAGGCCGCGACCCACTTGCAGGAGGCCAAGGCATGAGCCAGTTGCCAAGCAATTTCGCCCTGAACAACCTCAGTCGCCGTGGGTTCCTCAAGGGGGTCGGCGCGACCGGTGCGCTGGTGGTGGCTGCCAGTTGGGGCTTGCCCCAGGCCTTTGCCGCCGAGGCCAAGCAATACGGCGGGGTCGCGATGCCCCACGGGGTGGTCGATGATCCCAAGGTCTATGTCAGCATCGCCACCGACGGCACCGTCACCGTGATTTGCAACCGCTCGGAAATGGGCCAGGGCGTGCGCACCAGCCTGACCATGGTGGTGGCCGATGAACTGGAGGCCGATTGGGCGCTGGTGAAGGTTGCGCAGGCACCGGGCGATGAAGCGCGTTTTGGCAACCAGGATACCGACGGTTCGCGCAGCATGCGCCATTGGTTCGAGCCGATGCGCCGGTGCGGCGCCGCCGTGCGAACCATGCTGGAACAGGCCGCTGCCGAGCAGTGGCAAGTCCCGCTGGGCGAATGCCGGGCGCAGTTGCATAAAGTGATTCACCAGCCCAGCGGCCGCGAACTGGGCTATGGCGCCCTGGCCGCAGCCGCCGGTGCGCTGGCGGTGCCGGCGCGCGACAGCCTGCGGCTCAAGCAACCCTCGGAATTTCGCTATATCGGCAAGGAAGCCACCAAGGCCATCGATGGTGCCGATATCGTCAACGGCCGGGCGGTGTACGGCGCCGACGTGCATTTTGACGGCATGCTGTTCGCGACCATTGCGCGGCCCAAGGTGTATGGCGGCAAGGTCAAGTCGTTCGATGCCAGCGCGGCGTTGAAAGTCCCCGGGGTGATCAAGGTCCTGCAAATCGAAAGCCGGCCCTTGCCCTCGGAGTTCCAGCCATTGGGCGGCGTGGCGGTGGTGGCCAGCAACACCTGGGCGGCGATCAAGGGGCGCGAAGCGTTGCAGATTGTCTGGGAGGACGGCACCAATGCCGGCTACAACTCCATCGATTATCGCAAGACCCTGGAAGCGGCGGCCCTCAAGCCCGGCAAAGTGGTGCGCAATACCGGCAGCATCGACCAGGCCCTGAGCGATGCCGACAGCACCCTCGAAGCCGCGTATTACTTGCCACACCTGGCGCAGTCGCCGATGGAGCCGATGGTTGCCGTGGCCCGCTATCAAGACGGGCAATGCGAGGCCTGGGCCCCGAGCCAGGCGCCACAGGTCACCCGCGAACGGGTGGCCGAGCGCCTTGGCCTGCCGTTCGATAACGTCACGATCCACGTCACCCTGTTGGGCGGCGGTTTCGGGCGCAAGTCGAAACCGGACTTCATCATCGAAGCTGCGGTGCTGGCCAAGGAGTTTCCCGGCAAGGCTGTGCGCGTGCAGTGGACACGCGAAGACGATATCCATAACTCCTACTTCCATACCGTCTCCGCCGAGTACCTCAAGGCCGGCCTGAACAAGGACGGCATGCCTGCCGCCTGGCTGCACCGCACCGTGGCACCCAGCATCACCGCGTTGTTTGCGCCAGGCATGAACCACGAGGCGGCGTTCGAGCTGGGCATGGGTTTTACCAATATGGCCTATGCCATTCCCAATGTGCGCCTGGAAAACCCCGAGGCTGCTGCCCACACCCGTGTGGGTTGGTACCGTTCGGTGTCGAACATCCCCCACGGGTTTGCCATTCAGAGTTTTGTCGATGAACTGGCGCACAAGGCCGGCCAGGATCCGCTGAAATATCAACTCAAGCTGCTGGGCCCGGATCGTCAGATCGATCCGCGAACCTTGAGCGAAGAATGGAACTACGGCGAGTCCCCCGAGCGTTATCCGATTGATACCGCGCGCATGCGTGGCGTGCTGGAAACCGCGGCCAAGGCTGCCGGCTGGGGCCGTGCGCTGCCCAAGGGGCGTGGCTTGGGGCTGGCGGTGCACTACAGCTTCGTAACCTATGTGGCGGCGGTGATCGAGGTCGAGGTCAAGGATGATGGCACACTGATTGTGCACAAGGCCGACATCGCCGTGGATTGCGGCCCGCAGATCAACCCGGAGCGCATCCGCTCGCAGTTCGAGGGCGCGTGCGTCATGGGCTTGGGCAATGCGGTCCTGGGGGAAATCAGCTTTAAGGATGGCAAGGTCCAGCAGGACAACTTCCATATGTATGAAGTGGCGCGCATGTCCCTGGCGCCCCGGGAAATCGCCATACATTTGGTCACTCCAACAGGTGAGGTGCCCTTGGGCGGTGTCGGTGAACCGGGTGTGCCGCCGATTGCGCCGGCGCTGTGCAATGCGATATTTGCCGCCACTGGCAAGCGTATCCGCAACTTGCCTGTGCGATATCAGCTACAGGGCTGGCAGCAGGAGGCGAAGGCCTGATGGACAGCGTGGATCTGAATGTCCTGCGCAGCGTGCTCGAATGGCGCCGCGCCGGGCAGCGGGTGGTGCTGTACAGCGTGGTCCAGACCTGGGGCAGCGCGCCACGGTCGCCGGGGGCGATGCTGGCCCTGCGCGGCGACGGGGTGGTGATCGGCTCGGTGTCCGGTGGCTGCATCGAGGATGATCTGATCGCCCGGCTGCATGATGGCCGCTTGCCTGATGACGGGCCGCCGGTGCAACTGGTGACCTATGGCGTCACCCGCGATGAAGCGGCGCGCTTTGGCCTGCCATGCGGCGGCACCTTGCGCCTGACGGAGGAGCGGGTGGGTGATCCTGCGTGGGTCGCCGAGTTGCTGGCGCGTTGTGAGGCTCATGAAATAGTGGCCCGGGAGTTGGACTTGGCGGCGGGCACCGTGCGTTTGAGCGCGGCGAGCAAGTACGACATTGTCAGTTTTGACGGTGGACGCTTGCGGGCTATCTATGGCCCGCGCTGGCGCCTGTTGCTGATCGGTGCAGGCCAGTTGTCGCGCTATGTGGCGGAAATCGCGCGGCTGTTGGATTTTGAAGTATTGATCTGCGACCCACGCACGGAGTTCGTGCATGGCTGGGAAGAACAACACGGGCGCTTTGTGCCGGGAATGCCCGATGAGGCGGTGCTCAATATCCAGACGGACGAGCGCACGGCCATTGTGGCCCTGACCCACGATCCGCGCCTGGATGATATGGCGCTGTTGACCGCGCTCAATTCCCGGGCGTTCTACATCGGTGCCCTGGGGTCACGGGCCAATAGCCGTAAGCGTCGCGAGAACCTGGCCGTGCTGGGGCTGGGAGCCGAGGCGATTGCGCGGCTGCATGGTCCGATCGGTCTTGATATTGGCAGTCATACGCCGGCAGAGATTGCCTTGTCGTTGATGGCGCACATCGTCGCGATCAAGAACGGCGTAGAGCTGTTGCAAGCGAAACCCGTGCGGGAGGCGGTCAGTTGACGAGCGCCATCACCGCCATTGTCCTGGCGGCGGGGCAGGGCAGCCGGTTCCGCGCGTTAAGCGGTCAGGACAAACTGCTGGCGCCTTGTGTGGGGCGTGATGGGGTGAGGCGGCCGGTCTTGGAGCAGGTGCTGGTCAATTTGCCCGCCAGTGTCAACCGGCGTTGGGTGGTCACATCGCCGGAGCGCAGCGAGGTTGTACGCCTGGCGCGCCATTATGGGTGCGAAGTGCTGCTCCTGGATTCGGCGGGCATGGGCGACAGCATTGCGGCAGCGGTGGCCGCCAGTGGCCCCGCGACGGGTTGGCTGGTGGTGTTGGGGGATATGCCGTTTATCCAGGTGGCGAGTATTGAGCGGGTGATAGAGCGGGTGGAGGGGGTCAGTGTGCCGGTGCATGCTGGCCGGCAAGGCCATCCTGTTGCGTTTGGCCAGGCACTGGGGCCGGTGTTGATGGGGTTGACCGGGGATTGTGGGGCCAAGGCGCTGTTTGCCCAGGCTGAGGTGCGGGAAGTGCCGGTGGATGATCCTGGGGTGTTATGGGATGTGGATGTGCCGCAATCACTGGAATTCAGGTAGGGGCTGGAAGAGCTGCTCGGGGTGTCAGGTATTTATCCGTCATCGTTAACGACCATCGCGGGCAAGCCAGCTCCCACATGTCGCATAAAAAAGCCCCGCCTGAGTGATCAGGCGGGGCTTTTTAGTTGCCGTTGGAATCAGGCGAGGGGTTTAGGCTCGTGCTCTTCTTCCAGGGCTTTGGGGTTGTGCTCTACCACTTCTTCAACGGAACGCAGGTTCTCGTCGATGGTTGGGGCAGTGTGCTCAACTTCTGCTTCGATGGCCGGTGCTTGCGCAACCGCTTCGACTACGGCCGGGGCCGCTGCCGCTGCTTCTTCGGCTTCTTTCTGCAGACGCTCGGCTTCACGCTTGCGACGACGCACTTCACGTGGGTCGTTAGGCGCACGGCCGTTTTCGGTGAGGGCGCTGGCAGGGGCTTCAACCACTGGGGCGGCCACTTCGGCAACCACTGGGGTTTCCACGACCACCGGAGCAGGCTCGGCAATCACAACCGGTTCTGCAACCACCGCAGGTTCGGCGATAACCACTTCAGCAGCCGGTGCTGGAGCTTCTTCTACCGGTGCCGGGGCAGGGGCTTCGGTGACGACGGCTGGCTCGGCAGTCCACTGGAAGGCGGTCTGTTCTTCGCGAACTTCACGCACTTGCGGGGTTGCTTCAGCGGCTGGCGCTTCAACAACTGCTTCGACCACAGGCTGTGGCTCAACCACGATTGCGGGTGCAGCCACGACTTCGGCTTCAGGCTGGGCTTCACGAACCGGTGCAACTTCCACTTCTACAGCCGCTGGCGCTTCAACCACGGTGGTGGCTTCGACAACCGGTGCTTCAACTGCGGCAGTTTCCTGCACGGCAGCGGTGGCACGTTCGGCCTGCTGGTTGGCTTCGGCTTCGGCAGGTGCGCTGATGACCGAGCTGGCAACCGCAGCGGTAACGGCCAGGCCAGCAGCCAGTTCGGTGCTGGTGGGTTCGTTGTTGGCGTTGTCTTCGCTGGCTTCGCCGGTCTCTTCCGAGCCTTCGATCACATTGCCGTTGGCGTCACGTTGACGCTCACGACGGTTGCTGCGGCGACGCTGGCCACGGGAGCGGCGGCGTGGACGATCGCCTTCGGCGTTGTCCTGGCCATCTTCCTGTGGCTGTTCGTCATTGTTCAGCAGTTCTTCTTCGCTGGCTGCGGCAGCCTGCTCGGCACGTGGTTGACGCTCTTCACGCGGCGGGCGTGGGGCGCGCTCTTCACGGGGTTGGCGGGCCGGGCGTTCTTCAGTCGCGACATCAGTTGCTACGGCGGCAACAGCTGGGGCAGCGTCCAACGGTTCACGCAGTTCACGTACACGTTCTTCACGCTCGCCACGTGGCTTGCGATCTTCACGCGGGGCGCGAGGGGCACGCGGTGCGCGTTCTTCACGTGGCGCACGCTCTTCGCGCGGAGCACGTTCTTCACGGGCTACGGCTGGGGTTTCTTCACGGGCTTCGCGCGGCTGGCGCTCTTCACGGGGTGCGCGCTCTTCACGCGGTGCACGTTCTTCGCGAGGCTTGCGCTCTTCGTCGCGGCGACCGTTGCGGTTACGGCTCTGCTGGCGACCGTTGCGACGCTCTTCGTTGCGTGCAGGGCGTTCAGCGGCTGGCTTCTCGACCACGGCAGGAGCTACCGGCTCTTCCTTGGTGGCGAACAGGCTGACCAGCGACTTCACCAGGCCCTTGAACAGGCTTGGCTCCGGCAGGACGGCAGGCGCGGCCACCGGGGCAGCGGCTTCAGTCGGCACCGGTGCGTTGGCACGGGCCGGCGCGGTCTTGACGGCGGCTTCCTGGCGAACCAGGGTGCGGGTCGCGGCGGCTGGCTGGACTTCTTCGACTTCGGCAGCGGCGGCGGCGATTTCGTAGCTGGACTGGCCGCTGTGGGCTTCCGGGCTGTCGTCACGCAGGCGCTGGACTTCGAAGTGCGGCGTCTCGAGGTGATCGTTCGGCAGTATGACGATACGGGCACGGGTGCGCAGTTCGATCTTGGTGATCGAGTTGCGTTTTTCGTTGAGCAGGAAGGCTGCAACCGGGATCGGCACTTGCGCGCGGACTTCGGCGGTGCGGTCTTTCAGGGCTTCTTCTTCGATCAGGCGCAGGATCGCCAGGGACAGCGATTCAACGTCACGGATGATGCCGGTGCCGTTGCAACGCGGGCAGACGATGCCGCTGCTTTCGCCCAGGGATGGACGCAGGCGCTGACGGGACATTTCCAGCAGGCCGAAGCGCGAGATGCGGCCAACTTGTACGCGGGCACGGTCGGCTTCCAGGCATTCGCGGACTTTTTCTTCCACGGCGCGCTGGTTCTTGGCTGGGGTCATGTCGATGAAGTCGATCACGATCAGGCCGCCGATATCACGCAGGCGCAGTTGGCGAGCGATTTCTTCGGCTGCTTCCAGGTTGGTCTGCAGGGCGGTTTCTTCGATGTCGCTGCCTTTGGTGGCGCGCGCCGAGTTGATGTCGATGGACACCAGGGCTTCGGTCGGATCGATCACGATGGAGCCGCCGGAAGGCAGTTCGACCACGCGCTGGAAGGCGGTTTCGATCTGGCTTTCGATCTGGAAACGGTTGAACAGCGGCACGCTGTCTTCGTACAGCTTGATCTTGCTGGCGTACTGCGGCATCACCTGGCGGATGAAGGTCAGGGCTTCGTCCTGGGCTTCAACGCTGTCGATCAGTACTTCGCCGATGTCCTGGCGCAGGTAGTCGCGGATGGCGCGGATGATCACGTTGCTTTCCTGATAGATCAGGAATGGCGCGGAGCGGTCCAGGGACGCTTCTTTAATAGCGGTCCACAGTTGCAGCAGGTAATCGAGGTCCCACTGCATTTCTTCGCTGCTGCGGCCAAGGCCGGCAGTGCGCACGATCAGGCCCATGTCGGCCGGGGCAATCAGGCCGTTCAGCGCTTCACGCAGTTCGTTGCGCTCTTCGCCTTCGATGCGACGGGAGATGCCGCCAGCACGCGGGTTGTTCGGCATCAGGACCAGGTAACGGCCAGCCAGGCTGATAAAGGTGGTCAGGGCTGCGCCCTTGTTGCCACGTTCTTCTTTTTCGACCTGGACGATGACTTCCTGGCCTTCGCTCAGGACGTCCTTGATGTTCACGCGGCCTTCAGGGGCTTTCTTGAAGTACTCGCGGGAGATTTCTTTGAGGGGCAGGAAGCCATGGCGCTCAGAGCCAAAATCGACAAAGGCAGCCTCAAGGCTTGGCTCGATACGAGTAATCCGGCCTTTATAGATGTTGGCCTTCTTCTGCTCGCGTGCACCGGACTCGATGTCCAGGTCGTAGAGGCGTTGGCCATCTACCAGTGCAACACGCAACTCTTCGGGTTGAGTTGCGTTAATCAGCATTCTTTTCATGTTGTACCGTCGGTTTCCGGGCTGCCGGAAACGGCGTTCGGCACACACGACTTCTCACGGTCGGTGTCAGGTGCGTCAAGAGTGGTTGGCCACTCCAGTGTCCAGCAATACTGGCCAATTGGGCTGGTATCGCGACTTACGCGTCCTGCTTGCTGTGGTGACTTAATAAGCACTCAGTCAGGAGGAGGAATCAACCGGCGACTGTGGACGAGATGAAGCGTCTAAATATAAGCCTAGTGCTACACAGTCCGACGGTTGTGCATCTCCACCCTACACGTATCCCTGATAATTCGGGTGCTGCCGCGCGCAGAATCCGCAGCGGGTTGGCATTTACCGTGTTCTCCAATGGGGAGTTCACGCTCATGGCTAATAACAGGCGTTGTTTCCGAAGCATTCGCCGTGGTCTGGTACAAGACTGACTGCACTTTGTGAACTGGCCGTAAATATCGGCGCAAGAGGCGAGTAATCACTCTGCTCCCTGCACTCGCTTCAGGCCTCATGTCACCTGCGCTTGTTACAATCTTGAGCCTTCCAGTATGGCAAGAGCCCCGTAGGACGGCCTCGCGTCCTGATGAATTGCGATGGTCAGGGGCGGCAGTTTGCCGCGAGTCCTCTGTCCAGGCCGCTTTTGGCGGCGTTCGCGACTATAGCAGCAATGATTAAGTGCTTCAATTCCATAAAAAATTGTTATCATTCCCGACATGACGACTACCACCCCCCCGACCCCCAGCGTCCAGCTGCTTGAGGTCTCGCCGGAATATGCCGGCCAACGCATCGACAATTTTCTTCTGGCCAGGCTCAAGGGCGTGCCCAAAACCTTGATTTATCGCATTTTGCGCAAAGGCGAAGTGCGGGTGAACAAGGGCCGGATCAAGCCTGAGTACAAGCTGCAGGCGGGCGATATCGTCCGCGTGCCGCCTGTTCGCGTGCCTGAGCGCGACGAGCCCGTGCCGCTGGCCCAGGGCCTGTTGCAGCGCCTTGAGGCGTCGATTGTCTTCGAGGACAACAAGCTGATCGTGATCAACAAGCCGTGCGGCATTGCGGTGCACGGCGGCAGCGGCCTGAATTTCGGGGTGATCGAAGCCTTTCGTCAGTTGCGTCCGGATGCCAAGGAGCTGGAGCTGGTCCATCGCCTGGATCGCGACACCTCCGGCCTGTTGATGATCGCCAAGAAGCGCAGCATGTTGCGCCACCTGCATACCGCCCTGCGCGGCGATGGCGTGGACAAGCGTTATATGGCGCTGGTCCGCGGCAATTGGGCGTCCTCGATCAAGAGCGTGCGGGCGCCGTTGCAGAAGAGCAACCTGCGCTCCGGCGAACGCATGGTCGAGGTGGACGAGGAGGGCAAGGAGGCGCTGACCCTGTTCAAGGTGCTGCGGCGCTTCGGTGATTTCGCGACTATGGTCGAGGCCAAGCCGGTGACCGGGCGCACCCACCAGATCCGCGTGCATACCTTGCATGCGGGCCACTGCATTGCTGGCGATACCAAGTACGGCGACGAAGGGTTCTCCAAGGAGATTCGTGACCTTGGCGGCAAACGCCTGTTCCTGCATGCCTACATGCTGACGGTGCCGTTGCCCGATGGTGGCGAATTGAAGTTGCAGGCGCCTGTGGACGAGATGTGGGCCAAGACCGTGGAGCGCCTGAGTGTCGCGCCCTGACTACAAGCTGCTGATCTTTGACTGGGATGGCACCCTGTGCGATTCCATTGGTCGGATTGTCGAGTCCATGCACATGGCCTCGACCCGTTCCGGCTTTGAGCTGTGCAGTGACCTGGCGGTCAAGGGCATCATCGGCCTGGGCTTGCCCGAAGCCATTCGCACCTTGTATCCGCAGATCGCTGACAGTGAGCTGGTGGCGTTTCGCGAGCATTACGCCGATCACTACATTGCCCTGGAGGCCGAGCCGTCACCCTTGTTTGAAGGGGTAGTGCAGTCCCTGGCGGCATTTCGTGAGCAGGGCTATCACCTGGCGGTGGCTACCGGCAAGGCCCGGCGCGGCCTGGATCGGGTGCTCAAGGCCAATGGCTGGGAAGATTATTTTGATATCACCCGCGCCGCCGATGAAACCGCAAGCAAGCCTCACCCATTGATGTTGGAGCAGATCATGGCCCATTGCGGCGTGTCTGCCCGTGAGTCGTTGATGGTGGGCGATGCTTCGTTCGACCTGCTGATGGCGCGCAACGCCGGCATGGACAGCGTTGCCGTCAGCTATGGCGCACAGTCCCCCGAAGCCTTGCAGGCTTACGAGCCGCGACTGACGATTGACCGGTTTTCGCAATTGCACGCCTGGCTCAACCAGGCCCGTTAAGTTTTTGCTGGGGTAGATGGCATGACCGATGAGTGGAAAGCACCGACCAAGGCCGGTGCCGACAATGGCGATGATAAAAGCTGGAAACTGCTGGAAAAAACCCTGCTGGCGGGCGTCCAGGAGCAGCGTCGCGCCCGGCGCTGGGGGATCTTCTTCAAGCTCCTGACCTTTACCTACCTGATTGGCATGCTGGTGTTGTTCAGCCCTTTGGTGGATATGGAAAAAAGCGCCGCCCGCAGTGGTAGCTACACCGCGCTGATCGAGGTGCGTGGGGTGATTGCCGACAAGGAGTCCGCCAGTGCCGACAATATCGTCAGCAGCCTGCGCACGGCCTTCGAGGATCCCAAGGTCAAGGGTGTGGTGCTACGCATCAACAGTCCGGGTGGCAGTCCGGTGCAGTCGGGCTATGTCTATGACGAGATCCGTCGCCTGCGCGCGCTGCATCCAGAGACCAAACTGTACGCGGTCATCTCTGACCTGGGTGCCTCGGGTGCCTATTACATTGCCAGCGCCGCCGACCAGATCTACGCCGACAAGGCCAGCCTGGTGGGCTCCATTGGCGTGACGGCGGCCGGCTACGGGTTTGTCGGGGCCATGGAGAAGCTGGGGGTTGAGCGGCGTACCTACACCTCGGGCGAGCACAAGTCTTTCCTTGATCCGTTCCAGCCGCAAAAGGCTGATGAAACCCAGTTCTGGCAGAGCGTGCTCGATACCACTCATCGCCAGTTCATTGCCAGCGTCAAGCAGGGGCGCGGTGAGCGGCTCAAGGATAAAGAGCATCCGGAGTTGTTCTCCGGCCTGATCTGGTCCGGTGAGCAGGCGTTGCCGCTGGGCTTGATCGATGGCCTGGGCAGTGCCAGTTCGGTGGCGCGGGATGTGATTGGCGAGAAGGAACTGGTGGATTTTACCGTCCAGGAGTCGCCGTTCGATCGCTTCTCCAAGCGACTGGGTGCCAGTGTGGCGGAGAAATTGGCGCTGTATATGGGCTTCCAGGGGCCGACCTTACGCTGAGCTCGCGATTGGCGTAGCCCAAAATGTGGGAGCGGGCTTGCTCGCGATGGCAGTGGATCAGTCGGTACATATTTGGCTGATCCGCCGTAATCGCGGGCAAGCCCGCTCCCACATTGGGTTTTGTGGTGCTTTCAGGGGATTTGCACGCCTTCGGCCAGCAGCATGTCCACCAGGCGAATCAGCGGCAGGCCGACGAGGCTTGTCGCATCCGGCCCTTCGGTGCTTTGAAACAGGCTCACCCCTAAACCTTCGGCCTTGAAGCTGCCGGCGCAGTCGTAGGGCTGCTCGATCCGCAGATAGCGTTCGATCTGTGCCGGGTCCAACTGGCGCATCGTGACGGTGAAGGGGATGCAGTCCACCTGGCAATGCCCGGTGTCGCTATTGAGCAGCGCCAGGCCGGTCAGGAAGCTGACCTGCCGGCCGCTGGCCGCCAGTAATTGCTCGCGGGCCTTTTCAAAGGTGTGGGGCTTGCCGATGATCTGGCCATCCAGCGCTGCGACCTGGTCCGAGCCGATGATCAGATGCCCAGGGTGGCTGCCGGCGAGGGCGCGGGCTTTTTGCTCGGCCAGGCGCTTGACCAGGTCGGCTGCTGGCTCGTTGGCGTGATGGCTTTCGTCGATATCCGGCGAGCTGCAGATGAACGGCAGGTGCAGGCGGTTCAGCAGTTCCCGGCGATAAACCGAGCTGGAAGCGAGTAATAAAGGCAACATGTGGCTCTCCTCAAGGCAGTCGCGGATTCTAGCGAGCGGACAGTCTGGCGCACAGGGCTGAATTTCCTTTGACATGGGCGGGTGCATCCCTATAATGCTGCGCCTATGTTGAATGACCCGATTCCACCTCACGTTGACCCGCGCAAATTGGCTGATCGTGGCACCACCCTCCAAGGTGAAGTGTTGCTGGCCGATTTGGAGAGACTCTGCGACCCGCTTTCCGACAATGTCGGTACGGTGCAGGCTAAATTCGTTTTTGAGCGAGATGAACGTAAATCTGTGGTAATCCACAGCTTTATCGACACCGAGGTCAAAATGGTTTGCCAGCGTTGTCTTGAGCTGGTCACCCTGCCGATCCACAGTGAATGCAGTTATGCTGTGGTGAAAGAGGGTGCGAATACCCAGTCGTTGCCGAAAGGTTATGACGTGCTGGAACTGGGCGAAGATCCTTTGGATCTGCATGCACTGATCGAGGAGGAGCTTCTGCTCGCCTTGCCCATTGTGCCTGCTCATCATCCGGAAGAATGCCAGCAGCCGGCGGGGCTCGATGACGAGTCCGAACCGAGCGAGGACGAGGTAACGCGGTCCAACCCGTTCAGTGTATTGGCGCAGTTAAAGCGTGACCCAAACGTTTAGGAGTTAATCAATTATGGCTGTTCAGCAGAACAAAAAATCCCGCTCTGCCCGTGACATGCGTCGTTCGCACGATGCCCTGACGGCAAGCACTCTGTCTGTAGAAAAAACCACCGGTGAAATTCACCTGCGTCACCACGTATCGCCAGAAGGCGTATACCGTGGCCGTAAAGTGATCGACAAGGGCGCTGACGAGTAATCACTTGTCTGCTCAAGTCATCGCGATTGACGCAATGGGCGGGGACTTCGGTCCCCGCAGCATTGTCCAGGCATGCATTGCCAGCCTGTCTGCTACGCCCTCGCTGCACCTGACCCTCGTCGGTCAACCCTCCCTACTTGAAGAACTGATTGCCAGCCATGCGGCTGTGGATCGCGCGCGCCTGACGATAACGCCGGCCAGCGAAACCATCGGCATGGATGAAAAGCCGGCCCAGGCCCTGCGTGGCAAGCCTGACTCCTCCATGCGCGTGGCCCTTGAGCTGCTGCGCGATGGCAAGGTCCAGGCTTGTGTCAGTGCCGGCAATACCGGGGCCTTGATGGCCTTGTCCCGCCATGTGCTGAAAACCCTGCCGGGCATTGATCGACCGGCGATGGTTGCGGCGATCCCGACGCAGCGTGGCTATTGCCAGTTGCTGGACCTGGGGGCGAATGTCGATTGCAGCGCCGAGCACCTGCTGCACTTTGCCCTGATGGGCTCGGTCGCGGCCGAAGCGTTGGGCGTGGTGCGGCCAAGGGTGGCCTTGCTGAACATCGGCACCGAGGACATCAAGGGTAACCAGCAGGTCAAGTTGGCCGCCAGCCTGTTGCAACAGGCGCGGGGCTTGAACTACATCGGGTTCGTCGAAGGCGATGGGTTATATCGTGGCGAGGCCGATGTGGTGGTTTGTGACGGGTTTGTCGGAAATATCCTGCTTAAGTCCAGCGAAGGCCTGGCTACGATGATTGCTGCGCGGATCGAGGCGTTGTTCAAGCGCAATCTGGCTTCGCGGCTGGTGGGTGCCCTGGCGTTGCCGTTGATGCGGCGCTTGCAGGCGGACCTGGCCCCGGCGCGGCATAACGGCGCAAGCTTCCTCGGTCTGCAGGGTATTGTGGTAAAAAGCCACGGTTCGGCGGGAGTCCAGGGTTTTCAGAGTGCCATTGCGCGTGCGCTGATCGAGATCCAGGAGAACCTTCCGCAGCGCTTGCATGGCCGTCTTGAGGATCTGTTGCCTTAGGCGAATCGGGCCGGGAATGCTTAAATGTGACCGGCCAGTTCAATTGACCATCCAATCTGTCAGTTTCTTGCGCTCCCAGCTGTGGGGCGTCAATTCACCGACGACCAGATCATTAGGGGCTTGTTACATGTCTACATCCCTCGCATTCGTCTTTCCAGGGCAGGGTTCGCAGTCCCTCGGCATGTTGGCCGAGCTGGGCGCGCAATACCCGCTAGTCCTGGAGACATTCAAGGAAGCGTCTGCTGCCTTGGGCTACGACCTTTGGGCATTGACCCAGGACGGGCCGGAAGAACTGCTCAATCAAACCGATAAAACCCAGCCGGCCATCCTGACGGCTTCCGTCGCGCTGTGGCGCGTTTGGCTGGCCGAAGGCGGCGCACGTCCGGCTTTTGTTGCCGGTCATAGCCTGGGCGAATACAGCGCCCTGGTCGCGGCAGGCAGCCTGACCCTCGCTGAGGCGGTCAAACTGGTAGAGCGCCGTGGCCAACTGATGCAAGAAGCGGTTCCAGCCGGGCAGGGCGGCATGGCCGCGATCCTGGGCCTGGACGACGCCGTGGTGATCGAAGCCTGTGCCGAAGCGGCCCAGGGCGAAGTGGTCAGCGCGGTGAATTTCAATTCCCCAGGCCAGGTGGTGATCGCCGGTGCCAAGGCTGCGGTTGAGCGTGCCATCGAAGGCTGCAAGGCCCGCGGCGCCAAGCGTGCGTTGCCACTTCCGGTCAGCGTGCCGTCCCATTGCGAGTTGATGCGCCCGGCGGCCGAGCGTTTTGCCGAGTCCATCGCAGCCATCAACTGGCAGGCACCGCAGATCCCGTTGGTGCAAAACGTCAGCGCCGACGTGGCGCCGGACCTGGAAACCCTCAAGCGCGACCTGCTGGAGCAACTGTACAAGCCGGTACGCTGGGTTGAATCAGTCCAGACCCTGGCCGCCAAGGGCGCTACCCAACTAGTTGAGTGTGGTCCGGGTAAAGTCCTGGCCGGCCTCAACAAGCGCTGCGCCGAGGGCGTGTCGACGTCCAACCTCAATACCCCGGATGGCTTCGCCGCCGCCCGCGCCGCATTGGCCTGAACTAAGGAGAAGCCTGCATGAGTCTGCAAGGTAAAGTTGCACTGGTTACCGGCGCAAGCCGTGGCATTGGCCAGGCGATTGCCCTGGAACTGGGCCGTCAGGGCGCGGTAGTGATCGGAACTGCCACGTCCGCCTCGGGCGCCGAGCGTATCGCCGCAACCCTCAAGGAAAACGGCGTGCAGGGTACCGGCCTGGAGCTCAACGTGACCAGTGATGAGTCCGTGGCTGCTGTTTTGGCCCAGATCACTGCACAGTTCGGAACACCGGCCATTCTGGTGAACAACGCCGGAATTACCCGCGACAACCTGATGATGCGCATGAAAGACGACGAGTGGTACGACGTGGTCGATACCAACCTGAACAGTCTGTTTCGCCTGTCCAAGGGTGTTTTGCGCGGTATGACCAAGGCGCGCTGGGGCCGAATTATCAATATTGGCTCCGTAGTGGGTGCCATGGGCAACGCAGGCCAAGTAAACTACGCCTCTGCCAAGGCCGGCCTGGAAGGTTTCAGCCGTGCCCTGGCGCGTGAAGTCGGCTCGCGGTCGATTACGGTCAACTCGGTGGCTCCAGGGTTTATCGATACCGATATGACCCGCGAATTGCCTGAAGCGCAACGTGATGCGTTGCTGACGCAAATTCCGCTGGGCCGTCTGGGCCAGGCCCAAGAGATCGCCAATGTGGTCTCTTTCCTGGCATCTGACGGTGCGGCATACGTGACTGGGGCTACAATCCCGGTGAACGGCGGGATGTACATGAGTTAAATTGTGACGGATCGCTTCAAAAAAATGTCATACGAGCTGTCTAAAATCCGTTATAAAGCTGCAATCTATTTATAGACAGGTGGTCGGTAGGGTACGAGGGTGAAGCTTTCAGTTGAAAAGCTGAAAAGCCTTTCTATACACTTACCCACTGGCCAGCTGCCTGAATTTGTCCATTAGGAGTGAAAACAAGGTATGAGCACCATCGAAGAGCGCGTCAAGAAAATCGTTGCCGAGCAACTGGGCGTTAAAGAAGACGAAGTGAAAAACACTTCTTCCTTCGTTGAAGACCTGGGTGCCGACTCCCTTGACACCGTTGAGCTGGTGATGGCTCTGGAAGAGGAATTCGAGACCGAAATCCCGGACGAAGAAGCTGAAAAAATCACTACTGTTCAAGCTGCTATCGACTACGTTACTAGCCACCAGGCGTAATAGTTTGTAATCGTCGCTTGCTGTCATGGAAAAACCGCACTGCTATAACGGCGTGCGGTTTTTTCTTTAGCTCTGATGAAAAATGAGCTTTGAAACAAAGTGTCGTCATTAGAAAAAGGAGAGTGCTGTGTCGCGTAGACGCGTCGTAGTCACCGGTATGGGTATGTTGTCGCCACTGGGTACGGATGTGCCGAGCAGTTGGCAGGGCATTCTGGCTGGCCACAGTGGTATCGGTCTGATTGAGCATACGGACCTTTCTGCCTATTCCACCCGTTTTGGCGGCTCGGTAAAGGGCTTCAATGTCGAGGAATATCTCTCGATCAAGGAATCCCGCAAACTCGACCTGTTCATTCAATACGGCCTGGCAGCCGGTTTTCAGGCAGTGCGTAATGCTGGCCTGGAAGTCACCGATGCCAACCGTGAACGCATCGGCGTGGCCATGGGTTCGGGTATTGGCGGTCTGACCAATATCGAAGAAACCAGCCGCACGCTGCACGACTCCGGCCCTCGTCGAATCTCACCGTTCTTCGTCCCGGGCTCGATCATCAATATGATTTCCGGCTTCCTGTCCATCCATCTGGGTGCCCAGGGGCCTAACTACGCCATTTCCACAGCGTGCACCACGGGCACTCACTGCATCGGCATGGCGGCGCGCAATATCGCCTATGACGAGGCTGACGTGATGATCGCAGGTGGTGCCGAAATGGCCGCCTGCGGCCTGGGCATGGGCGGCTTCGGCGCGTCCCGTGCGCTGTCGACGCGCAATGACGAGCCGACCCGTGCCAGCCGTCCGTGGGACAAGGGCCGTGATGGCTTTGTACTGTCCGACGGTGCCGGTGCCCTGGTCCTCGAAGAGTTGGAGCACGCCAAGGCCCGTGGCGCGACGATCTACGCCGAGCTGATCGGTTTTGGCATGAGTGGCGATGCGTACCACATGACCTCGCCACCCGCCGATGGCGCGGGCGCTGCGCGTTGCATCAGCAATGCCCTGCGCGATGCGAAGATCAACGTCGACCAGGTACAGTACATCAACGCCCACGGCACCTCGACGCCAACTGGCGACCTGGCGGAAGCCCAGGCCATCAGGTCGGTGTTCGGCGAGCACGCCTACAAGCTGGCGGTCAGCTCCACCAAGTCCATGACCGGTCACCTGCTGGGTGCGGCTGGCGCGGTTGAAGCGATTTTCAGTGTGCTGGCGATCAAGGACCAGGTCGCGCCGCCGACCATCAACCTTGATGAGCCGGATGAAGGCTGCGACCTGAACTTCGTGCCTCACGAGCCGCAGAAAATGCCGATCGACGTGGTGCTGTCCAACTCGTTCGGTTTTGGTGGTACCAACGGTTCCCTGGTGTTCCGCCGGTTCGCCGAGTGATGCACTGCTGGGTCGACGGTCAGCCAGCGGACGCAGTGTCGCTGAAAGATCGCGGCCTGGCCTACGGCGATGGTTTGTTTGAAACCATCGCGGTCAAGGCCGGGCAGCCCGTGCTGCTGGATCGTCACCTGCAACGCCTCGACGAGGGCTGCAGGCGCCTGGCGCTTGCGGTGACCCCGGATCTGATCCGCAGCGAGGTGCTGGCTTACGCGGCAGCCCTCGGTGACGGCGTTCTCAAGTTGATCCTCACCCGTGGCGATAGCCTGCGCGGTTATGGCATCAATGCAGGCGCCCCAGCGCGGCGTATCCTGCAAGGCAGCCCGCCTGCCGCCTATCCCCAGGCTCATGGTTCATCCGGCATACGCCTGTTTCCCTGTGCCACCCGTTTGTCCGAGCAACCCTTGCTCGCAGGTCTCAAGCACCTCAATCGTCTCGAACAGGTCCTGGCCCGCGCCGAGTGGCAAGATGCCGATCACGCGGAAGGATTGATGCTGGATATGTCCGGGCGCGTCATCGAAGGTGTGTTCAGCAACCTGTTCCTGGTGCATGCCGGCCAACTGCTGACGGCCGACCTGAGCCGCTGTGGCGTGGCCGGCGTCATGCGTGCCGAGTTGCTGGCCAGTGCCGAGGCGCTGGGCATTGTCACCACGGTTGCCGATATCAGCCTTGCGCAACTGCAACAGGCTGATGAAGTGTTCGTCTGCAACAGCGTGTATGGCATTTGGCCGGTGCTTGGATGTGGGCCAATGAGCTGGTCGGCCGGGCCACTCACCCGTAAACTGCAGGGCATTGTTCGCGCGCTATTGGGTGTTTGATTTGATACGTAAAATTGTATTGCTGCTGGAGATCGGCCTGGTCCTGGCGGGTTTGCTCCTGGGCTTTTCGGCCTGGAAGCTGGACTCGGCCTTGAAGCAGCCGCTGAATCTGTCCCAGGAGCAATTGCTGGATGTAGCCGCTGGCGCGACCCCTACGGGTACTTTCAATCGCCTGGAAAACGACGGCGTGCTTGAGGATGCCTTCTGGCTACGCCTCTACTGGCGCTTCAATCTTGATGGCCAGCCCCTGCACAGTGGCGAGTACCGCATGACGCCCGGCCTGACGGCCCAGGGCCTGATCGGCCTGTGGCAGCGCGGCGACGTGGTGCAGTACAGCCTGACCCTGGTGGAAGGCTGGAACTTCCGCCAGGTGCGCAGTGCCTTGGCCAAGCATGAAAAAATCGAACAGACCCTGGCGGGCTTGAGTGACACTGAGGTGATGGAAAAAATCGGCCATCCCGACGAATTCCCTGAAGGGCGGTTCTTCCCCGACACCTACCGTTTTGTGCGCGGCATGACCGATGTCGAGTTCCTGAAGAAAGCCTACAACCGCCTGGACGAGGTGCTGGCCCAGGAATGGCAGCGACGCGCCCCGGACGCGCCCTATACCGATCCCTACCAGGCGCTGATCATGGCGTCGCTGGTCGAGAAGGAAACCGGTGTGCCCGAGGAGCGTGGGCAGATTGCCGGGGTGTTTGTGCGGCGCCTGAAGATCGGCATGCTGCTGCAAACCGACCCCACCGTGATCTACGGCATGGGCGAGCGCTATAACGGCAAATTGACGCGCGCGCACCTCAAGGAAGCCACGCCCTATAACACCTACATGATCAGCGGCCTGCCGCCGACGCCAATTGCCATGGTCGGCCGCGAGGCGATCCATGCCGCGTTGAATCCGGTGCCGGGCAGCAGCCTGTATTTCGTGGCCCGAGGCGATGGCAGCCATGTTTTTTCCGACAGCCTGGATGCCCATAATGCCGCCGTGCGCGAGTACCAACTCAAACGTCGCGCCGATTATCGCTCCAGCCCTGCGCCGGCTGCACCCGCGACCGTTGAGCCTGCCGCGCCCGCCGCTGCGCCCACGCAAAGCCCGCAATGACTCTGACTAAGGACTGCCTGTGACTGGCTTGTTTATTACCCTGGAAGGCCCGGAAGGCGCCGGCAAGAGTACCAACCGTGAATACCTGGCCGAACGCTTGCGGGCCGAAGGGATCGAGGTGCTGCTGACCCGCGAGCCTGGCGGCACGCCCCTGGCGGAAAAAATCCGCGAGGTGCTGCTGGCCACTGGAGACGAGGTCATGAACCCCGACACCGAGCTGTTGCTGGTGTTTGCCGCACGTGCCCAGCACCTGGCCGAGGTGATCCGCCCGGCCCTGGCCCGTGGCGCGGTGGTGATCTGCGACCGTTTCACCCCGACGTTGTTTTTTCAGGGTGTAGGATGTAAACGTAAACCTCAACCTATGAAATCCCCGTCCCTCTTTGCTCTAACCTGCGAAAACAGGGCCTTCTGAGCGTTTCCTACCGTCCCCCCGACCACGTCAGCACCGCCAGAAACCAAAAAATGTACACCTAGCTGCTTTCAGAGCTTTCGAGCATCAGAATGTAAACGCGTTTTGAGGCAATCCAGGCACTTTTGTCCCTGCGGGTTTTCGCAAAATGTAAACATCGCGTCGCTACCCCAAATCTAGGGCGCTCGCCCAGCCGATTGCTGTTGGCAGCGAAATAGCTTCAGTTCCCAGCTATGCACCCGTCTCTGAATGGCGGCAACAGCCCATCCTGCCTCGCTCAAAGCACCTAGCCATCACGCCTTTCTGCGGAATTATCCTAGTCGGTTCAACCGCCGCAGTTCGCTAAACGCTTGATGCCCGAGCAGCAGCGACTGAACCGCCGCCGTATAGCGCGAAAGGCGTCGATTTAAGGCTTTGACGCAGAAGCGTCATGAGAGGAAAAAATGTTCGAAACGCTGCCTATGCATCAATTGTTGTCCGAGGACGAGGATCTCAACGCGTGGAATATGGTGCTGCTAAAACAGCTTTGCCAATGGTTTTACGTCACCGTCAGCAATTTCAACACTGAGGGATCGCATCTGGGCACGTGGATGATGCTGATCACCGATCCGCTAGTTTTCAGCCAGGTCATCCATCAGAAATCAGAGACCATGAGATACGGGAATGTGTATCTCCTGATGCCGATTGGAGAGCCTGGCTCATTGGAGATGGGTTGGGACTATTCTCGGCTAATCGCGATGAAAGAATTCGATCCAGGAAATGGAGATGCCTCCGCCTACGCCTACCTCACCATCGATGTCGCTTGGTAAGATGCTCGTTTGGAAGAGATGAGGAACGTGGAGGGCTGCGTGGTGTATGAGTCGCCTGATAGTGAGGAGGTCTCGGCAGCGGCGCAGGTGAGTGATGACTACATAGCTGGTTTAGCGAAAGAAGTTTTCAGCATGGCCTGCGAGCTACATGGTGGCGACATGCGTGCTGCTGCCGCTTGGCTACAAACTCCGCTGCTGGCAATTGGTAACCTCGCACCTATTGACATCAAAGATGTCGGACCTGCCGCGCCTGAGAAATGCGATCGGTAAGAGAATTAGCGATATCATTTAGTGAGATTGCTATGTTTGATTCCCCTAAATTTATTATGGCCAATGCTCCGGATCTTTTAGAGCAAATCGTGATGGCTGTTATCTCTCATGGCACCTTTGGATACTTTCAGCTGAAGAGCTTGGTTTCGAGCCCGCGGCTTGCTGAGTATTGGATTCAAGATTTGAATACCTATGGGTTAGTGGATGAGCAAATCGCCATGTTGGTCTATTGTTCATGGTTGCATAGCCCGATCGTTTCTCTTTACTGACGATAAAGACACTGATCTCATGTGAAGCGCAGGGCAGTCGATAGGGGTAGAGGTTGAAAATAGCGCCTTCTACTAAAATCTCTTCCGCCACGAAAACGTGAAAACCGCTACTCATTGTATAGTCGTAACGCGAAAATTTTGCGTAACATATGTAGTGTTACGCAAAAACATCGCGTTACGAAAATAGCAATCTGCGGAATCGTTGTGCGTGAGTACCTTTGCAGCTTGCCAGAGGGCATTCTCAGGCTGCGTTATCGAGCATCTGCATTGCAATCCAGCGCTCGCCTGGCAACGTCAAAGTGAACTGCCTCACTGAACATGCGGCTGAGCCTGTCGCTGGTCATGTTCATTGCGATGATGCGATTCTCTGTAACTCGTGCAACGTTGAAGGTGGCAAGCAAGGATGGCAAGTCAAAAAGGTCGACTCAGGCCAGGAAAATGCAAAGTGGTGTTCTTCGATTTGGAGTTTTACGTTCCTGAGAAGAGGCGCACAGCATCGGGTTTCTGCTACAACCCATGGGACAAGGATTGCTGGTTCATCGGCGGCTCATTCCTTGTGGCTAACCCAGAACGGGACTTTTGCATCGCAAAATCCGAAGTCCTTAAAAAGACCAAATCCTTCTGGCTCTGGGAGCATGCGACAGAGAAGGAGATGCTTCAGCATATCTATGCCTTGCTCAAAACAGCATGTGACCAGGTGAAAAACGCCCACGATGGTGCGGTGTCTGCAATTTTGTGCGGGATCGGAATTACCTCCTCAGACGTTCCGATTCTGTTCGAGCTGTTCAAACGCTTTCATATCCTTTCGAATCAGGAAGCCTTCGCGCTCCAAAACAGTTTTCGAGTCGTAGACCTATCCCAGCTCGTCATCGGGACGTTCATCAACCCTAGCAACTTCTTATATCCAAAGTCCAAAAATCACATTCTGAATAAATACATGTACGGGACGAAATTCGAGCCAGGCGAAAGCGTTTGGCAGCTCTATGAGGCTGATAACTATGCTGAGATTCAGAGCCGCGTGCTGGATGAAGTCCATTCCATCCATAAGTGCTACGAGTTGATTCAGTCAGAGTTTGAGTGGTTCAAGAAGCTTGAGGCTAGGAATAAAAGGCTGGAGAGGCTTCTGAGCAAGGTCAGAGAAGCTGCGACTGAGGCTTCCTCTGAAGGCTGAAGCCGCTGACTGACGTAAATAAAGCATCCAGTGAACATACCGTCAGTATTCTGGTATTGGAGGTAGTGGGTGAATCGCCCCGGGTTTCCTAGACACTCTCCAGGCTCGCTGCGTAACGCTTTTCAAACTCTACCGGTGACAGCTGATTGTTGAAACTGTGGCGTCGTTTTGGGTTGTAAAACATCTCGATGTAATCG
>NZ_JAAQWO010000011.1:0-209933 GCF_012985525.1 Pseudomonas sp. WS 5059 | reverse complement strand
AACTGGCCGTCATACGATATTGATTTGGGGGGGTAACCCGGGAGGACGCCGGGTGAGCTGCGCTGGGCCAGGGATGGCCCAGCGCGGCGGCCCCCCAAATCAATGTCGGATGACGGGCACACCGAGCCTAGGCGAGGTGCCGAGTGGTGGGGCAAGAGCCCTTTTGGTTACTTTTGGCTGGGCCGGCACTCCGGGCTCTTTTCCAAAAGTGACCCGCCGTAAGGGCGGAACCAATAGCCGCCATGACCGCAGCAACGGATATGTACCCAAACCCCGCCCCCCCATCAGACCGCCTGGATCTCGCGCTTGAGGCTATCCATGTCGATCACAAAGCGATACTTCACATCACCCTTGAGCATGCGCTCATAAGATTCGTTGATGGCCTGGATATCAATCATCTCAATCTGCGAAACGATCCCGTGCCGGGCGCAGAAGTCCAGCATGTCCTGGGTCTCCTGGATGCCGCCAATCAATGACCCCGCCAGGCTGCGGCGCTTGAAGATCAGGTTGAACACCGAGGGCGATGGGTGCGGGCTGTCCGGCGCGCCCACCAGGGTCATGGTGCCGTCGCGCTTGAGCAGGTTGAGGAACACATCCAGGTCGTGGGGCGCGGCCACGGTGTTGAGGATGAAGTCCAGGCTGTTGGCGACCTTGGCCATTTCGTCGGGGTTCTTCGACACCACCACTTCGTCGGCCCCCAGGCGCAGGCCGTCTTCGCGTTTGTTGGGCGAGGTGGTGAACAACACCACATGGGCGCCCATGGCATGGGCGATCTTCACCGCCATATGGCCCAGGCCGCCAAGGCCGACCACGCCGACTTTCTGTCCAGGGCCGACCTTCCAGTGGTGCAGCGGCGAATAGGTGGTGATACCGGCACACAACAGCGGTGCCACGGCCGCCAATTGCGCCTCGTCGTGGGAGATGCGCAGGACGAACTGCTCCTTGACCACGATGTTGTCCGAATAGCCGCCAAAGGTGTTTTCGCCGCCAAACACCGGACCGTTGTAGGTGCCGGTAAAACCGTTCTCGCAGTACTGCTCCTCGCCTTCGGCGCAGGATTCACAGTGCTGGCAGCTGTCGACCATGCAGCCGACGCCGGCCAGGTCGCCGACCTTGAAGCGGCTGACATTGGCTCCCACCGCCGTCACCCGGCCGACGATTTCATGGCCCGGCACCGACGGATAGAGCGTGTTGTGCCACTCATTGCGTACGGTGTGCAGGTCGGAGTGGCAGACCCCGCAATAGAGGATATCGATCTGTACATCGTCGGCCCCGGGGGCGCGGCGCTCGAAGGTATAGGGCTTGAGGGCATCCTTGGCGTCACGGGCGGCGTAGCTGTAAGTCTTGGCCATTGCGGTCACCTCTTTGCGTCGACATTGAAGGTCAGTTGACCAGCATAGCCGCCCAAGCGTTCAACCGAAGTAAATCAGTGGTACTTCAAACAAAACCTCTGTGGGAGCGGGCTTGTCGGATCGCCGCATCGCCGCGAAGACGTCGGCCCAGCAAACACTGATGTTGACTGACCCACCGCTTTCGCGAGCAAACCCGCTCCCACACAAGCCCACACACAAGGCCACGGTCAGTGAACCATCGCCCGGGTCACCAAAAAGCTCAGCAGTTGCGGCTCGTCATCCAGCTCAATGGCCTGCACCGGGCGCGGCAGGTTATCCAGTACGCTGCGCCAGAACGCCTGGGACACCTCGTCCTGGTCATAAAAGCGCACCAGCCAGTCGGCCTCGCCGCTGGTCAATACCTGGGTGGCCAGTGCTCGGCCTATGCCCTTGCGCCGATAGCGTTTCAAGATAAACAGGTCAGCCAGTTCCAGGGCGTTGATCCCCGGCAGTTCGCTGCGCTCGATCAACAGGAATCCGGCGATGTAACCATCCACCAGCAGTAGATTGGCGCTCCATTGCGGGTCTTGCCAGTAGCGCGACAGGTGTTCTTCATGGATGTAGAAGCGGCCGTCCTGTTCGACGTCCTCTTGCTCCCAATCCGAGGATTCATAGGCATAGAACTGGTAGAGATTGCAGATCAGTTCGGCCTGTTCAGGGCCGGTCTGGATCAGTTCGACAGTGGTGTCACTCATGGCGGGGCTCACGCGGGCGGGGCGCCACAGTAGCGAAGGGTGGCGCCCCAGGCAAGCCGCTAGGCCTGCTGCTTGAGCAAGGGCTGCGCGCCCAACCACTGTCCCAGTTCGCGATGCACCTGCGGCGCCAGCAGTTGCCGGTCGGCCATCCATTGGTCGTTGAACACGGTGTCGAGGTACTTTTCGCCGCCATCGCACACCAGTGCCACGATCACGCTGTGGGCCGGGGCGTGCCGCGCCTCGCGCAGGGCCTGGTAGACCACTCCACCTGCCGAGCCGCCAAGCAGCAGACCGTAATGCCGTGCCAGGTAGCGCGCGGTTTCAAAGGCCTGGGCATCACTGACGGTGAGGCCTTTATCAATCAGTTCGTAGTCGACCACGGCACCGATTTCCGCGCCCTCCGGGGTGCCGGTGCCGGACTGGTGATACGGCGCCCCGGGGCCGCCGAAGATCACCGAGCCGCAGGGCTCGACACCGATCACTTGCAGGCCGTGGGCATGGCGTTTCAACGCACGCGCGGTGCCGCACAGTGAGCCGCCGGTGCCCACGGCGCCCACCAGGTAGTGGATTTCAGCGCCGAGCACCGCACGCAGTTCCGCGGCCAGTTGCGTGTAGCCGTTGGCATTGGCCGGGTTGTGATGCTGGCGGGTCCAGTAGGCGCCCTGCTCCGTGGCGATACGCTCGGCGGTGGCATCGCGGTCGGCGGTGGCCAGCCCGCTACCGGGGTCGCCGACCCGCACCAGTTGCGCACCAAAGGCTTGCATCGCCCGCAGTTTGTCGGGGCTGGCGTGTTCGTCAACCACGGCGGTGAAGCGATAGCCGCGCTCGGCGGCCAGCAGCGCCAGGCCCAACCCGGTGTTGCCTGAGGTCGACTCGACAATCCGCCCACCCGGCTTGAGCTGCCCGCTGGCCTGCGCCTCGTCGAGCATTTGCCGGGCCATGCGGATCTTGGCGGTACCGGTGGGGTTGAATTGTTCCAGCTTGAGCAGCACGCAGCTGCCGTTTTCGGTGACGCACAATTTGAGCAGCGGCGTATCGCCGATCAGTTCGGACAGGCAACTCTTGATCATGACAACCTCTGGGCAGTATGAAAAACCGGCTCGGCGCTTACCCGGCCAGGGCCGCGACGGCGCGTTGCAGGCTGGCGAGAAACGCCTGGTTTTGTTGGGCCAGGCCCAGGGACACGCGGATAAAACCGGTGTACCCCGGCTCGCGCCAGGCCTTGACGATGATCCCGTCCTTGAGCAGTTCGTCGACCACTTCCAGGGCGTTGCAGGCGGTGTCGATAAACAGGAAATTGGCCTGGGACGGCGCCACGCGAAACCCCGCCGCCTGCAACCCTTCGGTCAGCCGCTGGCGCTCGATGGCGACAAATTCTCGACTGCGCGCCACGTGTTCCTGATCGAGCCAGGCGGCCTTGGCGGCCTCCTGGGCCGGTTGATTGACGTTGTATGGCGTGCGCACCCGGTGCAGCGCATCGATCAGGCTTTGGTGCGAGGCAATGCCATAGCCGATCCGCAGCCCCGCCAGCCCATACGCCTTGGAGAATGTGCGCAGGACGATCCACGGCCGCGACTGCGCACCGAGGATCGCCAGGGCATCGGCGCCCTGCTCGACGAATTCGAAGTACGCCTCGTCGATCACCAACAAGGTGTCGGGGTGAGCGGCGGCGATCAGTGCCGTCAGCTCAGCGCTGGACAGCGCGGTGCCCACCGGGTTGCAGGGGGTGCTCAGCATCAACAGCTTCGCCGGTTGCTTGAGGGCCGTGGCCCAGGCGTGCAGGTTGAAGCTGAAATCCGGGTTGAGCGGCACCTTGTCCAGCGTCGCGCCCATCATCAACGGCAGGCTTTCATGCAAGCTGAAGCAGGGTTGCTGGGTAACCACCCGGTCCTGGGGGTCGAGCAGCGCCAGGCACAACAGCTCGAGGATATTTTCCGAGCCATTGCCGAGGATGATCCTGGCCGGATCCACATCCAACTGGCCGCCGATCAAGTGGCGCAACGCCCGGCCAGTGGGGTCGGGGTAGCGCTCCAGCCCTGCCCCGCCCTGGCGTGCGAGCATGGCCGCGGCAGCCGGCGACATGCCCAGCGGGTTTTCGCAGTTGGACAGCTTCGTCACCATTGGCGTACCCATCTGGCGTGGGTCGGCGCCCGGGTCATACAGGGGCAAGCGCCGCACACTGGGCCGCACCAGCGCCGCGATGCGCTGTGCGGGGTTGTCTTGATGCATGGAACACCTCCTGGTCATGACAGTGCGATAGCGCCCGCGCGATCCAGCGCGTTGAGTTGGCGTTCAAACGAAACAATCAGCAGCAACGCCGTGGCCGCCAGGCCTATCGCCAAACCGGCCCACACGCCAAAGATCCCGTAGGGGCTGACAATGCCCAGTAACCAGGCAGCGGGCAGCCCCACCAACCAGTAGCCGAACAGGGAAATGCGCAGTGGCCCCGCCGTATCGCCGATGCCGCGCAGGATGCCGTTGCCGATGTTCTGGCTGGCGTCGAACACCTGCAGGACGATGGCGATCAACAAACCGGTGGTCGCCAGACGCACCGCATCCAGGTTGTTGGCGTGTTCGGTACTGATGAACAGGCCGATCACCTGTTCGGGCAGCAGTGCGTAGGGAATGGCAAACAGCAGCATGACTAGCAGCCCCAGCCCCAGACCCAGGCGCCCCAGCTGCCGCGCGCGTTGATACTGCCCGGTGCCGCAGGCGTCGCTGATGTGGATCGAGGCGGCATGGGAGATACCCGCCGAAAACATGAACACGATGTAGATGATCTGGTTGAGCACGGTCTGCGCCGCCAGCGCTTCCATGCCCAGGGTGCCGATCAGCAGGGTCAGCACACTGAAAAACCCGGCCTCGCTGGCATAGGTCCCGGCAATCGGCAGCCCGAGCTTCCACACCGCCTTGATCGCCGCCGGCGAAAAACGCAGGTGCGAAAGCTTGAAGTAACCGGCCAGGCGCCGATGGGTCAGTACCACCGCGAAGAACATCAGGAACGACAGCAGGAACACCACGGCGCTGGTGATCGCCACCCCCGCCAGCCCGTAGGCCGGGACGCCGAACTTGCCGAACACCAGCACGTAGTTCAGCGCCGCCGTGAGGAAGATCGACACCAGGGTGATCGCCAGCAACGGCCCGGGGAATTTCAGGCCCACGGTAAAGTGGCGCAGCGCCTGAAACCACAGGCAAGGCAGCAGGCCGGGAGCAATGATCAGCAGGAAATCCATGGCATTGGCTACCACGCTGGCATCCTGGCCCAGCCAGGTCAGCGGCTGGCGCAACCCCAGCAACACCCCCATAAACACCAGGCCGCTGACGGTCGCCCAGAACAGCCCCGCCACCAACAGCGCCCGCACCTGGGCTTCATCGCCCTGGGCATTGGCCTGGGCCACCAGGTTGCTGACGCCGGTGACCAGGCCGGTGCCGGTGGTGCGCAACTGGTTGAACAGCGCGATGGCCAGGCCACCGGCGGCCAGCTCCTTGGCACCCAGCATGCCGAGCACCACGATGTCGATGGTGGTCAGGGCCACGTAGGCCAGGTTGGTCAGGATCAGCGGCAACGCCAGCAACAGCAGGGCCCGGCTGTCGGCGCGCCAGGCGCCGGGTTGTGCGGCAGTCAGGCCGACCATAGTTGGACCCTCTGCCCACGGTTCTGCGCCAGGGCGCGGTCGGCCATCAGGCGGCCGAGGGCGACGTCAGTCACCACCATGCCGCTGTTGTAGGCGAACACCACATCGCTTGGATCGCGACGTGCGGGCGCCAGGCCCAGGAGAATGTCCGGCAGTTCGGCGTCTACCTCGGGCAGGCTGCCGTCGGCGGCGGCCAGGTCGGCGCTGGTGACTTGCATCTGCGCGGTGTCGGTGGCGATTAGGTAATCGGCGCCGTGCAGCACGTCGGCGTCGATGCCATAGCCGACCAGCACCGCCACGGCGCCCGGCTTGAGCCACGCCCGCTGCACTTGCTGGCGTGCCGAAAGCCCGGCCACGCCAAGGATGATATCGGCCTCGCCCGCAGCCGCCGGCAGGTCATCGACCACGATCACGTCGCGCAGCGGGTAGTGTTTGCGCAGGTTGTCCTGCACCGCGCGCAGGCCCTCGGCGTAGTGCCCGTAGACATACAAACGCTCCAGGTCCGGCATGGCCGCGAGCAACATGGGCAACGCCACCTGGCCCTGCACGCCGGTACCGACCACCAGGGCACTGCGGGCATCCGGGCAGGCGGCCCGGGCCATCAACGCCGAGGTGGCCGAGGTGCGCAATGGGCCGAGCTTGACCACGTCCATCAAGGCAATCGGGCGGCCGGTGCGGTCATCACACAGGAAGATAAACGAGTGGAACTGATAGGCGTCGCGGGTGCGTTGCGGGTCATGCTCGTAGACCACCTTGAAGCCCACGGTGTGGCTGGCGCCATCGCGGCCGACCATCGAGTAGCTGATGGAGTGGCGGTCCGCAGGTTCGACAATGGTCTTGAGCGGGTTCTGCGAGTCGCCGCTGCGCAAGGCCTTGTACGCCTGCTCGACCACCTGCAGCACTTCACGGTAACTCACCCCCAGGTCTTCGAGCGCAGCCTGGGGCAGCACCCATAGGTCGGCGGGGGCTGCGGGTTTATTCAAACTGTTCACTCGGGGCTCCTTGTTGAATGCGCTCAAGCCAAGCTGTCCAGCTTCCAGCGCAGGTAGGGGTTACGCAGCTCCAGCACCACTTTGTGTGGCAATGGCGCTTCGTGAAACGGCGACTCGTTGGAGTCCATCTGATAGCCGGCGGTATTGAGGTAGATAAGCAAGTCACCCGCCTGGATCGGGTAGTCGAAGGCGACTTTGCGCCAGGTCAGCATGTCCGACTCCAGGCAGGTGGACCCGCCAATACACGCGACAAACGGCGACCGCGGCCGTGGCGAGGCCGGCAACAGCAGCGGGTCGGGCAAGAACTCGCTGTTGAACCACTGCTCGGAGAGGTTGAAGCTGCTGCCCTGCACGGTGACCTGGGCATAGCCGTCGCAGGCCGTGCGGTCCTTGACGCCCTGCACGCGGAACACGCTGATACCGGCCTGGTCGAGCAAGGCGCGGCCGGGTTCGATGATCAGCCGCACGCCATGTTCGATGACCTTTTGCGCCAGGCTCAGGCCGGGGCCCACGGGCGTGGCGAGGACATCGTCAAGGGCCTCGGCGCCGGCGCGCGGCGCACCATAGGGATAGAAGCCGGCGAAGCCCTTGTCGCTGTGGTAGCGCTCGGCGCAGTCCTCGGCCATAAACGCCTGCCACTGCGCCGGGTCGACATAGCGCACGGCAAAGCCACCGCCCAGGTTGACCGTGCGGCAGTCGTCCAGCTCACTGGCCTGGCACAGGTCGACCAAGTGGCTGGCGACGTGCGCACGCTGCGCGGTGTCATAGCCACCAAGGTGAAAGGAAAAGCCTTGCAGATCCAGGTTCGCCACATGCTTGCGGCAAAACACCAGGGCCTGGTCACACTCCCGTGGATTGAGGCCGAAGCGGCTGTGGAGCTGGCTGGCAGGGCAATAGCGCAACAACAGGCGCGCCCGTTGGCGCAGTGATAACGCCAATTGCTGGATACGCAGCAACTCCTCCAGCGAATCCACCGCCAGCAGGCACTGGTGACTCAAACTCAACCCAAGCAATTGATCGCTTTTACGCGGCCCGGACACGCCGATCTCACGGCCGGCCACCCCGCCCGCCAGGGCCTTTTGCAGCTCGCCGACGCTGGCCACATCCAAGCCAATTGCACATTGCGCGCAGGCCTGGGTAAAGCAGTTGGCCTTGTTGGCCTTTTTGGCAAACAGCAGGCTGCCGCGCACCTGGGCCTGGGTAAAGCTGTGCTGGAAGGCTTCGACATTGGCGTGAAATACCTGCGGGCACAGCAAGTGCAGCGGCGAGCCAAGACCATCGACCAACTCGGTCAAGGTACCCGCGTGCCGCTCAAGCAGGCGCTCGACCCACAGGTGGCGCAGGCCGGGCAATGAGCTGGAATACGTCATGGTTCTAGAACTCGAACTTGGCCGACAGGAACACTTCGCGCTCGCGCCCCACATCCAGCCCGCCCTGGTAATAGGCGCTGGCGTAGTAGTACTTGTTGGTCAGGTTCTTGCCGTGCAGGCGGTAGGTCACCGGGGTATCCGCCAGTTTCGAGCGGTAGCTGATACCGGCGTCGAGCAAGGTGTAGCTGGGGATGTAGCCGCTGTTCTGCGCATCCACCGGGCGGCTGCCGACATAGCTGACGGTGCTGTCCAACGACAGGCCGGGCACAGCGGCCACGGTGTACAAGGCACCGACCGCGCCTTTCCACTTGGGCACGCTTTCGGTGCGTTTGCCGTCCACGGTGACGTCATCCACATCTTCCATGCGCGTGGCCAGGTAGGCGGCGTTGGCGCTGAGAGTCAGGGCATTAGTGACGCGGTTGGACAGGGTCAGCTCGGCGCCACGGTGGTGGAATTCACCGTTACTCACATAAGTGTTGCTGGTGTTCAGGTAACTGGCCTTGCGCCGGATATCGAACACCGCCAGGCCCAGGTTCAGGCGATCATTGAGGTCCAGCTTCAGGCCCACCTCGTATTGCTGGGACTCGATGGCGTCGGTGGGCTGGTTGGCGTTGGTCGCGTTATAGGGGGCGTAGTCGCCTTTTTCAAAGCCTTTGGAGTAGCTGACGTAAGTCATCACGCTGTCCCAGGGCCGGTAGATCAGCGCAGCGCTGGGCACGAATACGTCATGGCTTTGCGAAGGCGCGATGGCCGAGAGTTGATCCGCGCGGTACCAGATATAACGCCCGCCGAGCATCACCTGGAATTGCTCGGTGAGGGAAATCAGGTCGCTGGCAAAAACCGAGGTTTCCTTGATGGAAGACACAAAATCGGTGGGCCGTTCCGGGCCGAAATGCCACTTGGGCGGATTGACCGGGTGGCGGATATTGCCCACCGATACATCGCCGATGCCGATGCCGGGAGTGCCGCTGTCCACCGAATCCCAGAACGGGCTGACGTCCTTGAACTGCTTGTAGCCGGTGCCGAAGAACACGTCATGATAGATGTTGCCGGTGGCGAACTTGCCGGCCAGGTACGACTGCAGCGACCAGGTGCTGAACACTTCGCCACGGGACACGTAAAAGTCGGCCGAGCCGATATCGCCGTTGGGCTTGATCCCGAACAGGTCGTTATAGCCGCCGTGGCGCTCGACCCGCGAGTAGTTGCCCTGGGTCACGGAGGTCCAGTTGTCGTCCAGTTCGTACTCGAACTTGGCATCGAGGTTGGCGCCTTCGGTCTGGTGACGGAACCAGGAGCCGGTCAACAGATCGCGGCGATTGACCTTGGGCGGCAGCACATAGCTGGACGGGTCCAGCGGGTTGGCGCGACCACTCTGGTCGGCACGCAGCAACGGGTCGGAGACCGTGGACTTGCGCGACCAGTCGGCATTCAGTTGCAACAGTGCGCGATCGCTCAGACGCAAGTCGGTGGCCAGGCCGATAAACTTGCGCTCCATGTCGCGGGCATGGTCGAAGTCGCCGTTTTTCTCGTAGCCGGCATTCAGGCGATAACCAAAGGCGCCATCGTTGAACGAATCGCTGGTATCAATCGCCACGTAGCGGCCGAGCAACGAGGAGCCTTGCACGCTGACATTGAGCAGCGGCTCCAGGGTCGGGCGCTTGAGGATGTAGTTGATGGTGCCGCCCGGCGAGTTGAAGCCGTAGAGGAAACCCGACGGGCCCTTGAGCACGTCGATGCGCTCGACGTTTTCCAGGGGCACGTCGTGGTGCGGGGCCAGGGTCAGGCCATCGCGGCGGATGGTGTTGAAGTTGTCCATGGCAAAGCCGCGCAGGCGGAAGTTGTCAAAGCCGCTGCCGCCCGACGAACTGAGCACCGAAGGGTCGAGGCTCAGCACATCCACGGCGGTGCGCGCGGAGCTGTCGGCGATGGTCTTGCTGGAGTAGCTCTGGATGGCCAGGGGGATCTCCATGGCATCCTTGGCGCCGAAGCCACCGGCGTTGACTTCCAGGGCCTTGTTCAGCGGCGCACTGACCCGCGTGGCTTCAAGCTCGGTGACCGACTCTTCACGTTCCTGCGCCGCGACGGCGGGCAAGCCGGTGAGCGAGGACATCAGGCCTACTGCCAACAACGTCGAAAACCCTGGAGCTACCCCGTGCAACTGGTTCATCTGCAATCCCTTGAGCCGAAAATAAACGTATCGACCTCAAGCCCGGCAACACTTGAGAATCGATCTCAAGAGATACAATATAACGTTTCTTTTAACCTGACAATCGCACGATCATTCAATACCCGTTCTCACGTGGCACTTAATGTCAGGCTTCGATCACCAGAGATGACTGCCATGCCCTCCTACACCGCCATCAACTTTGCGCACAAATACAGCCTGTTCAGTGAGCAATGGACACCCAAGGTCATCGCGCAGATGAACGACTACCAATTCAAGGTAGTGAAGATCGAGGGGGATTTTATCTGGCACAGCCACGCGGACACCGACGAGACCTTTATCGTCCTCGAAGGCGCGCTGCGCATTGATTTTCGCGATGGCGCGGTACAGATCGGCACCGGCGAGATGTTTGTGGTGCCCAGGGGTGTCGAGCACAAACCGTATGCCGACGGCGAGGTGAAGTTGCTGCTGGTCGAACCCTGCGGCGTGTTGAACACCGGCAATCAGGGCGGCGAGCGGACCCAGCAGAATGATGTGTGGATCTAGATCACCACGTTGCGGATAAAGCGCACCGCCACAGGGCCCTCATTGCGATAGGCATGGGGCTGGTGGCTGGGAAACATAAAGAACTCGCCGGCGGCGATGGTGGTTTCGACGTCATCCACTACCAGGGTCAGGCTGCCCTCGAACACGAACAACTGCTCGCTCCAGCCTTCCAGGTCTGGGTCCGGGCAATAGCGATCGCCCGGTTCCAGGCGCCATTCCCATAGCTCCACCTCACGCCGGGCGGTGGCCTTGGCCAGCAATACGGCCTTGCTGCCATCGATCTCACCGGCCCAGGCCAGTTCGTTGATGCGGCTGTGGTCACGGGCGTCGGGGGCCTGGATCAGGTCGCTGAAGGCCACGTCCAGGGCTTCGGCCACGCGGTCGAGGGTGGACAGGCTGACGTTCTTTTCACCCGCCTCGATGGCCACCAGCATGCGCCGGCTGACCCCGGACTTTTCTGCCAGGGCTGTCTGGCTCAGTTCGGCCGCGTGGCGCAGGCGTCGAACGTTCTGGCTGACGTGCTGCAGGACCGAGGCCCGTTGCGGATTTTCTTTGTGCACTATATTGCTCACTCGGTGGGGTTGCGCAGTATACTGCCCAGCTGCGGCGCATTGTGCGTTCCGCGCCCTTCCTGTGCAAGACCAGAGCCGCCATGACCACCTCGACCGCCTCCCCATTGTTTTCCCGCTTCAGCAAAGCCGAATGCGTGCTGGTGCTGATCACCATGATCTGGGGCGGCACGTTTATCCTGGTGCAACATGCCATGACCGTCAGCGGGCCGATGTTCTTCGTCGGCTTGCGCTTTGCCGCGGCGGCACTGGTGGTCGGCTTGTTTTCCCTGCGCAACCTGCGTGGCCTGACACGTTTTGAGCTCAAGGCCGGCGTGTTTATCGGCACCGCGATCATGTTTGGCTACGGCCTGCAAACCATTGGCCTGCAGACCATCCTCAGCAGCCAGTCGGCGTTTATCACCGCGCTCTACGTGCCCTTTGTACCGCTGCTGCAATGGCTGGTGCTGGGACGGCGCCCGGGGTTGATGCCGAGCATTGGCATCATGCTGGCCTTCGCCGGCCTGATGCTTTTGACCGGACCGGCCGGCGCATCGTTGAATTTCAGCCCCGGCGAAATCGCCACCTTGATCGGTGCTATCGCAATTGCCGCCGAAATCATCCTGATCAGCGCCTATGCCGGCCAGGTGGATGTGCGCCGGGTGACCGTGGTGCAACTGGCCACCGCCTCGTTGCTGTCGTTCCTGCTGGTAGTGCCCACGGGCGAGGCATTGCCGGACTTTTCCTGGGTACTGCTGTTCAGCGCCGTGGGCCTGGGCCTGACCAGCGCGGTGATTCAACTGGCGATGAACTGGGCGCAGAAAAGCGTCTCGCCCACCCGCGCCACCCTGATCTATGCCGGTGAACCGGTGTGGGCCGGGATAATCGGGCGGATTGCCGGCGAGCGTTTCCCGCCGATTGCCATGCTCGGCGCGGTGTTGATTGTGGCGGCGGTGATTGTCAGCGAGATAAAGACGCGGGAGCAAAAGCCCGTTTCCCTATAGGAGCCGGCTCCTACAGCGCGACAGATAGGGGTTTTCGGTCCATCTTGTAGGATCCTGCCACAGGTTGCCGTTTGGTAATCCGGTTTCCGGCACGTATGATGCATCCCAAACCACCGCAGATTAGAAGCCTATGTCCCTGATAGTTCTACTGCTTCTGCCTTTCATCGGCAGCTGTCTGGCGGCCTTGCTGCCGCATAACGCACGTAATACTGAATCCCTGCTGGCCGGCCTTGTGGCTCTGGTCGGTACCGTACAAGTCGCCCTGCTCTACCCCCAGATCGCCGACGGTGGCGTGATCCGCGAAGAATTTTCCTGGCTGCCCAGCCTGGGCCTGGACTTTGTGTTGCGCATGGATGGCTTTGCCTGGCTGTTCTCGATGCTGGTACTGGGCATCGGTAGCCTGGTGTCTTTGTACGCCCGCTATTACATGTCGCCGGATGATCCGGTGCCGCGTTTCTTCGCGTTTTTTCTGGCGTTCATGGGCGCGATGCTCGGGTTGGTGATCTCCGGCAACCTGATCCAGATCGTGTTTTTCTGGGAACTGACCAGCCTGTTCTCGTTCCTGTTGATCGGCTATTGGCACCACCGCTCCGATGCGCGCCGGGGGGCCTATATGGCGCTGATGGTCACCGGTGCAGGCGGGTTGTGCCTGCTGGCGGGGGTCATGCTGCTCGGCCATGTCGTCGGCAGTTACGATCTGGACCAGGTGCTCGCCGCCGGTGACCAGATCCGTGCCCACTCCCTCTACCCCATCCTGCTGACGCTGATCCTGATCGGTGCCCTGAGCAAAAGCGCGCAATTCCCCTTCCACTTCTGGCTCCCCCACGCCATGGCCGCACCGACACCCGTGTCGGCCTACCTGCACTCGGCCACGATGGTGAAGGCCGGCGTGTTCCTGCTGGCCCGCCTGTGGCCCTCGTTGTCGGGCAGCGAAGAGTGGTTCTGGATGGTCGGCGGTGCCGGCGCCCTGACCCTGTTGCTCGGCGCGTATTGCGCGATGTTCCAGAACGATCTCAAGGGCCTGCTGGCCTACTCCACTATCAGTCACCTGGGCCTGATCACCCTGCTGCTGGGCCTCAACAGCCCGCTGGCCGCCGTCGCCGCCGTGTTCCATATCCTCAACCACGCTACGTTCAAGGCCTCGCTGTTCATGGCCGCGGGCATCATCGACCACGAAAGCGGCACCCGCGATATCCGCAAGCTCAGCGGCCTGGTGCGCCTGATCCCGTTTACCGCGACCCTGGCCATGGTCGCCAGCGCCTCCATGGCCGGGGTGCCGTTGCTCAACGGCTTCCTGTCCAAGGAAATGTTCTTCGCCGAGACGGTATTCATCTCCTCGACCCAGTGGGTGGAAATCGCCCTGCCGGTGATCGCGACCATCGCCGGCACCTTCAGCGTGGCCTATGCCTTGCGCTTCACCGTGGATGTGTTCTTCGGCCCGGCCGCCACCGACCTGCCGCACACGCCCCACGAACCGCCACGCTGGATGCGCGCACCGGTCGAGTTGCTGGTGTTTACCTGCCTGCTGGTGGGGATCTTCCCGGCCCAGGTGGTCGGTTCGATCCTCGCCGCTGCCGCCCTGCCGGTGGTCGGCGGCGTGTTGCCCCAGTACAGCCTGGCGATCTGGCACGGCTGGAACGCCCCGATGATCATGAGCCTGGTGGCCATGACCGGCGGCGTGGTCCTGTACCTGCTGCTGCGCAAGCAACTCAAGCGCGGGCGCTTCAAGTACCCGCCGATCATCAGCTACTTCAACGGCAAGCGCATGTTCGAGCGCTGCCTGGTGGTGATGATGCGTGGCGTGCGCAAGGTCGAGAAACGCATCAGCACCAAGCGCCTGCAAACCCAATTGTTCCTGCTGGTGCTGGTGGCGGTGATCGCCGGGATGATCCCCATGCTGGGCAGCAGCCTGAGCTGGGGCGACCGGCCGAAGATCCCTGGCTCCATCGTGTTCGTCACCCTGTGGCTGCTGGCGATTGCCTGCGCCCTGGGCGCCGCCTGGCAAGCCAAGTACCACCGGCTGGCGGCCCTGACCATGGTCAGCGTGTGCGGCCTGATGACCTGCGTGACTTTTGTCTGGTTCTCCGCGCCGGACCTGGCGCTGACGCAACTGGTGGTCGAGGTGGTGACGACGGTATTGATCCTGCTGGGCCTGCGCTGGCTGCCACGGCGGATCGAAGAGGTCTCGCCACTCCCCAGTTCGTTGCGCAAGGCGCGCATTCGCCGCTTGCGCGACTTGCTGCTGTCGACCGTGGTCGGTGGCGGCATGGCGCTGTTGTCCTATGCGATGCTCACCCGCCAGACCCCCAACGATATTTCCTCGTTCTACCTCAGCCGCGCCCTGCCTGAAGGCGGCGGCAGCAATGTGGTGAATGTGATGCTCGTGGACTTCCGGGGTTTCGATACCCTGGGCGAAATCACCGTGCTGGGCGCGGTGGCCTTGACGGTGTATGCGCTGCTACGGCGCTTCCGCCCGCCCAAGGAAAGCGAGCAACTGCCCGCGCAACAGCGGCTGTTGGCGCCGGACGTGGACACCGACCTGGTCAACCCACGCCAAGCCAGCGACACCGCCCTGGGCTTTATGATGGTGCCCGCGGTGCTGGTGCGCCTGCTGCTGCCGATTGCCCTGGTGGTGTCGTTCTACCTGTTCATGCGCGGCCACAACCAGCCGGGCGGCGGTTTTGTCGCCGGGCTGGTGATGTCGGTGGCGTTTATCCTGCAATACATGGTCGCCGGCACCCAGTGGGTCGAGGCGCAGATGAACCTGCGGCCGATGCGCTGGATGGGCTTCGGACTGTTGTCGGCAACCCTGACCGGGCTTGGCGCGCTGTTCTTCGGCTACCCGTTCCTCACCACCAGCACCCTGCACCTCAGCTTGCCGGTGCTGGGCGACATCCATATCGCCAGCGCGCTGTTTTTTGACGTGGGTGTGTACGCCATGGTGGTCGGCTCGACCCTGCTGATGCTCACCGCCCTCGGCCACCAATCGGTGCGGGCCCATAAACCCGGCAACCAGGCGAAAGCCGCCGCCACGCCACCACAAGGAGCTGCTGCCTGATGGAAGAAGTCATCGCAATTGCCATTGGGGTCCTGGCGGCCTCCGGCGTCTGGCTGGTGCTGCGGCCACGGACGTTCCAGGTGGTGATGGGCCTGTGCCTGTTGTCCTATGGGGTCAACCTGTTCATCTTCAGCATGGGCAGCCTGTTTATCGGCAAGGAACCGATCATCAAGGACGGCGTGCCCCAGGACCTGCTCAATTACACCGATCCCCTGCCCCAGGCCCTGGTGCTGACGGCGATTGTGATCAGCTTCGCCATGACCGCGCTGTTCCTGGTGGTGCTGCTGGCGTCCCGGGGCCTGACCGGCACTGACCATGTGGACGGCCGGGAGCCCAAGGAATGAGCTGGATGAACCAACTGATCATCGCGCCGATCCTGCTGCCGTTGCTGACCGCTGCGCTGATGATGATGCTGGGCGAGAAACACCGCCCGCTCAAGGCCAAGATCAACCTGCTGTCGAGCATGACCGGCCTGGGCATCGCGATGTTGATGCTGTACTGGACGCAGCAAGGCGGCCCCGCCTCCATCGGCGTCTACCTGCCGGGCAACTGGCAGGTGCCGTTCGGCATCGTGCTGGTGGTGGATCAACTGTCGGCCCTGATGCTGGTGCTCACCGGGATCATCGGCGTCAGCGCCCTGCTGTTCGCCATGGCCCGCTGGGACCGCGCCGGCACCAGTTTCCATGCGCTGTTCCAGATCCAGTTGATGGGCCTCTACGGTGCCTTCCTCACCGCCGACCTGTTCAACCTGTTCGTGTTCTTCGAGGTGCTGCTGGCCGCGTCCTACGGCCTGATGCTGCACGGTTCGGGCCGGGCGCGGGTGTCGTCGGGGCTGCATTACATCTCGATCAACCTGCTGGCTTCGTCGCTGTTCCTGATTGGTGCGGCGCTGATCTACGGGGTCACCGGCACCCTGAATTTCGCTGACCTGGCGCTCAAGATCCCGCTGGTCCCGCAAGCCGATCGCGGCCTGCTGCATGCCGGCGCGGCGATCCTCGCCACCGCGTTCCTGGCCAAGGCCGGCATGTGGCCTTTGAACTTCTGGCTGGCGCCGGCCTACTCCTCGGCCAGCGCGCCGGTAGCGGCGATGTTTGCGATCATGACCAAGATCGGCGTGTACACCGTGTTGCGCCTGTGGACCCTACTGTTTTCCGGGCAAGCCGGCGCCTCGGCGCTGTTTGGCGGCGACTGGCTGGTGTACGGCGGCATGGCCACCATCCTCTGCGCCGCCCTGGCGATGCTCGCCGCCCAGCGCCTGGAGCGCATGGCCAGCCTGAGCATCCTGGTCTCGGCGGGCATCCTGCTGTCGGCGGTAGGCTTCGCCCAGCCCAGCCTGACGGCCGGCGCGCTGTTCTACCTGGTCAGCTCGACCCTGGCGTTGAGCGCGCTGTTCCTGCTGGCCGAACTGGTCGAACGCTCGCGCTCGGCCAACGAGCTGCCCCTGGACGATGAAATCGAAGTGTTGCCACGGCCAGTCGAATCCCTGCACCCGCCCAAGGGCACCAACCTGGACGATGAGCAAAAGGCCGTGGTCGGCCAGGTCATCCCGTGGACCATGGCGTTCCTGGGCCTGAGCTTTATTGCCTGCGCCCTGCTGATCATCGGCATGCCGCCGCTGTCGGGGTTTATCGGCAAGCTCAGCCTGCTCAGCGCGCTGATCAACCCGCTGGGCCTGGGCCAGGCCGTGGATGCGCCGATTCGCCCGGCAGCCTGGGGCCTGGTGGCGTTGTTGATATTCTCGGGCCTGGCCTCGCTGATCGCTTTTGCGCGCCTGGGCATCCAGCGCTTCTGGACCCCAGAAGAGCGGCCCTCGCCGCTGCTGCGCCGCTTTGAGTGCATCCCGATCTTCGTCTTGCTTGGCCTGGCGATTGGCCTGACCTTCAAGGCAGAAATGCTCATGCGCTTTACCCAGGACACTGCCGCCAGCCTGAATAACCCCGAGCACTACGTCATGGCCGTCATGGCCACGCGCCCGGTGCTCAGCCCGCAAGCCCAGGCCGCCGCCGTGGAGGTGCAGCCATGAAGCGCCTGTTCCCTGCCCCGTTACTGTCATTGGCGTTGTGGGTGCTGTGGCTGGTGCTGAACCTGTCGATCAGCCCCGGCAACCTGCTGCTGGGGGCGCTCCTGGGCCTGCTCGCGCCGCTGATGATGGCGCCGCTGCGCCCACTGCCGGTGCGTATCCGCCGCCCAGGGGTGATCATTGGCCTGTTTTTCCTGGTCGGGCGCGATGTGATCATCTCCAACCTGCACGTGGCGTGGGGCGTCTTGACCTGCGGTACACGGCCGCCGCGCTCGCGCTTTGTCAAAATCCCCCTGGACCTGCGTGACGCCAACGGCCTGGCGGTGCTGTCGATGATCACCAGCGTGACCCCCGGCACCGTGTGGTCGGAACTGGCCCTGGACCGCAGCATCCTGTTGCTGCACGTGTTCGACCTGGATGACGAAGCGCAGTTTATCGAGCACTTCAAGCAGGCCTACGAACGGCCCCTGATGGAGATCTTCGAATGAGTGCCCTGCTCGCCAATGCGATCCTGTTGAGCCTGTTCCTGTTTTCCCTGGCCATGGTCCTGACCCTGGTGCGCCTGTTCAAGGGCCCCTCGGCCCAGGACCGGGTCCTGGCCCTGGACTACCTGTATATCCTGGCGATGCTGATGATGCTGGTGCTGGGCATTCGCTATGCCAGTGATACCTACTTCGAGGCGGCGCTGCTGATTGCGCTGTTCGGCTTTGTCGGCTCGTTTGCCTTGGCCAAATTCCTGCTGCGTGGTGAGGTGATCGAATGATCAATGTCAGTGAACTGCCACTGTGGGTGGAAATTATCGTGGCGATCCTGCTGCTGCTCAGCAGCCTGTTTGCGTTGATTGGTGCGCTCGGGCTGTTGCGGATGAAGGATTTTTTCCAGCGCATGCACCCACCGGCGCTGGCTTCGACCCTAGGCGCATGGTGCGTGGCGCTGGCGTCGATTATCTACTTCTCGACCCTCAAGTCCGGGCCGGTGCTGCATGGCTGGTTGATCCCGATTTTGCTGTCGATCACCGTGCCGGTAACCACCCTGTTGCTGGCGCGCACGTCGTTGTTTCGCAAGCGCATGGCGGGGGAAAATGTACCTGCCGAGGTCAGCAGCCGCAGGGCTGTCAGCGGTAGCTGATCCCTCTGAATGTACGCGGTAAACAATGTGGGAGCGGGCTTGCTCGCGAAGGCCGTGGGTCAGTCAACATCAATGTTTGCTGGGCCGACGTCTTCGCGGCGATCCGACAAGCCCGCTCCCACATTTGGCCCTGCATACCGTCAGTCAGGTCCAGGCGACGACCAGCAACCCCGTCCCCAACACCAGGCACAGTGGCGAATAGAAAAACGTATCCAACCGCGCGAACCGTGACCCGCCGACTTTCTTGAAAAACCCCACCAGCTCCGAATCACCAATCGCCCGCCCAAACATGATCAGGGCAATCGCGCTGATCCCCCATTGCAGGGCCTGATGCCCCACCGGCTGGAAGAACAGCCCCGCCCGCAGGCACACCAACACGGCAATCAGCACCAGCCCCACGGCCACCAGGAACGTACCCAGCGCCGACGCCTTGAACGCCGGCCGTGGCCCGCTGGCGAATTCGCCGGGCAGTTGCGGGATCGCTACGCTGCTGCCCAGCTTGCCGCCTGCGGCCCAGTACACATGGATCATGCTGATAAACGCAAATACCCCGACGACCCACCTCGCAATGACAAAGCTCATGGTTGGATACCCCTGGAAAAGTGCGAAAGAGGATAGTCCTTTTCAGATTTTTTGCAGGCATTTAGTCGTCTGGTGATAAAGTGCCGCCCCATGAAACTCGCCCGTGCCGACCGCTCGTTGATTGCCTGGATGCTCTATGGCTGCGTCCTGTTCAACGTGTTCGCCTGCAGTATTGGCCATGGGCAAATGGTCGGCATGCAGCTCAACGGCATTGGCGGCCAGTTCTGTACCGTAGACCCCCGCACCCAGGCGCCAGCCCCCGTAAACACCGGCGATCAGTCGCTGCCCACGCTGTCCAAGGCCTTCGGTTGCCCGCTGTGCTCCACCGGCGGCATGGGCCCGGCGCTCAACTCCAGCCTTAACGTTGCGGTACTGCCCCAGCCTCACGCACCACCGCCGGCGGTGGTACTCACCGCTGACATTCCCACCCGCTTCACCTGGCCTGCGGCTAATCCGCGCGCCCCGCCTACCTACGCCTGATACCTGCGCTTTTTGATCCGCACACCGCGCGGCTTCCCCAGGGAAGCGCGGGCGGCTGTGCGTTGCTTTCAAGCCCTGCTTTTCAGGATTTATCGATGAAACATTTACCTCTATTGGCGGGCCTGTTCGGCTGCCTGCCTTTTTGCGCCTGGGCCCTTGAGCTGGCCCCCACCACCATCGACGGCGCCGCCGCCAACGAGCCGGGCCTGGCCCTGGACCAATCCAGCGGCATGGCCTCGCGCCTGGGCCTGAGCGTGCGGGAAACCCCGGCCTCGGTCAGCATCGCCGACCGCCACGATATCGAGCGCCGTGGCGCCAAGACCTTCCAGGATGCGGCCAACACCCTGCCCGGGGTCAACGCCAGTGCGCCGCCGGGGTTTGGCGGGTTTATTTCCTATCGGGGCTTTACCAGCAGCCAGATCACCCAGATGTTCAATGGCATCAACGTCGCCGGTGGCCTGGCACGGCCCGTGGACGCATGGATTTATGACCGGGTGGAGCTGGTGGGCGGTCCCTCCTCGTTGATCAACGGCGCCGGCTCCGTGGGCGGCTCGCTGAACTACGTGACCAAGCTGGCCACCCGCGAGGAGCAGGCCGTCGAAGGCCAGATCAACTACGGCAGCTACGACACCACCGGCATCGCCCTGGGCCTCAACCACGCCCTGACCGAGCCCGGTGCCGAGGTCCAGCACTACGCGCGCCTGGATGTCAGCCGCAACACCAACCATACCCATATCGACCGCCAGCAACGCGATGCCTGGAGCGTGGCCTTTTCCCTGCTCAGCGACCTCACGCCCAACCTGTCCCACACCCTGGCCCTGGAGTACCAGGACGAACACGAGGACAGCCCATACTGGGGCACCCCGGTGCTCAATCCCAAGGCCGGCGAGCTGAAGATCGACAGGCACAACCGCTTCAACAACTACAACGTCGCCGATGGCCGCTACGAACAACGCACGATCTGGGCCCGCTCGATCATCGATTACCGGATCAACGACAGCACCACCCTGCGCAACACCCTCTATCACCTGGACAGCCAGCGCGACTACCGCAACCTGGAGACCTACCAGTACAACGCCGATAACAGCCTGGTGAACCGTTCGACGGCCTATCAGGTGCGCCATCAGGGCGAGCAGGACGGCAACCAGTTCGAGCTGCGCCATGACAGCAGCGTGTTCGGCCTGGCCAGCACCTGGTCCGGCGGTTTCGAATACAAGGTCAACAGCACCACCGCCAGCCCGCTGAACGTGTCGGCCAAGAACGCAGTGGACCCCAACCACTACGATCCGGGGCATTTCTACGACCTGCCAGGCACCAAGCCGGGATTTATCAAGGACAAGACCACCGAAGTGACGACCAAGGCGCTGTTTGTCGAGAACCGCCTGGGCCTGACCGACAAGCTGTCGCTGCTGAGCGGCCTGCGTTATGACGCCATCGACCTGGACGTGACCAGCCACCGCGACAACCTGGGTAACGTCAAGCGCCGTTGGGAGCCGGTGACCGGGCGTGTGGGCCTGACCTATCAGTTCATCCCGGCGGCCAATGTCTATGTGCAATACAGCACCGCAGCCGAACAGCCCACTAGCACCACCCAGGTGTTTGATGTCTCCACCGGCAAGCAATGGGAAGTGGGCAGCAAGTTCGATTACCTGGACGGGCGCGGTTCAGCCACCGTGGCCGCCTACCACATCGAGCGCAAGGACTTTGCCGTGACCGACCCACAAGACCCCACCCGCAGTATTGCGGTGGGTGCGCAGTCGTCCAACGGCATCGAACTGGCCAGCTCGTTGCGCATTACCCCCAGGCTGTTGGCCGAAGGAAATTTCGCCTGGGTCGATGCGCAATACGATGATTTCAACGAGAAAATCGCCAGCGGCGCAGTGGTATCGCGCAAGGGCAACACGCCGACCAGCGTGCCCAAGCGCGTAGGCAACCTGTGGCTGACTTATGACATCGCCCCGGCCTGGCAAGGTGGCGTGGATGCGCGGTATGTGGCGCAGGTGTACGCCGATAATGCCAACACGCTGACAGTGCCGGCGTACACCTTGTTTGGCACGTTCCTGACCTACAAGGTCGATCAACACACCTCGGTCACGGGCCGGGTGCGTAACCTGACCAACGAGGTATATGCGCAGTTTGCCCATGTGTCGCCGGCGTATTACCTGGGGTCGCCGCGTACCTTTGAATTGGCGGTGCAAACCAAGTTTTAAGGGGAGCGCAATCAAAACTGTGGGAGCGGGCTTGCCCGCGATGGCGGGTGTATCAGGTTAGAAATACTTGACTGACACACCGCTATCGCGGGCAAGCCCGCTCCCACGTTTGGATCGTCGTTTGCAGTGACGGCGTGGCTATTTCAGGCTGGCTTGGACCTTTGTAGCCACATCCTCCGTCAACCAGGCCTTCCACACTTGCGGATGCTCTTTGAGAAACGCCTGTGCCACTTCGCGCGGCGGGGTGTGCTTTTCGCTCATGGTTGCCAGCGCTTCGTTCAACGGTCCAATTGGAAACTCGACCTTTTCGAAGAACCCGGCAATCTGCGGATATTCCTTCTGGAACGGCGTAGACACACCAATGCTCAGTTTGGACGCCAACGAACGCGTCGGCTTGGGGTTGGGGTTGTCGGCATCCGTCAGGGTCTTCCACGCCTCGGCGTCGAAGGCAGGTTCCTCCAACTGGATCAACTTGTAGCGCCCCATCAGTGGGGTCGGCGACCAGTAGTAAAACAGGATTGGCTTGCCACGGCGGATCGACGAGGCTATCTCGGCATCCAGCGCCGCGCCCGAACCGCTACGAAAGTTGACGTAGCTGTCCTCCAGGCCATAAGCCTTGAGCTTCTGCTTATTGACCACCTCCGAAGTCCAGCCGATAGGGCTGTTGAGGAACCGTCCCTTGCCGGGGGCCTCCGGGTCCTTGAATACGTCTTTATAGCGCGCCAGGTCCTGTACGCTGCGCAGCTCAGGGGCCAGTGGCTTGATCCCTTTGTCCGGGTCGCCCTTGATCACGTACTCCGGGACCCACCAGCCTTCGGTCGCGCCCTTGACGGTATCGCCCAGGCCAACCACCTTGCCTTCGGCCTCAGCCTTGACCCACACCGGGCTGCGGCCCGCCCATTCCTCGCCGATCACCTGGATATCATTCTTGGCCAGGGCGGTTTCCAGGGTGATGGTGGTACCGGGCAGGGTATCGGTGGGCAGGTCGTAGCCCTTCTCGACAATAAAGCGCAGTACTTCGGTGATCAGGCTGCCACTTTCCCAATTCAGGTCGGCAAAATGAATGGGCGCCTGGGCAGCCGCTACCGGTGCGGCCGCCATCGACAGGCCCAAGGTGGTAAGGGATGCTGCCAACAGCGCTCGTATTGCTTTCATGCCTTTGAACCTCGCGTTTACACAGCCATGGCGGATGGCTTTGCTGTCATGCGAAAGCCCTGAATAATTAAGTCCACCCAACTGTAGTAGAGGTTCAACCGATTGCCGGTGCGCTCGCTTATTACTCGCTGGCCTTGAAAGTCACCAGTTCACCCTTGCGCCACTTGGCGGCCTTGCCGGTCACGGCCTTGAGGGTCTTGCTCAGGCCTTCTTGCAGTTGTTCATTGGCGGCGAACACCAGCATCACGCTGTGACCTTCCTTGAACACAATGCCCTCGCCCTGCGCCGTGGAAACAAACGCGTAGTCACCCAGGCCATAGACCGTCAACTTGATATCGCGAAACTTCAGCTCGAACTTGCCACCTTCACGGCTGGGCAGGACTGCGGCGCGAAAGTGATCGCCGACCTTGAGCTCCAGGCGAGGTTTGTCATCGACCACCAACGCTGTTTCGGTATCGATTTCAGCAATGTAAATGCCTTCCGGGGTTTGTTCCGTGATGTAAACAAACCGCGACTGAAACTGCTTAACCAACTTCGCGCGCAAATCACCCAGCACGAACAATGCGTGCATATCCAGATTACTAACTGCCAAGGAAACGCCCCCACATCTAAAAAAGCGCCGCCCGCCCAGGGCAGACAGCACAAAAAAGGCCGATACGGCACGGTACATTAAAAAACTGAAGTTGATTCCCGCCAGACTCGTACAGCCGTGCCTGACAGCCCTTGTACAAGGTCGTCAGGCGGTGCAGGAAATCACAGGTTTATCGGCCAGAGAATACTGGACGCCCCACTTCAGAGAATACCCCATTTGAAAGGGTGGTTTTCCGACAGCCAAAAACCAAGGAAAAACGTTGGATGGAACCGAACGCGGGCTGCCGACAACAATATTAGAACAGCAACGCGGCTTAAAACCACCCGAAATGCTGCAAGCAGGTCAACAGATCAACAGGAGCTCGCCATGCAAAGACTTCATCGCGAACCGACACTGACTCGCGACACCTTATCGCGCAAGGATAGCGCGCTATTCTACAGCGTGTATGCCCACAACGCGTGCCCGGATTTCGCCCTGTATCGGGTCGTCCCGGCGGGCAAGAATTTTTTCCATATCCTGGAAGTGCCCAGCGGTCGGATCAAGGGCTTTCGCAGTGACCATAACAAGGCCTGCGCCCTGGCCAAGGAGTTGGAAGCCCTCCTCTGCATCAATGCCCGTTGACACGCGGCTCAAGCAAAATCGAACTATGCGCGCTGGCACGCCTCCCATGGGAGTAGAGACTTAACTATCGTGGAGAATGACATGGACGCGCCAACGCATACCTTGCAAGACCTGTTCGAACAGTTGGGGTTGGAGGCCTCGCCTGCTGCCATCGACACGTTTATCGGTGAACATCCCCTGGCAGAGACTGTGAAGCTGATCGACGCGCCCTTCTGGACCCCGCAACAGGCGCAGTTCCTCAAGGAAGAACTGCGCGAAGACGCGGACTGGGCGATTGCCGTGGATGAGCTGAACCAGCGCCTGCACCAGAGCGTATAACCTGCAGTCAGTGCAGGCGGTCTGAGCGCTCCAGGTCCAGCAGCGCCTGCCAGGCCGCGCGGCATTCCTGGGCTTCGTCGCGACTGGCGAAGGCCGTGCCGCGCTGTTCACCGTTGAGCAACACCACCCAGCAGGCCCTCAGGCCCAGCGCACGCAGGGTCTGTGGCACACCGCTGCCAATCATCACCGCTACATCGACTTTGCTTTGCATGGAAGTTCTCCGCAGGATTAGTTAGCTAGCTAACAATGTGCAGCATCTTAAGCTGTTCCTCACGCCGGAAAAAGCTATCGGCGTAAAAGCTTCCTTGCATAACACGCAACAATCCGTGCCTGGGCCTAGTGCGCGCCAGCCTGCCCCTCAGGCTTATAGCCCAGGCGCAAGCCGCCCCAATGCCGGCCGCTGACCATGATCGGCACGGACAGATCGTGCATCAACTCGCCGGTATCACGGGTATAGGTCTGCAACAGCACAGCCTGCTGGTGGCTGCCGCAGCGGATGCCGGTGCGGTCTTCAAACTTGCGCTTGGTGCGATTGTTCACCGCGTCCACCTGAACATCTCCGGTAAGCGCCTGGGAAAACACCTTGTTGTGCGTCGGCACATAGCCCTGTGGCGTGCAGGCAATCGCGAACACCAGGCCTTCGTGCCGGGGCAGCAAGGCTTCCTGGATAGCGGGCAATACCTGGTCGGTGTAGCCGTCGAAACGGCTGTGGTACTTGGTCGGCTGGCTGTTGGCAATCGGTGTGTAGCTGCGATTGAACAAGTCATCGAGGCTGATGCGGTTCTGCTGGACATCCGCCTCGAACTGCGCGGCGATGCGGCTCGCGCCTTCGCGGGCGAGGTCGTAGATGCGCTGGTGATAATCGTCCAGGCCGACTTCGGCCAGGCGCTCGCTGATCGTTTCGGCCTGCCCTTCCATTTGTATGGCGGCCTCGGCCAACTGCTGGGTCTGCTGGTCGCTGACGGTCAGGTCGCTGCGCATCTGCTCCACCGCATGGAACAGGCTGTCGAGCTGCACCCGATTGGTCTCGGTGCCCTGGGCAATCGCGTTGACCTGGCCTTCCACACCCGCCGCCAACGTGGCAATGCTCTCCAGTTGCTCGCCGGCGTGCTCCACTTGCTCGACGCCGGCCTGCAGATCCACGGACAACTGGCGGATTTGCTCCACCACCTGGGCGGTACGCTGCTGGATGTCCGCCACCATCACCCCGACTTCGTCGGTGGCAGTCGCCGTACGGCCCGCCAGGCCGCGCACCTCATCGGCCACCACGGCGAACCCGCGCCCATGCTCACCGGCCCGGGCGGCTTCAATGGCGGCATTCAAGGCCAGCAGGTTGGTCTGGCTGGCAATCGACTGAATCACCAGGGTCACGCGCTGGATCTCTTCGCTGCGCTGGCTCAGGGCCTCGATCAATTGCCGGCTGTCGCTGGCGCGCTGGCTGAGTTGATGCATGCGGCTGATGGACTCTCCGAGCACCGCGCGCCCCTCGGTGCTGCGCTGATGGGCCTGGCCCGCCGCGCCGAGGGCTTCACGACTGAGCTGGGACGTCAGTTGCTCAGTGCCAATCATCACTTCGGCACTGCTGACGATTTGCTGGGCGGCGCCCAATTGCGATTGCAGGCGGGCCGCCAGTTGCTTGACCGAATAGGCCACGCCGGCGGCTGACAGCGCGTTATGGCTGGTGGTGTAGGACAGATCGCGGGTCAACGCGCCAATGGCATCCTCGACGACAGCCGGCGCAAGGCTGCGGGCCGGCTTTTTCAGCAGCGGTAGCCAGACCAGCAACAGGGCCACGGGCACGCAGAGGTACATCGACAGGTCGGCAAACGCCAGGCCCGACAATACCAGCACCAGGGCGATGCTTTGCAGGAACGGTGTGACCCAGCCAGGCAGTTGGCGGCTCACCGCGTGCGGCACCACGGCGGCGCCCATCAGAGATCCATCCCCAGCCATGCTTGTTACCCCACTGCTTGTCATTATTGTCTCTGCATTAAACGCCACTAATTGGCCATTATCTATGGGCCTTTGGTGTTAGGGCTTGCAGCAGATCAATAGACGGGGGGATGACACGCGCAGGATCACTGCAGGAGCCAGCTTGCTGGCGATAGCGGTGTTGATCGACCGCCTTCGCCAAGCCAGCTCCCTACACAATCAAACAGATCAGGCTTGGCGCTGATGCTTGTCGATTTGCTCGTGGCGCTCTTGCGCTTCGATGCAGTACTTGGTGGTCGGGCTGATCAGCAGGCGCTTGAGGCCGATAGGCTCGCCGCTGTCATCACACCAGCCAAAGGAATCTTCCTTGATACGGCCCAGGGCCTGTTCAAGTTGCGGCAGCATGCGCTGGTCGCGGTCGATGGCGTTGACCAGCCAGGTGCGCTCTTCTTCTACCGAAGCAGCGTCAGCAGGGTCAGCCGGGGTGTCCAGGCTTTCAATGGCGATGCGGTTCTGCTCAATGCGCTCGTGGTGCTCGACTTTCATGTCTTGCAACAACTGCTCGAAAAAAGCGTGCTGCTCGGCATTCATGTAGTCATCCGCCGGCATGGCCAGCAACTTTTCCTTTGTCATTGATTTCTCTATAAAAAATACGTGCATTAAGGCGAATAAGGGAGCGTTCCGGCCAACCTCTGCAGGTCGGGGAAAGACGCCGTCCATTCCAAGCGCCACCCGGCACTCAATTTACGAGGGGCGGCAGTCTACGGCTGACTTGAGGGCGCAGCAACTGAAATGACAGGCAATTTGTCCGACATTCCCCCAAAAGGCACCAGGACGGGCTCGGCAGGTGGTTATCGGAGTGCGTTTATAGCAAGAAATTCAGTGTTGTGGAGCTATATAGAAGACAAACGGTTGGCGGTGCATAAATGTAGGAGCGGGCTTGCCCGCGATAGCGGTGGGTCAGTTGATAGATATTTGACTGACCCATCGCTATCGCGGGCAAGCCCGCTCCCACACAAACAAGCCCCACTTTTTGATTCAAATCTCGCTCAGCGCTTGAGCTTGCGTTTATTGCGATACTGGTCGATCACCACCGCCACCACGATGATCAGGCCCTTGATGATGTCCTGGATGTACGCGTCCACCCCCACGAAGGTAAACCCGCTGGCCATCACCCCGAGGATCAGCGCGCCAATCACCGTGCCGGTGATGCGCCCTACCCCGCCCGCCAGGCTGGTGCCGCCGATCACCGCAGCGGCAATCGCGTCCAGCTCATAAGACATGCCCATCCCCGCCTGCCCGGTAGCCGCCCGAGCCGAGGCAACCACACCCGCCAACCCGGCCAGCAGCCCGGCAATGCTGTAGACAATGATCAGGTGCCGCTTGACGTTGATCCCCGAGGTACGCGCCGCCTGCATATTGCCGCCGATGGCGTAGGTGTACTTGCCGTACTTGGTGTAGCGCAAGGCAATGTGGAAGATCACCGCCACCACCAGAAAGATGATCACCGGCATCGCGCCATGGCCGATGGCCGTGTAGGAATCCGACAACATGCTCACCGGCTGGCCTTCGGTGTAATAACGCGCCAGGCCACGGGCCGAGACCATCATGCCCAAGGTCGCAATAAACGGCGGGATGCCGGTAATGGCGATGATGCTGCCGTTGATCGCCCCCGCCAGCAGGCCCACGCCCAGGCCGGCCACCACCGGGATCCACACTGGCAAGTCCGTCAGCGATGGAAACACCGCGCGGGAAAAGTCCGAGGTTTGCGCCAGGCTCGCGGCAATCATTGCCGACAACGCCAGCACCGAGCCCGACGACAGGTCGATCCCCGTGGTAATGATCACCTGGGTCACGCCAATCGCCAGCAAGCCGATGATCGACACCTGCAGGATCATCAGCACCAGGCGCTGGGAGTTCATCAAAAAGCTCTGGTCACGCACGATCCAGCCAAACACTTCGAACACCAGGCCGATACCGATCAGCACCAGGAAAATGCTCAGCTCGGTAGGAAACCGCCGCCGGCTCTTGACCGGTGCCGCAGCGGGCTTTTTTTCCTCGGGTTTGCTTTCCAGTATTGCGTTCATTACCCGTCACCTTTTTTATTCGTTAGTGGACTGCCGTCATACCGGAAGCCAACTGCATGACTTTTTCCTGGGTGGCCTCGGCCCGGTCCAGGGTGCCCATCAACTCGCCTTCGTGCATCACCATCACCCGGTCACTCATGCCCAGCACTTCCGGCAGTTCCGAAGAAATCATGATCACCGCCATGCCCTCGCTGGCCAGGAAGGCGATCAGGCGATAGATCTCGGCCTTGGCCCCGACATCGATGCCACGGGTCGGCTCATCGAGGATCAACAGCCGCGGCTGGGTCATCAACCAGCGGGCCAACAGGGCCTTTTGCTGATTGCCGCCCGACAGGGTGTCGATGCACTGCTCAAGGGAGGGGGTTTTTACCCGCAGCTTCTTGCACATGTCCTCGCACAAGGCCCGCAGGGCTTTTTGCTGGATAAAGCCCTTGCCCGAGTAATGGGGCAGCACGGCCATTTCCATGTTTTCCAGGACTGACAGGCACGGGAACAGGCCACTGAGCTTGCGGTCCTCGGTCAACAGCGCAAATCCCTGCTTGATCGCCATGTGCGGGTCGCTGATGCGCAGCACCTGGCCGTCGAGGCGGATCTCGCCGCCGTCGCTTGGGGTAATGCCGAAAATCGTTTCCGCCACATTGGTGCGGCCCGAGCCCATCAGCCCGGCAATGCCGAGGATCTCGCCGGCATGCAGGTCAAAGGACACGCCCTGGAACACGCCGTCCAGGCGCAGGTCGCGCACCGACAGCAGCAACTCGCCGATGGGTTTGTCGCGCACCGGGAACAGTTGGCTCAATTCGCGCCCGACCATCATCGAGATCAGGCTGTCGCTGTCCATGCTGTCGGCGCGTTGCAGGCCGATATAGGCGCCATCGCGAAACACCGCCACCTCATCGGCAATGGCAAACACTTCATTCATTTTATGGGTGATATAGATGATGCCTTTGCCCTGGGCCTTGAGGTCGGCAATGATCGAAAACAGGTGGGCCACTTCCTTGTCGGTAATCGCCGACGTCGGCTCATCCATGATCAGGATGTCGGAGTCGTAGGACACCGCCTTGGCAATCTCCACCATCTGCCGCTCGGCAATGCTCAAGTTGCCAACCTGCTCCTCGGGGTCGAGGTTGATCCGCAGCCGCGCCAGCAACTGCGCAGTGCAACGGTGCATGGCCCGGTGATTGACCAGGCGCAGGCCATTGAGCTGCTCGCGGCCGATCCAGATGTTCTCGGCGATGCTCATATGGGGCATCAGGTTGAGTTCCTGGTGGATCATCGCGATGCCCGACTGCAAGGCGGCCAGGGGTGTATCAAACACCACCGGCTTGCCCCGCAGGCGGATTTCGCCGGCGTCGGGCTGGTAGATGCCGGCGATGATTTTCATCAGCGTCGACTTGCCGGCACCGTTTTCTCCCATCAGCGCCAGGACCGAGCCGGGGCGCACCCGCAGTTGCACATCGTCCAGGGCCACGACGCCGGGAAAACCTTTGCTGATATGGGCGATTTCCAGCAGGTAAGGCTCTTCTAGACCTGCGGGCTGCAAAGCAGTCGCTTGAGCGAGCATATCGGGGCTCCATCGGCAGGGCGATTGCGACCGCCCTGCGGGCTTATTGTTGTTATTGAACGCTACTTGAACGACGCGACATTGTCCGGGGTGATCAACTGGAACGGCACCACGACGTTTTGCTCGACCGCCTCGCCCCTGGCCATTTTCACCGCCGCCTCCACCGAACCGACCGCCTGCCCCTTGGCATCCTGGAACACCGAGAGCGCCATCTCGCCCTTGGTAATCGCATTCAAGCCGTCGGGCGTGCCATCGACGCCGCCAATCAACACGCTGCCCGGTTTGACGCCCGCGGTTTTCAAGGCCATGGCCGCGCCAATCGCCATTTCGTCATTGTTGGCCACGACCGCATTGAACTCGCGGCCCTGGGTCAGCCAATCGTTCACCAGGGTCATGCCCTTGTCCCGCAGCCAGATCCCGGTCTGCTCCTGTTCAATCTTGATGTCCGGGTATTTGCCGAGGACCTCCTTGACGCCCTTGGTGCGATTGGTCGTCGAGTTGTTGGCCAGGTCACCCAGCAGAATCACGATTTTGCCTTTGCCGCCCAGTTTCTCGGCCAGGTACTGCATTTGCAGTTTGCCGGCCTCGACGTCATTGGACGTCACCGTCACCACCCCTTTGGGCAGGTCGGTCTGATCCGGGCGGCGGTTGACGTAGACCAGCGGGATACCGGCTGCCACCGCGGCCTTGGTAATGCGTGCGGTGGAGGCGGTGTCCACCGGATTGACCACCATGGCATCGACTTTCTGGCTGATAAAGTTCTCGACCTGGCTCAGTTGCTTGACCACGTCGGCGCGGGCATCTTCGAACTGCAGTTGCACGCCGTCGCCCTTGGGGTAGGACTTGGCTTGCTTGTCCATATCCTCACGCAGGTAGGTGAGGAAGGTGTCGTCGAACTGCGACATGCTGACGCCAATCTTGATATCGGCGGCCGCGGCCACGCCGCTGGCAAGCAGCATCGACAAGGCCAGCGAGGCGAAACGGATCTGGGTCTTCATGAACGGTCTGTCTCCACTTTCTTGTTGGTTTTCTGGACGTAGCGTTTATCAGAGCGATGAGTTGGCAGCAGGCAGCCGTACCACGGGCGCCCCCGGAATGCAGCACACCAGGGCGCCCTTGCTTTCGATGCAAAGGACATTGAGAAAAGAGAAATAGAAGGGCCGTGCGCGGGGCGGGAAGGCAGTACGTAACACTCGCAGTACAGCGTTGAAGATTTTCATCTGACGGTACCTGGTTGTTTTTTTATCTTGTTTTTGTTGAGCCCACCGCGTCCTTTATAAAGGAAGGCCGGGACAGACTTTCAGCAACCTGGAAATGACTTTATTGGAAAATAATTTCCATATCAACTCATTTTAGAATTTTATTCTATTTCCACTCTACCCCTTCCAGCGTGGCCATCTCCACCACTTGCCGGCGCTCGGCGCTGAGCCTGGCGGCATCCAGCACGCAGGTGGCTTCCCAGGCATCCCTGGCCTGCACCGGCAGTTCGCCCTGGCCCTGGACTGCGCTTTGCAATTGGCGATAGAACTGGTTCCAGGCGCCCTTTTGCGAAGGGATCCGCTCGCGTTCCGCGCCTTGTTCGAACCAGCCCCAGCGGCGATGATCTTCGGCGCCCCAGTGTTCACCTTCGGTCCTCGGATTCTTGCCGGCCAGCAGCGCCTGTTCCTGGCCATCCAGGCCTTCGACGGTGTAGCAGCCCGCCGTGCCGTTCACTCGAAAACGCGGGGCCTGGCTGTTTTGCAGGGCGCTGCCCCACAGGTGGGAAATCACCCCGTTGGCGTGGGTCAGGCAGACAAAGAAGCCATGATCGACCGTGGGATGCTCGGCGCTGTACTGCAATTGCGCATACACCAGCTCTACCGGACCGAACAGCTGCAAGGCCTGGTCCACCAGATGGCTGCCCAGATCCCGCAGGAACCCGCCGCCGCTGGCGTTGCCCACCGCTTGCGGGCTGTAGCGCTCTACCCTGGATTCAAAGCGGGTGATAGTACCCAGGGCGCCAGCCTCGATCAGCTTGCGCAGGGTCAGGTAGTCCGAATCCCAGCGCCGGTTCTGGTAGACGCTGAGTTTTACCCCTTCACGTTCGGCGGCGCTAATCAGCGCCCGCGCCTGCTCGGCATTGGCGGCGAAGGGTTTGTCGCTGACCACCGCCACACCATATTCAATGGCCTCCAGCACCAGGGCCGGGCGGCCCTTGAGGGTGGTGGAGATCACCAGCACCTCCACCCCGGCTTCGACGATCTGCGCGATGCTGTCGAATGCCGGCACCCCGGGATGCTCCGTCGCCAGTTGCTGGCGGCGCTCGGGGGCGCGGGTCACCACGCCAACGAAGATTGCCCCGGGCAAAGTGGCGATCAGCGGGGCATGAAAAAAACGGCCACCGTGGCCGTATCCAACCAGTCCGATTCGCATGAACCAACTCCTCTCGTGATCTGCAAACCCAATCAAAATGTAGGAGCTGGCTTGCCTGCGATAGCGGTAGATCAGTCAAGTATTTCTAACCTGAACCACCGCCATCGCAGGCAAGCCAGCTCCTACATTGACCGCGCTAGCCGTAGAATGCCGGGCGCTGCGGCAAGCTGACCGCAACGATCTGCCCACTGCCCTGGGCCTCGATACACGCATCCGCCGCCACCGCCGCCGCAAAACCATCCCAGGCCGAAGGTCCCCCCACCTGACCGGCGCGCACGCCATCGATAAAGGCCTGCAACTCGACGTCATAAGCGCCAATAAAACGGTCTTTCCAATCCATCAGAATTGCATTCGATAGCTTGGCGCCGCTGCGCAGTTGCACCTGGGACGGTTCTGGCAATTTGGCAATGCCCGTCTCCCCCACCACTTCACACTGGATGTCGTAGCCGTACTGGCAGTTCACAAACACTTCCACATCGATCCGCGTACCCCTGGCGGTTTCCAGCAGCACGATCTGCGGGTCGCGCAAATGGCTCAGGGCCTTGCTGGTTTTACGCGGGAACACCACCTGCACTGACACATAGTCATCGGCCAGCAGCCAGCGCAGCACGTCCAGCTCGTGGATCAAAGTGTCGGTGATGGCCATGCCGGTGTTGTAGTTTTCCCCCACCGTCGGGTTGCGGTGGGCGCAGTGCAGCATCAACGGTTCGCCGATCTGGCCGCTGTCGATCACCGCCTTGAGCGCCTGGTAGCCCTGGTCATACGGGCGCATGAAACCGACCTGGACCAGGCGCTTGCCGTGGGCCACTTCCGCCTCGACGATCTTGCGACAGCCTTGGGCCGTGACAGCCAGGGGTTTTTCACAGAACACCGGTTTGCCAGCTGCGATAGCCGCCAGCACAAATTCCTCATGGCTGGGGCCCCAGGAGGTGACCAGCACCGCCTCGACCTGCGCCGAATGGATCAGCGCATGACCGTCGGCGTACACCTCGGCGTTCAGTTGCAGGTCAGCCACCACCTGGGCCGCCTGCTCAAGGTTGATATCGGTGACCGCCACCACCTGGCTGTTGAGCAAGGTCTGGCTGCAGCGGCGGATATGGTCCCGGCCGATGGCGCCCGTACCGATCACACCCAGCTTCAAAGACATGGCAACGCTCCTCTTATGGTCAGTACTGCCGGGCCTTGGCCAGGCGTTCATTGAGTTGTTTGGCGCAGGCATTGGTGCGTTCGCTGGTGGACACCTGCGCCACGCCAACCCGCCACCACGACAGGTAGCCGTGGATCATGGTCTTGGGCAGCACCTTGATATCGATCAGCGTCGACACGCTCTGCGCGCGTGCATCGGCCAGCGCTGCGTGCAGCTGCGCAACCGTCGTGACCTTGTAGGTCTTGCAACCATAGGCCGCCGCGCTCATGGCGAAATCCACCGGCACCAGGCCGCCATCGAGCTTGCCGCTATCGGGGTTGCGGAAGCGGAACTCGGTGCCGAAGCTGTCCATGCCATTGCCCATCTGCAGGTTGTTGATGCAACCGAAGGCCATGTTGTCCAGGAGCACCACGTTGATCTTGCGCCGCTCCTGGATCGAGGTGGCCAGCTCCGAATGCAGCATCATGTAGGAGCCATCGCCCACCAGGGCGTAGACCTCGCGCGCAGGCTCGGCCAGCTTCACCCCCAGGGCCGCGTTGATCTCGTAGCCCATGCACGAATAACCGTACTCGACGTGGTAGGTGTTGACGCCCTTGCTGCGCCAACTGCGCTGCAAATCCCCCGGCAGGCTGCCGGCGGCGGCCACAATCACCGCGTCGTCGGCCAGGGTCGCGTTAAGCACACCCAGTACCTGGCTCTGGGTCAGGCAGGAGCCGGTCAGCTCGATGAATTCGCGTAGCACCGCCGCATCCATGTGGTCGTTGATCTCGGGGCTGAAGTCGGCGTCGGTGTAGCGCGCCTGATAGACCCGGTCCACTTCCGCATCCCCCTGCGCACGGGCCTGGCGGGGCTGCTCGCCCCATTGCGTGGCGTAATCGCCCAGCGCGTCGGCCAATGCCAGCAGCCCGACCCTGGCATCTGCCAGCACCTGGACACCGTCGAGTTTCAGCACATCGCCAGGGCTGATATTGAGGTTGAGAAACTGCACCTCGGGATGTTGGAACAGCGATTTCGACGAGGTGGTGAAGTCGCTGTAGCGCGTGCCGATGCCGATGATCAGGTCGGCATCCCGGGCCAGCAGGTTGGCGGCCAGGCAGCCGGTTTCACCGATGCCGCCGACATTCAGCGGGTGGCTGGAGACGATGGCGCTCTTGCCGGCCTGGGTCTCGGCAAAGGGGATCTGAAAGCGCTCGGCAAACGCCTGCAGCGCGGCATTCGCGCCGGAGTACTTGACCCCGCCCCCGCAGATAATCAGCGGCTTGCGCTTGGACTTGAGCAGCGCGGCAGCGTCGCGCAGCATCGCTTCGGTGGCCGGGCGTCGGTCCAGGCGGTGCACGCGTTTTTGCAGGAAGTAATCGGGGTAATCCCAGGCCTCGGCCTGCACGTCCTGGGGCAAGGCCAGGGTCACGGCGCCGGTTTCGGCCGGGTCGGTCAGTACGCGCATGGCGTGGATCGCCGCACTCATCAACTGTTCAGGGCGGTTGATGCGATCCCAGTATTTGCTCACGGCGCGAAACGCATCGTTGGTGCTGATGCTCAGGTCATGGAATTGCTCGATCTGCTGCAACACCGGGTCGGGCTGGCGACAGGCATACACATCGCCGGGCAGCAGCAACAAAGGGATGCGGTTGGCGGTGGCGGTTGCCGCGGCGGTCAGCATATTCGCCGCGCCGGGGCCGACCGAAGCGCTGCAGGCGTAGACCTTGCGCCGCAGGTGCTGCTTGGCAAACCCAATCGCGGCATGGGCCATGCCCTGCTCGTTGCGGCCCTGATGCACCACGAGCTCGCCACTGTCTTGCTCCAGGGCCTGGCCCAGGCCCAGCACATTGCCGTGGCCAAAGATGGTGAACACGCCGGCGACAAACTTGCTTTGCACGCCATCGACTTCGATGTACTGGTTATCCAGGAACTTCACCAGGGCCTGGGCCATGGTCAATCGGGTTGTGCTCATGTTTGGCCCCCTCGGCGCCTACGGGTTAAAGATCCAGCAACCAACTGTGCTGCGGGTCATTGTGAAAGTGCCAGGCGCGCTTGGGGCCGGCCATCACGTTCAGGTAATACGATTCGTAGCCATAGGGCACGCTGACCGGGTGATAACCCTTGGGCACCACCACCAGGTCGTGGTTTTCCACGGCCATGGCCTGGTCGATGCTGCGGTCGTCGGTGTACACCCGCTGGAACACAAAGCCCTGGGAGGGGTTGATCTGGTGGTAATAGGTCTCTTCAAGAAAGCTCTGGTGCGGCAGATCATCGGTATCGTGCTTGTGCGGCGGGTAGCTAGATGAGTGCCCGGACGGCGTACGCACCTCCACCACCAGCAGCGAATGGGCCGGCTCGCTGTCGGGCAGGATGTCGCAGACGTAGCGGGTGTTGGCGCCCTTGCCGCGCACACTGCGCCGGCACTGCTCGGGGCGGATCAGCCGGGGCGCGAGACCGGCGGCAAGGGCGCCGGGCGCGGCGCAGACGGCGATCTGCACATCGCTCAGGGCTGTCACCTGGGCCCGCGTGCTGGGCGGCAGATAAGCTGCGAACGGCGACTTATCCTCGAACACCGACTGGCGATCCCCGAGGTTTTGCCAGCTGAAGCCCTCGCCTTCGATGGTCACCCGGCCGCTGAGCAGCACCAGGCACAGCTCGTCGTCGTTGGCGCTGACCGGCAGTGTTTGCCCCAGGCTCAGGCGGTAAGCGGCAAACCCTACATATTCCAGACGCCCCTCTGGCAGCGCGACCATGGTTGGCCCGCGCGGGGTGCTTTTGACCAGCAGGCTCATTGTGCAGCCCTCGCATCCAGCAGCGCGCGCAAGGTATCAAAGCCTTTTTTCGCATAGATATAGCTGGGGGCCACGGCCGGGTCCTGCTCAGCCTCCACCACCAACCAGCCGCTGTAGCCAGCGCCCAGCAACACGTCCAGCAACTGGGCGAAGTCGATATCGCCATCGCCCGGCACCGTGAAGGTGCCGTTGACGATACAGTCGGGAAAGCTCCACAGCTGGTTGCGCGCCAGTTGCACCACCGGTTTGCGCACATCCTTGAAGTGCACATGGCAGATACGGTCCAGATGCTTGCGCAGCACCTCGACCGGCTCGCCACCGCCCATGTAACAGTGCCCCGAATCGAACAACAGGCCGACCTCCGGGCCAGTGAGGCGCATCAGGGTGTCGATGTCCTCCGGGGACTCGACGTACGCGCCCATATGATGGTGGTAGGCCAGGCGCACGCCCTGGGACAGGGTAAAACGCGCAAGCTCAGTGAGCTTGTCGGCGTAGGCCTGCCATGCCTGTTCGCTGTGAAAGCGCGGGCGCTCGATCAGGCGGATCGGCGAGCCCTGGATCGAGTCGGCCACTTCACCGTAGACCAATACCGTGGCGCCGTTCTCGCGCAGCAGTTGCACATGGCTGGCGATGGCGTCGATTTCCTCGGCCACCGAGCGCCGGGCCAGGCGGCTGGAGTACCAACCGGAGACCAGCGCCAGGTCGTAGGGGCGCAACACATCACCCACGCCCTTGGCGTCCTTGGGGAATTTGCCGTTGAGTTCGAAACCTTCGTAGCCGATGGCCTTGCCTTCGCTGAGCGCGGTGCTCAACGGCGTCTCGCCGCCCAGGGCCGGCAGGTCGTCGTTACTCCAGGAGATGGGGTTGATGCCAATACGGATTGCGGGCATGGCTGCACCTTTTATTGTTTTAACCTTGAGGCTGCTGAAATCTGCTTGTGTGGGAGCTGGCTTGCCGGCGCCCACATTTGAGCGTGTTTAAACTCTCGAGCTGCGCCAGGCCTGGATCAGTTGTTCGAAGGTCTGCTGTACCTGCTGGATCAGCGTTTCGTCGTCGATTTCCCCTGCCATCCACGCCCTGCTCGGCTCCTGGAAGATCGTGCGGCCCACGGCAAACCCGCGGCAGGTCCGGCTCTGGCTGGCCTGCTGGAAGCCCTCGGCCAAAGATTGCGCCGGCGCATTCAGGCCCAGCAATACCACGCCCCGGCAATAGGGGTCGCGTTCCTCGATCAGTTCATCGAGCTGGTGCCACTGCTCGGCCGACTGCGCCTCAATCTTCCACCACGCCGGGTAGATACCCAGGTTGTACAGGCGCTTGAGGCTGCGATAGAGCACATCCGGGTAGGTCGAAGGGTGATCCTTGGGCGGCACCACTTCCAGCAGCAGTTCGTGGCCGCTGGCTTGCGCGGCTTGGTACAGGCCCTTGAGCTGCGCTTCCTGTTCCAGGCGCAGCAGCGGCTCGTCGTCGGGATGAAACTGCACCAGGCACTTGATGATCTGCTCCTGGGGCCAGCCGATCAGGTTACTGCCGATCGAGCGCCCGTGTTCGAACGCCAGCGGCCGCGAACCCTGAACCTCTACCGGGCGCGCGACCCACCAGCCACGGCCGGTGGCGGCGTTCAGCGCGTCCTGGCCAAAGCGCTGGTCGGCCAAAATACCCACATCGGCCTCCACACCCTGCTCGTGCAGTTTGCCTTCGACGCGTTCTACCGCCTGGATAAACAGTTGCTTGATCGCACTGATCCGCGCCGGGTCCTGGCCGCCTTTTTGCGCCAACTCCAGCAGTTGCCAGCGATGGTCGAAAGCAAACACAAACAGCTGCTTCCAGGCCTTGCGCGGCACGCTGACCTGATGCAAGCGCTGTAATACCGGGTCCTGGTCCGGGCGAGTGATGGGCACCGAGCTGCTGAACAGGTAGTGGAGTTCTGCAAGCGTCGGCATCGCCGGGGCGCAGGCATGGCGCGACACCACCAACCCGCCGCAGGCATTGGCCAGCTGGCAGCAGCGCGTGTCATCGGCCTCGTTCAGCCAACCACTGAGAAAGCCGGCCATAAACGCATCGCCGGCCCCCAGCACGTTAAGCACCTCGACCCGCACCCCGGGATAGATCGCGCCGTCTTCCAGGCGCGCCGGGATCGCCCCGTGAATCACCGTGCAACCCTGCGGGCCGAGCTTGACCACCAGGGTCGCCGCCGTCAGTTGGCGCACCGTGCGTAAGGCGCTTTGCAGATCGTGGCTGGCGCCGGCAATCAGGAACTCTTCCTCGGTGCCGACAATCAGGTCAAAGCGCGGCAGGATCCCTTGCAGATGCTGGCTGACGCTCTGGTCGGCGACAAAACGGGTCTCGCCGTCAGCCTTGCCCGCCAGGCCCCAGAGCACCGGGCGGTAGTCAATATCGAGCACGCGCTTGACGCCGTGTTGCTCGGCGTAATCCAGGGCCTGGAGGCTGGCCTGGTACACGCCGTCGGTGGAAAAGTGAGTGCCGGTGATCAGCAGCGCCTTGCTGCTGGCAATAAAGGCTTCGCTGATATCGGCGGCACACAGGGCCATATCGGCGCAGTTTTCGCGGTAGAACACCAGGGGGAAGGTTTCGCGGTCCTTGAGGCCCAGCAGCACCATGGCGGTCAGGCGCTGTGGGTCGACGGTGATGCCACTGACATCACAGCCCTCGCGCACCAGCGACTCCACCAGAAAGCGCCCCATGTGATCGTCGCCGACCCGGCTCAACATCGCCGACTTGAGCCCCAACCGCGCAGTGCCGAAGGCGATGTTGGCGGAGGAGCCGCCCAGGTACTTGGCAAAACTGGCGACATCTTCCAGGCGCGCCCCGACTTGCTGCGCATAGAGATCGACGCCCAGGCGCCCAAGACAAATCAGATCCAATTGACGCCCACTGGCAAAACGAGTCTGGCCCATGCTGGCTCCTGTTATTTTTATCAGCCCGCGCCTGCCGTCGTGACGGCGACGCTCTTGGTGGATGCAGACTAGGACGTCCGGCGCCAGCAATCAATATTTATTCTATAAATATTTTATGTGGAATATATTTTCCATTAAGATATTTTTTGCCGCCTTCCCTGTAGACTTGCGCCCATCGACCTATTGTCATGGGCGAGGTGCGCCTCACCTGCCCTGTAAGAACAAGCCAGAAGGATTGCCTATGTCCCGCTCCGATCAGCAGGCTCCCGCCGAGATGCTCGCCAGCCCTCCGATCAATGCCGAGCGTCTGTTGCAGCTGATCACCGATGAATACGAAAGCCTGCCCCGCCAGCTCAAGCGCATCGCCAGCTACATGAGCCAGCAGAGCGATCGGATCATGGTCGACCGCATCAGCGACATCGCCCGGGAATGCGAAGTCCATCCTTCGGCCATCGTACGGTTTTCCCAGCGCTTTGGGTTCAGCGGGTTCAGTGAGATGCAGGCGCTGTTTCGCGAGGCGTATACCCACAAGACCACGCCGGTGCAGAACTACCAGCAGCGCATCCGCAGCATGATCGCCAACAAGTCGCAGAAAGCCAGCGCTGGCGACCTCGCCCGTGAATGCGTGAATGCCACACTGTCCGGCATCGAGCGCCTGGGCCTGGAACTGGACGACGCAGCCTTCGAGAAAGCCGTGGACCTGGTGGTCAACGCCGACAATATCTACGTGGTCGGGGTGCGCCGCTCTTTTGCGGTGGCCGACTACCTGGTCTACAACCTGCAGCACACCAACAAGCGCATCCACCTGGTCTCGGGCCTGGGTGGCAGCTATCGCGAGCAGATGCGCAGCGTGCGCGCCAATGACCTGGTGATCGCCATCAGCTTCACGCCCTACGGCAAGGAAACCCAACACTGCCTGCGTATCGCCCAGCATCACCAGGCCAAGACGCTGATCATCACCGACAGCAACCTATCACCGCTGGCCAAGCGCGCCAACACGGTGTTGCTGGTCAATGAAGGTTCGTCGTTTGCGTTCCGCTCGCTCAGTGCCACGCTGTGCCTGTGCCAGGCGCTGTTTATTGCGGTGGCGTACCGGCTGGAGTTGAAGGTCGATGAGATTCATGAACAGGTGGGGTTTGACGACTAACAAAAAGGCCGCCCCTGCCATGCAGGAGCGGCCTTGATCAAGCGGGTACGCGGGTTAGTGCATGAAGATCGCGATCAGGATAATGACCGGGATCGGCACACCGAGGAACCACAGCAGTAATGAGCGCATGACGTTCTCCTTGAATTAACGAATGGTTTCCAGATACGCCACGGCATCCCGGCGGCGACCGCCGAAGGTCGCGGCGAAACTGGCGAAGAAGGCACCGAGCAACAGCGCGACGAAGGTCCACAGCGAGGTCACCGCGGCGATCTTGCTGGCGGTATCGGCGGCCTGTTTGGCCTTCAACTTGGCATCTTCCAGGGCTTTGCGGGCATCACCGTAGACCTGGTCGACACGCCGCTCGGCATCGGCCTGGCTGAGGTTGGTGCGCTGGCTGATCAACTGCGCCAGGTAAGTACGGTCTTGCGGCGCCAGTTGGCCGTCGTTGCCCAGGGTGCGGGCGAAGATCCGCGCCACCACGCCATGCACCGCATCGTCACTGGCAGCGGCCGGGCGATCATCGCGGAACAGGCTGTCGACGTAGTAGCCGAAGTCATCGCCATTGGCCGCGTTGCCGGCAGCCTGGGTCAAGCCGCTGGCGGCACCCGAAACCACGCTCGCACCGGCCTGCACACCGCCGCCGACAATGCTGCTGACCGAGCCGACCACCAGGGTCGCGGTCACCAGCGTGGCCACGGCCCAGGACAGAAAGCCGTGGGCGGTGTCGCGAAAGTACACCTCATCGCCATGCATATTGGCCCATTTGACCCGCAGCCGGCCGGCGATATATCCGCCCAGCCCCGCCGCGACAATCTGGGTAAAGGCCAGCCAGACAATCGTGGAAATGCCCAGGCCCTTGGCGCTGATGCCGCTGTCGGCCCACGGCGACACCGCCGAAAACCCCAGGCCGAAGCCCAGCAACACCAGGACCAGGGATAACGCAGCGGCAGCTGCGGCCCCGGCAAAGATCGCCCCCCAGGAAACCCCGGAGAGCGTGCTCGACTCTTGCAAAGTGGATGAGGATGTCATCATTGTTGTTGTGCTCCAGGCATTGAAAAATGGTGTTACATCTGTCGGAAAGGACAGTGCAGGCGGCGTGCCAGTCGCCGTAAAAATAAAAACCTATTAATTTCAATGAGATAAGTAAGTTGAACTTCCTAGGATCATGCAACTTGCAAGAACGCAGGTTAAGTGGCGGGCGTTATGCATTCCCGGGCCATCCGCCAACCTTGTGGGAGCGGGCTTGTCGGATCGCCGCATCGCCGCGAAGACGTCGGCCCAGCAAACATTGATGTTGAATGACCTGCCGCTTTCGCGAGCAAGCCCGCTCCCACATTGACCGAGGCCTACATGAATTTTCTTTTAGAAACCTCGCTATCATTTCTTGGCAAAATGCCCCCCACTCCCGTGTGACCAGGTAACCCTTATGACCCGCATTTTGACTATCGAAGACGACGCCGTGACGGCTCGCGAGATCGTCGCCGAGCTGAGCAGTCATGGACTGGACGTGGACTGGGTCGACAACGGCCGCGAAGGCCTGACGCGGGCAGTCAGTGGCGACTACGACCTGATCACCCTCGACCGTATGCTCCCGGAGCTCGATGGCCTGGCCATCGTCACCACCTTGCGCACCCTCGGCGTGTCGACGCCGATCCTGATGATCAGCGCCCTCTCCGACGTGGATGAACGGGTGCGCGGCCTGCGGGCCGGTGGCGATGATTACTTGACCAAACCCTTTGCCTCCGACGAGATGGCCGCGCGGGTCGAGGTGCTGCTGCGCCGTAACAATGCGCTCAAGGCCGCGCAAACCGCGCTGCGCGTGGCCGACCTGGAATTGAACCTGATCAGTCGCGAAGCCAGTCGCGCCGACCAACCCCTGAGCCTGTTGCCCACCGAGTACAAGCTGCTGGAATTCCTGATGCGCAACACCGGGCAAATCCTCTCGCGGATGATGATCTTCGAGGAAGTCTGGGGTTATCACTTCGACCCGGGCACCAACCTGATCGACGTGCACATTGGCCGCCTGCGCAAGAAAATCGACCCGCCGGGCCTGACGCCACTGATCCGCACGGTACGAGGTTCGGGCTATGTCATTGCTGAACCCGTCTAACGGCTGGCGCTCGTCCAGCAGCCGCCTGCTGGCCCTGTACAGTTCGCTGTTCGTGGCCTGGAGTTGCATCCTCATGGGGGTGCTGTACTACGAAGTCTCGGGTTACCTGGGCGACCTGTCGCGCCATTCGCTGATGCAGCGCCAGCATCTGTTCCAGCGCTTCGAGGGCGCGCAACTGGATGAAGCCCTGGCCACCAGCATGACCTTCGATATGAAGGGCATTGACGCCTATGGCTTGTTCGATGGCCAACAGCGCCCCCTCAGCGGCCCGCTCCAGCAAATCCCCCCAGGCCTGCCCCTGGACGGGCGCATCCATGCCTTGGCCAACTGCATCGAATCGGATGATCCGAAACTGCCCCGGGGCAGTTGCGACGCGGTGGCGACCCACACCCAGGATGGCCGCTGGCTGGTGCTGGTGCGCGATAACGGTTCATTGCTGGGCGTGACAAGGATCATCCTGCAAGCCCTGCTCTGGGCAATCTCCCTGACCATCATCCCCGGCGTCGCCGGCTGGCATCTGCTACGCCGGCGCCCATTGCGGCGGATTCGCGGGATCCAGGCCAGCGCCGAAGCCATCGTCGCCGGCGACCTGACCCACCGCCTGCCGCTGTCCAACCGCCGCGACGAACTGGACATGCTCGCCGCCATCGTCAACGCCATGCTTGAGCGCATTGAAAAACTGATGAACGAAGTCAAGGGCGTGTGCGACAACATTGCCCACGACCTGCGCACCCCACTGACCCGCTTGCGCGCGCAGTTGTACCGGATCAAGCAACAGGCCAGCGAGGAGTCCCCCCTGGCCCTGCAGCTCGATGCAGTGATCAGCGAGACCGACACCCTGATGGCGCGTTTTCGCGGTTTGCTGCGTATTTCCGAGCTGGAGGACCGTCAACGACGCTCCGGCTTCCTGGTCTTCGATCCCCTGCCGTTGCTCCAGGAACTCCATGACTTCTACCTGCCCCTGGCGGAAGAAGGTCAGTTGGAACTGCTGCTGCAAGTCCCCGAAGCATTGCCACCGATTACCGGTGACCGGGCACTGCTGTTCGAGGCCCTGGCCAACCTGCTGAGTAATTCGATCAAGTTCACCCCGCCGGGCGGCGAGGTGATTCTGCGCGGGATCGACGTTGCTGGCAGCACGCGCATCGAAGTCCTGGACAGCGGCCCCGGGATTCCCGAAGCGGAACGGGCGGCGGTGTTCCAGCGTTTCTACCGGGTCGATGAGGTCAACCAGCAGGGCAGCTTTGGCCTGGGCCTGTCGATTGTGGCGGCGATCATCAACCTGCATGGCTTCCGTCTGGAAGTTGGCAGCAGCGAGCGTGGGGGCGCGCGACTGACCCTGGACTGCCGCACACACACCCCACTGTAGGCGCCGGCTGGCCGGCGATAGTGGCCGATCAGGCCGGGAAGTTCTTGCGCAGCGCCTCGACGCCGCCGGTGTAGACGCCGCTGAACAGCTCTTCAACCTCAGCATCCGTCACGCCCGCAACCGGAGTGAACACACCCGACCAGGTGACCTTGGCCGAGTGCTCACCCAGCGCTTCAACCTGCAATGTCGCCAGATAGGCACTGACCGGAAACGGCGATTCGCTGAGGGTGTAGCTGTAGGTGCGCGCAACGTTATCGAAGGTCTGCAAGTGCTCGACCACCACCGCGCCATCCACGGTTTGCAGGTGCCGCACGCGCCCGCCTTCGCCCGGTTCGCTCTTGGCAATCAGCGGCAGCCAATCGGGCAACGAGTTGAACCCACCGACCAGTTGCCAGACTTGATCGGCCGACACCGGGATTTCAATGACAGCAGCAGCTTTGGCCACGATATAACTCCACGACTGGAAAAAAGTCAGGCAGCTTACGCTGCCTGGCGGTGTTGGCGCTATTGGCCGCTCAGCCGTGTGCCGACTTGGCACACTCGCAGCCGGTGGCCGACTCGCACGGTTCACCATGGGCATGGTGATCGGCACAACCCTGGCAGCAATAGCCCTTGCCGTCTTTGGTCACAGCGTTCTGCCCCAGTACACATTTGCAATGCGGGCAGGCACAGGTTGGATCTGGCATGATCAGACTCCTTTTTTTTGGTCGTCCCGGTGCAGCGAATGCCGGCACCTTTAGCAGTGACTGCGGGCCGCTGCCCTTGGTTCAGCGCCGTTAATCAGCCTGGCGCGTGCTGCTGCGATACATGAACACCAGGGCCAGCACCAGGCACAGCATCGCCAGCACCCGGCTGCCGGACAGTTCGATGGCCGTGTTGCCCATCCAGCCGAAGTTGTCGATCAGCATGCCCATGGCCAATTGGCCGACGATCACCGCCACCGTCGCCACCGCCGTGCCCACGATCGGCACCGCGCCGACCATCACCATCATGTACACCACACCGAACAACGCCCCGGTCAGCTGCCACTTGGGCACCTCGAGCAGGCTGACGGCCTGGGCCGGCTCAAAAAACAGGATCAGCAGGCCGGTCACCAGCGTGCCCACCGAGAACGTCACCAGGCTGCTGCGCAGCACGCCGACGGTTTGCCCCAGGCGCCCATTGATCGCCGCCTGCACACTCAACACCGCGCCGGCGGCAACCACCAGCACCAACAATGCAATCAGATTCATCGCCTTAACCTCGCGCAATCAAAACAAGGGCTATCACAATCAACAGCAGGGCAACCCAGCGTTCGCCATTGACCCGCTTGCGGGCGGTGCCGAACCAACCGAAGTGGTCGATCAGCACGCTCTTGCCGACCTGGCCGCAGAGGATCGCGATCATGGTCATGGCAATGCCGATATGGGGCGTGGCCAGGGTCAGTACCACCACATACATCGGCCCCAGGAAGCCCCCGATCAACTGCCAGCGCGGCAGTTCATTGAGGGCCGGACCTTTTTGCGGGCCGCTGAACAGCAGGAGCAGCAGCAAGATTGCCGTGCCCACCGCGAAGATGCTCAAGGTCGCCCATAAGTGCCCCACCTGGGCGCCCAGCGGCCCCAACAGGCCCGCCTCCACCGACAGGCCCATGCCTGCCAGGATCACCAGCGGCAACAGCAGCAGCCCCAGGCGGTTTTTCGGCCGGGCCTGGGCCGCGGCCTCGAGAGAAGAAGTTTGCATACACCACCTACACGTCAGATTAAACAATGACGCGCATTATCCGCTGGCCCATCTGTGCGATAAATGGGAGCATGCAGACAACACCTTTGCGTAAATCGCACAGCACGGAGGGCCCATGCAGGGCTTCAATGAGTTGAGTTTCAAGGCGCTGCGCCTGTTCGTGGCGGTGCTGGACCACGGCAGTTTCTCCGAGGTCGCACGCCGCGAAGGCCTGGCGCCCTCTTCCATCTCCCGGCAGATCCAATTGATGGAACAGGCCCTGAGCCAGCAATTGCTCTATCGACACACCCGCGCCGTCAGCCCCACGGAAGCCGGGCGCCTGCTCGGGCATCATGCGCGCCTGATGCTGCAACAACTGGAAGAGGCCGGGCAGGCCCTGCAAGAACAGGAAAGCGAACCCAGCGGCCTGGTGCGCATCAATGCGCCCATGGTGTTCGGCCAACGGCACCTGTCGCCCTGGCTGGCGGAGTTGTGCCAGCGATATCCCAAGCTGCAACTGGACATCCAGCAGACCGACACCTACGTCGACCCCTTGCAGGAAGGCGCCGACCTGTTGTTCCGGATCGGTGTGCTCAACGATTCGGGAATGCAGGCGCGCATTTTCGCGCCCCAGCGCTACCGCATCGCCGCCAGCCCCGAGTACCTGGCGCGCTTTGGCACGCCGCGCCATCCCGATGAGCTGCGCAATCATCAGTGCCTGGCGTACAAGGGCGTGAACGGCCAGCAGCGTTGGTTCTTCCGCCGCGCCCAGGACGACTGGACGCCCTATACAGTCAAGGGCCCGATCACCGGCAACCACGCCGACACCCTGGCACGCGCCGCCGAACAAGGCCTGGGGTTCGTTGTGTTCCCCTCCTGGCTGATCGGCGACAGCCTGCGCGCCGGGCGCTTACAGGCGGTACTGAGCGATTACGAAGTGGCGACCACCCTGGAGCCGCAGCAGATTGCCGCGCTGTGGCCCGGCAGCCGGCGGTTGTCGGTGAAGGTGCGCACGGTCATCGACTTTTTTGTCGAGCGTTTTGGCAGCGTGCCCTACTGGGACCGCTGACTCAGAACAGCCACTGGCCGATCAGCCAGGCGTTGGCGCCGCTGATCACGGTGAACAGGCTCCAGGCCAGGATCCTGGTGGGCAGGCGATTGACGAATGGCCCCATCAATTGCCGGTCGCCGGTCATGCGGATCAGCGGGTACAGGGCAAACGGCAGCTGCAGGCTGAGCACCACCTGGCTGAGGATCAGCAACTTGCCAATGGCCTGGTCGCCCATCAACCACACCCCGAGAAACGCCGGGATCAGCGCCAGGCCACGGGTGATCAGGCGGCGTTGCCAGCAGGGAATACGCAGGTTGAGGTAACCCTCCATGATCACCTGGCCGGCGATGGTGCCGGTGAAGGTCGAGCTTTGCCCGGACGCCAGCAAGGCAATGCCGAACAGGATACTGGCGAAGGCACCGCCCACCAGCGGGTCCAGCAGGTGGTAGGCGTCCTGGATTTCCACGACCTCGGTATGACCGCTCTGGTGGAATGCCGCGGCGGCCAGCACCAGGATCGCGGCGTTGACCAGCAAGGCCAGGGCCAGGGAGCCGATGGTGTCGATACGCGCCAACTTGACCGCGTCCTGGCGGCTGGCCAGGTCCTTGCCGAACAAGCGGGTCTGCACGATGGACGTGTGCAGGTACAGGTTATGCGGCATCACGGTGGCCCCGAGGATGCCGATGGCCAGGTACAGCGGCGCGGCATCGCTGATCGCCGAGAGCGACGGCGTGAAACCGCGCAAGACGTCCGGCCAATACGGTTTGATCAACACCAGCTCGACAAAAAAACACACACCGATGGTCGCCACCAGCGCCAGCATGATCGCTTCCAGGCGCCGGAAGCCGCGGTTTTGCAGGGCCAGGATCAGCAGCGTGTCAAACGCGGTGATGACAATCCCGGTGGTCAGCGATACCCCCAGCAGCAGATGGAACGCCAGGGCGCAGCCGAGGACTTCGGCGAGGTCGGTGGCAATGATCGAGATTTCCGCCAGCACCCATTGCGTGCGCGCTGAACGCCGGCTGTAGCGTTCGCGGCACAACTGCGCCAGGTCCTTGCCAGTGGCGATGCCCAGCCGCGAACACAGGCACTGCACCGCCATCCCCGCCAGACTGGCGAGCAACACCACAAACAACAGGCTATAGCCATAGCGCGACCCGGCCTCGATGGCCGTGGCCCAGTTGCCGGGGTCCATGTAGCCGATGGAAATCAGCAGGCCGGGGCCGGCAAACTGCACGACCCGTTTGAAGAACGATGCGCGGGGATCGACGGGGATGGTGCCCGCCACTTCCGGTGGGCAGAACGGTGCGGTAGCAGTTTTCGGCAGGCTGAATTTCACGCGGGGTACCAGGCAGACACACAGGACAAGCCCGCAGCTTAGTAGTCAGGCGAGACCGTGCGCATCAGCGTTTCACGGGGCAGATCGAACGCCTCGACCACCTGCACCACCAGGTCCATTTCCTGATTCAGCGCCTCGCGTTCCATGCGCTGGCGAATCACCCCCAGCACCAGCACCGCCAGGGTCGTGATGGAATACGCCGGCCCGGAAAACGCGCGCACCCCGCTCAGCAGCAGCATCGCCGCCGCCAACGCCTGCCCCACCACCGGAATCGCCGTGGCCGCGCCGCGCCGCACGATAAACCCGGTCAACCCGGCCAGCGCTGTACCGCTCAAGGCGGTGGTGGCCGAACGGCCGACATCGAAACGGTGGAAAAACCCCTGCTCCTTTTGCGCCGCCGCCCGCAGTTCAGCCTCGAACACCTGGCGGTCGGCCAGGCTGAGTTTGTCCTTGTACTGCTCGATCAGGGTCTCGGCGACCCGTTCTTCCAGGCTCACCAGGGCCACGCTGTCGATGGGCTGGTCAAACTTGATGCCGACGCGCAAGGCCACGTCCTGGGCCAATTGGCGATAACTCACACCGTGCCCACGGGCCAGGTTCATGAAGCTGTCACCGCCCATGCGCTGCAACTCGATGGCCAACTGCAATGGGTCACGTACATCCGCAGCGATGGTCGCACTGCGCTTGGCGGCCATCAGCTCGGCGAGGAACTGCAACTCCGGCGCCCGTGCCTGGAGCAGCACCGGGAACAGGTCCACGTCCTCTTCGGCAAAGCGCACCTCGGCACTGCGCTGGTCCGCACGGATCATGCCCCGGCGCTCGTGCAGCAAGTCGGTGTACTGCACCACGGTCTGCAACTGCGGCCAGTAGGCGGCGTGGTCGAAGGTGACCAGATGCACGTTGGTCACCTTGCCCTTGAGCGATGGGGTCAGGGGAATGGCATAGCGGCCGATGCAGCGCTCGGTATCCGGCTTGAGCGCCAGGGCCCAGTCCTTGCTGGAATGGCAGTTGATCACCCGCCCCTTGAGCGGTGCCGACACCTGCTCCCAGGGGCTGGACGTGCAAATCGCGCCGCCCATCAACAACAGGTGATTGAGCGGCAGCTCCCGGGCCAGCTCCGGGCTGGCCAGCAGGCTCTTGACCAGCAGGCGAGCGCCCAGGGAATGGCCGATCAGGTTGATCTGGCGCACCTCGATCGACTCGGCATGCAGGTAGTTGGCCAGTTCCGCCAACAGCGTCCTGGCCACTTCGTCCACCCGCGCCTCGACACTTTTGTAGTGATCGAGAAAATAGCCCACCGCCTTGCCCAGGCCCACGGTCGCCGCGCCCAGGGTCCCGCCGCCGAGCATCGAGGCGAAGATGTCCTTGAAGGGGGCGAACAGGTTTTCCAGGAAGTGCCCAGCCGGCCAGAACAGCATCACGTTGGTCGAACCTTCGATCCCCGCCAGTTGCGCCTGGAAATTGGCCAGTTGTTGCGGGTTGAAAAACGCAGAATAACCATGGACATAGAGATTGAGCACCGGCCCCTGGGGCGCGCCGCACAGTACGAACGAAGGCTTGCGGGTACGGTGCATTTGGTCCCACTGGTGTTGCATGAGGCGCTGGCTCCTGGTGAAAACGCAGCGCGATAGTAGCAAGAATCGGCGCAGGGCCGCGGGGGTCATGGGCACACACCCAGCTTTAATGCAAAAAAAACCGCCCTCGCGGGCGGCTTGAAGAACCCGGCCTTGATCAGAAGCCGAGGGAGAAACTGATGGTCATCCCATGGTCCTTGTCGTTGCGTGACAACTGGCCCGAGTAGCCCAGTCCCAGTTTGCCGTTAGGGCTGATCTGGTAATCGACGCCCGCCTCCACCACCGCGCTGTCCTTGGCAATCGGCACGCCTTGAGTGCTGAAAGACGCGCCGCCATTGATAAAGCTCAGGTCGGCATCCGGCTGGGTGTCACCAAAGGCATGGCGCCAACCGATGCTGCCCCGTGGGGTGATGCTCGAACCGTTGCCCAGGGCGATGGTTTTACCCAGGCGCACGCCAAGGGTGGAGAACGTGATGTCCTGGTCGGCATCCCCTTTGAGGGCGGCCGAACCGCCTTTTTCCTTGAGGGTGTCGCTTGCGTAGTTGACGTAGGCCAGGCCCGCGAACGGTTCCACGGCCAGGCCGCCGGCCTCCACGGTGTACCCGACTTCACCGAACACTTGCGCACTGCGCGCCTTGTAGTCGGCTTTCAGGCGCTGGCCCTCGGTGCCCACGGCCACGTCACGTTTGCTTTCGATGTCGTGCCAGGTGTAGCCCACGCCCATGCGTGCGGCGAAGGCCTCCTGCTGATACGCGGTGTAGGCCATCAGGTGGTAGCTGTCGACGTCGGCACTGGCGTTGCGGCGCTTGGCGTCCAGGTCACTGCGGGTATAGCCAGCAGCGATACCCGCGCGCCAGGCGTCGTCCAGTTGCTTGTCGGTGCCCAGCAGGAAGCCGCTGAGGTTGCGATCCAGGCGCGCGGTGTTGCTGTCGCCGCCCAGGTGGCCCCAGGTGCCGAGGACGCGCATCCAGCCGACCATTTCGCCGTGGCACCCGGCGCTGCTCAGGCGGTTTTCGCTGGGTGCCAGGCTGTTGCGTGGATCGTCCTGGCGGTAGCAGCCCGGTTGGCGCATGCGCTCGTTGACCGCGTCACGCACGTAGCGCGAATCCTCGAGCAAGGCGCTGGCGGTACTGGCGTGGATTTCCCCCGACAGGCTGTCGAACGCTGCGCGGGCATTGGCTGCATCGCCGGTGAGCAAGGCGTTTTGTACGGCACTGCCGGCCACTGCCACGCCGCTGCCCAAGGCCGTGGCCACGGCCCGCTGGTTGCCGGTGGCCGCCACGCTGGCGAAGCTGGTGGTGTTGCGGCTCACGGCCAACGCTACCTGGTTCGGGCTGTAGTTGAGGGCCGTATCGAGGAACGCCAGGTTCTGCAGGTTGGTGTTGGTAAAGGTGCCGGTCACGCCACCGCCAGCCGTCAACAGGGTGTAGGTGGTGGGCCCGGTGTAAGGGACCAGGTTGAGCACATTCAGGCTGCCCGCCAGGTTCGCGCTGCCGCCGACCGCCAGGGAACTGGCCACCGATGGGGTGATCACCAGGTTGAGAGTGCCGTCGGCAGCGTTGGTGAAGTTCCCGGCGACGCTGAGTTTGCCGCTGTCGGGAGTGACCACGCCATGGTTGACCAGCGAGCCGACACTGCCGTTGCCACTCAGGCCCGCGCCATTGGCCACAGTCACCTGGCCGCCGAGCACAGTCCCCGGGTTGCTGGCATTGCCCACTTGCAGCAGGCCCTGGTTGACGGCCACTGCACCGCTCAACGGCTGGTTGCCGGTCAGCAACAGGCTGCCGTTGCCCTGTTTGACCACAGTGCCGGTACCGGTCAGCGTGCCGTTGAACTGGCCATTGCTGTCTTGCTGGAACAGCAGGTTGGCGTTGTTGGTGATTGCCCCTTGCAGGCTGCCGGTGTTCCCGGCCAGCGTCCCCCCGCTGACGGTGGTCCCGCCGCTGTAGGTGTTGGCGCCGGTCAGCAACAAGGTGCCCGCGTCGGTTTTGTTGATCCCACCGCTACCCACCAGGGGCGCCGAGACCTCGGCGGTCACGCCGGCATTGATACGCACCGTCGCCAGGCTGCCGTCTGCGGCATTGGTGGGGCTGAGGCTGCCGCCCGTGCCGGCGACCAGCGTGTAGCCACTGTCCAACACTTGCAGGCCGGTGAAACTCTGATTGCCCGCCACGGTGACGGTCCCGCCCTGCCCGCCGAACACGGCAAACTGGTTGTTCGAGGCCTGGCCTTGGGTGCCGGTCGGGTCGGTCCAGTTGGTGCCGGGGCCCCAGGTGCCGCTGCCGCCATGTACCGTGCCGTCAGGGCTGGTGGTGGTGCCGTTCCAGAACTGGATTTGCCCAGGCGCGGTTTGCACCAGCAGGTTGAGCTGGTTGGCCAGCGCCGTTTGCAGGCTCAGCGCGCCCGGCACAATCGCGCCTGGCAAGTTGCCCAGCAGCAGGCCGTTATCGGTCAGGCTGCCACCGTAGCGGAACAGTTGGTAGACGCCAACGCCGAACCCTCCTGCGTCGCTGATGTTAAGGGTGCCATCCAGGGTCAGGTTGCCGGCCACGTTGACCACCGTGGTCGATGCGCCCGGTGCGCCGAGGGCGAAGTCCAGGCTGGTCCCCGCTGACAAGGCCAGGGCACCCACGGACAGCGGCGTCGCAGTTCCGGCCGTGAGAGTCGAGCCGTCAGCCATGCTCACCGCCCCCGCCAATTGCCCGCTACCGCCCAGGGAGGCGCCGCTGGCGACCTGGACGGCGGCACTGTTCAAGGTGCCGTTGACCAGCAGGCCACCGGCCGTGACGTTGGTGCTACCGGTGAAGCTGTTGTTGCCGGTCAGCAGCAGATCACCGCTGCCGGTCTTGGTCAGCGAGCCGCTACCAGTGAGGTTGCCGGTGTAGGTGCCATCGGCATTTTGCTCGAAGGTCAGCGCCGCGTTATTGGCTATCGCCCCTTGCAGGCTGCTGGTGCTGCCGGTGGTGCTGCCGCCATTGAGAATTGTCCCGCCGCCATAGCTGTTGCTGCCGGTGAGCAACAGCGCACCGTTGCCGTTTTTCACCAGGCTGGCGGTGCCGCTGAGCGCGCCACTCAAGGTCAGGTCATGGCTGCCCAACAGCGTCAACTGACCACCCAGGGCAATGGCATTGGCCAGTTGCAGGGCGCTGCTGCCATCCAACTGCGCCGCGCCGCCCACGCTCAGGGCGCCACTGCCCAGTGCCGCATTGTTGCCCAGCGTCAGTTGCCCGGCATTGAGGCTGGTGCCGCCGCTGTAGGTGTTGACGCCATTGAGGGTCAGGCTGGATGCGCCGGTTTTCACCAGGCTGCCATTGCCGCTGACCACGCCATCCAGGGTCAAGGCACTGGCCCCACCCACGGTCATCGCACCGTTGAGCAGCGCGTTATTGCCCAGGGTCACAGCACTGTTGCTGGCCAGGGTGGTGCCGTTGGCGGCGGTCAATACGCCGCTGCCCAGGGCATTGTTGTTGCCCACCACCAGGGTGCCGCCGTTCAGAGCGGTACCCCCGGTGTAGCCATTGGCGGCGTTGAGCACCAGGGTGCCGCTGTCCAGTTTGGCCAGGGTGCCACTGCCATTGAGGCTTACACCGAGGGTGGCAGTGACGTTGGGGTCGACCCGCACGGCGGTGTTGCCAGTGCCGCCGTTCACCAGGTTCAACTGGCCAGAGGTACCGGCCACCAGGTTGTAACCGTCGCTGACGAACTGCATGCCCGTCAGGCTTTGGCTGCCGTCCACCGTGACCGTGCCAGCCGCGCCCTGGAACACCGCAAACTTGTCGTTCCAGCTCTGGTTGAGGCTGCCGTCGACATTCGCCCAATTGGTGCCGTTGCCCCAGGTGCCGTTGCCGCCGTCGATGGCGCCGTTGCCAATCAATTGGCCGCCGTCCCAGAACTGCACGGTGGTGTTGGGCGCGATGACCACCAGGTTGACCTTGTTGCTGATCGCGGTTTGCAGTTGCAGGTCATCGGCAGTCACGCTTGAGGGCAGAGTCCCGAGGGTCAGGCCGTTATTGGTCAGGGCCCCGGCGTAGTTGATGAGGTTGTAGACCCCAGTGCCGAAACCGCCGAGATCACTGACATTGAGGTTGCCATCCAGGACCAGGTCACCGCCGACATTCAGCAGCCCGCTGCCGCCACCGACTACCGGTACGCCAAGGCCGACGTCCAGGTTGGCATTGCCCCCCAGCACCAGCGAACCCACGGTCAGCGCACTGGCGCTGCTCAGGCCCAGGTGGCCGCCATCGGCCACCGTCACCGCACCGGCCAAGCTGCCGCCGCCGCTCAAGGTCGCGCCGTTGTTGACCGTCACGCTGCTGCTGGCCAGGCTGCCCGCCACGTTGAGCGTGCCGCCCGTGACGCTGGTAGCGCCGGTCAGGCCGCTGTTGCCGGTGAGGTTGAGGGTGCCGGTGCCGACTTTATCCAGGGCACCGCTGCCGCCCAGGCTACCGCCGAAGGTGTTAGTGCCGCCGACGGTCAGCGTATTGCCCGCCGCCACTTGCAGTGCACCGTTGCCGGCCAGGGTGTTGAGTGTGGCGCTGCTGCCCAGGTTGAGGGTGGCGCCGCTGCCCACGGTGACCCCGGAGGTGTTGCCCAAGGCGCCGGAGCCGACGGTGGTCAGGCTGCCCCCCAGCACCGCCAACGGGCCGCTCAGCAGGTTATTGCCGCTGAGGGTCAGGCCCGCCGTGCCGTTTTTGATCAGTGCGCCATTGCCGGCCACTACGCCGGCCAGGTTCAGGTCGTGGCTACCGGCGACGGTGAGGTCGGCATTGAGGTCAATGGCATTGGCCAGCACCAGCGGTGCGCTGTTATCCAGGGTGGCCGCACCGCCCACGCTCAGGGTACCGCTGCCCAGCGCAGTGTTGCTGCCGAGGGTGAGCGTACCGGCGTTGAGCATCGTACCGCCGCCGTAGCTGTTGGCCCCATTGAGGCTGAGGTTGGCCCCGCCGTTCTTGATCAACTGCGCGGCGCCGTCGACGATCCCGCCGAGGGTCAGGCCGTTGCTGCCGGCCACTGTCAGCGTACCATTGAGGGTCAGCGCATTGCCCAGGGTCACATTCGCGCTGCTGTCCAGGGTCGCCGGGCCGTTGACCAGCAAGGCGCCTGCGCCCAGGGCGCTGCCCGTACCGACGGTCAGGCTGCCGGCGTTGAGTTGGGTACCGCCGACATAGCCGTTGCCGCCGGCGAGGGTCAGGTTGCCGCTACCGCTTTTGATCAGCCCGCCGGCACCGTTGACCGGGCCATTGAGGGTCAGGTCCGACGTGCCGAGGATACCCAGGTTGCCGCTCAGGTTCAGAGCATTGGCGAGGGTCACTGCAGCGGTGGTGTCGAGGGTGGTCCCGGCGCTGCTGTTCAACGCGCCTGCGCCCAGGGCGCTGCTGGAGGCCAGGATCAAACCGCCGGCATTCAGGGTGGTAGGCCCCTGGTAGGTATTACTGCCACTCAAGGTCAGGCTGGCGATGCCGTTTTTGATCAGGCTGCCGGCGCCGCTGACAGTGCCCGCCAGGGTCAGGGCATTGCTGCCGCCAATGGCCAGGCTGCCATTGAGAACCACGTCATTGGTCAGCGCGAGCGCTGTGTTGCTGTCCAGGGTGGTGCCGGTGGCGGCGGTCAGCAGGCCCGTGCCCAGGGCACTGTTATTGCCGACGATCAGGCTGCCGCCGTTCAGCGCCGTGCCGCCGGTGAAGGTGTTGCTGCCATTGAGCACCAGGGTGCCGCTGTCCAGCTTGGCCAGGGTGCCGCCGCCGCTGAGGTTCACATCCAGGGTTGCGGTGACAGTGGGGTCGACCCGCACTGCGGTGTTGCCGCCGGCCCCATTGAACAGGGTCAGGCCGCCTGCCGTACCGCCCACCAGGTTGTAGCCATCGGTGACAAATTGCAGGCCCGTGACCGCCTGCGCGCCGTCCACGGTGACGGTGCCCGCCGTGCCCTGGAACACCGCCAGGCTGTTGGGTGCCCAGCCCAGGTTGAAGCTACCGTTGAGCTCGGTCCAATTGCTCGACGCCGCGTTCCAGGTGCCGTTGCCGCCTTCGATGGTGCCGTTGCCCACCAGTTGGCTGCCATCCCAGAACTGCACGTTGGTGTTGCCATTGACCAGCAGGTTGATCTGGTTGCCAATCGCCGTTTGCAGGTCGAGGCTGCCAGGCAGGACGCCACCGGGCAGGCTGCCCAGGAGCAGGCCATTGTTGGTCAACACGCCGGTGTAGTTGATCAGGCGATAGATCCCGGCGCCAAAGCCACCGGTATCACTGATGTTGAGGGTGCCATCCAGGGTCAGGTTGCCCAACACCCGCAGCAGCTCGGTGCCGCCCGTGGACGGCGCGCCGAGGCCGGCATCCAGGTTGGCGTTGGCCCCCAGCACCAGGGCGCCGGTGGTCAGTACGCTGCCGGACTTCACGGCCAGGTGGCCGCCATCGGCAACATTCACCGTGCCCAGCAAGGTCCCGCTGCCGCCGAGGGTCGCGCCGCTGTTCACATTGACCCCGGCGCTGGCCAGTTGGCCGTTGACGTTCAAGGTGCCCGCGCTGACCTGGGTATTGCCTGCCAGCGTACTGACCCCGGCCAGGGTGAGCGTGCCGTTGCCAAGTTTGTCGATGTTGCCCAGGCCGGCAAGAACCCCACCAAAAGTGCCGTTCCCATTGTTGGCGCCCAGGCTCAAGGTATTGCCGAGGCCGACCAGCGCAGTACCGGCGCCGGTGAGGTTGCCCAGGCTGGCGGAACTGCCCAGGTTCAAGGCAGTGCCGGTCGCCAGGTTGATCGCGCTGTTGGTACCCAGCGCACCGTTGCCGACGGTGGTGAGGCTGCCCGCCTGGATATCCAGCAGGCCGCTGAAGGTGTTGTTGCCCGCCAGCGTCAGGTCTGAAGTACCGGTCTTGATCAGGCTGCCATTGCCCGCCAGCACACCGGCCAGCGTCAGGTTATTGCTGGCGCCCACGCTCAGGCCGGCGTTGACGGTCAAGTCGTTGGCCAAGACCAGTGGCGTGCTGCTGGCCAGGGTCGAATTGCCCGTCACGGTCAGCCCGCCCGTACCCAGTGCCGCCGCAGTGCCCAGGGTCAGGGTGCCCGCATTGAGGGTGAGGCCACCCTGGTAGTTGTTGAGGCCATTGAGGGTCAGGTTGGCCGCGCCCTCCTTGGTCAGGCTGCCGCTGCCACTGATCACCCCGCCCAGGGTCAAGTCGGCGCTACCGCCAATGCTCAGGTTGCCTCCCAGGTTAAGGGCATTGCCGACACTGACCGCGGTGCTGCTGTCCAGGGTCGTGCCGCCCGCCGCATTCAACGCACCATTGCCCAAGGCGCCACTGCTCGCCAGGATCAGGCCACCGGCGTTCAGCGCGGTGGGCCCGAGGTAGGTGTTCACACCGCCCAGCGTGAGCTGCGAGGTGCCGCTCTTGACCAGGCCGCCGGCGCCACTGATCACGCCATTCAAGGCCAGGGCATTGCTGCCAGTGACGTTGAGGTTGCCAGCCAGGGCCAGGTCATTGCCCAGGGCCACGGTTTTATTGCTGGAGAGTGTGGTGCCCGCGGCCGTGCTCAGCAGGCCGACGCCCAGCGCGGTGTTACTGCCCACCACCAGCGCCCCACGCTCAAGGGCAGTGCCGCCGGTGTAGCTGTTGTTGCCATTGAGCACCAGGGTGCCACTGTCGAGCTTGGCCAGTTTGCCGGCGCCGTCGATATTCACGCCCAGGGTCGCGGTGAGGGTTGGATCGACACGGATCGCTGTATTGCCGGCGCTGCCGTTGACCGCCGTCAGTTGCCCCGCAGCACCGCCCACGACGTTGTAGCCGTCGCTGGCAAATTGCAGGCCGGTGAACTGCTGCGTGCCGTCCACGCTGACCGTCCCCGCAGTCCCTGTGAACACTGCAAAGCCGCCGGCCCAGGCCGAGTTGGGCGTGCCGCCGATGGCGGTCCAGTTGCTGGCGCCAACGCTCCAGGTGCCATTGCCACCTTCGACCGTGCCGTTGCCGGTGGTCTGGCTGCCGTCCCAGAACAGCATGTTGGCTACCGACACCACCACGTTCACCTGGTTGGCCGTGGCGATATCTACCAGCACATCGCCCAGGTTGAAGCCCTGGGGCACGCCCGTCACTGTCAGGCCCTGCCCGGCCAGGCTGCCGGTGTAGTTGATCAAACGGTAGATACCGGCACCAAAGGCCCCGCCATTGCTGACATTCAGGTTGCCATCCAGGCTCACACTGCCATTGACGCTGAGCAGCGGCGTCGGGGACGGCGCACCAAGGCTGACGTCGAGGTTGGCGCCGCTGCCCACCACCAGCGAACCGGTAGACAGCGTATCCGCGCTGTTCAAGGCCAAGTGGCCGCCGCTGTTGATGTTCAGTGCTCCCAGCAGCGATCCGCCACCGGTCAGGGTGCCCCCGGCATTCACGTCGACAATGGCGCTGCCCAGGGTATTGCTCACCTTCAAGATGCCGGCGTTGACCTGGGTATTGCCGCTGAGGCTGTTGATGCCGGTCAGCTCAAGTTGGCCGCCGCCGACTTTGATCAAACTGCCGCTGCCTGTGAGGCTGCCGCCAAATGTGCTGCTGGTATTGGCACCGCCTACGGTGAGGCTGTTGTTCAAGCCCACGTCGATAACGCCAGCGCCGCTCAAGCCGCCGAGCACGCCATTGCCGGCCAGGTTGAGGCTGGCGCCGGCGCCGATGTTCAGCCCGCTGTTGCCACCGAGGGCCGCGGCGCTGCTGGCGAACACGCTACCGCCAAGGATGTTCAGTGCGCCGGTAAAGGTGTTGTTGCCGCTTAAGGTCAGGTCGGCCGTGCCATTTTTGGTCAGGCCACCGGCGCCACTGATCACCCCGCCCAGGGTCAGGTTATTGGTGCCGGCCAGGGCCAGGTCGGCATTGAGGGTGATGTTATTGCCCAAGGTAAACGCCGCGCTGTTGTCCAGGCTCGCCGCGCCACCCACGGTCAACGCACCGCCGCCCAGGGCTGCGGCATTCCCCAGGGTCAGGCGGCCGCCATTGAGCAGCGTGCCCGCCTGGAACGTGTTGATCCCATTGAGGGTCAGGTTGGCCGTGCCCGCTTTGGTCAGCGTGCCGGTGCCGCTGAGCGCACCGTCCAGGGTCAGGGCGTTGCTGCCCGCCACGGTCAAGCCGGCGTTGAGCACAATGTTATTGACCAGGGCCACCGCGGCACTGCTGTCCAGGCTCGAGGCGCCACTCACGGTCAAATTGCCCGACCCCAGCGCTGTATTGCTGCCCACTTTCAACGTACCAGCGTTGAGGTTCAGGCCACCGAGGAAAAGGTTATTGCCGGAGAGGTTCAGGGTGGCGCCGCCATTCTTGGTCAGGCTGCCGCCCCCGATAATCGGCCCGGTGAGCGTCAAGTCTGCGGTCCCGCCCACGGTCACCGCGCCGTTGAGACTGACCTGGTTGGTCAGGCTCGCCGTGGCATTGGCATCCAGAGTGGTGCCGGCGGCGGCGCTCAACGCTCCGGCGCCCAGTGCACCGTCGGCACCCACCACCAATTTGCCGAGGTTCAGCACCGTGTTGCCCTGATAGCTGTTGGTGCCGCTGATAATCAGGTCGCCGCTGCCTTCCTTGACCAGGCCGCCGCTGCCACCGATCACCCCGCCCAGGGTCAGCGCATTGCTGCCAATCACGGTCAGGTTGCCCAGCAGGTCGATGCCATTGGCCAGGGCAATCGCCGCGCCCAGCAGCGGGCCGGTGCTCAGGTTGGTCCCGGCGCTGGCGGTCAGGGTGCCCGAGCCCAGCGCGTCCGTGGCCCCAAGCACCAGAGTGCCGGCGTTCAACTGGGTGCCACCGCTGTAGGTATTGGTGGTGTTGAGGGTCAGGTCCGCCGTACCGTTTTTGCGCAAGGCCCCCGTGCCGCTAAGGTTGCCGCCAAAGGCAAAAGCGTTGGTGCCCTGCACCGTGAGCCCACCGGCACCGATCACCACGTTGTTGGCCACGTTCAGGTTACCGGTGCTGGCCGCCAGGGTCCCGCCATTGACGTTCAGCACGCCGCTGCCGAACGCGGCGCTATTGTCAAATTGCACAAGGGCGCTATTGAGTATCGTCGACCCGTTGACCAGCGCCCCTTGCAGGGTCCAGGTCCCGCCATTGATCAGCAGTTTGTTGAAGTTGATGTATTGACTGCTGGATGCGGTGCCGGTCTGGATAACAGCATTCACCCCGGCCAGTTGGTTATCCAGGACCAGGGTATTGTTGGTCCCCCCCACGCCGCCATCGACCTTGCCGGAGGGCGCGAACGACAGATTGACGTTGACCAGTCCACCCAGGCTGATCCCGGTACCGGCATTCACCACAGACCCGGTGACCGCGGTAAATGTATTGCCCCCACGCCCGGCGCCCAGGGACACCCCACCATTGAGCGTGCCTGCGTTGATAAACGAGTTGCCAACCCCGCCGGCGGCACCCGAGGCTTCAAAGCCTATCCGGCCGGTGACCGTGCCGCTGTTGGTCATATTGACCCGGGAGCCGCCCTGCACCACCACCACAGGGGCTTCGTCAGGTTGCAGCACCGATACGCCAATGCTCGAAGCGCCGATAGTGCCGCTGTTGTAGATGCTGGTGGTGAAGTTTGCGCCATTGGTGATATTGAGCGCCGCGCCGCCCAGCAGCGAGGCCACATCCAGCAATGGGATGGTGCCTCTGATCGTGCCGCTGTTGGTCACCGATACGTTGCCTGAGGTTGAAGCGTTGCCAATCACCACGCCACTGGTCAAGGCGCTGAGGGGCAACAGGAACGCCGGGTCAATCACCCCCAGGTTAGTCAGCGTTATACCGCTACCCGTCAAGCTCAATACCGTGCCCAGCACAGTGTTCATCCGCGCTGCGGCATCGACGGTGACCTGCAGGCCATTGGTCGAACTGGAAAAGTTGTTGACCGGCGTCAGGGGCAGGCTTGGCGCTCCGGTACAGGTAACCACCGCGTTTACGCCCGGGTTCGCCGGCGAGCACGCCGCCAACGCCTCGGGGCTCGCCAGGCCTGCCACCAGCCCGAGGACACCCAGACGAATCGCAAGAGAGAGAGGAGAAACATGGGTTTTGGCGCCAGCAACAATTCTTCTTTCCACGGGCAACAACTCCTTCGTGGTCCAAGCCTTTCGTCCGTGAATGCGTAGAAGCCCCATGCAACAGATCCAACACGCATCGAAAGCGAATTACCTGACCGTGATGACAACAATCCTGTTGTCAGAACCGTAGCTGACGCGCGTTAAAGTCATTGAAATAAATGGTATTAATACTTTCGTAAGTGCCTTGTAGGATTTGGACGACATCCAACAGGCGCCGGCGTACAGCGCCCTACCTCGGCAAAAATTCAGATTCAACCGCATAAAAGCGCGCTCTAATAGCGCCCTGTCGATTCGCCTCAACGATCCTGGAGTAAGCGATGCCCCATGAAGGCAACCTGTTACAAGCGGCCGTGGTGTTCCTGCTAGCGGCGGTGCTCACCGTACCCCTGGCCAAGCACCTGAAACTGGGCGCGGTGCTGGGCTATCTGTTCGCCGGTGTGATCATCGGCCCCTCGGTGCTGGGGTTGGTGGGCAACCCGCAAAGCGTCGCGCAGTTCTCTGAGCTTGGGGTGGTGTTGTTGCTGTTCATCATCGGCCTGGAGCTGTCGCCCAAACGCCTGTGGGTGATGCGCAAGGCCGTGTTTGGCGTGGGCCTGGCACAAGTGCTGTTGACTGCCATGGTGATGGGCGCCGTGGCGCTCTGGGCGTTTGGCCAGTCGTGGAACAGCGCGATTGTGCTGGGCCTGGGCCTGGCGCTGTCTTCCACCGCCTTCGGTCTGCAAAGCCTGGCCGAACGCAAGGAACTGAACAGCCCCCACGGGCGCCTGGCGTTTGCCATCCTGTTGTTCCAGGACATCGCGGCGATCCCGCTGATCGCCATGGTGCCGCTGCTGGCCGGCAGCGACCACACCACCACCGCCGCCCAGGACCTGAACCACGGTTTGCAGGTATTGGGCAGCATCGCCGTGGTGATCATCGGCGGTCGCTACCTGTTGCGGCCGGTGTTTCGGATCGTCGCCAAGACCGGCCTGCGCGAAGTGTCCACCGCCACCGCGCTGCTGGTGGTGATTGGCACCGCCTGGCTGATGGAACTGGTGGGCGTGTCCATGGCCCTGGGCGCGTTCCTCGCCGGCCTGCTGTTGGCCGACTCGGAATACCGCCACGAGCTGGAATCGCAGATCGAGCCGTTCAAGGGCCTGTTGCTGGGGCTGTTCTTTATCAGCGTGGGCATGGGCGCCAATATCGGCCTGTTGTTCAGCACGCCCTTTGTGGTGCTGGGGCTGACCCTGCTGCTGATCGCCATCAAGTTGCCGCTGCTGTACGCGGTCGGGCAGATGGTCGGCGAACTCAACCGCGAGAGCGCAGTACGCCTGGGCGTAGTGCTGGCGGCCGGCGGTGAATTTGCCTTTGTGGTGTTCAAGATCGGCCGCGACCAGGGCCTGTTCGCCCCGCAGCTGTACGACGTGCTGGTGTTGACTATCACCCTGTCGATGGCCCTCACTCCGCTGCTGTTACTGCTGTGCCCGAAGCTGTTTCGGCCCAAGGCCAAGCCGGTGGAAGTGCCGGAAGAATACCGCGCCATCGAGAGCGATGCGCCACGGGTGGTGATCGCCGGCATGGGCCGTATGGGGCAGATCGTGGCGCGGATCCTGCGGGCGCAGAACATCTCGTTTATCGCCCTCGACACCTCGGTCGAAACCATCGAGCTGACCCGCAGTTTCGGCGGCATGCCGGTGTTCTACGGCGACCCCCAGCGACCCGAAATCCTGCATGCGGCGAAGGTCGACCAGGCCGAGTATTTCGTGATCGCCATGGATGATCCAGAGATCAACATCAAGACCGCCGAACTGGTGCGCAACCTCTACCCGCACATGAAAATCATCGCCCGCGCCCGTAACCGCCAGCACGTGCATCGCCTGGTGGACCTGGACGCGTCACCGGTGCGCGAAACGTTCTATTCCAGCCTGGAAATGAGCCGCCGCACCCTGGTCGGCCTGGGCCTGAGCGAGGCCCAGGCCGATGCGCGGATCAACCGTTTCAAGCATCACGACCTGCAACTGCTGACAGCGCAGCACGCGGTGTACGACGATGCGGCCAAGGTGATGCAGTCGGCCCAGGAAGCCCGTGCGGAACTGGCGCGGTTGTTTGAAATGGACCGCCTCGAAGAAGAGTCCGGAAAGGTCTGAGGATGGATCTGAACGATATTGCGAATTTTCTGACAGAATACAGCGCAATTTCGTTCATCCATTGGAAGACCTCATGCTCACCCTCAGCAAAACCGCCGCCCGCCTGGCCCTGGCGCTGACTGTCAGCCTGGGCGCCAGCCCGCTGTTCGCGGCTGCCAAGCCGGCCGCCGCGCCGCCGGACGACTTCCAGATCGTCTCGACCCTGGACGGCAAGTTCACCTTCACCCTGCCCAAGGGCTACGTGGCCGACGCCCTGCCCGCCGGCGCACAAGCCCAGGGCACCGCGGGCGCCAATGGCACGATGTACATCAACCAGGCGTCAAAAAGCGTGGTGGTAGTGGCCCAGACCTTGCGCAACGACGGTATCGACCTGAAGGACGACGAACCGCTGTTTCTCGATAGCGCAGCTGAAGGTTTCCTCAAGGACGTAGGCACCAGCCTGCCGGACTACAAGAAACTGGCGCAGAAGAAACTGCTGATCAAGGGCGTGGGCCTGCGCCAGATTGATGGCACCGCCAGCATGGGCGGCGGCAAGACCTTGAACTCGACCTTCCTTGCCGGCTCCGGCAACCGATTGCTGGTGATCCAGGCGATTTCCCGGGCCGAGGATGTAGCGGGGCATGGCCTGCTGGTCAGGCAGATTACCAGCGGCAAGTGACATTCCCCTAAGCACCACACATCCAATGTGGGAGCGGGCTTGCCCGCGATCGCGGTGTATCAGCCAATACATAGGCTGACTGACACCCCGCCATCGCGGGCAAGCCCGCTCCCACTTTGTTTATTGCATTCCCCCCTACGGCTTGCGCAGCAGGTAGGTATCCATGATCCAGCCATTGGCCTGGCGCGCCGCCTTGCGCACGCGCTCGATTTCGTCGGCCACCTCGGCCACCTTGCCGCTGATCAGGATTTCATCCGGGGTGCCCAGGTACGCGCCCCAATAGATGTCCATCTCCTGGTCCGCGACGCTACGGTAGGAGTCCTCGGCGTCAAGCATCACCACCAACGTATCGGCATCGCTGGCCTGCCCCGCCGCGAGCCGGCGCCCGGTGGTGATCTCGATGGACCGGCCAATGCGGTTCAATGCCACCTTATGCTGGGCCGCCAAGGCCTGGACGCTGGTAATCCCGGGGATGACCTCGAATTCAAACTCACTGCTGCCACTGGCCAGGATCGCCTGCAGGATGCGGATGGTGCTGTCGTACAACGCCGGATCGCCCCAGGCCAGGAAAGCGCCCACTTCGCCGTCGGCCATTTCCTGGTTGATCATGCGCTCGAACGTCTGTTGCTTGTCGCGGTTCAGATCCTGCACGGCCGTGGTGTAGTCAATCTCGCCACGCACGCGCTCGGGGCAGTCGGCTTCGACAAAGCGGTAGACGTGCCCGGCGTCGATGTAGGTCTGGCAGATTTCCCGTCGCAGGTCGATCAGCTTGTCCTTGCTCTGGCCCTTGTCCATCAGGAAAAACACGTCGGTGCGGTTAAGCGCCTTCACCGCCTGCATCGTGATGTAGTCGGGGTTGCCGGCGCCAATGCCGATGATCAGGATTTTTTTCATGACGGGGTTCTCAGTGCGGGGCGGGGATTTTGCCATGTTCGCGCCGCTCAGGTCTCGCGCGTTTGCAGGCGCAGGCGCCAGATGCCATTGAAACGCAGCTCAGTGCTAGAGAGCGGTTCCACATCGATCCGATTGAACATAGCCGGGGGGCATTGCAGCGCATGCAGCAACGCAGCACGGATCACAAAGGGGTGAGTCACCGCCAGCACATGGCCCGGCGCCTGTTCCAGGGTGCCTAGCCACTGCGCCACTCGCTCGCACAACTGGGCCACGGACTCGCCGCCATGGGGCGCTGCCGTGCTGTCCGTGAGCCAGGCCTGCAAGGCCTCGGGTTCAGCGTGTTGAATCGCATCGATGGCCATGCCTTGCCAGCGCCCCAGATCACAGTCACGTAACGCCTGTTCAACCTGCGCGGACTCGCCGAACAACCCCGCAGTTTGCCGGGTTCGCGCCTCCGGTCCACACAGCAGGCGCGGTGCCCGCTTGAAGCGCTGCGCCTGGGACAGGCGTGCCTGCTGCCAGTCCATTTGCAATGACTCGTCCAGGGCAAAACGTGCCGGTTTACGGGCGCACGTAGGGGCGTGGGCGATCAGGGTCAAGCGAGTGGCCTGCATTCAGAATCCCGCGAGGTTGAAGGTAGTGGAAGGGTCGACCGCCGAAGCGGCCTCACCATAGTACAGCGGTTGGTGCGACACATTATCTATCGCATGGGTTGGCGCTCGGGGCGGAACCGCGGGCAACCGACCGCCACCCAAAAAGCCTCCCCTATTGTCCAAGGAATGCCCATGAGACTGACCGACTCCCGCCCCGCCCTCGCCCCTGCGGACACCTACCCAAGCGTGCAACCGGCACCCGCGCAACCCAGCGATGTGACCCCCCTAGGAAGGGTGCCGTTTATCAGCCTCGACACCCAGCAACAAGCCCGGTCATTGGTCAGGCAAGCCGATAGCGACCTGGCGTGCCTGTTGGCCGCCACCTTGATGAGCCGGGTCATTTCCCTTGAGCCTGGCGGGCAAGACAGCCCCAGCGCCAGGCAGGTGGACGCTATTCCCGCCGACTCGACCTTCGGCCAGGCCTGGTCGCGCCTCACTCAAGCCGTGAATAGCGAGCCATTTGCGACATTTGCCAAAGAACACCATATCGACACCTCACGTTTTACGTTCAACCCCAGGTCGGGGTGGCTGGACTGCACCGTCAACGACAAACCGGCCACGTTTACCTCGTACGACAGCGGCTGGGACCAGGCATCCGCCGACGTTTTAGCGGCTGCGCGGGTGCTGGCCCCGACACTTGCACAGTCGTTTGAATACGCCGGTGAACACAGCGCGTCATCCAACGTGGTAAGCGACTTCTACGGGGACTCCTTCGCCAATACCAAGGCCGACACCCTCACCTATATTGGCCGCCTACAGACCGAACATGGCTTTGCCGCCCTGGTTTACCCAGGCTCTGAGCAGCCGCGCTACAACCGCCCCGAGCACCAACACGCCAAGCAACTGCAGCGGGATGCGATCGACTCCGTTGCGGCCCGCGATCAGAGCCCGTCGTTGCCCCAGCAGAGCTCATTGGAAAAAATCAGCGCAGGCGATCTGTTTCTGGCCAGGCTGTGCAGCAGCGACCTGAGCTCCGGGCACCCCGAAACCCGGCTGCCTGGGCACGGCACCTCCGGGGGGAGCATAGGCCGGCTGCCAACGTTCTCGACGATGGGCCAAACCCGCCAGGCGTTCGAACAGGCGTTGAACGCCGAGGCTTTTTTGCGCTTTGCGCAACAGCACAAACTTGACCTGCCCAGTGTCAGCATTGCCCCGCAAACCGGCGATCTGGTCTGCCAGGTCACCGACCCCAATGGGGTGATGCTCGAAAAACGCTTCACCCTGAGCGACGACTCCGGCTGGTCAGCCGTCGCGGCCGACATCGTCGCACAGGCCCGGGACCTGGCCGCAGGGTCGACAGACAGGGTCCGTCACCCGCACTACAACGCGGTCCGCTTCCAGGAGATCTTGAACTTCTATGGTGAAACACCCGCAGACGGCACATTGCTGGAAACCCTCAAGCGCTGCGCGGTACTCAACCGCAGTGGTTTCCCGGCGTTAAGCGCAAGTAGCCCCACGGACACTGCCCCCACACGCGCCCTCCAGCAAAAACGGCGCCTTGCGATTGAACGCCTCGACCAGGCAACCAGTGCCACTGCGGCCGGGCCTGCCAAGGCCCTCAACCCGACAACCGAGACCGTTCGCCGCCAATTTGACGGCCAACCCGATGTGCGTTCGGTTGTGCAACGACTGCTCACCGAGGCCATTCAGAAGGTCTCTCCCGGCCTGGACTTCGATATCAACCAGATCGCTTACGCCGAGCCCGACCCGGCCAACCCGGGGCACTTCCGGCGCAGCTCCCTCACGGCCGTGGCCTTGAACTACCTGAGCGGCGAGGACGCGCCGAGCTTTCCCGACAACAGCAAGTTGGTCGACACCCGCCCGGACCTGCTCGCCCATACGGGCAACACCCCCGACACGCCCCTGCCGATCAATCTGAAAGCCGTTGAAGCCGCCCTGCACGCGCTGCCCGCGCAGTTGAGCGAGGCCATGGCCAGCGACCTGCGCAGCTACTGGGCACAACCGGCGTTCAGCACCGCGGCCGGGCCCTTCGCCGGCGATCGGCAGGCGCTGGTCAGTGAGTTGTTGCGCAACAATCTGCGCCTGGCCGGGCTCAAACAGCCGGGGCTGGATGACGCGCAACGCGAAACCCTGGACCAACTGGTGACACGCCCACCTCCCGCCGCCAACAGTGACATCACCGTATTTGCCCTTGGCAGCGTTACACGGCAACACCCGGACGCCAGCGAAACCGCCTCCCCCAACCTACTGGTGCAACGCCATATCGGCGAGCGTTTGATCCTGTTGCTGTGCGCGCCAAACGGCACCGTCACCCCCTATGACTCCTACGCCGCGTTCGACGCCGCCCGGGCGCAACACCTCAGCCAACAAGCCCCAGGCACGGGGCGCCTGAACACCTTGAAGAAAATCGACGCAGATCCGTTCGTCGCCCAGGCACAGACCCTCATCGAACAGGGCCTGGGTGACGTGCTCAGCAGCAGCCCGGCCTACGGCGCGGTGGCGGGCGAGCGGCCCACACGCAAAATGCCGGGCTGGGTCAACAACGCCAGCGAGGCCGAACGTTTTGTGTTGCATGACCTGAGCCTGCAGTTGGCAAGCATCCACCAGCGCAACAAGGGCCGCACCTACAACAGCGACATTCCCGATATCCGCCCCTTTGCCGAACAGACTTTCGATAACCTCAAGGCGGTGAACCATCCCGCCAAGGATCTGCAGGTGGTGTTCAAGGTTGCGGTGGGCGGCACCTCGCCCGGTGGTGTGATCAGCGGCGGCATTCATCGCGAGTCCATGAGCCTCACCGACGCCCTGCTGCGCAACCTCTCGGGCCTGCCCAGTCGAGACGTGGAGGTCTACCTCAAGCCGGGCAACACCCGCGTCACCGAACTTGAAAAGGATGGTGTCCTGCAGAAGCTGATCGAGGACGCCGACGTCGGCAAGAAGTACCCGCTGTTGCTCAAACGTGAACTGCAAGACGAGCGCACCAAAAAGGCCGAACGCCTGGCCCTGTTTGCCGAGCAAGTGCCAGTAGAGCTGCAAATAAAGGCCCTGGAGTTGGCCGTCAACAAACAATCCGGTGTCGATACCACTGGCTTGAGCTACATCCAGGCCATCCTCGACCCCGCCCCCGGCACCAAGCGCGTCGACGGCCAGGAGATCGTAATCCGCCCACTGGCATTCGTGCCGGGCCCCGGCAAGAGCCCCGATGTGGTCGACAATATGTACCTGATCGAACCCGAGGACAGTGCCAAGGGCCCGCATATCCTCTACCGCCCGCTGATCGCCGATGCGCCGCTGCTGCAATTTCCGACGCGCCAGGCATTGCTTCAAGCCATCCAGCAACCAGGCCGCCTGCAAAAAGACATCCTGGCCTGGTTGCCCGATGACGCGACCCGGGCGTACTACAAGGCCTGGAGTTTCAAGGAGCCCAGCCTCCAGACCACCAGCATTTTTGGCGTGGGCGACGGTGAGACCGTGCCTGCCGAGCCCAAGCTGGCCGCCGGCGGTTACGAGGCGGCCAATACACTCAAAGAGAAGCTGCAAACCGGGCAACTGATGAACCACCTGTACGACGCCAATGCCTTGGGCCTGACCAGCATTGCCGAACAACAGTCGGTCTCCGATGACGAAAGCCGCTGGGCCACGCTCAAAGAGGGCGGTTATCTGCTGCTCAACGCCGTGCTGCCCGCACTGCGCGGGCCGGGCGCGGCCATCGGCGTGGCGTTGCAGTTCCAGGGCATTCTCAGTGACCTACAGACCCTGGCCGACGACGATACCGGCAACAAAGCCCCGGCCATGGCCGACTTGTTGGTCAACCTGGCAATGCTGTTACTCCAGACGCCCGCGCGGCCTGCGGCCAGGCGAGTCGGCGCCCCCGTGAGCGCCAGCCGCAACAGCATTGTCGAGGCCCCCAATGGCCAGAAGGTCCGGCGCCTGCAGGTCATGAAGGGCACGATGGAAAAGATGCAACTGGTCAAAGGCAACCTCTTTACCTTTGAAGACCAATACAAAGGCAAACCCCGGCTCAATATCAACGCCCATGGCCGCGACCTGAGCGTCACCGAGCGCCTGACCGGCGCCAGCTCAACCATCCTCTATGACGGCGCCGAACACACCCCCGAACAACTGCACGCCCACCTGCTGGCCAAAGGCATCGACCCCAGCCAGTTCGACAACGTGCGCCTGCTGGTGTGCTACTCCGGCAATGGCGCCGAAAACTCCTTTGCCGCCCAGTTCCAGCGCTTGATCAACAAGCCGGTAAAGGCCTTTGTCGGCACGGTGACCGTGACTCCCAGCCCCGAACTGGTGACTGCCGAGTTCAAGACCGGCATCCAGATGCACGGGCCGCACGACGGGCCCAAACTGGTGAGCGACACCTATGCGCAGTACGACAGCGTGGAAACCGTCAAGGATCGTACGGACATCTCCATGATCCGTAACCCGCTGGAGTACCTGCTGTTCTCCTACTACCCCGTCCACTACCCGCCTCGCGCGGCCAATCGCTGAGCCCAGACAAGCACGCGGCGCGGCGCAATCGGTTCGGCACATTGACGAACGGTCCGGCGAATGTTCAGATGCGGCCCTGTTTCAGGTGCCGCATGCCGCCGTGCATGAGGTGAAACGGGAAACCGGTACGCTCGTTCGAGCAAGTCCGGTGCTGCCCCCGCAACGGTATTCGCGTGACCCCTTCGACACACCACTGTGGCCAGAGCGCCATGGGAAGGTGAAGGGTTCGATACGCGAGAGCCCGGAGACCGGCCTGGAATGTGTGTTTGGCAAAATCCTGCGGTGGGCGGGCATGGGCCGGTATTGGCGTGTGCTCGATACTTTCTCCTGCGTGCTTCTGCGAAGATACTTTCGAGAAGACTATGATTTTTCAACGTTACGTCACTTCTGGCCCAACCCTGCTGTTGGGTTGCCTGTTCAGCCCCCTGCTACTGGCTGACAACAGCGCCCTGGAACTCAAGCCGCAGACCATTCTGGCACCGTCGGTGGAGTCCACCACCGTGGCCGACATGGCCCAATACGGCAGCAAGGTCGAGATCGTCACCCGCGCCCAGATCGAACGCGCCGGCCCCAGCGCCGATATCACGCGGGCGATGCAGATGTTTATCCCCGGTTTCTACGTCGCGCCGAAAAACGGCCCGTTCGACTACGGCACCTATTCCCTGCTGGGCGGGCGCAACGACGACACGCTGATCCTGCTCGACGGCGTACGCCTGAACAACCGCCTGTACGGGGGCCTGTACCTGGACACCCTGCCGGCCAACGCCGTGGAGCGCATCGAAGTGCTCAAGGGTGGCCAGAGCCTGTTGTTCGGCACCCAGGCCGTGGCGGGCGTGATCAATATCGTCACGCGCACCCCGCAGACCCGTGAGGTGTCCGGCGAAACCAACCTGGGCGTCGATACCTTTGGCGGCACCACGGGTGATGCCCGGGCCGAGCGGATTTTCACCAATGGCCTGGGCGACCTGGGCCTGCTGGCCTATGTCAGCCATAACGTGTCCGAGGGCTACCAGCCCTTTCGCAACCGCGACATGAGCAACGTCACCGACAAGAAACGCTCCTACGAAGTCACCACCCTCGGCGCCAAGGCCATCCAGTCTTTTAGCGATGACTCGCGCCTGGAACTGTTCTACCAGTACTCCGATGCCAACCTGGACTTTGCCGGCGCCACCAACAACCGCAAGACCACCAACGACCGCGTGCAGCAGATTGCCACGGCGACCTTCGAGCAAAACATCAACGAGCGGCTGAGTTACTTCCTCAAGGGCCATATCAACGACTGGGACACTCGCTACTCAAGGGTCAACAACACCGCCGACGGCGGCACCGTGGTGCGCAACCACAATGACTACTGGGGCTTTACCGACTGGGGCGTGCAGGCCGAAGGCAAGGCTGAGCTTACGGGCGGCCATGTGCTGGTGTTCGGCTCGGACAACCAGTGGTTCAAGGGCCAGGACGACGTGCTGGTGATCGACGACAACAAGGCCCAGGCCCACGCCCTGTACACCCAGCTGCGCCCGCAGATCGACGCCCTGCCCGACTGGCATCCGAGCATCGGCGTGCGCCACGAAACCATGAGCGGCGGCGACAGTGCCACCGTCGGCATGCTCACCTCGCTCTACGACCTCAACCCCAACTGGGCCCTGCGCGGCCAGTACGGTACGGCCTACAAGCTGCCGAATGCCGAGCAATTGTTCGTCAATGAACCCGGCGACGAGCTGGGCAACCGCAACCTCAAGCCGGAAAGAAGCCGTAACGCCGAGCTGGGCCTGGACTACAAGGGCCTGCTGGCCGACCGTGAATTCAGCGCCAGCGTGACCCTGTTCAAGCGCAAGATCACCGACCTGATCACCCTCGACGATAGCCACTGGGTCAACGGCCAGGGGCAGATCCAGGTGCGCGGTTTCGAGGCCGACGCCAAGCTGGCGCTCAACGACCAGTGGAACTTGCAGGCGGACATGACCCGCAACCTGACCGAATCGCGCGCCGGGGTCACCCTCAATGACGTGCCGAGCTTCTTTGCCCGCTCGCGGGTGGGTTTCGAGTCGCAGAACCGCCTGTGGGGCGCCGGCGCGGCGATCCGCTATATCCACGATGTGATCAGCTCGAAAAGAGTCGAATACGGCCACTATTCGGTGGTGGACGCCGACGCCTATCGCTACCTCGACCCTGCCCATCAACACCGCGTGAGCCTGCTGGTAGAAAACCTGTTCGACCGCGACTACGTCACCAGCCGCTCCAGCAATGTCGACAACCTGGGCCGGCCGTTCACCACGGAGGTGCGTTACACGTATCGCTTCTGATGACTGAAATCACGCAAATCGACGGGGTGGACACCCACCCCGACTGGTCCCGTATCCCCGAGCATGCCCACCATGTGCTGCTGTGCACCGGCCCGCGCTGCACCCAGCGTGGCGCCCTGCAACTGTGGAAAACCCTGCGCCGGCGCCTTTTGGAGCACCAGCACATCGAAGTGCCTGGCGGTGTGCTGCTGACGCGCACCCATTGCCAGTTCCCCTGCAACCTGGGGCCAGTGCTCACGGTGTACCCGCAGCGCTGCTGGTATGGGGTGCACAGCAAGGCCGATGCCGTGCGCCTGGTGGATGTGCACCTGGTGGGCGGCGAGGTGGTCGAGGAACTGTTGATCCGGGAGCATCCATGAAACGTTTGGCAGGCGTTGCCATCGCCCTGTTGTGCAGTGCCTCGGCCATTGCGCACGACTACCGCAACTGCCAGCAGGATTGGCAACTGCCCCATGCACCGCCGGCGCGGATTGTCGCCCTCAACCAACACGCTGCCGATATGCTGCTGGCCCTGGACGCCGGCCCGGCGCTGGTGGGCGTGGCGTACCTGGATGACAACGGCGCCGCGCATAAGCAGGGCAAGTATTTGGGGGTGTCGGTGATTGCACTGCGCTATCCGGCCAGCGAAGTGTTGTATGGGCAGAGGCCGGACCTGGTGGTGGGCGGTTTTGCCACGGCCTTTGGCAGCGGCATTACTTCACGCACTGGGCTGGCGGGCAATGGCGTGGCTTCGTATCTGCTGGAATCGGCCTGTGCCGGGCACTCCCTGGATTATTTCGGGCATATCCGCACAGACCTGCAAACCCTGGGCAACCTGCTGCATAAGCCGCAGCGCGCCCGCGAGCTGATTGCCGCCCTGGACGCCGACCTGGCCAGCGCCCGGGCACTGGCCAAGCCGGCAACACCCTTGTCGGTGTTTTACCTCGACAGTGAAGTCAACGGCCTGGACAGCGAAGGACAGCAAGGTTTCGTCACTGCCCTGCTGGCCGCCGCCGGCGCGCGCAACCTGTTGGCCGGGATCAATCAATACCGGGTCACGGTCAGCAGTGAGACGTTATTGATGAGCGACCCGGATGTGATCCTGCTGGCCGATGCCGTATGGTCCCCGGCCAGCCGTAAACGCCAGTTGCTGACCCGCGACCCGGTGCTGTCGCGCCTGCGGGCGGTGCGGGAAAACCGCATGATCGATATCCCGTTTACCCACCTGGTGCCCACTGTCGGCAGCGGCAAAGTGGTGCTGGACCTGACGCGCCAGCTCAACACCCTGTAGGAGCGGGCTTGCCGGCGACTCGTGACTTGTGGTCAAGAGTCATTTGAACAATCGTGGGTGTTTCCGCGGGGGCCCGGGGCAGATACTCGAGGCCATTGTTCACGCCACCACAGGAGTCACTCATGTCTATTCCCGCATTCGGCCTTGGCACTTTCCGCCTGCAAGGCCAGGTGGTCATCGATTCCGTCAGCACTGGCCTGGACCTGGGCTACCGGGTCATCGATACCGCGCAGATCTACGAGAACGAAGCCGAGGTCGGCCAGGCTATCGCTGACAGCGGTATCCCCCGCGATGAGCTGTTCATCACCAGCAAGATCTGGATCGCCAATTTTGCCGAAGGCCAGTTGATCCCCAGCCTCAAGGAAAGCCTGCGCAAGCTCAAGACCGACTACCTGGACCTGACCCTGATCCATTGGCCGTCGCCGGAAAACCAGGTGCCCGTCGCCCAGTTCATGGGGCAGTTGCTCGAAGCCAAGCGCCAGGGCCTGACCCGGCAGATCGGCATTTCCAACTTCACCGTGGCATTGATGGAACAAGCCATCGCCGCCGTCGGCGCCGAGAATATCGCCACCAACCAGATCGAACTGCACCCGTACCTGCAAAACCGCAAGGTGGTGGATTTCGCCACGCGCCACGGCATCCAGATTACCTCGTACATGACCCTGGCCTACGGCGAGGTGCTCAAAGACCCGGTGATCCAGGCGATTGCCGAGCGTAACCAGGCCACACCGGCACAAGTGGCCCTGGCCTGGGCCATGCAACTGGGGTACGCGGTGATTCCGTCCTCGACCCAACGCGCCAACCTGCAGAGCAACCTCAAGGCCGTGCAACTGACCTTGAGCGAAGCCGATATGGCGCAGATCGCAGGCCTTGAGCGCGGTCAGCGCCTGACCAGCCCCAAGGGCATTGCGCCGCAGTGGGACTGAGCTAAACCGCCGGGCTGCGCGCCAACTCCCGCAGCCACGGCAAGACCCGCAAGCCGCTGGCCGGTGACGGCGGGTCGATGATGCCCATGAAGTGCTCCAGGGTGAGGCTGTCGGGCGACCCCGGCAAACGCATCATCGCCTGGGAGGCCGGCGCCCCGCTGTGCTGGTCGTCATAGACCAGCACATGGCGCACCTGCTGGAACGCCAGTGCGTCACCCGCGCTGGCGGCCAGGCCCGCATTGATAATCAGCACATCGAATGGCTCGGCTGGAATATCGGTCAGGATCAGCACTTCATCGAAGGTCTGCACCGGGACGATCCGGTAGTAACCCAGTTGGTTGAGCATTTTCTCGAGGTGCAAGCGTTGCAGGTGCTGTTCATCAGCGATCAGGATGGTCAGTGCTTTGGTGGGCATGGCAGGTCCCTGAGCAGGCAGCGCTCGTGGTTTGAAGGAGCGGCCTACTTTTTCAGACATATTTCGATAGCAAAATCAGCGTAGTTCCCTCTGCACGTAGGAGTTCTCCTAAACACTCTCGCACTTCCTACTCTTATGCCCGGTTGCAATAGTCCGCCAGGGCCTGATGCAACTGATCAATGGCTGCTTGCACGCCAGTCACCGCCAAGGCCAACGCCTCCCGATCACGTTGTTCACAGGCGGCTTCCAGGGCCTCACAGGCGCTCACCAACGCCTGCGCCTCAACCAGGCGCGCCCCGCCCTTGGTCCGGTGGGCCAGGTCATGCAACTGTGGGTAGTGGTTTTGTTGCAGCAAGGCCGGCAGTTGCGTGCGGTCTTCGGCGAGGCTGTCGAGCAGCGGCTCCAGCAGTTCCCTGATCGCGTCCATATCGCCACCGGTCAACTTCAGCAAGCGGCCCAGATCGATCGTCTGGATCGCCTCGGCCGCCTGCGGCTCGTTGACCGAAGGCAGGGCCGTACGCGAAGCCAGCGCCGCATGCAGGTCGTCGAGGCCAGTCGGCTTGAACAGGCAACCGTCCATCCCCGCCGCCAGGCAACGCTCGGTTTCCTCGGGCTGGGCATTGGCGGTAAACCCCAGCAACAGGCAAGGCGCCAGGCCACGGGCACGCTCGTCGGCACGAATTTCCCGCGCCAGGTCATAGCCGTTTTTCAGTGGCATATTACAATCGGTGATCACCCCATCGAAGCGCTCGGCCCGCCAGTACTCCAGGCCCTGCACGCCATCTTCGGCCGTAGTGATGCGGTGCCCCAGGAAGCTCAGTTGGCGGGTCAGCAATTGGCGATTGGCCGGGTAGTCATCCACCACCAGGATATTCAACCTATGGGCCGGCGGAGCATCCAGAGCGGCCGGCTCGTGATGGGCCGCGGCAGCAGACGCCACGGCCAGGGCCAACGTGACCTCCACGCGAGTGCCCTGCCCCAGCACACTGCTCAACTTCAGTTGGCCACCCATCATTTCACACAGGCTGCGGCTGATCACCAGCCCCAGGCCAGAGCCACTGCGCGCCGACTGGTCGGTATTGCGCCCCTGGACAAACGGGTTGAACAGGCGCATCTGGTCCTCGACGCTGATGCCTACCCCCGTGTCTTCCACCACCAGCCGCAGGCTCAGATAACCATTGGCAACCGCAGGCGAGCCACTGCAGCTCAAGCGCACATGGCCCTGGGCGGTGAACTTGATGGCGTTGCTCAACAGGTTGGAAACCACCTGCTTGAAGCGCAACGGATCGATCAGTACATGCCGGTCAAGCAGCGGGTCCAGTGCCACCTGCAACACCAGGCCCTTGGTCCGCGCCAGCCCTTCGAAGATGCGCGCCACCGAGGCCAGCAACTCACGCAGGTTCGATGGCTCCAGGGCCAGGGACAGATGGCCGGACTCGATGCGCGCAATGTCGAGAATATCGCCGATCAATTCCAGCATGCCCCGCGAAGCGTCGGAGGCCACGGCCAGGGCATCATGGTCGATCCGCCCCTGCTCGGCATTTTTCAACGCCAGCTCGATCATGCCGATCACCGCGTTCATCGGCGTGCGGATTTCATGGCTCATGGTCGCCAGGAACGTGGTCTTGGCCCGGTTGGCAGCGTCGGCACCCTCCTTGGCCTCCTGCAATTGCCCCAGCAAGCGCTGGCGTTCACTGACATCGACCCAGCCGGCAATCATGCCCACGACCTTCTCGTCACCGTCGCGGTACGGCAGCATCCAGTGGTAAATGGTCAGGGTCGCGCCCCCAGGCACCTTGAGGACACGGTCGTGAATCTGCGGCTCGCCGCGCTCCATCAGGCGCAAGTAGTCTTCATGGTAGGACTGGGACTGGGGCTGGTTGCCGGTGTCGGTCTCGACCACGGTCTTGCCGATCACATCTTCAAGGCAAAAGCCGAATACATTCAGGTAGGCGCTGTTGCACGCCATCAACCGCCCCATGCGGTCGCGCACATAGATCGGGTGCGGCGTGCCGTCGATCAGCACGCTCATAAAGCGCATCTGGTCGCTCAGCGCGCGCTCGGCCTGGCCGCGCTTGCGTATCAGGCTACGCAGGTAAATGGCCCAACCCAGGGTGAGCGCCAACAGCAGCGCGGCCAGCGCAAACCCCTGGATAATCGTGTCGCGGTGGCGCAGCCAGTAACTGTCGTCGATCACCACCTCGCTGCGCCAGTGGTTGGTCAACTCGTCCATTTCCTGGGGAGAGATACTCAGCAGTGCCTTTTCCAGGATCGAATACAGCTCCAACTGGCCGCGCCCCACGCCAAAGGCGATACGCGCTGGCTGCGCGCCCACGGTACTGGTGATACGCAGGCGATCACGGTATTTATGGGCAATCATGTAGCGCGCAATCATCAGCGCATTGACCGACGCATCGACCCCGGCACTGGCCACCAGGGCCATGGCCTCGGCGGGGCCGTCGACGTCTACCAGGATGATTTGGGGGTATTCCCGGCTGATGATTTCCCGCTGTACGCTGCTGCGAATCACCGCCAGGCGCTTACCTGTCATATCTTCCATGGTGATCGGGCTGCGCTCATCATCGCGGGTGACCAGCACGAACGGGTTGCTCAGGTAAGGCCGGGTAAAGCGGATCTTGTCCTCCCGGGACATGCTTGGGGTAATCAGCGCGATCATGTCCGCGTCGCCCTCGCTGACCTGCTCGACTTGGCGCGGCAGCGAACCGCCGCGTATCACGTCGAACTTCAAGCCGGTGCGCAAGCTGACCTGCGCCAGTACCTCGGCACTCAAGCCCTGGAACTGCCCACGGTCGTTGAAAAATGACAGCGGCAGGAATTTGTCGAGCGCCGTAACCTTGACCCGTGGGTGCTTGTCCAGCCAGCGCTGCTCACTGGCGCTCAGGCGCAGGCGTTCGCGGCCGACCACTCCCAGGTTACCGGCGCTCCAACGGCGCAGGATCTCCATCTGCTCATTGGCGGGGATCACCTCCAGCACCGCATTGACAATACGCAGCAGCCGCTCATTGTCGCCGGCGAGCGCGAACGCAAAGGGGTTGACCTCCAGGCTGGAAAAGTCCGCCATGCGCACGTTATTGAGATGATTTTTATTGATCAGATAATTGGTGCTGATTGCATCGCCCAGGTAGACGTCCGCCTGGCCAAAGGCCACTGCGCCAATCGCCTCGAAGGCCGACGGATAGATATGCAATGAAGCATTGGGGTAGAAGGCCGCGACTGCACCGGGCTGCATGTAGTGATAAAGCATGGACAGGCGCTTGCCGTCCAGGTCGGCCGTCAGCGACTGGCTATCGCCCACCCGCGTCACCAGGATCGGCTGGTCATTGGCGTAGGAGCGCGACAGCTTCAACTGGCCGTCCGCCGCCTCGTAGCCGTTGGCCGTGCCTACAAAATCCACCTCTGCGTGCTTGAGGGCGGCGATGGCTTCGTCGCGGTGCTCATAGCGCTGCACCTGGACCTTGACGTTGAGGGCCAGGGCGATCAACGCCGCATAATCGGCGGTAATCCCCTCCAGTTCGTCGTTGTTATTCGTCAGATCAAAGGGCGCGTAGTCGGGAGCGGAAACCCCCATCACCAACGTGCGGCGCTGGCGCAACCAGCGCCAGTCCGCCTCATTGAGGTTCACCTGCGGCGCTTCCAGGCTCGAATGCCCCAACAGATGCAAAGCCTGTGGCTCGCCCAGAGCCACGTTGACGGTAAGTGACAGGCCCGCCAGCCAGAGTACGGCGAGCCACTTGCCCAGAGAGGTCGACATTTCAGATCAGATGATTGCGCTGGGCGAACTTGGATAAATGCACCACCGAAGACATGCGCAGTTTCTCCTTCAACCGGGTTTTATAGGTGCTGATGGTCTTGTGACTCAACAGCATGTCCTTGGCGATTTCATTGTTCCCCAGGCCCAGGGCGAGCTTTTGCAGCACCATCAGCTCGCGGTCGGAAAGTGCCTCTACCAGTTGCTGTTCAGTGGTTTGCAAGTCGTCTTTGCGCACCGAACTGGTGGGCAGGCTGGGGAAGCAGCTGTAGTTGGACATGACGGCCTTGATGGCTTTTTGCAGCTCATCGAGTTCACCGGTTTTCGCGACAAAGCCCATCGCCCCGGCGCGCATGCAACGAGTGGAAAAGAACACTGCCAGATAGGAGGTCAGCACCAGGATTTTACAGGGCAGGCCCAATGCCTTGATCCGGCTGATGACCTCCAGCCCGCCCAACTTGGGCATGGCCAGGTCGAGGATGACCAGGTCCGGTCGCTCCTCCCTGGCAATCTGTAAGGCGTCGGCACCGTTGGCAGCTTCGAAAATCTTCTCGAAGCCCTCCTGGCGCAACAGGTATTTGACGGTAGAACGAATGAACGGATGATCATCCACGATTAGCGCTTTGCTCATGCGGCTCCCTGGGAAGACACCACGATTGTTTAGTTGCTTCATTGGCGACCACTCATTTCAGGGGCGCCAACACCCTTACACATCACACGAAACCCCTGTACCTGTGAGAAATACCAGTTCCGACCAGCGGCACTGTCTACACAGAACGTTTCAACGGAATTTGGTTAGGTGCAACGGCGCAACATTAACAACGGAATGATGTTTCGCCCGAAGGGAAAATCCGGCGCACTTGTAGGATTAATCCTTCCAAAAGCGTAGTCAAATTCAATAAAAAAAGCCGCCCCCTATGACAGGAGGCGGCTTTTTGGGGGATGCAGGGTTTGCTTCAGTCGGTGGTGCTGGGGCTCCAGAAGGCCTGCACCACAAGGGTCGACTGCGAGATCCGCGCCACCAGGGCGTCCAGTTCGTCACCATCGACCGAGTTGGCCGCCAGCGTCGCCTCGATTTCCACCTCCTCAGTGCCAAATGGCCGTACGTCGACATCACTGGCCGGGTAGTTGCAGCGCGCCAGTTCCGATTCGAGCAAGGCCATCACCGCCTGCTGCTGGGCGCGCCGGGCGATCACGTAGAGGATATTGGTGACCTCCGCCGACACCACATCCAAAGGCTGGCGGTTGATGTTATTGACGATCGGCCGCAGCAAGGTGTTGGCCGCCAGCACAAAACAGGTACCCAGGAACGCCTCGAGGATCAGGTCGGCGCCGGCGCAGGCGCCCACGGCGGCGGAAGTCCACAGCGTGGCCGCCGTATTGAGCCCGCGTACGTTGCCCTCCTCGCGCATGATCACCCCGGCGCCGAGAAAGCCAATCCCGGACACCACATACGCCACCACCCGCACCGCCCCTTCGGCCCCGGCCAGGCGGTTGGCCATGTCGACAAAGATCGCCGCCCCCACCGCCACCAGCACGTTGGTGCGCAGCCCCGCCGTGCGCTGGCGGAACTGGCGCTCAAAGCCGATCAGCCCACCCAGGATGAAAGCCGCGCTGAGGCTGACCACGGTGTCGATCAGGGAATCCAGATTGATATTGTTGAGGGCTTGCATGATGAATCTCCCTTTGATTGCCCGCAGAATCAGCGTCGAAAAAAGGGGGATCAGGCAGGAACCAGGACGGTTCGCTACCCAAAGGCCGCTTCTCGCTTGATCGGCGAGGCAACGGCACGGGGATGCGCGTCAGCTGGCCAAGCCTGGTCGACAACTGTCACTCGAAAGTCTGTTCACGAAGGTCTGCGCTATGGTTGAAAACCGGCGCAGCTTACGCCCGCAGTCTGCGGGAGGAAAGTGACAGTGCGGCGAATCGCCGGGTTCTTCAGCCAGGGTTCAGCCAGGCATCGCTCCCGCGGGCGCGGGAACGATCTGCAACGCTGTCAGCTCGCGGTGGCCAGCAGCACATCACGCACCGAGCGCGCCTGGCCCAGGCTGCGGTCATGCTCGTGCAGCGAGGCAGCAATCTCATCGGCGCGAATCGGCAGGATCGACAGCAACGTATCGCTCAAGCCATGGCTGGCCTGGCTGAAACCCTGCATGTAGATGCCCGCCTTGCAGCGCTCGTCGGTGACCACGCGGTAATCGCGGCTGACTTCAAAGTCACCCATATAGGCCTCCAGCGGCGCCAGCAACTGGCGATGCATCTGCCGTTCATAACCTGTGGCCAGGACCACCGCATCGTAGTGGTTGATCACGGTCTCACCGGTGGCGTTGTGACGTACCAGCAACTCGATGCCCAAGGGCCCGGCGCTGGCTTTTTCCACGGTGGTCAGGGTGCGGAATGCGTGGCGGGCGATGCCGGAGACTTTCTGCCGGTAGAAAATCCCGTAGATGCGCTCGATCAGGTCCAGGTCCACCACCGAATAGTTGGTGTTGTGGTACTCGTTGACCAGCCGTTCGCGCTCGCTGCTGGGCTGCTGGAACACCAGGTCGGTGAACTCCGGGGAGAACACTTCGTTGACGAACGGGCTGTCATCGGCAGGCTTGAGGGCCGAGCCGCGCAGGATGATGTCCACCTGCACCGAGGGGAAGCTGTCGTTCAGGTCGATAAACGCTTCGGCCGCGCTCTGCCCACCGCCGATGATTGCAATGCGCATCGGCTTGCCCTCGACACACGGCTGCTGGGCCATGCGCGCCAGGTACTGGGAATGGTGGAACACCCGCCCGTCATCCTTGAGCGCCTTGAACGCCTCGGGAATCCGTGGCGTGCCACCGGCGCTGACCACCACCGAACGTGCGGTGCGCACCAGTTGCTCGCCATGGGCATCGCGGGAGATCACCCGCAGCGCCTCGACCTGCTGCTGATGCAGGATCGGCTCGATGGCCAGCACTTCCTCGCCATAGCGGCTTTGCTCGGTAAATTGCCCGGCGACCCAGCGCAGGTAGTCGTTGTACTCCATGCGACACGGGTAGAAGGTGCCCAGGTTGATAAAGTCCACCAGGCGCCCGTGGGCCTTGAGGTAATTGACGAAAGAGTACGGGCTGGTGGGGTTGCGCAGGGTCACCAGGTCCTTGAGGAAGGAAATCTGCAGCTCGCTCTGGCTCACCAGGGTATTGCCGTGCCAGCGGTAGTCGGCCTGCTTGTCGAGAAACAGCACATCGAGCTTACCCTGGGCTTTCTCGCGCTCTTGCAGGGCGATGGCCAGCGCCAGGTTCGAGGGACCGAAACCAATACCGATCAGGTCGTGAACCGCGGGCGATGCAATTGCCTGTGTCATTCCAGTGTCCTCTGGATAAGCCCCGTGGCGATGGGGCGGAAAGCCTGGGCGACCTGCTGAACAACAGGCCATGTGTTGATAGGAAACGAGGACCATGAAAAAAAATTTAAGCCCCGCACCGGATTCACCCTGGCAGGCGCGGAGCCGCCGGCGCGGGCAATGCGGTGATGGCAGTTTGAGGCCGTCTAATTTATAGTAATTCTCATGTAGATTTGAAAAGTCCTACACACAACGTCCAATACTGGCGTTTCGCCCAGCTGTAACGGCGTGTGTAAGCACTTAAATTTCAGGGCAAATACCTCGTTTACCTGACAGCTTGCCGCGCCTGTCTCTGCCCTTGTGGGCGATTGAGCTGCGGTCCGAACTTTCCTGGCTGGAACCCGTGCATGAACCGTCCCCGACACACCCGGCGCGCTCTGCTGGCAGCACTTTGCCTGATCCCCGTGGCCGCGTTCGCCGCCTGGCAACTGATCCCGCCCGGCCGGGATAAATTTGCCACCCTGCAAGTACACCGGGGCGATATCGAAAGCAGCGTGACCGCCCTCGGCACCCTGCAACCGCGGCGTTACGTGGATGTCGGCGCCCAGGCCTCCGGGCAGATCCGCAAGATTCACGTCGAAGCCGGCGCCCAAGTCAAGGAAGGCGACCTGCTGGTAGAGATCGACCCCGCCACCCAACAAGCCAAGCTCGACGCCACCCGCTACTCCATCGCCAATTTGCAGGCCCAACTGCAGGAACAGCACGCGCAACACCGCCTGGCGCAGCAGAAGTACCAGCGCCAGCAACGCCTGGCCGCCGGTGGCGCCACCCGCGATGAAGACGTGCAAACCGCCCAGGCCGAACTGGACGCCACCCAGGCGCGCATCAACATGTTCAAGGCGCAGATCAGCCAGGCCCAGGCCACGCTGCGGGTTGATCAGGCTGAGCTGGGCTACACGCGCATCTATGCGCCGATCTCCGGCACCGTGGTGGCCGTGGATGCCCGCGAAGGCCAGACCCTCAACAGCCAGCAGCAGACGCCGCTGATCCTGCGCATTGCCAACCTGTCGCCGATGACCGTGTGGGCGGAAGTCTCGGAAGCCGATATCGGCCATGTCAAACCGGGCATGCAGGCCTATTTCACCACCCTGAGCGGTGGCAACCGGCGCTGGACCAGCACCGTGCGCCAGATCCTGCCGGTGCCGCCCAAGCCCCTCAACGAAACCAGCCAGGGTGGCGGCAGCCCCAGCAGTTCGAGCAAGAGCGGCAGCGGCCGGGTGGTGCTGTACACCGTGCTGCTGGATGTGGACAACGCCGACAACGCACTGATGGCGGAAATGACCGCCCAGGTGTTTTTCGTCGCCAGCCGCGTCACCGATGCGCTGACCGCGCCCGTCGCGGCCCTGCAGGGCAGCACCCGCCCCGACATGCAACTGGCCCGTGTGGTGGCCAAGGACGGCAGCATCGAAGACCGTGAGGTGCGGGTGGGTATCAGCGATCGCCTGCGCATCCAGATCCTCGACGGCCTCAACGAAGGCGATCATCTGCTGATCGGCCCCGCCGAAAGCAGCGGAGGCTGAATGTTGACGCCGCTGATCGAACTTCGGGACATCCGCAAATCCTACGGGGGCGGTGATGCGCCCCAGGTCGATGTGCTGCGCGGGATCGACCTGTCGATCCATGCCGGGGAATTCGTGGCGATTGTCGGGGCCTCCGGCTCAGGCAAGTCGACCCTGATGAATATCCTCGGCTGCCTCGACCGCCCCACCGTCGGCCAATACCTGTTCGCCGGGGAAAACGTCGCCCAACTGGACACCGACGAACTGGCCTGGCTGCGCCGCGAGGCCTTTGGCTTTGTGTTCCAGGGCTACCACCTGATCCCGTCCGGCTCGGCCCAGGAAAACGTCGAGATGCCGGCGATCTATGCCGGCACACCGGCCGCCGAACGCCACGCCCGCGCCGCCGCCCTACTGACCCGCCTGGGGCTGGCCGGGCGCACCGGCAACCGCCCGCACCAGTTGTCCGGCGGCCAGCAGCAACGGGTGTCGATTGCCCGGGCCTTGATGAACGGCGGGCATATCATCCTCGCCGACGAACCTACCGGCGCCCTCGACAGCCATAGCGGCGCCGAGGTCATGACCCTGCTCGACGAACTGGCGAGCCAGGGCCACGTGGTGATCCTGATCACCCACGACCGCGAAGTGGCGGCGCGGGCCAAGCGCATCATCGAGATCCGCGACGGCCTGATCATCAGCGACACCCCCAACACCCACAACCAGCCCGCCACTGAAGCCAACCCCAAGGCCCTGCAAGCGGTGGACCTGCGCCAACGCCTGGCCGACGGCGCCGAGCACAACGGCGCGTGGAAGGCTGAACTGGTGGACGCGGTGCAGGCGGCCTGGCGGGTCATGTGGATCAACCGCTTCCGCACGGCCCTGACCCTGCTGGGGATCATTATCGGCGTGGCCTCGGTGGTGGTGATGCTGGCCGTGGGCGAAGGCAGCAAACGCCAGGTCATGGCGCAGATGGGCGCCTTTGGCTCCAACATCCTGTATGTCAGCGGCTCGGCGCCCAACCCACGTACGCCGCCCGGCATTATCACCATGAACGACGTCGCCGCCATGGCCGCCCTGCCCCAGGTCAAGCGAATCATGCCGGTCAATGGCGCGGAGGCCGGGGTGCGTTTCGGCAATGTCGACCACATGGCCTATGTCGGCGGCAACGACACCAACTTCCCGACGATCTTCAACTGGCCAGTGGTCGAGGGCAGCTACTTCACCGAGGCTGACGAACGCGCCGCCGCTACCGTCGCGGTGATTGGCAAACGGGTGCGCGACAAGCTGTTCAAGGACCTGCCCAGCCCCATCGGCCAATACATCCTGATCGAAAACGTGCCGTTCCAGGTGATCGGCGTGCTTGCCGAAAAAGGGGCCAGCTCCGGCGACAAGGACAGCGACGACCGTATCGCCATCCCCTACTCTGCCGCGAGTATTCGCCTGTTCGGCACCTATAACCCTGAATACGTGGTGATTGCCGCCGCCGACGCGCGCAAGGTGCATGAGGCCGAAAAAGCCATCGACCAGTTGCTGCTGCGCCTGCACAACGGCAAGCGGGATTTTGAACTGACCAACAACGCCGCGATGATCCAGGCCGAGGCCCGGACCCAGAACACCCTGTCGCTGATGCTCGGCTCGATTGCCGCCATTTCGCTGCTGGTGGGCGGCATCGGCGTGATGAACATCATGCTGATGACCGTGCGCGAACGCACCCGGGAAATCGGCATCCGCATGGCCACTGGCGCCCGGCAGCGCGACATCCTGCGCCAGTTCCTCACCGAAGCGGTGATGCTCACGGTGGTCGGAGGGGTGGCCGGGATCGGCCTGGCCCTGCTGGTCGGTGGCGCGCTGATCCTCAGCAGCGTGGCCGTCGCCTTCTCGCTGCCCGCAGCCCTGGGCGCCTTCGCCTGCGCGCTGGTCACCGGCGTCATCTTCGGCTTTATGCCGGCCCGCAAAGCAGCCCGGCTCGACCCGGTCACGGCCCTTACCAGTGAATGATCGCCCTATGAAAGCGCACTTGACCCTCGTTGCCGCCAGCCTGCTGCTGGCCGCGTGCAGCAGCCCGGCGCAGCGCCCGGCCAGCGGCCTGCAGCCGCCGCCGGCCTGGGACACGGCAAGCCAGGCCAACGCTCTGCACGTCAACCAGCAATGGTGGAAGGCCTTTGCCAGCCCGCAGCTCGACCAACTGATCGAACAGGCCCGCACCGGCAGCTACGACCTGGCCAGCGCCATGGCCCGGGTGCGCCAGGCCCAGGCCGGCGCCGTGGTGGCCGGCGCGCCGCTGCTGCCCGAACTCAAGGGCGGGCTCAACGCCAACCGCCAGAAACTGCTGCGCGGCAACGGCTACAGCGAACTGGATGCCGACAACAACAATGACGCGGTGGATTATTTCAATGCCAGCCTGACGGCCACCTACGAAATCGACTTCTGGGGCGGCAAGCGCGCCGCTCGCGACAGTGCTGAACTGGCGGTGCGCGCCAGCGAATTCGAGCGCGCCACGGTGGAATTGACCCTGCTCAGCGGCGTGGCCACCACCTACACCCAGCTCCTGGCCCTGCACGAGCAACAACGCATCGCCGAGCTCAACCTGGCCAATGCGCAGAACGTGCTCAAGCTGGTACAGACCCGGCATGACGCGGGCTCTGCCACCCAACTGGAACTGGCCCAGCAAAAGAGCCTGGTCGCCGCGCAGCAACGCCAACTGCCCGAGGTACGCCAGCGGACCGAAGCCGCACGGATCAGCCTCGCCGCCCTGCTCGGCCAACCGGTACAGACGCTGCAACTGACGCCCCAGGCCTTTGAGCAACTGCGCTGGCCAAGCATCGCCGCCGGCGTACCCAGCGACCTGCTCAGCCGCCGCCCGGACATTGCCAGCGCCGAAGCGCAACTGGCGGCCGCCCAGGCCGACATCATCGTCGCCCGCGCCGCCATGCTGCCCAGCGTGACCCTCAGCGCCAACCTGGGCTCGGGCGCCAACCGTGCTGGCGATATGCTGCGCAACCCGTTCTACAACCTCACGGGCGGGCTGATCGCACCGATTTTCAACAACGGCCGCCTCAGCGCCGAACGCGACAAGGCCACGGCACGCCAGGATGAGCTGCTGCAAACCTATCGCGGCGCGATCATCAATGGCTTTGCCGATGTAGAAAAGGCCCTGAGCAGCATTCGCCGACTGGACGAACAGCGCCAGTGGCAGCATGAAGAACTGGACCAGGCACAGACAGCCTTCCGTATCGCCCAGAGCCGCTATGAGGCTGGCGCGGAGGACTTGCTTACCGTACTGGAAACCCAGCGCACGCTGTATGCCGCCCAGGATTTGAACGTGCAACTGCGCCAGGCACGGCTGGGGGCGAGTATTGCGCTGTACAAGGCACTGGGAGGGGGGTGGCAGGCGTCTGGTCTTTAACGATGAGGATCTAATGTGGGAACTGGCTTGCCGGCGATGTTGCCTGCCCCATCGCCATTGCCATCGCCGGCAAGCCAGCGCCTACCGTTTGACGTTGATCGGACAGGTCAAATCGTCCGTTCCCTGACCTTCAAATGCCGCGCATACCACGGCCGCTTCGGCACCTTGCGGAACAAGTCCTGCAACTTGTCATCATCAGCGCCGAAGGTGATGCGCAACGCCAGCTTCATGGTTTCCGGATCCATCTCCACGGTGCGCCCCATCTGCAATCCCGGGGTGGTGCTGCAACCATGGGTATCCGGCCCCAGCCATGGATCACCCACCTCGACCCAGCGCCCTGGCGCAAACCATGGCACACCGTTGACCTCCAGGCGGCTCAGCTCACCCGGATTAAAGCGCTGATGGGCGCGGAACCAGTCCTCCAGCCGGTCATCGATCCAACCGTGGAAATGCCAGAACACCGGGTTCACATGGGAGGAAAACGGGTCGCCCAAAAAGTCATTTTCAGGCTCATACCAACGCGCCGAAAAATCCGCAGGATCGCGCGCAAAGGGCACCGGTGCGCCGTTGGAAGGGTCGCGCGGCACCGACGCCCAGCGCATGTGCAGCCAATCGTGCAGCCCCAGCTCAACCTCCGAGCCGAACTGGCCCAGGGTCAACCTGGCCAGGTAACGCGGGTCGCGGTACTGCGACTCCCACACCTGGAAGTTGCTGTGATAGGTCTCGCAAGCCTTGATATCACTGACCCACTGGCTGTACTGCTCGTCGCCACTGGCCATCCAGGTCGGCGGCAGTGCGAAGCCATCGTGATTGTCAAAGTAGCGCGCGAAGCCCTGGCGATCACGCTCAAGCTCGGGCTGCGGCGGCGGGAAGCGCGGCCAGGACGGCAAGTCTTGTAGGGAGCGCGCCGTACCGAGCATATGCCGATGCATAAAGAAAAAATCGATACCCGAGCCGTTGCGGTCCTTGCGCGGGCCACGGGCATCGCGCTCTTGGTCCCGTGGCCCGGGCTGCCAACCGATGCCGCGCAGGGCGTTGCGCTTGTCCTCGGGGAGCTTGTGCCACTGGTCCCGCGTGGCGTGCCAGAGCTGGTGGAACAGGCGGTGTTCGGGGGCAATCAACCATGCCAGCAGTGCTGGGTTCAGACCGATACGTTCGCGGGCTTCGGGGAACAGCTGTTTGGTGGCGACAAACCGGTTATCCAGCTCCAGCAGCGCCAGGGGCCGGTCGAGATTGAGAATCTGCCCGCTGAGGGTGCCGCTGCCGGCATTGCCGAAGCTGCCCCAGACTTCATCCAGGCGCATCGTCAATTCATAGGCCGGCATGCCGTCCGGCGCGTCGCGGTCGATCAGGCGCCAGTACAACAGCGCCGCGTCGCCCGGCGCCAGGTCACCCAGCACCTGATAGCGCGGCTCGCCCTGCCCACGCAGTTGGCCAGCGGTGTCCAGGTAGCCACGCACGCCACGGCCGCGCGGCGCAATATCAAGAAACAGTTCCAGACCGTCGAGGGGCAAGCCTTGCAGCCCGGCGTCACGCCCTTCCAGGCGCAGGCTCCAGATCCCGCGCAGGCTGTTCGCCAACTGCTGGCCGGCGGTGTCCGCCAGGTCCACCGTGGCTTCCTCGGGAGTGATGGGAAATTCCTCACGCGTCAACTCGCGATGGGCATAAAAGGCAGCAGGTACGGCGGCGCCGGTCAGCGCCAGGCCTGCGATAAACCCTCGTCGAGAAATCGTCATGTTCCTACCTGTGTCAGCCCTGGAGCAGGCTTTATCCAAGCTAGAACGTTTAGCCGGGCGGCAAATTTACTGTAGGGGCCGCGCTTAAATTTCCCGGCCCTGCGCTCGTTCTCCCCAGATAGCAAAGGCCCCTTGCGCCCGCACCTCAAAGGCGAACCGACTGAGATGGCAATGACAAAACCACGTTCGAAAAAGGCTCTATACATCGGCCTGCCCTTGGCCCTGGCCATTGCTGCCGGCGCAGGCCTGGCCTGGGATCACTGGTTTGGCGGCAATGCCGGCTACCCGCTGGAAGTGATCAAGCAGGCCAATGAACTGCAGGACCGCCTGATATCGTTCGACAGCCATATCACCGTGCCCCTGGACTTCGGCACCGCCGGCCATGAAGCAGACAAGGACGGCAGCGGCCAGTTCGACCTGGTCAAGGCCAGTCGCGGGCGGCTGTCGGGGGCGGCGCTGACGATTTTCGGCTGGCCCGAGCTGTGGAATGGCCCCAATGCACCACACAAACCCACCGCAGGTTTTGTCGACGAAGCCCGGCACCAGCAAGAGGTGCGCTACAAGATCATCGCCGGCATGGTCCGCGACTTCCCCAACCAGGTGGGCATCGCCTACACCCCGGCCGATTTGCGCCGCCTGCATGGCGAGGGCAAGTTTGCGATTTTTATCAGCATGCTCAACGCCTACCCCCTGGGCAATGATCTGAACCTGCTGGACATGTGGACGGCGCGCGGCATGCGCATGTTCGGCTTCAGCTACATCGGCAACAACAGCTGGGCCGACTCCTCGCGCCCGCTGCCGTTTTTCAATGATTCGCCGGATGCCCTCGGCGGCCTCTCGGCCATCGGCAAGCAAGCAGTGCAGCGCCTGAACGACCTGGGCGTGATCATCGACGTCTCGCAAATGTCGACCACCGCCCTTGAGCAAGTCGCCCAGCTTAGCCGCACCCCGATGGTCGCCTCCCACTCCGCGCCCCGGGCCTCGGTGGATATCCCGCGCAACCTCAGCGACAAAGAACTGCAACTGATCAAGAACAGTGGCGGCGTGGTGCAAGTGGTGGCCTTCGGCGGGTATCTGCGCCCGTTGAGCCAGCCGATCCAGGACAAGCTCAATACCTTGCGCGCGCGTTTCGACCTGCCACCCCTGCCCAACCTGGCGATGGCCCTGATGCCCGGCGACCCGATCATCGCTGCCTGGCCGGAGCAGAAGTTCGGCGAGTACGCCAGCGAGCTCTACGCCATTCTCGAAGAAGAACCCAAGGCCAGCCTCAAGGACCTGGGAAACGCCATTGACTACACCGTGCGCAAGATCGGTATCGACCACGTCGGCATTGCCTCGGACTTCAACGAAGGCGGCGGCGTCAAGGGCTGGAACGATGTCAGTGAAGTGCGCAACGTGACCGCCGAGCTGATCACCCGCGGCTACTCCGAAGCCGATATCGCCAAGTTGTGGGGCGGCAATTTCCTGCGGGTGTGGGAGCAGGTGCAAAAGTCTGCCAAGCCTGGTGTGCTGCCAAGCGAGCAAACGCCATGACCGACCGTCGCACCTTTCTCAAACAGGCCGGCATCCTCGCCGCCAGCCTGCCGCTGGGGACCAGCCTGCACGTGCAGGCGGCTAGCACCAAGGCCCCCGCCGATAAATGGGCCGGCCTGCGCCAACTGTTCGACCAGGATCCAAACTACATCCATTTCTCCAATTTCCTGATCACCTCGCACCCAAGGCCCGTGCGCGAAGCCATCGAGCGCCACCGCGCCGCCCTTGACCGCAACCCCGGCCTGACCATGGACTGGGACCTGCAGGAACCCTGGAAACGCGAAGGCCAGGTGCGTGAATGGGCCGGCCGCTACCTGCAAGCCAAACCCAGCCAGATCGCCCTCACCGGCAGCACCACCGAGGGCCTGGCGATGATCTACGGCGGCATCCACGTGCGCCCCGACCAGGAAATCCTCACCACCGAGCACGAGCACTTTTCCACCGACAGCATCCTCGCATTGCGCACCCAGCGTGACGGCACCCAGGTGCGCAAGATCAAGCTGTTCGCCAACCCCCACCACGTGTCGGTCGATGAAGTGCTGACGGCCATCGAGCGCAACATTCGCCCCAACACCCGAGTACTGGGCATGACCTGGGTGCAGTCGGGCAGCGGCGTGAAGCTGCCGATCGCTGAAATCGGGCAACTGGTCAAGCGCCACAACCAGGGGCGCGAAGAAAAGGATCGGATCCTCTACGTGGTCGATGGCGTGCATGGCTTCGGCGTCGAAGACCTGGCCTTCCCGGACATGCACTGCGACTTCTTTATCGCCGGCACCCATAAATGGATGTTCGGCCCACGGGGCACTGGCCTGGTGTGCGCCGCATCGGAGCAAGTGACCACCCTCACCCCGAGCATGCCGACGTTTTCCGAAGACACCGATTTCGCCACCACCTTCTCCCCCGGCGGCTATCACGCCTTTGAGCATCGCTGGGCGCTGGACGAGGCCTTCAAGCTGCACCTGCAATTGGGCAAGGCCGAGGTTCAGCAGCGCATCCACAGCCTCAACTCCTACCTCAAGGAGCGCTTGCAGGCGCGACCGAACATCGAGCTGGTCACCCCGGCCAACCCGCAGCTGTCGGCCGGTTTCAGCTTCTTCCGGGTCAAGGGCCAGGACAGCGACAAGGTGGCCGCCTACCTGATGCGAAACCGCGTGGTCAGCGACGCGGTGAACCGCGACGTCGGCCCGGTGGTGCGTACCGCGCCGGGCCTGCTCAATACCGAAGATGAGGTCGACCGCTTCCTGGCCCTGCTCGACAAAGCCCTCTGATCCCCTTTTTTCTTGCCCACGAGACGACTCATGAACGATGAACCGCTCACCCCAACGCTGCTCAAGTCCCTGGCGCTGACGGCATTGATCGCCTGCCTGGCACCCTCCGCCCAGGCCGCCACGCCGCCCAAGCCCGGCACCGTGTTCAAGGACTGCAAGAACTGCCCGGAAATGGTGGTGCTGCCCACCGGAACCTTCAAGATGGGCACCCCGGACGATGAAGTCGGCCGCCAGCCCGATGAAGGCCCGATCCATGACGTGACCTTCGCCAAACCCGTGGCCATCAGCCGCTTCCAGGTGTTGGCCGGCGAATGGGACAGCTACCTGCAAGAAACCGGCTACAAAATGCCCGACGGCGACGACCGCCCTGGCCGCAAATGCACGGCCGGCAAGCCCACTTACAAGATAAGCGCCAAACATCCAGCCGTGTGCATGGACTTTGCCGAAGCCCGCGCCTATGTCGCTTGGCTGTCGAAGAAAACCGGCAAGCAGTACCGCATGGTCAGCGAATCCCTGCGCGAGTACGCCGCCCGTGGCGGCACCTCCGGGCCCTTCCCGTTCCCGTTCGACGAGGGCAAGGAATACAGCATCGCCAAGCACGCCAACACCTACGGGCCGGCCGATGGCTACAGCTACACCGCGCCGGCCGGCAGCTATGCGCCCAATGCGTTCGGCGTGTATGACATGCATGGCAACGTCTACGAATGGGTCGAAGACTGTGAAAACGACAGCTATGTGGGAGCGCCCAGCGATGGCAGTGCCTGGCTGACCGGGCAATGCGAGGTGCGGCAGATTCGCGGCAACGACTGGGGCGAGGCGCCGGTGTTTTCCCGCTCCGGCAACCGCAACAACCTCTATCCCAACGTGCGCGGCGACTGGCTGGGCTTTCGCGTGGCACGGGAGCTCTGAGCCTGTGCAACTCGGGACGCGGCTAAATCGCGCCGGGCCCGACTCGTCCTCCTACTATCGGCCTGCCAGCGGTAAACCTTCGCGCGCAGGCCTTCACTTGCCCACAGCACGTAGCCACGTCGCGATCGAGGTAGTTTCATGACCGCAGCACCGCGCAGCGCCATTCGCGAACTCTTGAGCCTGCTCAAGCCCTATCGACGGATTGTCATTTCTTCCATCACCCTGGGCATCGTCGGCGGCCTCAGCGTCACCGCGCTGCTGGCCACGGTCAACCGCGGCCTGCACAGCGCCGACGGCATGGGCACCGGCGTGGTCCTGGCCTTCGCCGGGCTGTGCCTGCTGGCGTTGCTCAGCAGTATCGGCGCCGATATCGGCACCAACTTCGTTGGGCAGAAGGTGATTGCCAAACTGCGCAAGGACCTCGGCGCCAAGGTGCTCGCCGCGCCCATCGAGCAGATCGAGCGCTATCGCACCCACCGCCTGATCCCGGTGCTGACCCATGACGTGGACACCATCAGCGACTTTGCCTTCGCCTTTGCCCCGCTGGCGATTTCGACCACAGTGATCCTGGGCTGCCTGGGCTACCTGGCGGTGCTGTCCTGGCCGATCTTCCTCATGACCCTGCTGGCCATCGGCATTGGTTCGGCGGTGCAGTTCGTGGCCCAGAGCAAAGGCATCAAGGGCTTCTACGCGGCCCGTGACGCCGAAGACAACCTGCAAAAACACTACTCGGCGATTGCCGAGGGCGCCAAGGAACTGCGCATCCATCGCCCACGCCGGCACGCCATGCACACCCGCAATATCCAGGGCACCGCCGACCATATCTGCGACACCCATATCCGCTCGATCAATATTTTTGTGATCGCCAAGAGCCTGGGCTCGATGCTGTTTTTCGTGGTCATCGGCCTGGCGCTGACCCTGCAACAGTTCTGGCCCAGCTCTGACCCGGCGGTGATGAGCGGCTTTGTCCTGGTGCTGCTGTACATGAAAGGCCCGCTGGAAAACCTGATCGGCAACCTGCCGATCATCAGCCGCGCACAAATCGCCTTCCGGCGCATTGCCGACCTGTCGGAGCGCTTCTCCTCGCCGGAACCGCACCTGCTGCTCGATGACGCCGACAAAAGCGTGCCGGTGATGAAGCACCTGGAACTGCGCAACGTGCAGTACGCCTTCCCGCCCGTGGAAGGCAGCGAGCCATTCAAGCTGGGGCCGGTCAACCTGAGCATCGAGCCTGGGGAAATCCTGTTTATCGTCGGCGAAAACGGCTGCGGCAAGACCACCCTGATCAAGCTGCTGCTGGGCCTGTACACCCCGCAGCAAGGCGAAATCCGCCTCAACGGCCTGCCCGTGGACGCCCTGGGCCTGGACGACTACCGCCAGATGTTCACCACGATCTTTGCCGACTACTTCCTGTTCGACGACCTGGTGCAGAACGACAAGGCCCTGCCCGACGACGCCACCCAATACCTGGAGCGCCTGGAGATCGCGCACAAGGTCAGCGTGCGCGATGGCGCGTTCACCACCACCGACCTGTCCACCGGGCAACGCAAGCGCCTGGCCCTGGTCAACGCCTGGCTCGATGAGCGTCCGGTGCTGGTATTTGACGAGTGGGCGGCCGACCAGGACCCGACCTTCCGACGGATTTTCTACACCGAGCTGCTGCCGGACCTCAAGCGCCTGGGCAAGACCATCATCGTCATCTCCCACGACGACCGTTACTTCGACGTCGCCGACCAGTTGGTACGCATGCAGGCCGGTCGCGTCATCAGCGAAAAAGCCTGCGCCTGACCTCCCTCCCCCAGGAGCCGGCGTGCCGGCGATGGCTGCCTCAAGGCATGCGATGAAGCCACGAGCCTCATCGCCGGCAAGCCGGCTCCTACAACGCCTCCCGCCGGCTATTGCGCCTAAATCTGATCGATCGAACTTCGTCTTCCTGACACAGCTTATTTCCTCTGCCGACGGCGACGAGATCGATCATGAACCAATTGAACCAACTTCCCGACGACGACCTGCTGGCCCTGTTGCTGGCCGATGAAGCCGGCGCCGGGCAGTCCATCCAGAGCCTCGCCGGGCATGACCCGGTACCGCTGTCGTTCGCCCAGCAGCGCCTGTGGTTCCTGCAACAGTTCGATCCCCAGAGCCATGCTTACAACCTGCCACGGGCGATTGCCCTCAAGGGCCCGGTAGACGCGCGCGCCCTGGAAGCAGCGCTGAACCGGGTGATCGACCGCCACGATATCCTGCGCACCGCCTTTCGCGACACCGACGGCACGCCGCTGCAAGTCATCGAGCATGATGCGCGGCTGACCCTGCTGGAAGAGGACCTGAGCGCCCTGGACAGCCAGCAGCGCGACCTGCTGCTGCAACAGCGTATCCGCCAGCACGCCACCCAACCCTTCGACCTGCGCCAGGCGCCGCTGATTCGCAGCAGCCTGCTCAAACGGGCCGAGCAGGACTACGTGCTGCTGCTCAACATGCACCACATTGTCTCGGACGCCTGGTCCAACCCGATCCTGATCCACGACCTGGCCAGCGCCCTCGGCCAACCGGGCCAGGCCCTGCCGCGCCCGGCCATCCAGTACGCCGACTACGCCCAATGGCAGCGCCAGGACTACCCGCAGACGCCGCAACACAGCGCAGCCGCGCAGTATTGGAAAGCTTGCCTGGGCGACGAAATCCCCACCCTGCAGCTGCCTCGCGAGCGCCTGGAAAAGAGCGCCGGTGCCGGCCATCATCGGCACGCGTTGCCCGCCCACCTGAGCGAGCGCCTCCAGACCTTTTGCCAGCAACAGGGCCTGACGCCTTTCGTGGTGCTCCTGGGCGCCTGGCAGTTGCTGTTGGGGCGCTACAGCGGCCAGGTCGATTTCACCGTCGGTGTGCCCAACGCCACCCGTAACCAGGCGCAGATCCAGGACCTGGTGGGCTTTTTTGTCAGCAGCCAGGTGTATCGCGCGCGGCTGGCGCCCGAGCAAACCTGCAGCGCGTTCCTCCAGGGCCTGCGCCAGCAGTCCCTGGCCGCCCTGGAACATGCCGACTACCCCATCGAGCTGATCCTCGAAGACCTGCACCTGCAACGCAGCCCCCAGGCTAACCCGCTGTTCCAGACCCTGTTCAACTGGCGCGTCGGCGCCGCGCAGGAGGAGGCCCTGCACCTGGGCCCGCTGGAGCTGAGGTTTATGGACAGCCACCCGCTGCAGGCCAAGTTCGACCTGTCGCTGGACGTGGAATACAGCCAGCAGCAGATCACCGCGCATTTTGAATACGACGCCGCTTGCTTGCGTCCGACGACCGTCGCCACCCTGGCCGGGCACTGGCAGAACCTGTTGCAGGCCATGATCGAGCATCCCCATGCCCTGATCGGCGAACTGCCGATGCTCAGCGACCAAGAGCGCGGGCAGCAATTGGCGCAGTGCAATGCCACGGCCGTCGACTACCCCGACGCAGAACCTGTGCATGTGTTGGTCGCCAAGCAAGCCGAACGCCAGCCACAGTCTGTCGCCGTGGTGTTCGGCGACCAGCAACTGACCCTGGACCAGCTCAATCGCCGCGCCAACCAACTGGCCCACAAACTGCTGGAACTGGGCGTCGGCCCCAACGTCTGCGTGGGCCTTGGCCTTGAGCGCAGCCTGGAGATGGTCATCGCCCTGCTGGCCGTGCTCAAGGCCGGCGGCGCCTATGTGCCGCTGGACCCGGCCTACCCCGCCGAACGCCTGGCCTACATGATCAACGACAGCGGCATCGGCCTGCTGCTGAGCCAAAGCAGCCTGGCATTGCCCGCCCCTGACAGCCTGCCGTCCCTGAGCCTGGATCAGGACAGCGACTGGCTGGAAGGCTATGACAGCGCCAACCCCCAGGTAACGGTCAGCGCCGACAACCTGGCCTACATGATCTACACCTCCGGCTCCACCGGGCAGCCCAAGGGCGTGCAAGTGCGTCATGGCGCCCTGACCAACCATATGCTGTGGATGCAGGGCGAACTGGGCCTGAGCGCTGCGGACCGGGTCTTGCAAAAAACCGCCTTTAGCTTCGACGCCTCGGTGTGGGAGTTCTGGCTGCCATTGCTCAACGGTGCGCAGTTGGTCCTGGCTTCCAGCGAGCTGGCCGAAGACCTGTCAGTGCTGTGGTCGCAAGTAGCCGCCCAGCGCATCAGCGTGCTGCAAATGGCGCCTTCCCTGCTGCAAGCCTTGCTCGCCGATGAACAGGGCGCACAGATGCAATCCCTGCGCCTGCTGCTGCTCGGCGGCGAAGCCCTCGGCACCCCGCTGGTCGCACAATTGCGCGAACGCTGGAACGGCCGCCTGTGCAACCTTTACGGCCCAACCGAAGCCACCATCGACAGCACCTTCTTTGATGTCCAGAGTTTGCCCGAGGGTGCCATTGCCCCTATCGGCCGCCCCATCGCCAACGTGCGCACCTACCTGCTGGACCACGACCTGCAACTGTGCCCCATGGGCACCAGCGCCGAACTGCTGATCGGCGGCGACTCCCTGGCGCAGGGCTACCACCAGCGCCCGGGACTGACCGCCGAACGCTTTATTCCCGATCCGTTCGCAGGCAACGGCGCGCGCTTGTATCGCAGCGGCGACCTGGCCCGCTACCGCGCCGATGGGGTCATCGACTACATCGGGCGCATCGACCATCAGGTCAAAATCCGCGGCCTGCGTATCGAACTGGGGGAAATTGAAGCGCAACTGCTGCAACACGAGGCGGTGCGCGAAGCCGTGGTCATCGCCCACCCAACCCTGGGCGGCGCGCAGTTAGTGGGCTACGTGGTGCCGACAGCGCTGGCAACGGACACTGCCCGCCAGGACGCCTTGCGCGAGACCCTCAAGGCCCACCTCGGCGAACACCTGCCGGACTACATGGTCCCCGGCCACCTGCTGATCCTCGCGCAACTGCCCTTGACCCCCAACGGCAAACTCGACCGCAAGGCCCTGCCCGCCCCCAACGCGAGCCAGGCCCTGCACGCCTACGTAGCCCCGCAGAACGAAGTGCAACAGCGTATCGCCAGCATCTGGCAAGACGTACTCAAGCTGGAAAAAATCGGCCTGAACGACAACTTCTTCGAACTGGGCGGCGACTCGATCATCTCCATCCAGGTCGTCAGCCGCGCGCGCCAGGCCGGTATCCACTTCACCCCCAAGGACCTGTTCCAGCACCAGACCATCCAGGGCCTGGCCAGCGTGGCAAAAAACCACGGCCAGGGCCTCGCAATCGACCAGGGCCCGGTCACAGGCACAGCCCCGCTGCTGCCGATCCAACACCTGTTCTTCGACACCGACATCCCCGAGCGTCACCACTGGAACCAATCAGTCCTGCTCAAACCCGCCACCCCCCTGGACCCGCACCTGCTGGAACAGACCCTCAACGCCCTGATCCACCACCACGACGCCCTGCGCCTGAATTTCACCCAGGCTGAACACGGCTGGCACGCCGAATACCGCCCGAGCACAACCTCGGTGCTATGGCAAACCCGCATCGACGACACCACACAGTTGCACTCGGTGGGCGACGAAGCCCAACGCAGCCTCAACCTGCAAGACGGGCCGTTGCTTAGAGCGGTGCTGGTCAGCCTGGGGGACGGTAGCCAGCGTTTGCTGCTGGCTATTCATCACCTGGTGGTGGACGGCGTGTCGTGGCGGATTTTGTTTGATGATTTGCAGATGGCCTATCGTCAGGTGCAAGCGGGTGAAGGTTTCTCCTTACCGGAGAAAACCAGCGCCTATAAAGCCTGGGGCCAGCGTCTGCTGGACTACGGTCAAAGTGCCGAACTACAAGGACAGATCGCCTATTGGCAACAACTGGCAGACGGCTGCGCCGAACTGCCAGTGATACACGCTGACGCCAGCCTGAAGAAAGCAGACAGTCAGACCGTCAATACCCATCTCAATCAGGATCTGACCCGACGCCTGCTGCAAGATGCCCCGAGCGCCTACCGCACACAGATCAACGATCTGTTGCTCGCTGCACTGGCACGGGTCATCAGCCGCTGGACCGCCCAGCCACAGGTGCTGATCCAACTCGAAGGCCATGGCCGCGAAACCTTGTTCGACGACATCGACCTGACCCGCACCGTGGGCTGGTTTACCACGGTGTACCCGGTGTGCTTGACGCCCCAGTCCGACCACGGCACCACGATCAAACAGATCAAGGAGCAATTGCGCAGCATCCCGAACAAAGGCCTGGACTTCGGCGTCCTGCGCCACCTGGCCCCCCCCGAGACGCGGCAAGTACTACAAGCGCTGCCAGTGCCACGCATCACTTTCAACTACCTGGGCCAGTTCGACACCAGCTTCAACGCCAACGACGACGCCCTCTTTGCTCCAGCTCCTGAAAGCAGCGGTGCTGAACACAGCGCCGAGGCACCGCTGAGTAACTGGTTGACCCTCAACGGCCAGGTATACGACGGCGAACTGAGCCTGGTGTGGACCTTTAGTGCGCAGATGTTCGAACCCGCACGCATGCAAGCCCTGGCCGATGAATACGCCGAGGAGCTGACACAACTGATCGAGCATTGCTGCGACCCACATAACCGTGGCGTAACGCCTTCGGACTTCCCCCTCGCCCACCTCGACCAAGCGCAACTAGACGCACTGCCAATAGCCGTCACGCAGATCGACGACATCTACCCGCTGGCGCCGATGCAGCAAGGCATGCTGTTCCATTCGCTCTACGAGCAAAACGTTGGCGCCTACGTCAACCAGATGCGCCTGAACGTTACCGGCCTCGACCCACAAGGCTTGCGTGATGCCTGGCAACAGGCGATGGACGCCCACGATATCCTGCGTACCTCGTTCATCTGGCAAGGTGAGCTGCAACAACCGGTACAAGTGGTCCATAAGCGATTGACACTGCCCATGGTCTGCCACGACTGGCAGCAACACGCAGACCTGCAACCAGCACTGGATAAACTGGCCTGGGAGCGTTTGCAACAGCGCTTCGACCTGGCTCGTGCGCCGCTACTGGACGTGCAGGTGATTCAGACCGGGGAAGCCCAACACCACCTGATCTACACCGTACACCACATCCTGATGGACGGCTGGAGCAACTCCCAACTCATGGGCGAGATCCTCCAACGCTACGCCGGCCAGACCTTGCCGGCCAGAATGGGGCGCTACCGCGACTACATCGCCTGGCTGCAACGCCAGGACAGCAGCGCCAGCCAAACCTGGTGGGCAGCCCAACTGGCGACACTGCAAGAACCCACCCGCCTTGCCAGCAGCCTGGTCAGCGTACCTACCACCGCCACCGGCCACGGTAATCATTACCAGCACTTCGGTATCGTCGAGACCCGTTACTTCAACGAGTTTGCCCGTCGCCAGAAAGTCACCCTCAACACTCTGCTGCAAGGCGCCTGGCTGCTTCTGTTGCATCACTACACTGGACAGGACAGCCTGTGCTTCGGCGCCACCGTCGCCGGGCGCCCGACAGATATCGCCGGTATCGAGCAGCAAGTCGGACTATTCATCAATACCCTGCCGGTGATTGCCACGGTCAACCCGCAAACCCGGGTCGATCAATGGCTACAGGCCGTGCAAACGCAGAACCTGTCGTTGCGCGAACACGAACATACCTCGCTGGCCGATATTCAACGCTGGGCCGGGCACAACGGCGAAGCGTTATTCGACACGCTGTTGGTGTTCGAAAACTACCCGATCGCCGACGCTCTTGAACAACAGGCCCCCAAAGGCATGGAGTTTGGCAACGTCGACACCTACGAACAGACCAACTACCCGCTGACTCTGGCCCTGAATGCCGGGGAAACCCTGTCACTGCACTACAGCTTCGCCCACGACGCCTTCAGCGAAGCCGTGATCGAACGGATGGCGCAGCACCTGCACAACCTGCTGTTGCGCCTCACCGAACGGCCGGACCGAGCCATCGGCGAGCTAAACTTGCTGGACGACAGCGAGCGCGCGCAGGTTGTGCATCGCTGGAACGATACTGCCAGGCACTACCCGTTGGAGCGGCCGGTACAGGCGCTGATCGAACACCAGGTCGAGCAGACTCCCGACGCAGCGGCCCTGATATTTGCAGATGTTCGTCTCAGCTACGCCCAACTCAACGCCCGGGCCAACCAACTGGCCCATCATCTGATCGCTCTGGGCGTAGGCCCGGACCGGCTGGTGGGGATTGCGCTGGAACGCAGCGTGGAAATGGTCGTTGGTTTGCTCGCCATCCTCAAGGCGGGCGGGGCCTATGTGCCGCTGGATCCTGAGTATCCGACTGATCGCCTGGCCTACATGATCGACGACAGTGGTATCGACCTGCTGCTGACCCAGCAATCGCTGCTCAGCACCCTGCCACTGCCAGCAACACTCCATACGTTGTGCCTGGATACCCTGGCATTGGATGCCTTGCCGGACACCAACCCAGCTATCAGCGTGGCGGCGGAAAACCTCGCCTACGTGATCTACACCTCGGGCTCTACCGGCAAACCCAAAGGTGCCGGCAACCGCCACAGTGCCCTGACCAACCGTCTGTGCTGGATGCAGCAAGCCTATGGGTTAAGCGGCGACGACACCGTGCTGCAAAAAACCCCGTTTAGCTTTGATGTATCGGTGTGGGAGTTTTTCTGGCCCTTGATGACAGGTGCCCGCCTTGTCGTGGCTGGTCCTGGGGATCATCGTGACCCGCAAAAACTGGTGCAATTGATCACCGAGCACCAGGTGACGACCCTGCATTTCGTACCGTCGATGCTGCAAGCCTTCCTGCAAGACGATAGCAGTGAGCGTTGCACCGGCCTGACCCGGATTGTCTGCAGCGGCGAGGCCTTGCAGGTGGATACGCAACAACAGGTGTTCGCCCGCCTGCCGGGTGCCAGCCTATACAACTTGTATGGCCCCACTGAAGCTGCCATCGACGTCACCCACTGGACCTGCCGCGAGGAACAGGCTCACACCGTACCGATCGGCCAGCCCATCGCCAACCTCAGCACGTTCGTTCTCAATAGCGATCTGGCCCCATTACCGGTGGGATTGGTGGGCGAGTTATACCTGGGCGGTAAAGGCTTGGCCCGTGGTTACCACCGCCGTGCGGGCATGACTGCCGAGCGCTTTGTTGCCAGCCCCTTTACCAAAGGCCAGCGCCTGTATCGCACCGGCGACCTGGCGCGGCAGCGAGCCGATGGCGTGATCGAGTACATCGGCCGTGTCGACCATCAGGTGAAGATTCGTGGTCTGCGCATTGAGCTGGGAGAAATCGAGGCACGCCTGCTGGAGCAGGCCGAGGTTCGTGAGGCCGCCGTGCTGGCTGTGGACAGCGGTCGCGGCCTGCAACTGGTCGGCTACGTGGTGCCAAGCGCCAACGCCAACGAAGCACTGCGCGAGACCCTCAAGAACACCCTCAAGGAGCACCTGCCGGACTACATGGTCCCGGCACTCTGGGTGTTCCTCGATGCCCTGCCGCTGAGTCCCAACGGCAAGCTGGACCGCAAGGCCCTGCCAGCACCAGATGCCAGCCAGGTGCAGGTCCGGTACGTTGCCCCGCAGAGCGAGTTGGAACAGCAAATCGCCAATATCTGGCAAGACGTACTGAAGGTACAGAACGTCGGCCTGACCGATAACTTCTTCGAACTGGGCGGCGATTCGATCATCTCCATCCAGGTAGTCAGTCGCGCGCGCCAGGCCGGGATTCAATTCAGCCCCAAGGAACTGTTCGAAGCCCAGACCGTACAACAACTGGCCATCCTGGCCCGCACCGGTACGCCCGCGCAGGAAATCGATCAACAACCGCTCACGGGGCCGACCCCTCTACTGCCGGTACAGCAGGCGTTTTTCCAGCGGGCGATCCCCGAGCGTCACCATTGGAACCAGGCAGTACTACTATCGGCCCAGGCACCGTTGCAGGCCGATGCGCTCGAGCAGGCGCTGAAGGCCCTGATCCTCCATCATGACGGTTTGCGCCTGAGCTTCAGCGAAAACACTGCAGGCTGGCAGGCCAACTATCGCTCGGTGGCGCAACAGCAGCAGGACTGGCAACAGGCTCCTGCGTTGTACCAAGCCTGCGCCCTCTCCACCACGGAGCTGGAAGAGTTATGCAACCAGGCCCAGGCCAGTCTCGACCTGGCCCAGGGCCCCCTGCTGCGAGCGGTGCTGGTGACCCTGGCCGATAACACCCAGCGCCTGCTGCTGGCGGCCCACCACCTGGTGATCGATGGCGTGTCGTGGCGCATCCTGTTTGAAGACTTGCAGACCGCTTACCAGCAAGCCTTAGCGGGGCAGATCATCAGCCTGCCGGCAAAAACCGACTCAGGCAAAACCTGGGCCGAGCATCTGCAACGCCATGCCACCCAGGGTGGCCTGGCGGGAGAGCTCGCTTACTGGCAGTCCCAGTTGAAAGATGCCCAGGGCAAGCTGCCTGGTGCTCGCTGCGACGCCAGCCTGGAAAACCGTCACGGTCATAGCGTCAATACCCGGCTGGACAAGGCCCTTACCCGGCAGTTGCTGCAAGAAGCTCCCGCCGCCTACCGCACCCAGATCAATGACCTGCTGCTGACAGCGCTGGCACGGGTGATCAGTCGCTGGACCCACCACCCACAGTGCTTGATCCAGCTTGAAGGCCATGGCCGTGAAGAGCTGTTCGAACCCGTGGACCTGACGCGCACCGTAGGCTGGTTCACCAGCCTGTTCCCGGTGGCACTGACGCCTGTCGCCAATGACCTGGGTGCGTCGATCAAGCAGATCAAGGAACAACTGCGGGCCATCCCCAACAAAGGAATCGGCTTCGGTGCCTTGCGCTACCTGGGCGATGCCCGGGCCTGCGAAACCTTGGCGGCCCTGCCTGAACCGCGCATTACCTTCAACTACCTGGGCCAGTTCGATGGCAGCTTCAGCGCCGATGCACAGGCCCTGTTCAGCCCGGCCAGCGAAGGTACGGGTGCCGAGCAAAGCCCGGACGCGCCGCTGGGCAACTGGTTGACGCTCAACGGCCAGATCTACGCTGGCGAGTTGAGCCTGAACTGGCTGTTCAGCCGTGAGATGTTCGACGAGGCCACCATCCAGTACCTGGCTGATGAATACGCCGAAGAGCTTGCCGCCCTCATCGCCCATTGCCTTGATCCGGCCCACCGCGGCCTGACGCCCTCGGATGTGCCTCTGGCCGCTATTGGTCAGGCACAGCTGGATCGCTTGCCCATACCTGCCGCACAGATCGCCGACCTCTACCCATTGTCGCCGATGCAGCAGGGTATGTTGTTCCATACCTTCTATGAACAAGGGACCGGCAATTACATCAACCAATTGCGCGTGGATATCGACGGGCTTGACCCGCAGCGTTTCCAGCAGGCCTGGCAAGCTGCGATGGACAATCACGACATCCTGCGCACAGGTTTTGTCTGGCAAGGGCTGGAGCAACCATTGCAGTGGGTACTCAAGCAAGCGCAGGTGCCGTTCAGCGTATACGCCCTGGGCAGCCACGATGCACAGCAACTTGACGCGCTGGCCCTGACTGAACTGCAGCGGCCGTTCGTGCTGGATCAAGCACCGTTGTTGCGCCTGGCCCTGGTACAGACCGGCGCCGAGCGCTATCACCTGATCTACACCGGTCATCACATCCTGATGGACGGCTGGAGCAACTCCCAGCTCATGGGCCAGGTGTTGCAGCATTACAGTGGGCAAGCCGTAACCGCCAATACCGGGCGCTATCGCGACTATATCGCCTGGTTGCAGCAGCAGGACAGCGCCGCCAGCCAGCGCTTCTGGCAAGAGCAATTGCGCGGCCTGGAGTCGCCAACCCTGCTCGGCCAAAGCGTGACGCTAGTACCTGGAGAAGGCCATGGCGAATACCGCAAGGTCATTGACCCCGCCACTACCGAGCGCCTCAACACCTTTGCCCGCCAACAGAAAGTGACCACCAACACCCTGGTGCAAGCGGCGTGGCTACTCCTGTTGCAGCGTTACACCGGCCAAACCACGGTGTGCTTCGGTGCCACCGTGGCCGGGCGTCCGGCACAGCTCAATGGCGTCGAGCAACAGATCGGCCTGTTCATCAACACCCTGCCCGTGGCGGCCAGCCCGCGCCCAGAGCAAAGCGTTGCGCAGTGGCTACAGCAGGTCCAGGCACAGAACCTGTCCTTGCGTGAGCATGAACACACACCACTGTTCGAAACCCAGCGCCAGGCAGGTGTGGGCGGCGAAAGCCTGTTCGACAACATCCTGGTGTTCGAGAACTACCCGATCTCCGAAGCCCTGGAACAAGGCGCACCGCAAGGCCTGCGTTTTGGCCCGGTGCATAGCCAGGAGCAGACCAACTATCCACTGACCCTGAGCGTTGGCCTGGGTGCCAGCCTGACCCTGCAGTACCGCTACGTGCGGGCGAATTTCAGCGATGCGCTGATCGAGCAGATCGCCCGGCACATGGATCAACTGTTGAACGGTTTGATGGACAGCGCCGACCGTGCGCTGGGCTCGCTAAACCTGCTGGACAAGTCCGAACAAGCCTTGATCCTCAACACATGGAACAGCGCTCCACTGTCGGTTGCCGATGAACAGTGCATTCACCACCTGATCAATCGCCAGACCCAGGAAACCCCCGGGCAGTTGGCACTGATCGACGGTGAGCAACGCCTGAGCTACCAGCAATTGGACCAACGAGCCAACCGCCTCGCCCACAAGTTGATTGAGCTTGGGGTCGGCCCGGAAGTGCGGGTCGGCGTAGCCATGCCACGTACCGGCGACCTGCTGATCGCATTGCTGGCAGTACTCAAGGCCGGTGGCACTTATGTGCCGCTGGACCCCGACTACCCGGCCGACCGCGTGGCTTACATGCTCGACGACAGCCGCGCGCACCTGCTGCTGGTTGGCCAACAATTGCCGGACGAATTGCGCGCCCACGCGACCACTCAAGTGCTGACGATCGAGCCCGGTGACGCCTGGCTGGCCGGTTATAGCGAGCAGCCGCCTATCACTACGGTAACCCCCGATAACCTGGCCTACGTGATCTATACCTCGGGTTCCACTGGCCTGCCCAAAGGCGTGGCCATTGCCCATCGCAACGTTTGCGCCCTGGTTCGCTGGTCTGCTCAGGTGTATTCACGCGAAGACTTGCAAGGGGTACTGGCCTCGACCTCGATCTGTTTCGACCTGTCGGTGTGGGAGCTGTTCGTGACCCTGGCCTGCGGTGGCCATATCGTTCTGGCGCGCAATGCCCTGGAACTGCCAACCCTGCCAGCACGCGATCAGGTGCGCCTGATCAATACCGTGCCTTCTGCTATCAACGCCTTGCAACGTGCCGCGCAGATTCCAGACAGCGTACGCATCATCAACCTCGCCGGTGAACCACTGAAACAGACCCTGGTGGATACGCTCTACGAACAGACCAGCGTCGCCCACATCTACGACCTGTACGGCCCCTCGGAGGACACCACCTACTCCACCTGGACCCGCCGCGAAGTCGCAGGCTCGGCCAACATCGGCCGCCCGGTCGGCAATACCGCCAGCTATCTGCTCACCCAGGACCTGCAACCAGCTCCCCTGGGCGTTGCGGCCGAGCTGTATCTGGCCGGCGCCGGCATAACCCGAGGTTATCTGGGCCGGGCGGCGCTGACCGCTGAAAAATTCGTGCCCAACCCGTTCTCGACAAGTGGCGAGCGGCTCTACCGCACCAGTGACCTGACCCGCTATCGCCAGGATGGGGTGATTGAATACATCGGGCGTATCGACCACCAGGTGAAAATCCGCGGATTCCGCATCGAGCTGGGCGAAATCGAAAGCCGCCTGCTACAACACCCCGACGTACGCGAAGCAGTGGTGCTAGCCCAGGAACACCTCGACGGCCAGCAGCTGGTGGCGTACGTGGTTACCCGTCAATCACTCCCAGACGCAGCATCCCAGGACCAACTGCGCCCGCTGATCAAGGCCAGGCTCCAGGAAAACCTGCCGGCCTACATGGTCCCTGCGCACCTGATGTTCCTCGATCAACTGCCGCTGACGCCCAACGGCAAACTGGATCGCAAAGCCTTGCCTATGCCTGAGGCCGTCCAGTCGCAACGCGCCTTTGTCGCCCCCCAGACCCCGTTGCAACAACAGATGGCGGATATCTGGCAACAAGTCCTGGAACTGGAGCGCGTAGGCCTGGATGACAACTTCTTTGAACTGGGCGGGCATTCCCTGCTGGTGGTGCGCGTGGTGTCACGCGCCCAACTGGAGCTGGGCATGCAGCTGACCCCACAACAACTCTTTCAATTCCCCACCCTGGGCGCTTTCGTCAGTGAACTGCAAAGCAGCGGTGGGCAATTCGATACCGAAAAATTGAGCAAGCTCGAAGCGCTGCTTGACGATATGGAGCAACTGTAATGGACAAGAGCGTCGCCACCCGAATCGCCAAGCGTTTCATCACCCTGCCCCTGGACAAGCGCACGCTGTACCTGGAAAAAATGCTGGCAGAAGGCGTCTCGCCCGCCAACCTGCCGATCCCCGAAGTGCGCATTGAGTTCGAGCTCATCCCGCTGTCGTTTGCCCAGGAGCGCCAATGGTTCCTCTGGCAGTTGGATCCCTCCAGCGCCGCCTACCACATCCCCACCGCCCTGCGTCTGCGCGGCGCGTTGGACGTGCCAGCATTGGAACACGCGTTCAACACCCTGGTGGCACGCCATGAAAGCCTGCGCACCACCTTCCAGCAAATCGATGAGCGCGCGGTGCAAGTCATCGCCCCTCACATGCCCCTCGCGGTGGAACTAGTCCGCCTAGACGCACACCTGAGTGAAAGCGAACAACAACAGCAGATCAAAGACTTCGTCGAACACGAAACCCAACAACCCTTCGACCTGCACAACGGCCCACTGCTGCGAGTCAAGTTGCTACACCTGGCCAACGACGACCACGTACTGGTACTGACCCAACACCACATTGTCTCCGATGGCGCCTCCATGCAAATCATGGTCAGCGAACTGGTGCAGGTTTACGGCGCCTTCGTCCGGGGACAGGACATCACCCTGGCGCCGTTGCAGATCCAGTATGCCGACTACGCCATCTGGCAACGGCACTGGATGGAAGCGGGCGAGCGTGAGCGGCAACTGGCGTACTGGAACAAGCAATTGGGCGGCGAGCAGCCGGTGCTGGAATTGCCGACGGACTATCCGCGGCCGGCGGTGCAGAGTTTTCGTGGGGCGCGCCTGAACATCGCCTTGGAGCCCACGCTGGACCTGGCGCTCAAGGAGTTGGGCAAACAGTTCAGCGTGACCCCGTTCATGTTGCTGCTGGCCTCGTTCCAGACCTTGTTGCATCGCTACAGCCGCCAGACGGATATTCGTATCGGTGTGCCCATCGCCAACCGCAACCGCGTCGAAACCGAAGCTTTGATCGGTTTTTTCGTAAACACCCAAGTGCTTAAGGCAACGTTCAACGATCAGACCCGGTTCAGCGACTTGCTGCTACAGGTCAAGCAAACAGCCCTGGATGCCCAGACCTATCAGGACCTGCCTTTCGGCTATCTGGTGGAAGCCCTACAGCCAGAACGCAGCCTGAGCCACAGCCCGCTGTTTCAGGTGATGTACAACCACCACAGTGACAACCAGCATAGCTCTGAGCCAGCGAGCACCAATCCACAGCCACTGATTGTCGAAAGCCTGACCTGGGAGGACCGTAATGCACAATTCGACCTCACACTGACCACGCTCGAGTCCGGGGATGGCCTGTCGGCGACCCTCACCTATGCCACCGACCTGTTCGATACCTCGACTATTGAACGCATGGCCCGTCACTGGCTGCATCTGTTGCAAGGCATTGTTGCCAATCCCCAACAACGCGTTGCGGCGCTGCCGTTACTGGACAGCGCTGATTATCAACAGCAAATCCGTGATTGGAACACGACGGTATCTGAATACCCTGTGGAACGCAGTATTCACCAGTTGATCGCCGAGCAAGTTGAGCGTCAGCCGGACGCCCTGGCCCTGACCTACGGCACCAAGACCCTGAGCTATCGCCAACTGGACGGCCAGGCCAATCAACTGGCCCACAAGCTGATCGAACTGGGCGTTGGTCCCGAAGTGCGGGTCGGCGTGGCCATGCAGCGTTCCGACGCGTTGATCGTCGCCTTGCTCGGGGTGCTCAAGGCCGGCGGCGCCTATGTGCCGCTGGACCCGGATTACCCCGCCGACCGCGTGGCCTACATGCTCGAAGACAGTCGCGCCCAGGTGCTGCTGACCGAGGCCGATCTGCTCGCAGACCTGCCCCAGACCCAGGCGCAGGTGCTGCTGATGGATCAACTGTCCGGATACCCGCTGACAGTACCGGTTACTCGGGCCGCGCCCGATAACCTGGCCTACGTGATCTACACCTCCGGTTCCACTGGCAAGCCCAAGGGCGTGGCCATTGCCCATAGCAACGTTTTGGCGCTGATCCACTGGTCGCAGCAGGTCTACAGCTACGAAGATATCCAGGGGGTACTGGCCTCGACCTCGGTGTGCTTCGACCTTTCGGTATGGGAAATATTCGTCACCCTGGCCAACGGCGGCTCGCTGATCCTCGCCCGCAATGCCCTGGAACTGCCCGACCTGCCGGCCCGCGACCAGGTGCGCCTGATCAATACCGTGCCGTCGGCGATCAATGCCTTGCGGCGCACCGGGCAAATCCCCGACAGCGTGCGCATCATCAACCTTGCGGGCGAGCCACTGAAGCAATCGTTGGTCGATAGCCTCTACCAGCAGGCCACGGTTGAGCACGTCTACGACCTTTATGGGCCATCCGAGGACACCACTTATTCCACTTGGACTCGCCGCGAAGTAGCAGGCCAGGCCAACATTGGCCGGCCGCTGCACAATACCCAGAGTTACTTGCTCGATGCCGACCTGCAGCCAGTACCCACCGGGGTTGCCGCTGAGCTGCATCTGGCCGGTGCCGGGATAACCCGGGGTTACTTGGGCCGGGCAGCGATGACCGCCGAAAAGTATGTACCCAACCCCTTTTCCACCACCGGCGAGCGTTTGTACCGCACCGCTGACCTGACCCGTTATCGCGCCGATGGCGTGATCGAGTACGTCGGGCGCATAGACCATCAAGTGAAGATTCGTGGTTTCCGTATCGAACTCGGTGAAATCGAAACTCGGCTGTTGGCAATGGATAACATCCGAGAAGTCGCGGTGCTGGCGCTCGAAGGTGTCGGCGGATTGCAGTTGGTGGCATATATCGCACCATCCCACTGCGGGGAGGTGCTGGCGCACCCAGCAGTTCAGTCACGCCTGCGCGACTCGATCAAAACCCGCCTCAAGACACATCTGCCGGAATACATGGTGCCGGCGCAACTGATTTTCCTTGCACAGCTACCACTGACCCCCAATGGCAAGCTCGACCGAAAAGCCTTACCCGCTCCCGACGCTGTGCAGACGCAGCCTACATTTATCGCGCCACAAAGTGCCCTGGAACAACATATCGCAGCGATCTGGCAAGACGTGCTCAAACGTGAACATGTGGGGCTCACCGATAATTTCTTCGAGTTGGGCGGCGACTCGATCATTTCGATCCAAGTAGTTAGTCGCGCCCGACAGGCCGGGATCTACTTCACCCCCAAGGAGCTGTTCCAACACCAAACCGTTCAGGGCCTGGCGTCAGTAGCCCGTGTTGGCGAGGCCGGCCAGGTCATGGATCAAGGCCCTGCACAGGGTACGCTTGCACTGCTGCCTATCCAGCAAGTGTTCTTTGAGCAAGACATTCCGCAGCAGCACCACTGGAACCAGGCAGTCATGCTACGGCCCGCCCAAGCGCTGCAATCTGAGCACCTCAAACAAGCACTACAAGCCCTGGTGCTGCACCACGATGCCCTGCGCGTATCCTTCAGCGAACAAGCGGGTAACTGGAGCGCTCACTATCGGTCGGTAGCCAGCCAGCAACAGGCCTGGGAGAAGGCCGCGCTGCTGCAACTGATCAGTGCCGATCACAGCGAGCTGCCCACCATTGCCAACGCCACCCAACGTAGCCTCGATCTGCACGAAGGCCCTCTGTTACGGGCGGTGTTGATTAACCTGCCTTGCGGCGAACAACGCCTGCTGTTGGTGATTCATCACCTGGCCGTTGATGGCGTCTCGTGGCGCATCCTGTTTGAAGACCTGCAAACCGCATACCGCCAACTACAAGCTGGGCAAGCGTTAAAACTGCCGTTCAAGACCAGCTCGGCCAAGGCATGGGCCGAGCAACTGCAAACCTACGCCACCAGCGAAGCCCTGCAGCAGGAGTTGGCGTACTGGCAGCAGCAACTGCAAGACGTCACCTGCGACCTTCCGTGCAAAAACCCGGCGGGCAACCGCCAGAACGCCGATGCCGTAAGTGTGCAGACTCATCTTGACCAGAAGCTGACTCGCCGACTACTGCAAGACGCGCCAGCCGCTTATCGCACCCAGGTCAACGACCTGCTGCTCAGCGCATTGGCCCGCGTCATCACGCGCTGGACCCAACAACCGTCAGTGCTGGTACAACTGGAAGGCCACGGCCGCGAAGACTTGTTCGACAGCATCGACCTGACACGTACCGTCGGCTGGTTTACCAGCCTGTTCCCACTGAAACTGACCCCTGCCACCGATCCGGGGCAATCGATCAAGCATATCAAGGAACAACTGCGGGCAATCCCGAACAAAGGCATTGGCTTCGGCGCCCTGCGTTACCTGGGCGACGAGCAGGCGCGCGCTTCCTTGCGCGAGCTGCCCGAGCCACGCATCACCTTCAACTACCTCGGCCAGTTCGACGGTAGTTTCGATAGCGAGGACCACGCGCTGTTCGCCCCATCCGGGGAAAGCACCGGTGATGAGCAAAGCCCGCAAGCACCGCTGGCAAACTGGCTGAGTATCAATGGCCGGGTCTACGGCGGCGAGTTGAGTCTGAACTGGACCTTCAGCCGGGAGATGTTCGATGAGACAACCATGCAACGACTTGCAGACGAGTATGCGCAAGAGCTGGCAACGCTGATCGAGCATTGCTGCCAACCACAAAATAGCGCAATCACCCCCTCGGACGTGCCATTGGCGCAGTTGTCACAAGCGCAGCTGGATGCACTGCCAGTGCCGGCTCACCTGATCGAAAACCTGTACCCCTTGTCGCCGATGCAGCAAGGTATGTTATTCCATGCCCTTTATGATCAGGACTCTGGTAGCTACATCAATCAGATGCGCCTGGATATCGACGGGCTGTTGCCCGAGCGTTTTCAGCAGGCATGGCAGGCGGCGGTCGAAGCCAACGATATCCTGCGCACCAACTTCCTTTGGCAGGGCGAAATCGATACCCCACTGCAACTGGTGCATAAACAGGCAACGCTGCCTTTCACCCTGCACGACTTGCGCAATGAGGGGCAACAAACTGCGGCTCTCGACGAACTGGCCCACCGCGAACGCCTGGGCTTTGACCTGAGTCAGGGCCCGCTACTACGCCTGCAATTGGTGCGCACCGGCGACACTCGCTATCACCTGATTTATACCCATCACCACATCCTGATGGACGGCTGGAGCAACTCACAGCTGCTGGGCGAAGTCCTACAGCGCTACAACGGGCAGCTCCAGGCCAAAACACATGGCAGCTACCGCGACTACATTGGTTGGTTGCAACGCCAGGACAAAGCCGTCAGCCAGGACTTCTGGCGCGAACAGCTAGCGGGGTTGCAGGAACCAACACGTCTGGCCCAGGCAGTCGCTCATCGCCCTGATACCGAAGGTTACGCCGAGCACTTCCAGCAATTGGACCCGACCCGTACCCTCGTCTTGAGCGAATTCGCGCGCCAGCAGAAAGTTACCGTCAACACCTTGCTACAAGCGGCCTGGCTGCTGTTGCTGCAACGCTACACGGGTCACGATACCGTGTGCTTCGGTGCCACCGTATCGGGACGCCCTGCGGAACTCAAGGGTATCGAGCAACAGATCGGATTGTTCATCAATACCTTGCCGGTCATCGCCAGCCCCCGCCAGGAGCAATCCGTGGCACAGTGGCTGCAACAGATCCAGAACCAGAACCTGGCACTGCGCGAGCAGGAGCACACACCACTTTACGAGGTACAGCGTTGGTCCAATCTGGCCGGTGAAGCTCTCTTCGACAACCTGCTGGTCTTTGAAAACTACCCGATTTCCGAGGCGCTGGAGCAAGGCGCCTCCGACGCCCTAAGCTTCGGCGAACTGAGTAACCATGAGCAAACCAACTACCCGTTGACGCTCGCTGTGGGTCTGAACGACAAGCTGTCGTTGCGCTACAGCTACGACCTCAAACACTTCAATCCAAGCTTCATTGAGACAATCAGTGCTCATCTGACGCAGTTGCTCGACAGTCTTTGCCACTCAGCACAACAGGCACTGGGTGATCTCAACCTGTTACTCGAACCTGAACAGCGCCTGCTATGCACTTGGAATGACACAGCGGGTGCATATCAAGACCAAGGTACTGTCGGCCAACGAATTCAAGATCAAGCCGACCGAGCACCGAACGCCCTGGCACTGATCGATGCCGAGCGCACGTTGAGCCGTAGCCAATTGAACGAACGGGCCAACCGCCTGGCCCACAAGTTGATCGCCATGGGCGTTGGCCCAGAAGTCCGGGTTGGCGTAGCCATGCAGCGTTCGGACGCGTTGATTGTAGCCCTGCTCGGCGTGCTCAAGGCCGGCGGCGCCTATGTACCGCTGGATCCGGACTACCCAGCCGACCGTGTCGCCTACATGCTTGAAGACAGTGGTGCCCAGGTTCTACTGACCGAAAGTGAGCTGCTCGCCGATCTGCCACGCACCCAGGCACAGGTATTGCTGATGGATCGATTGGTGGAGGAACTGGCTGGCTACCCACTGACCGCACCGATCATCTCGGTCTCGCCCGATAACCTTGCCTATGTAATCTATACCTCCGGTTCCACCGGCAAACCCAAAGGCGTCGCTATCGCCCATCGAAACGTGCTGGCGCTTATCCATTGGTCGCAGCAGGTCTACAGCCGCGAAGATATCCAGGGCGTATTAGCCTCCACCTCGGTGTGCTTCGACCTGTCGGTATGGGAAATCTTCGTCACCCTGGCCAACGGCGGCTCGCTGATCCTCGCCCGCAATGCCCTGGAACTGCCGGAGCTGCCGGCACGCGACCAGGTACGCCTGATCAACACCGTGCCGTCGGCAATCAATGCCTTGCAGCGTGCAGGGCAAATCCCCGATAGCGTGCGGATCATCAACCTGGCCGGTGAACCCCTGAAGCAATCACTGGTGGATAGCCTTTACCAACAGGCCACAATTGAGCATGTCTACGACCTCTACGGCCCCTCCGAAGACACCACCTATTCCACTTGGACCCGCCGCGAGGCCGGTGGCCAGGCCAATATTGGCCGGCCGCTGCACAACACCCAAAGCTATCTGCTTGATGCTCAACTACAACCCGTCGCACCGGGCATCACTGCTGAGCTTTACCTGGCCGGTGCAGGGATTACCCGGGGGTACTTGCTCCGCCCGGGCATGAGCGCCGAGAGGTTCGTTCCCAATCCATACGCAGCCCACGGCGAACGTATGTATCGCACTGGCGACCTGGCTCGTCATCGCGCCGATGGCACGCTTGAATACGTCGGACGCATCGACCATCAGGTAAAAGTCCGCGGGTTCCGAATTGAACTGGGTGAAATCGAATCACGCCTGCTGGCACAGGACAGTGTGCAAGAAGTCGCGGTACTGGCAATGGAAGGGTCTAGCGGTCAGCAGTTGGTGGCTTACCTCGTTCCTGACCAATTCCTGGCAAATAGCGATGCTCAAGCGTCGTCGTGCGAAACGATCAAGACAGCACTGCGGGAACACCTGCCGGAATACATGGTGCCAGCCCATCTGATATTCCTGGCCGAACTGCCGCTGACTCCCAACGGCAAACTTGACCGCAAGGCCTTGCCCGCTCCCGAACTTGGCGTACCGACGGACCGGTTCGTTGCACCGCAAAGCGTCCTTGAACAGCAGATTGCCGCTATCTGGCAAGACGTACTCAAGCTGGAGCACGTTGGGCGAACCGATAACTTCTTTGAGCTGGGCGGCGACTCGATCGTCTCGATCCAGGTGGTCAGCCGGGCGCGCCAGGCCGGGATTCACTTCACCCCTAAAGAGCTGTTCCAGCACCAGACCGTGCAAGCTTTGGCCTCTATCACCCAATTGACCAGCGACCGTACGGGAATCGATCAAGGTCCGGTTTCCGGAGAGGTGGCGCTGCTACCGATTCATCAGTGGTTCTTCCAGCAGGCAATCCCTGAACGTCACCACTGGAATCAATCAGTAGTGCTCAAACCCCATGAGGCCTTGAATGCCCCGGCATTGGAACATGCACTGCAAGGGCTAGTCGCACACCATGACGCGTTGCGATTGAACTTCAAACCGCAAGGCACCGGCTGGGCTGGACACGTTGTCGCCCATACCCCGCGCGCCATGCTTTGGCAGCAGGATGTCGCCGACGTGGCAGCACTGGTCCCTCTTTACGACCAGGCCCAACGCAGCCTGGACCTGCAAGAAGGCCCGCTGCTCAGGGCAGTTTTGAGCAACCTGCCAAACGGTGAGCAACGCTTGTTGATCGTCATCCATCACTTGGTGGTTGACGGTGTGTCCTGGCGCATCCTGTTCGAGGACCTGCAAGCTCTTTATCGCCAACAGATTTCCGGACAAACACCTCAACTACCACACAAAACCAGCTCGGTGAAAGCTTGGGGCGAGCGCTTGCGGGGGTATGCACAGAGTGGTGCCCTGCTGGAGGAAGTCGATTACTGGCAACAACAATTGAACGGCGTTGCCACTGACCTGCCCTGCGAACATCCAGACGCCAGCCTGCACAATCGCCATAGCCGTAACTTGCAGGTCGGACTGAGCCAGGCCCAGACGCGCCAATTGCTTCAACAAGCCCCAGCGGCTTACCGCACGCAAATCAACGACCTGCTGCTCACAGCCCTGGCCCGGGTAGTCGGCCGCTGGACCCGGCGTGACGATACCCTGATCCAGCTTGAAGGCCATGGCCGCGAAGAATTGTTCGACGATATAGACCTGACCCGTACGGTCGGCTGGTTTACCAGTATCTTCCCAGTCAAGCTTTCGGCGGCCGGTACACTTGAACAGTCGATCAAGCACATCAAGGAGCAACTGCGAGCCATCCCGAAAAAAGGCCTGGGGTATGGTGTCTTGCGTGAAATGGGCGACAAAACGGTACAACAAACCCTAAGCGGCTTGCCCCAACCACGCATCACCTTCAACTATCTAGGGCAATTCGACGCCAGCTTCGATGCTGCACAAGGCGCACTGTTCGCTCCTTGCGGCGAAAGCGCTGGCGCCGAACAACACCCCGACGCCCCCCTGGCCAACTGGTTGAGTATCAACAGCCAGGTGTATGGCGGTGAGTTAAGCGTGAGTTGGCTATACAGCAGTCAAATGTTCGACGAGCAGACCATCGAACGCTTGGCCAATGACTACATCCTCGAACTCACTGCGCTGATCGAACATTGCTGTCAGCCGTATAACCAGGGCACCACCCCTTCCGACTTCCCACTAGCAGGTCTGAACCAGCGGCAATTGGATGCACTTACGGTGAAGGCTGCGGAAATCGAAGATATTTATCCGCTGTCACCGATGCAGCAGGGGATGTTGTTTCACTCCTTGTATGAGCACGACTCAGGCAACTACATCAACCAGATGCGCCTTGACGTCGAAGGGCTGGACCCCGAGCGCTTCCAGCAGGCCTGGCAAGCGGCGATGGATGCGCGGGATATCTTGCGTACCCAGTTCCTCTGGCAAGGCGATTTGCCGGGCCCAGTGCAACTGGTACGCAAACACCTGCACTTGCCATTCACCCTACATGACTGGCGCGCGCAACCTCATCTGGAAGAATCACTCGATACATTGGCCGTTACCGAGCAGGAAGGTTTCGAACTCAATGAGTCCGCCCTGCTGCGCCTTCAACTGGTACGTACAGGTGAATCGCGGCATCACCTGATCTATACCCATCACCATATCCTGATGGACGGTTGGAGCAACTCGCAGTTGCTGGGTGAGGTGCTACAACGCTACAACGGCCAACACGACGCCAAGCCTGCCGGACTCTATCGGGACTACATTGCTTGGCTACAACTCCAGGACCAAGCCCAGAGCGAAAGCTTCTGGCGTAGTCAATTGGTTGATCTGACCGAACCTACCCGATTGGCACAAGCTATCCCGGCGCCCGCCAAATCTGGCAAAGGCTACGGCCATTGCCCTCGGCAACTTGAAGTGGCACAGACCCAGCGCCTGAGCGAGTTTGCCCGCCAGCAAAAGGTCACGGTCAATACCCTCCTGCAATCCGCCTGGCTGTTGCTGCTACAACGCTATACCGGACAAGACTGTGTGTGTTTTGGCGCAACCGTAGCGGGCCGCCCGGCAGAACTCAAAGGCATCGAACAGCAGATTGGCCTGTTCATCAACACCCTGCCAGTCATTGCCAGCCCATATGCAGAGCAAACCGTCGGACAATGGCTGCAAACGGTGCAGGCGCAGAACCTGGCCTTGCGCGAACACGAACACACTCCTCTTTTCGAGGTGCAACGCTGGTCGCAACTGTTCGGAGAAGGACTGTTCGACAGCCTGCTGGTGTTTGAAAACTACCCAGTCTCCGAGGCCCTGGAGCAAGGTGGTTCTTCACAGTTGCGCTTTGATGGCATCCGTCTTCAGGAGCAAACCAATTATCCGCTGACGCTGATGGTGGGTTTGAGCGACACCCTGTCCCTGCATTACCACTATGCCAACAGCAACTTCTCTGAACAGGCTATCGATCAACTCAACCGGCACCTGACCGGCCTGCTGTTGAATATGCTCGACCATCCTGATTGCGCCTTGGGCGAACTCTCGATGCTTGATGCCGCTGAACAACAGGTCATGGTGCAATGGAACCCACCCGCAACCGACTACCTACTCCAGCATAGTGTCAATCAACTGATTGAAACCCAGGCTGAACGCACACCGCAAGCTGTTGCCCTGATAGTGGGTCATCAATCGCTGACCTACCGCCAACTCAACGAGCAATCCAATCAACTGGCCCAAAAGCTGAGAGATTCAGGGGTTGGCCCGGATCGCCTTGTAGGAATAGCCCTTGAGCGTGGCATACCGATGATTGTCAGCCTGCTGGCAACACTTAAGGCCGGTGGTGCCTATGTGCCGCTGGACCCGGACTACCCCGCCGACCGTCTGGCGTACATGATGCAAGACAGCGGCCTGGAAGTGCTGATCACCCAGTCCGATGTGCTCGAATCACTATCAGTCCCGATCGGCGTGCAACCGCTGGTATATGAGCACGCAAACGGGTGGCTCGACCGCTACCCACGCAGCAACCCAGCGACGCAAACGAACCCGGACAACCTGGCCTATGTGATCTACACCTCCGGTTCGACCGGAAAACCCAAAGGCGTGGCTATCGCCCATCGCAACGTGCTGGCGCTGATCCATTGGTCGCAGCAGGTCTACAGCCGCGAAGATATCCAGGGCGTATTAGCCTCCACCTCGGTGTGCTTCGACCTGTCGGTATGGGAAATCTTCGTCACCCTGGCCAACGGCGGCTCGCTGATCCTCGCGCGCAATGCCCTGGAACTGCCGGAGCTGCCGGCACGCGACCAGGTACGCCTGATCAACACCGTGCCGTCGGCAATCAATGCCTTGCAGCATGCAGGGCAAATCCCCGATAGCGTGCGGATCATCAACCTGGCCGGTGAACCCCTGAAGCAATCACTGGTGGATAGCCTTTACCAACAGGCCACAATTGAGCATGTCTACGACCTCTACGGCCCCTCCGAAGACACCACCTATTCCACTTGGACCCGCCGCGAGGCCGGTGGTCAGGCCAATATTGGCCGACCGCTGAACAATACCCAGGGCTATATGCTCGACGCCGACCTGAATCCGGTGCCTGTCGGGGTTGCCGCCGAGCTACACCTAGCCGGCGCCGGAATCACACGGGGCTATCTCGGCAAGGCCGCGTTGACTGCAGAGAAATACATCCCCAATCCGTTCTCCTCCACCGGCGAGCGCCTGTACCGCACCGGTGACCTGACCCGTTATCGTGCCGATGGCGCGATCGAATATGTGGGGCGTATCGATCATCAAGTCAAAATTCGTGGATTTCGTATCGAACTGGGTGAGATCGAAGCGCGCCTACTGGTACAAGCCAGCGTACGCGAAGCGGCTGTACTGGCCGTAGAGGGTGCCAGCGGCCTGCAACTGGTGGCGTACATCGCTCCGACCCGCCCCGATGGAACCCTCGACAGCCTCGAAACACAGGCCCAACTGCGCGAATCAATCAAGATCCAACTCAAATCCCATCTACCGGAGCATATGGTACCGGCACAACTGATATTCCTTACGGAGCTGCCGTTGACCCCTAACGGAAAACTGGACCGCAAGGCCCTGCCGGCTCCCGATTCGGCTCTGTCACAGGCGACCTTCGTTGCGCCGCAAAACGCCCTGGAACAACAGATCGCTACAATCTGGCAAGACGTCCTCAAGCGTAACCAGGTGGGCATTAACGACAACTTCTTCGAACTGGGTGGCGATTCAATTATCTCTATCCAAGTGGTCAGTCGAGCTCGCCAAGCAGGTATCCATTTCACCCCCAAAGAATTGTTCAAACACCAGACCGTACAAGGCCTGGCGTCCGTCGCACAACTCGACCAGCCAGATATGGGAATTGACCAGGCACTGGTTAGCGGCGAAATGCCGTTGCTGCCAATCCACCACCAACTACTGGGCGTGCCAAATGGTGCAACGCTGATGGTGCTCGAACCACATACCCCATTAGTGGCTGAAATCCTTGAGGAGGCTTTACGGGCCCTGATCCACCATCACGATGGCTTGCGCCTGCGCTTCACCGACCAGGTGGGACATTTCGCGACACATGACGGACCTTTGCTACAACACCGGGCAATCCGGGACCTCAGTGGACTGAAGGCGCTTTACCAAGTACTGCAACAACAATCCACGCTGATGGATGGCCCGTTACTGCAAGGGATGCTTGCAACGTTGCCTTCAGGCGAACAGCGCCTGGTACTGGCCGCCCTGCCATTAGCTGTCGACGAATACTCCTGGTCAATTCTGCTTGAGGACCTGCAAGCTGCCTACGCGAACTTGGCAGCCAACCAGGCGGTCATGCTGCCGGCGAAAACTACCAGTGTGAAAGCCTGGGCCGAACACCTGCACACCGTTGCCGCAAATCCTCATCAGGCGTATTGGAGCCAAGTGCCTGTTACCCATGACCTACCACGGGAACGATCCGAGACTGCGGATCATCAAGTCCTGACGCTACGCAAAACCTTGGACAAAAACCTGACGGAGCAACTATTGCAACAAGCACCACTGGCTTACCGGTGCGACGTTGATACCTTGCTGCTCACAACTCTGGCCCGCGTTCTCCATCGCTGGACTGGGCAGGACAGCTGTCTGATCGAGTTGCAACTGCACACTCGTCCTGAGGCGTTCAATGGCCTGAACATGACGCGCACTGTTGTTGGTGCAACACCGGGTGTCCCGGTGCGACTGTCGACGACAAATATCCTGGATCAATCGATCAAGCAGACCAAGGAGCAACTGCGAGCGATTCCTGATGCGGGTCTTGGTTTCGGCATTACCCGTTATCTGGGAAATGGAACGCTCGCACACGTTGCAAGACCGTTGATTCGTTTCAACGCGCTGCCAGCTGTCAACAGCTACCCGTTGTTCAGCGCACACAGATTGTCGCCGATGGCGGCCAATCTGCCAGAGAAAGGTCTGAACATTGTCAGTCAACTGGAGGAAGGCCAACTGGCGCTGAGCTGGAGCTTTGATACCCAATGGTTCAACAGCACCAGCGTTGAGCGATTGGCTCAGGAATACTTCAACGAGCTACAAGCGATGATTGTGCATTGCACTCGCCCAGACAGCGCAGGCCTTAGCCCGTCTGACTTCCCACTGTGTAGCCTGACACAGGCCCAGTTGGACAGTCTGCCCATCGCAGCCCACCTGGTCGAAGATATTTACCCCCTGTCGCCAATGCAGCAGGGAATGCTCTTCCACACGCTGGAGGACACTGAAGCTGCGGTCTACATCAATCAAATGGATGTTGAAGTAGACGGCCTGCACGTCGAGCGATTCATCTGCGCATGGGACAGTGTTATCAAACGCCACCCAACCCTGCGAACAGGGTTCTGGAACTCAAACCAACTCGCCGAACCCTTGCAGGTGGTCTATACCCACGCACTTCTGGCAACACAGGTACTCGACTGGCAAGACACGCCTGTCACATCCGAACGCATAAAAGCACTGGTTGCAGAGGACTACGCCCAAGGCTTTGATCTACTTCAGGCGCCGTTGATGCGCGTAACGCTGGTCAAGCTTGCGGGCAACAAGGTTCATCTGATCTGGAACAGCCACCACATCCTGATGGATGGCTGGTCCAGTTCACGTCTGCTGGGTGAAGTACTGCAAACCTATCTGGGTCAAGCACCGAGCACCCCGCCTGAAAGTTATCGGGACTACATCGTCTGGCTTAAAAACCAGTCGAAGACTGACGTCGAACAGTTCTGGAAAGACAAGCTACAAGGGTTCAGCGGTGCAACAACCTTGGCCACCGGCATTGCTCCACGCCCGGGGCAGCAGCTTCCAGGGCACGAAGCGCTGTACCTCAACTGGACCAAGGAACCGACCCAGCGCTTGCGTGAGCAGGCCCAACGCTGGCGTGTGACCCCCAACACGTTGATCCAGGCCGCGTGGCTGTTGCTGCTGCAACGCTATACCGGTCACGCGACCGTGTGCTTCGGTGCCACAGTGGCCGGTCGCCCCGCCACCCTGCCGGGGTCGGACTCCATACTGGGGTTGTTTATCAATACATTGCCGATCATCCAGACACCAGAACCAGAAATGCTCCTGGGTCAATGGCTACAGGCGCTACAGACCTACAACATTGAGGTGCGCGACTATGAGCATGCCTCTTTGGCAGATGTGCAGCGCTGGTCTGGCCAGGGTGGGCAATCATTGTTTGACAGCATCATCGTCTTTGAAAACTTTCCCCTGGATGAGCGACTCCATGATACTGAACAGCAGCAACTGACCTTCGGTGATGTGAAAGCGCGAGGAGTAACCAACTTTGCCATGGACCTGGAGGTCCGTCTGGGCAATACCCTAACCATCGAGTTCATGTACCTGCGCAACCGCTTCACCCCAGAAGCGACCGAGCAAATCCGCACAAGCTTCGAAACCTTGCTGTGCGCCATGCTCGACACCCCCGATGCAACCCTCGGCAGCCTGGCCATGCTCAGCAACAACGAGCAGCAACGCCTCAACCAACGCAACATACTGGCCCCTTTGCAGGAAACGGCGCCGTTGCTGGCCGAGGTCATCCGAAGCCACGCAGCAGCCACACCAGACGCCGTCGCAGTGGTATGTGCCGAAGCTCAGTTGACCTATGGGCAACTGGAGTTCCGCGCCAACCGCCTGGCCCATTACCTGATCGCCCAAGGAATAGGCCCGGAAAGTTTTGTCGGGATTGCCTTGGAGCGCTCAGTTGACGTCATCGTCGCGTTCTACGCGGTCATGAAAACCGGAGGTGCCTATGTGCCGCTGGACATCGACTATCCCCAGGAGCGCGTGCAGTGGATCGTCGAAGATTCGGCCATGAGTTTGTTGATTACCCACGAAAGCCTGCATTCGCGCTTCAATCAACCGTGGGCGCCGGCACTGATCGCGCTCGACGGCCTGAGCCTGGACAGTCAGCTCGACCATTGCCCTGCCAGCGCTGTACTGGATGACAACCTTGCCTATCTGATCTACACCTCCGGTTCCACTGGCAAACCCAAGGGCGTAGCAGTCAGCCACGGGCAGATCCGCATGCATTGCCAGGCCATCGCCCGGCGCTACGACATGGACGCAAGCACCCGCGAGTTACTGTTTATGTCGTTCGCCTTCGACGGTGCTCAGGAGCGCTGGCTCTCGACGTTGGCCAGCGGTGCTCGCCTGGTGGTACGCGACAATCGCCTGTGGACCGCGGAAGAAACCTGGCACGCGCTGCACCAGCATGCCATCAGCATCGCCTGCTTCCCGCCGGCCTATCTGCAGCAACTCGCCGAGTTCGCCCAGACTCAGGACCAGGCGCCGCCACCGGTACGCATCTACTGCTTTGGCGGAGATGCGGTGGCCGACGCCAACTTCGAACTGGTCAAGCGCGCCCTCAAACCGCAGTACTTGACCAACGGTTATGGGCCAACTGAAACCGTGGTGACCCCACTGCTGTGGAAAGTCCCGGTAGACGCCGTGTGTGGCGCGGTTTATGCGCCGATCGGCGAGCGTGTCGGCGAACGTACTCTCTACGTACTGGATGATGCCCTCAATGTTGTGCCAGAGGGTGTGGCCGGTGAGTTGTATATCGGCGGCGAAGGTGTGGCGCGCGGTTATCACCAGCGCCCCGGATTGAGCGCCGAGCGTTTTGTCGCCGACCCGTTTTCCAGTACCGGCGCACGCCTGTACCGCACAGGCGACCTGGTGCGCCAGCGTGCGGACGGGGTGATTGATTATCTCGGGCGCTTGGACAATCAGGTAAAAATCCGTGGCTTCCGCATTGAACTGGGAGAGATCGAAGCACGTCTACGCGAACTTTCAGATGTTCAGGACGCTGTAGTGGTTGCCCGGGAAACTGCCGGTGGCAAACAACTGATCGGCTACGTGGTCGCCTGCGACGTGGCCGGCCTCGGTGAGCGCCTGCGTGGCGAACTGCAACAGGATCTGCCGGACTATATGGTGCCTGTGCAAATCCTCGTGCTGGAGTGCTTGCCACTCAACCCGAACGGCAAACTAGATCGCCAGGCCCTGCCCGACCCGGACTTCAAGGGACGCCAGTTCATCGCCCCGCGCAACGCGCTGGAAAAAGCCTTGGCAGCGATCTGGCAAGAGGTGTTGGAGGTAGAGCAAGTCGGGGTCACCGACAACTTCTTCGAGCTGGGCGGCGACTCGCTACGAGTGCTTAAAGTGTTGTCCAAAGTGCGTAGTCAACCGGAACTGGGGCTGGGCCTCAAGCTGCGCGACATGATGGGCAAACCGACCATTGCCGAACTGTCGGGCTACACCCCGAGCGAGCAGAACCTCGACCCGCTGTTGCTGCTCAACAATCGTGTGGCCAATGCTGCGCCGCTGTTCTGCCTGCACGCCGGTTTCGGCACGGTGTTCGACTACGAGCCCCTGGCCCGGCGTCTGGACGGCCAGCGCAGTGTTTATGGCCTGCAGTGCCGAATGCTGCTGGACCGCGATTGGGAGGATGAATCCTTGCAGGCCATGGCCATTGACTACGCCCAGTACATCCGGCAGAAACAGGCCGATGGCCCATACCACCTGTTGGGCTGGTCCCTCGGTGGCCCATTGGCGTTACTGGTGGCGCAGGAGCTGGAAAGCCAGGGCCAAGTCGTGGAGTTCGTGGGGTTGGTCGATGCCTTCACCCCGACTGCAGAACAGGCGCAGCCTGAGGACGACTGGAGCGATGACTTGCGCGGTTTCCTCGCAGTCATCTTCGATGTGGCTGTCGGGCGTTTGCCGGCGATTGAAATTCCGGCGGGCAGCGACATTGCGCGCCTGGAACAGTTGATCGCATCGGTGCAAAGCAATGTCGCTGGCGACTCGGCATACAGCAGCATCAGCACCGAAGAATTGGCCCATACGTTTATCGTGGCGATGAAACTCAAGGCGTTGTCCGAACAATTGCAGGTCCTGCCAGATACCGGCTGCCGTCCTCATTGTTGGTGGGCCAGCACGCCGCAAGCGGACTTCATCAGCCCAGTGCCTGGTGCACTGAGCGACGAACTGATTGCCGCTGGTCACTACGACATCCTGAAACACCCGGACTGGCTCCATGACCTGCTGCAGCAACTGCCGCAAAACGAAGCCGTGACCAACTGAACCCAACGCCGCCCCTGCACAGGGGCGGCACTGTATTGAATCAATAAGGAACACGTAATGCCCCTGGACCCCGATCTCGAAGGTTTTCTGGAGTTGGCTGAAATGGGTCGCCTGAGTGGCAAGAGTCAGCCCATGCATGCCTTGAGTGTGAGTCAGGCACGGCAGGAGTTCGAGTTGAGCTCGCAGATCCTCGACCCTTCGCCGCCCGCCAGCCTGACGATTACAACCTTGCACATTCCGACACGCGACGGCGCAAAGATAGAAGCCCGGCTATATCGCTCGGCACATCATGCCCAACCTTCACAACCGAGCATTCTGTATTTCCACGGCGGCGGCTACGTGGTCGGCAGCCTTGACTCCCATGACTCGATTTGCCGCCGCCTAGCATCAAGCGGACGCCATGCCGTCCTGGCCCCGGCTTATCGGCTGGCTCCGGAGCATCCGTTCCCCGCGGCCGTCAACGATGCCCTGGATTGCGCCAACTGGCTGGCTCGCGAGGCGCACTCCCTGAATCTGGACCCGGACAATGTCAGTGTCGCCGGCGACAGTGCCGGCGCCACCCTGGCCACGGTACTGGCCATCAGCGCCGTGCAGACACCCGAACACCTTGCGCTAAAGCCCAAGACCCAGTTGCTGTTTTACCCGGTGGCCGACACTCAGCGTACGCGCCCTTCCCACCAGCTGTATGCCGAAGGCTACCTGCTGGAAAGCGATACCTTGCAGTGGTTCTATCGACATTACACTCCCGACGCTGAGCAACGCGGTGACTGGCGCACATCACCGTTGTTGGCAAAAGACCTCGGTCCTCTTGCACCGGCCTACGTCAGCCTGGCCGAGTACGATCCGTTGTATGACGAAGGACTTGAATATGCCCAGCTGCTTCGCGATACCGGAACTGACGTTACTTTGTTGACTCAGGGTGGGTTGACCCATGACTTCCTGCGGATGTCGGGGATCAGTGCGGACATTGGCGGGATTTATGTGGCAGTCGAGGGTTGGTTGGAAGTGCATACCGCCTGAATATGCGGTCTTTTCCGTCAGACAAAGAAAGGGACATCTCACGATGTCCCTTTTTCTCTTCAAACTGCGCTTACCAGAAGGTACCGCGCAGGGTCAGCATGTGATTACGGGGATCGCCGTACCAGTTACCTGTGGTCGAAGTTCCGACGGTCGAATAATAGGTTTTATCGAACACGTTATTGAGGTTGTAGGCCACCGTCCAGTTTTCATCCAGACGATATTCAGCCATGGCATTCCACACAGCGTAACCCGATTGTTTGTAGTCGAAAGGAATCGACAGGTTGTTACCGTTTCCGTCCTGAACGGGTTTACCGTCGCTGCCTATCACTCCCGCAGTGCCACTGACGAAAGTCGCACTCTGCAAATTAACCCCACCCCCCAGTTTCACATCGTTGAACACTCCCGGCAGACGGTAGGTGCTCCAGAGCTTGACCATGTGCTTGGGGGTAATGGTGCTGAATGTGGAGTTTTTGGTACGGTTCTGGTTGTTGTTATAGGTATAACCAGCAATCAACATCCAGTCGGGCATCACTTCACCCGATATCTCCATGTCGAAACCTTTGCTGATGACTTTACCTTGCGGCAAATAGCAGCAGTTGCCACCAAACTGCACCTGGCTCAGTGGATAACGGGGATCTTCTACAGCCTCATTTTCCCGTTCGGTGTAGTAAATCGCGAAGGAGGTATTTACTGCTCCGCCAAACAGTTCGCCCTTGAGCCCGGTTTCATAGGTGCGACCCTCCATCGCCTCGATGGCCGAGCCCGGTTTCGGCCCCTGCATTTTTTGCTGCTGAGGGCGATACTGCTCAGAGTAACTGACGTAGGTCGACCACTCATCTGTCAGGTCGTAGACCAGACCACCATAAGGTGTGACCTTGGTCGATTCCCGCGTCGACACGTCTGATTCAACCTCCCAATTCCCCACCTCGGCCCAATCCGCCGTATAGAGTTGGTCGAACTTGAAGCGTTGGGCACGCGCTCCCACAATCAAATGCAGCGGCTCGGCCAGTTGCAGCCGTAGGGTCGAATACAGACCATATTGGACTTGGGAGTTGGGGTTGTAGTCCCGGAAGTAGTCTTTACGCGTCGGCGGTTGAGGCCAGGGAGTAGTATCTGGATCAAACACGTCCACTTCACCAAGCGCGCCTAAACTTCGCTGGGTGCCGCGCCAGCGACTGTTGATCTTCTGATGGTCCATGCCGAGCAAAAACTCATGGCGTAAACCAAACGCATCGAACTTGCCCGACAAGTTAATATCTGCCGACCCCTGTTCGCTGCGATAGGCAGTAGTATTCCCCTGCCAGTAAGTACCTTTGCCAGTGACCGGGTTTACGCCGTTAAGAGCAAAAGCACTTTTTGAGAGTCCAGACTCAAGGGTCTTGGTGTAAGTCGCGTTTATCTTCCAGTCATCGTTGAGTTCGTGGTCAATCTTGGCAAACAATTCCTGCGAGCGTCCATCCTGGTAGGCCCAACCCTGCGTGAGGCTGGTACGCCGGGATAGACCCAGGTCTTTGCCGTTGCTGTAGCGAGGCAAGCCTACACCGGAGCCATTCACATGAATACGCTCGGAGCGGCCACCGAAGGTCAGCCGTGTGCTGGGCAGGATGTCAGCTTCCAAGACTCCGTAAACCGTGGGTTTTTCGTCGCTCACATGATCCTGGAAAGAACCGTTTTTGCTGTAGGCCGTGACCAAACGCCCGCGTAACTTGCCGTCAAACCCCAGCGGCCCCGTGACATCAAGCTGGGTACGGTAACGATCCCAAGAGCCCGCCGAGGTGTCGATCTTCAACTGGTAGGCATCCAACGGACGCTTACGCACAAGGTTAATCATGCCACCTGGGTCGCCCGTACCGCCGAACAAACCGGAAGCACCACGCAGAACCTCAACGTGGTCAAACTCCACCAGGTCGTAGTTTTTGTTGGAGTAAAAACTCCCTGAGGAGTTACCCAAAGCCATAGGCGCGGCGCCGTCGATCTGGATGTTCTGGATCATGAAGCCGCGAGAGAAAAAGTCTGATGTACGCACGCTGGTTTTTTGCAAGGTGATCCCGGGTGCTAGCTTCAACGCGTCGTTCAGGTCCACTGCTCTCGTGTCCTGAATCGCCTGTGACGTCACCACCGACACCGACTGTGGCGTCTGCCGCAGACTGGTCGGGGTTTTCGAGCCGATACTGGTCAAGCCGGTGGTGTAGGAGCCGGAGTTCTCCGTCATCTCTCCCATGCCCTGGCCCTGGATGGTAGTGGCGCCCAGCTCAAGAGTTGAACTCGTACTATTTTCGGGGCCGAGGATGACGGTATTGTTTTCAATCCGGAAAGTCAGGCCCGCGCCTTTGAGCAATGTTTCAAGAGCTGCCTCGGGCTCCAGGGTGCCTTTGACGGCGGTGGACTTCTTGCCCGCAACCATATCCGGCCCGAAAAGCACTTGCAGGCCGGTCTGCTTACCCAGCTCGGTCAGGGCCTTGTCCAGCGACTGGGCTGGCACATTCACCTGTATGGGCTGGGCGAAAGCCACGCCGCAGACACTGAGAGCCAACCCAAGGAGCGCTACCGACACGCAACTGCGGCAGGAAGAGAGGGGAGCATTGAAGAGTTTTTGCCTGAACCTTTTACTCTCGCGTTTCATTGTTTGGTTAAGCCCCAGATATGTCATTAATGTCGAAGGCCTCCCACTCTTGAGGCGGAATGACCTGAATTTAGTTAAACCGTCCGGACTCCACTCCCTGTTGCAGAGGGACGGTTTTGGCTTGAATCGGTGTCGAGCCATTAATGAACGTTTGGGATAAAAATAATTTAGAAGGATTCTCAATCACTTTGTAACAGTCGCAAAACCTTTGCCTTAGGTCCACACCGCTTCTTGTCAGCCACGCAGTGGAGCGCTCACCTCTAAATCATTGGCGAGCTTAGCGCACGTAAAAAAAATCACCTCAGGTGAGGTGATTTTCTACGACGATAGGGACAGCCTAGAACGTACCCCGCACAGTCAGCATGTAGTTGCGCGGTTCACCGTAGTAATTGCCATACTCGGAAGTCTTCAGAGTCTCGAAGTACTTGCGGTCAAACAGGTTGTTGCCGTTGAGGGCAACGGTCCAGTTTTCATCGACTTTGTATTCGACCATGGCGTCCCATACGGCGTAGCCGCCCTGGGCCATATCAAAAGGCTTTTCATCGTACGCATCATACCCGTCACCTGTTTGGTTCTTTCTAACCCTATAAGATGTTCCGCTGGCGTAGCTGGCACTCTGAATGTTGACACCACCACCTACTTTCCAGTCAGAAAGACGATCAGGCAGTGTGTAAACGGTCCACAACTTCGCCAAATGCTTGGGTGTAACCGTAGTGAGGAAAGTGTCCTTGGTACCATTGTCTGTGAGATTCAAGGTGTAGCCGCCCATCACCATCCACCCAGGCAACACCTCACCACTGGCTTCAAGCTCAAGACCCTTGCTGACGATTTCGCCCTGGGCCAGATAACAGCAACTACCGCCATACAGAACTGACTCAGCCACGAACCGAGGATCTTGAATCGCCTCTTTCTCCCGCTTGGTATAGAACAGCGCAGCCGAAACGTTCAACGTTGAGCCGTAGAGTTCCCCCTTAATGCCGGTTTCGTAGGTCTTGCCAACCATGGGTTCCAGGACTTTTCCAGAAGTACTTGGACCTTGCAGTTGCTGGGCCTGGGGCTTGAAGATTTCCGAATAGCTGGCGTACGCCGACCATTCATCATCGAGGGCGTAAACCAAACCACCGAAGGGAACCAACTTAGTCGGTTCACGATGATTGCTCTGGGACTCAATGCCCCATGCACCTGTATCAGCCTTTACGGCCATGTAGGTCTGTTCGAACTTATAGCGCTGCACCCTGGCCCCGATGATCAACTTGAGTGGATCTGTCAGTTGTAAACGCAAGGTCGAGTACAGACCATACTGCTTACGGGTATTGGGGCTGTAATCACGCTCAAGCTTGTTGCCAATGCTGTCAGAAGGCAGAGGTGTGAGGTCTGGATTGTAGACATCAATAGGATAGAAGCCCTGCATAGCTTTCGTTGAGCGCCAGCGGCTGGTCACCTTCTGCGCATCAGCACCAATCAGCAGTTCATGCTCACGATTGAACGCCGTAAATTTTCCGGAAACGTTGGCATCGAACAGCGTCTGCTCACTCCAGCTTTTAATGTAACTCCCTCCCCAGGTAGCGCCTTCAAGCGTTACCGGATCAGGAGAGCCCCACAGGAATGCACCTTTGGTCTCGGATTTATCGAAGGTATTGGTCAAGGAAACGTTCAACTTCCAGTCGTCAGCCAATTCCTGGTCGTACTTGGCAAAGATTTCCTGGGAGCTGTTATCGCCATAGGCCCAGTTCGGCGAGTACCAAGTGCGGCGACTGAGCTTCAAGTCCTGCCCGGTGCTGAAGCGCGGCAAACCGTCGCCGGTGCCATTTTCATGAATTTTCTCGTAGCGCCCCCCGACGGTAACCCGCGCCGTGTCTGTTACATCAGCCTCCAACACGCCGTAAATGAAAGGTTTCTCGGTGCTACGGTTATCCATGAAGTACTGGCGATCGGTGTTGGCGACCACCACACGCCCACGCAATTTACCGTCAAAGGCCATTGGCCCCGTCACGTCGACTTCAGTACGGTAGTTGTCCCAGGAACCTGCCGATGTATTGAACTTGAGCTGGAAGTAGTCCAGCGGACGTTTACGCACGGCGTTGATGATGCCACCCGGATCACCAGTCCCACCGAACAGGCCGGATGCTCCCTTCAACACTTCGATATGGTCGAACTCAGCCATGTCATAGGTTTTGTTGGCGTAGAAGGTACCGATACCAGAGCCGATATCCATCGGCGAGGCGCCATCAATCTGGATGTTATCGATACGGAAACCACGAGAAATGAACTGCGGCAGGCGGTAGTTGGCGTTTTTGACGGTGATGCCCGGCGTGCGCCGCATGGCATCGGACAGATCAACAATACGCCGGTCTTGCAGGACCTGCTGGGTGATGACAGACACCGACTGCGGTGTGTCCCTCAGACTGGTAGGCGTTTTTGAACCGGCGCTGACAAGTCCGGTGGTGTACGACCCCGAATTCTCCGTCATCTCCCCCATCCCCTGCCCCTGAATCGTGGTAGCCCCCAACTCCACCGCCCCTCCCTGCACCGGGGCCTTTTCAATCAAGATCACATCATCACTGAGCCGGGCGACCAAGCCGCTGTTCAGCAACAACCGGTCAAGCCCCTGCTGCACCGGGTAGTTCCCCTTCAACCCTTGCGACTGCTGACCCGCCACCCACTCGCTGACGACCATCAACCGCAACCCGGATTGCTCGGCAAAGCGCGTCAGTACCTGGTCAAGTTGACCGGCTTCGATATCGTAGGCCCGGTTGTCGGTCTTCTGCTGCTGCGCCGCCTGTGCCGGCAGGCTTATTCCCACGGCACTGGCCGTGGCTAGTGCCAGGCTCAAGGCGGTGTGCCTGATCAGATGCTGCATAACGCTCCCCCTGCTGAAATCAGCCAAATAAAAATCAATCTCAACAGGAAAGACGTCAGCCTTCTGAACACCGACAGTGGCGATATGTATTTATTTTTCGCCAGAAACTGCGCTCATGACGAACCATCACAGGCGGCCAAGGCTGGCATGCGCTCATTAAAAAACCCGCAATCACGCGGGTTCATTTTTATCTGTGACTTACCAGAAAGTACCGCGCAAGGTCACCATGTGGTTGCGTTCATCGCCATACCAGTTGCCCGAGGACGGTGTCCCCAGTTTGCTGTAGTAATGCTTGTCGAACAGGTTATTGATGTTGTAAAGCACGCTCCAGTTCTCATCCAACTGATACTCGGCCATGGCGTCCCAGACGGCGTATCCGGACTGGCTGTATTTAAAATCGTAATACCGCTTTTGAGGGGTAAACCAGGTTGTCCCGCTGACATCCGTAGCACTCTGTAGATTCACGCCGCCGCCCACCTTCAGGTCATTGAATACGCCTGGCAGACGGTAGGTAGACCAGAGTTTGACCTGATGCTTGGGTGTCACACTGCTGAACACTTTGGCTTGAGTGCGATTGCGGTTGTGGTTATAGGTGTAACCGGCCAGTACGTTCCAGTCCGGCAATACTTCGCCGGTGAACTCCATATCAACACCCTTGCTGGTTACCTCGCCTTGAGGTAGGTAGCAGCAGTTACCGCCGTGCAGCACACTGGACGCTTCGTAGCGAGGATCAAGTACTGCCTCGTTTTTACGGCTGGTGTAGTAAAGCGCAAACGACGTATTGACAGCCCCGCCCCACAGTTCTCCCTTGACCCCCGTTTCATAGGTCTTGCCCGTCATGGACTCGATAGGGCTGCCTGGATACGGCCCCATCAGTTTGGTTTGCTGTGGTTTGAAAATCTCGGAATAACTGGCGTATGTCGACCATTCATCCGTGAGGTCATAGACGATGCCGCCGTATGGCACCACCTTCGTGGGTTCGCGAACAGAAACATCTGAATCAGTACCCCAGACCCCCTTGTCGCGGGAACGATAGAGTTGATCGAATTTATAACGTTGCGCACGAGCACCGACAATCAGGTGCAACGGCGCGGCCAATTGCAAACGCAGGGTGGAATACAGGCCGTACTGCACTTGGGTGTTAGGGCTAAAACGGTGGAAAAAATCTTTGTCGGTGTCGGGCTGTGGCCATGGTGCTGGGTTAAAGACATCGATTGGCACACCCGACCCAGTGGCCTGGGCAGTCCCCGCCCATGAACTGGTGATCTTCTGGTGATCCATCCCCACAAGGAGTTCGTGCTGCAACCCCATTGCCTCGAATTTGCCGGCGAGATTCACATCAAACAGCTTTTGATCGCTACGATATTTGTTATTAGAGCCCCCGGTATTGGGCCCTGTCATGGTCGCAGGATCAACCGCGCCAAATGAGAACGCGCTTTTGGAAAACCCTGAATCCAGGGTCTGGGTATAGGAAACGTTCCCCTTCCAGTTCTCGTTGAACTCATGATCGATCTTGCCAAAGATTTCCTGGGATCGACCATCCAGGTACGCCCAGTTCTGTGTCAGGCTGGCGCTTCGCGAAAGTCCTAGATCCCGGCCATCAAGGTAACGCGGCAAGCCCGTACCTGAACCCGTCTCGTGGATGCGCTCAGAACGCCCACCCAGGGTCAGTCGTGTGTCATCCGTGATATCCGCTTCCAACACCCCGTAGAAAATCGGCTTTTCCAGGGCGCGATCATCAGCCATGTATTGGCGATCCGTATAGGCCGCCACCATGCGCCCACGCAGCTTGCCGTCAAACCCCAAAGGTCCGGTGACATCCATCTGCGTGCGGTAGTTGTCCCAACTCCCCGCCGAGACATCGATCTTTAACTGGTAGGCATCCAACGGGCGCTTGCGTACCAGGTTGATCATGCCGCCTGGATCGCCTGTACCGCCGAACAACCCGGACGCACCCCGCAAGACTTCAACGTGGTCATACTCCACCAGGTCGTAGCTCTTGTTGGAATAGAAACTTCCCGACGTGGTACCCAGGGCCATGGGAGCGGCACCGTCGATTTGAATGTTCTCGATGTTGAAGCCTCGAGAGGAGAAGTCTGACAACCGGAAGTTATTGTTGGTGACCGTAATGCCTGGCGTGGTTTTCATCGCTTCGGCCAGGTCGGTCATGCGCTTTTCTTCAATAACCTTCGCAGTCACCACCGACACCGACTGCGGCGTCTGTCGCAGGCTGGTCGGAGTCTTCGAGCCGATACTGGTCAGGCCGGTAGTGTACGACCCCGAATTCTCCGTCATCTCCCCCATCCCCTGCCCCTGAATCGTGGTAGCCCCCAACTCCACCGCCCCTCCCTGCACCGGGGCCTTTTCAATCAAGATCACATCATCACTGAGCCGGGCGACCAGGCCGCTGTTCAGCAACAACCGGTCAAGCCCCTCCTGCACCGGGTAGTTCCCCTTCAACCCTTGCGACTGCTGACCCGCCACCCACTCGCTGACGACCATCAACCGCAACCCGGATTGCTCGGCAAAGCGCGTCAGTACCTGGTCAAGTTGACCGGCTTCGATATCGTAGGCCCGGTTGTCGGTCTTCTGCTGCTGCGCCGCCTGTGCCGGCAGGCTTATTCCCACGGCACTGGCCGTGGCTAGTGCCAGGCTCAAGGCGGTGTGCCTGATCAGATGCTGCATAACGCTCCCCTTGCTGAAATTAGCCAAATAAAAATCAATCTCAACAGGAAAGACGTCAGCCTTCTGAAACCCGACAGCGGCGGCCAGCGTATTTTTTGCACACAGGGTTACTGTCGGCGCGAGTCGTCGCGCTCGATCACGGTCAGCCACGGCAGCAGGCGCACCCGCAGTGGCAGGGTGCGTTGCAGCAGTTTGAGTTGGGCGTCGGTATCGTCGGTGGCGATGATGCCGGTCACGGGCAGGTCGCGCAGGCTGTTGTCGCGGACCCAGATCACGCCGCGATGGTAGCGGCCCAGTTGCTCCAGCACCTCGCCCAGGGGTTGGCGGTTGAACACCAGTTTGTCGCGGCGCCAGGCCGTGGCGGTGCCGACATCGACCGGCTGGGTGCGCGCGTGGCCGTCCGGGCCGTATTGCACGGCCTGTCCGGCCTCGACATCGGTGGTCTGCGGGTCGCCGTCCAATGTCACGCGCACCGTGTGTTCGGTGACGACCATCCGCACCTGCTCGCCCTCGCGTCGCACGTCGAAGCCAGTGCCCAGCGCGCGCAGGCTGCCGCGCCCGGCGCGTACTTCGAAGGGGCGTTGGGTATCGGGGGCGACCTGGACGAACAGTTCGCCGGTATACAGATGCAGCACCCGGCGACCACCTTGCATGTCGATATCCACCCGGGTGCGCGGCGCCAGTTCCAGGTGTGAGCCGTCGTCCAGTGTGACGCGGCGGTGCTCACCCAGGCCGGTCACCTGGTCCGCCATCCAGCCGTGTTGCTCCGCCTGCCAGGACAAGCCGCCCGCCAGGCTCAATGCGACGACCAGCCCCAGTTGCAACAAGCGGCGTGACGATCCAGGTGGGCGCTCCAGTGCGCTGCCCAGGCTCTCCCACAGTCGTTCCGCCGCATGGGCGGCACGCTGGTGTTCGGGCGAGGTTTCGCACCACTGCAGGTAGGCGTCCCAGGTCGGTGCCTCGGGGCTGCCCGAATGCAGGTCGACCAGCCACTGCAACGCCTGCTCGGTCAGCAATGGTGAAGGTTTTTCCAGTGTCACTCGGTCATCCCAAGACGCCGGGCGCAATGCAGCACCGCGCTCATGATGTATTTGCTGACCATACTGGGAGACACCCCGAGTTGCTTGGCAATCGCCGCATGGCCCAAGCCGTCGAGGCGGTTGAGCAGCAAGGCCTGGCGGCTGTTCTCGGACAATTCTCCCAACGCCTGCTGCAACAGCTGCAATTGCTGGCGCATTTCCACCAGTGCCGCAGGGCCCGGGCATGGGTCGAGCAACTCGTGTTGCACATCCTCCAGCGAGTCCATCGGCCCGCGCCGTGTGCGGCTGCGGCCCAGGTCGATGATCAGGTTGCGCAATACGCGAATCAGGAAAAAGCGCGGATTGGTGATGGTATGGGTGCGCTGCTGCCGGTCCAGGCCGACGTAGCGCACAAACGCGTCCTGCATGAGGTCGGCCGCCATTTCCCGGTCGCCCAGCCGACGGTAGGCAATCTGCTGCAGTTCGCGATGATAGAGGCGAAACAACCGATCCAGATTATCCAACGCACACTCCATGGGCATCCGTGTGCAGGGCACACATAGGGGGCGCTAGACTACAATTTATGAGAATCGTTCGCAACAGCATAAAACGTGCGGGCGCTGACTGACCGCCAGCGCCCGCAACCGTCTCAGCTCTGCACTGCCGCCTGTTGGCGCGCCTTCTCCAGCAACGCGGCCTTCTCCTCTGGGCTCAATGCATCCAGGCGCAAACGTGCCTGGGCCAGTTTCTCCAGTTGGCCAGGGCTGTCTTCCTGGGCGCGCAGGGCCTGGGCCAGCTCGCCGGGGCTTGGGTGGTCGAACACGATGCCGGGATGGACTTCGCAGTGCAGCAGTTTGCGAATCCCCGCCACCAGCTTGATCACCAGCAGCGAATGGCCACCGGCGGCAAAAAAGTCGCGGTCGCGGCCCAGGCGGTCACGACCCAGCAACTGGGCCATGCGGCTGGCCAGCAAGGCTTCGAGGGCGTCCTGGGGTTCGGCGAAGTTGTCGTCTTCATCGATGGGCTCCAGGCGCTGCAAGGCCTGGCGATCGACTTTGCCATTGCCCAGGCGGGGCATGTGCTGCACCACTTGGTACTGACGCGGCACCATCACCGCCGGCAAGTGCTCGGCCATGTGCTGCTTGAGGGTTTGCAGCCAGTGCGCTGGCGCGTCCTGCCTCGGCAGTACAAAGGCTACCGGCTCATCCTGCGCCAGCAGCACCACGGCTTCACTCACTCCTGGGGCACGCAGCAGGTGTTGTTCGATCTCTGCCAGTTCGATACGGAACCCGCGCACCTTCACCTGGTGGTCGCGCCGGCCATACAGGGCGATGCCGCCTTGGGGCAGGTAACGGGCCAGGTCGCCGCTACGGTACAGGCGCTCGCCAGGGACGAACGGACTGCTGATAAACGCGGCATCGGTCTGCACCGGGTCATTCAGGTAGCCTCGGCACAATTGCTGGCCGCCGATATACAGCTCACCCAGTTCACCGCTGGCCACCAGTTGCTGGTCCTCGTTGAGGATGTACAACTGGTTGTTTGGCAGCACCCGAGTCAGGGCAATCGCCATCTGCTGCAAGTCGTCCGGGCTGATCCCATGCACGGCGACGCCGACGGTGGTTTCGGTGGGGCCGTAGTGATTGAACAGGCGGCAATCGGCGCGCAGGTTGAAGATGCGCGCAACCAACCCCTGGCCGATGGCCTCGCCGCCGAGGATCAGGGTCGCCGGTACTGTCGGCTGCGGTGCTTCGAGCAAGGCCGCAAGATGGGACGGGACGATTTTCAGACAGTCGATGCCCTGGGTCTGGATAAACGCTGCAAACGCCTGCGGATCCTGCATCGTGGCTTCATCAGCGATATGCAAGGTGGCGCCGTTGTACAACGCGCCAAACAGGCTGGTATTGCCCAGGTCTGCGGCGACGGTTGAGCCCTGAGCGAAGTGCCGGCAGGCGGCCAGGTCCAGCTCACCGCTGACACCCGCGACATAGTTGAGCAATTGCCGATGCTCAACCACCACGCCCTTGGGTACACCGGTGGTGCCGGAGGTAAACAGCACATAGGCCGCGTCCTGGCCTTGCAGGTTCGCGCTCGGCCCTTCCGGCAACGGCTGCTGCACCGGTTGATCGAGATCCAGCACCGCACAGCCCAATCCATCCGGCGCCGCGCCCTGGGTGACCAGCAGTTGCGCGCCGGCCTGCGCCACCAGTTGGGCCTGGCGGGCCGCGGGCCAGCTGGGGTCCAGCGGCAGGTAGGCGGCCCCTGTGCGCCAGGTGGCAAGAATGGTCAGCACCTGGGCCACGCCGCGCGGCAACGCCAGGGCGACGATACCGCCCGCAGTAACGCCGTGCTGGCGCAGACGGCCGGCCAGTTGGCGCACACCGGCGTCCAGCCCGGCATAGCTCAACGATTGCCCACCCGCCACCAACGCCAGCGCATCCGGGGTGATTTCGGCCCAATTGAGAATATGCTCGGGCAACAGCACCCGCTCTTCCAGCACTTGGGTCGCAGGATTGAATGCCAGCAAGCGTTGGCGCTCCGCTTCCCCCAACAGGCTCAAGGTAGCGATGGCCGCGTCCGGCTGCTCCAGCACACTGGCCAGCAGCACTTGATACTGCGCCAGCAGCGTGTGCATCGATGCCTGGCTGTACACGGCGGCGGCATAGTCCAGCGACAGCCCGGTAACCGCGCCGCCCTCCTCCACATCGACATTCAGCGCCAGTTCAAACAGCGGCCGCAGATCAGCACTGTAGGCGCCACTCCAAGTGCATGCCCCCACTGCGCGCGCTGCCGGCTGGCGGCGCACGCCAAAGCCATGGGTCAGCGGCAGGCCAGCGTCGAGCGGCGCATATTCCTGCCAGGTGCCATGGCTGTCCAGCACCCCCGCCAACTGCGCCAGGACGCTGCTGAACGAGGCCGTCGGCGCCAGGTCGAGGTGCAGCGCCAGGGTTCTTTGCAACAGGCCCACGGTCGGCGCGAAGAACTCATAGTCCGCGCGCGCGTCATGCCGCAGGCCTGCGACAAACCCTTCGCGCCCGCTGATCCGCGCCAGCAGCACCCACCAGGCGGCTTGCAAGAGCGTGGTCACCTGGGTGCCGTGCTGGGTCGCCAACTGGCCCAGGCGCGCCAACACGCGCGGGTCAAGGTCGGTACTCAGGGACTGCCCAACGGCCTTGCCCTGCACGGTATTGGCGTAGCGGCCCGGCAAGTCCGGCGCCAGCGCGCCAGCGCCCGCCAGGTAGGTTTGCCAATAGGCCTTGGCGGTATCCGCGTCTTCGTCAAGCACCACTTCTGCGTGCCATTCCAGGTACTGGGCAAACTGCCCCAGTTCCTCGTCCACGCTGCAACTGCCCTGCTCATAGGCTGTGCACAGGTCTTGATAGAGAATTTCCAGGCTGGCCTGGTCGCCGATAAAACCCGCCAGGCCCAGGGTCAGTTGCCAGTGCTGCGTGTCGATACGCTGCAACAGGCCCTCAAAAAACACTCCGGACGCCAAGCTCACCGGGCGCTGACACCACAGCGCCAGGACCTGCGCGGTGTTACTGGACTCATCCACCGCCAGTGCCCCATTCGCCGCCCCGGCATCAAAGAACTGCCGCAGGCCACGGTAACCGGGCGCGGTCGCCAAACGCGCCGCGAGCGCTGTGTGACGCTGGCGCAATCCACTAAACGCCGCTTGCAGCCGTGGCACATCGAGCGCGCCGCTGATCTGGATAGACAGCAGGTGCGCAATGTCGCCCCAGCTCGCGCCGCCCTGGGCGTCCAGCACCCGCTGCTGCTGTTCGGCGAGCAGCGCCAGGCCTGCATCGTTAAGCGTACTCATGCGTCAGTCCCTTCAGTTTGCATACGTGTGGAGGGCACTACCGTTTCCAGGTCGCGCCGTTCGATCATTTCGCCCATGGCCACGACGATTTTGCGTGGGCCTTCAAAGGGGTCGCGGGCGTGGGCGGCGAGCATGTTGTCCAGCAGGATCACATCGCCCTTGCGCCAGTCAAAGCGCACCGCACAGGCCTCGTAGAGTTCGCCCAGTTGCTGCATCACCGCGTCTTCAATCGGGCTGCCGTCGCCGTAGTACACGTGGCGCGGCATCCGCTCGGGGCCGAACAGGCCCAGCAAGTCGTCGCGCACATCGGGGTCCAGGCAGTAGATATGGTGCAGTTGCACCTGGTTGAAGAAGGTTTTCTCGCCGGTGCCCGGGTGGGTGATGATCGCCGGGCACGGGGTGCGGATCTGCAGTTCGTCGTTGTCCAGCCAGGTCCACTGGATGCCAGCCAGCGCGCAACGCTGCTCGACCTGGGCGCGGTCTTCGGTCTTGAAAAAATGCTGCCAGGACACGTCGAGCTTGTCGGCGAAGGTGCGCACATACAGCAGGCCCTTGCTTTCGAAGGTATCGCGCAACGCTTGCGGCAAACGCAGGTACATCTGCCGGCAATCGACCACCGGCGTGGCCCCGCCCACGGGCGACGGTTGCTCACAGAAAAACAGCTGCTTGCGCGGCCAACGATCCTGGTGCGAGCTCTCGTTATGGAACAGGATCATTTTCTTTTCCGGGTAAGGCGTGGAGCGATAGGTGTTTTTGCCGCCCTCTTTCTTCGGCAAGTCGCCGTACTGGCCATACAGGCCCGGCTGGACGGCTTCGGCAAAGGCCTCGAAGTCGTGGATGTCACGCATGGCGAAGCCACGGAACAGGATCCCCGCATGCCGCGCGAGCTTCTCTTCGACCAGGGCGCGATTGGCCTGGACCCAGGTCACCAGGTCGAGCCCCGGGTCGTTGGGTTCCATCAGCAACGGGAACACCTGGTCGGCGTTCAACAGCGATTCACGCATCGCCGGCAGCGGGGCCCTGGCCACCGGGCTCGACGGTTTCTTGAGGAACTTGCCCAGCTTGTCGGCCTTCGGGCTGGCAGGTGCGGCAGGAGCAACAGCGGTATTCGACGGCATGATGATGTCCCCTAATCGGATGTCTGGATCCATGACAATCTGTTGAAGAATTCCCATCCAGGCGCTCACAAGTTCGGTGATGCGCTCTTGTTTGAATAAGTCATTGGCGTACTGCCAGGTGCCCTGCCACTGGCCGTGGTCTTCGTCGATAAACAGCGCCATATCGAACTTGGAATAACCGCCCAGGCTGGGCACCATTTCCACCGCAATGTCCGCCAGGCCCGCGCTGTGCACCGGCAGGTTGTTCATCACGAACAGCACTTGCACCAAGGGGTTGAAACCCTTGTGACGCGGCACGTTGCTGGCTTCGGCGATCATGTCCAGGGGCAGGTCCTGGTGTTCGAAGGCACTCAGGGAGGTTTCCCGGGCCGCGGCGAGGAAATCGCTGAAGCGCGCCCGGGCGTCGAAGCGCGAGCGCAGGGGCAGGATGTTGACGAAGAAACCAATCAGGCCTTCCAGCTCGGCATGCTGACGCCCCGCCACATCGGCGCCCACCAGCACGTCGTCGCTGGCGCCCAGGCGATGCAGCAACACCTGGAATGCGGCCAACAACGTGGTGTAAGGCGTGACACCCTGGCGTGCGGACAGGCTTTTCAGTGCCTCGCCCAACGCCGGCGGCACGCTGAATGACTCGCTGGAGCCCTCGAAGGACGGCATCGGCGGCCGCGCAAAGTCTGTCGGTAGCAGCAGGTGCCCAGGGTGACCGGCCAGGGCGTCCTTCCAGTAGCCGGCCTGTTGTTGCAACACCCCGGCCTGTTCCAACTCCAACTGCCATTGGGCGTAGTCACTGTATTGCACCGGCAGCGGCGGCAGATCGATGCCATGCCCCTGCTTGAGCGCGGCGTAGTGCTGCACCAGTTCCCCCACCAGCACCGCCATCGACCAGCCATCGGAGATGATGTGGTGCATCGAATACAGCAGCACATGTTCATGGGCGCCCAGGCGCAGGATCTGCCCACGGAACAACGGCGCCTGCGCCAGGTTGATCGGGCGCCGGGTATTGTCCAGTGTGGCCTGGGCGACCTGGGCTTCCTGTTCGATACGGTCCAGGTGCGACAGGTCGACCACGGCGAAGTCCACATTCACTTCAGGCGCGATCACCGCCAGTGGATCGCCGTCATCGTCGGCGACATAGGCGGTACGCAGCACCTCATGGCGTTGCACCACACACTTGAGGCTTTCGATCAACAACGCCAGCGAGACTTCGCCACGCAAGCGCAACGCCAAGGGCATGCCATACGCGCCGTTGCCGGCCGAGAACTGCTCGGCCACCCACAAGCGACGCTGGGCCAGGGACAACGGCGCAGTGCTGCGCGGGCCATGGGCGTGCAAGGCGATTTGCGCCGGCTGCACAACCGAGCGGCTTGCCAGCAATGCGGCAAAATCTTCCAGCACCGGAGCGTTGAACAGGTCACGCAAGCCTGGGTTGCTGGCCAGGGTTTGCTTGAGTCGCGCGATCACCTGGGTGGCCAGCAGCGAGTGCCCGCCGAGCTCGAAGAAGTTGTCGCTCACCCCCACTTGCGCCAGGCCCAGCACCTGCTGCCAGACCTCGGCGATCTGCTGCTCCAGGGCGTTGCGCGGCGCGATGTAGTGTTGCTGCAAGGCGCTGGCATCCGGTGCGGGCAACACCTTGCGGTCGAGTTTGCCGTTGGGAGTCAGCGGCAGGCTGTCGAGGAAGACCCAATGGCTGGGCACCATGTACTCCGGCAGGTCGCCCTTGAGCTGACGCTTGCACGCCTCACGCAGCGCCTGCTCATCGCTCACCGCTTGCACGGCAACCACGTACGCCACCAACTGCGGATGGCCAGCGACGTCCCGCACCACCACGGCGGCTTCGCGCACTGGCGGTTGCTCCAACAGCCGCGCCTCGATTTCCCCCAGTTCGATCCGCAACCCACGGATTTTCACCTGATGGTCCACGCGGCCGATGTACTCGATCACCCCGTCCGCGCGGTAGCGCGCCAGGTCGCCGGTGCGATACAGGCGCGCGCCGGGCGCACCAAATGGGTCAGGCAAGAAGCGTTCGGCGGTGAGTGCCGGGCGCTGGAAATAACCTCGCGCCAGGCCGTCGCCGCCAATCAACAATTCGCCGGCGACCCCGACCGGCACTGGCGCCAGGTTATCGTCGAGGATATACAGGCTGGTATTGGCAATCGGCCCGCCGAGCCACGGCTTTGGCTGGGTTGGCGTGAGTGGGTACTGCGCCGACCAGATGGTGGTTTCGGTCGGCCCATAAAGGTTCCACACCTGGGGCGAGAGCGCCAAAAGGCGGGTCGCCAGTTCCAGGGGCAGCGCCTCACCGCCGCACAATAGTTTGCAGCCCTTGAGGGCGTCGGCCTGGGGGTGATCGAGCAGCATGCGCCACGTGGAAGGCGTGGCCTGCAACACGCTGATGCGCTGCTGCTTGACCAGGGCCAGCAAGGCTTGCGGGTCGAGGTTGATGTCCTGCCCGGTCAGCACCAGGGTCGCGCCGACCAGCAGCGGCCCGTAGATTTCCAGGCCGAAAATATCGAATGAAAAGGTGGTCAGCGACAGCAACCGGTCATTGGCATCCAGGCCCGGCTGGCGGGCCATGCTGCACACAAAGTTGGTCAGCGCACCATGGCGCACCATCACGCCTTTGGGCTTGCCGGTGGAGCCGGAGGTGTAGATCACGTAGGCCAGGTGTTCGGCGGTGCTGCGCGGCAGTGGGTTTTCGCAGCTGTAGCCATCGAGCCACGCACCCGGCTGGTCCAGGACCAGCGCACTGACCCCGGCCGGGATCGGCAAGCGCGCGAGCAACGGTGCCTGGGTCAGCAGCAGGGCCAGGCCGCTGTCTTGCATCATGTAGGCCAGGCGATCCTCGGGATACGCCGGATCCAGCGGGATGTAGGCACCACCAGCCTTGAGAATCGCCAGCAGCCCGACCACCAGGTCGACGCTGCGCTGCACCGCGATGCCCACCAGCACATCCGGGCCCACGCCGGCTTCGATCAAACGATGGGCCAGGCGGTTGGCCTGCTGGTTGAGCTGGGCAAAGGTCAACGACTGTGTATCAAACACCAACGCCACAGCATCCGGAGTACGGGCGGCCTGGGCCTCGATCAACTGGTGGATGGCGCTATGGCGAGGGTAGTCGGCGGTGCTGCTGTTCCAGCTTTGCAGCGCCAGGCGTTGTTCGGCGGCGGTAAGCATCGGTAGTTGGCCAATGCGCTGGCGGGGGTCATCGAGCATACCCTGCAACAAGGCCTGCCAGTGCCGCGCCAGGCGCTCGACAGTCGAGGCGTCAAAGATGTCGGTGGCATAGGTGAGCGCCGCCGACAAGCCATCGGGCCCGTCGAAGGTATTGAGGGTCAGGTCAAACGGCGCACTGCGGTTTTCCGAGTCGACCGGGGTGCACAGCAACCCGCCCAGGGGCTGGCCATCGGCAAACCGGCCAGCTTCCATCTGGTGGTTGAACATGACCTGGAACAAAGGCGTGTGTAGGCTGTTGCGCTCGGGTTGCAGCGCCTCCACCAACTGCTCGAACGGCAGGTCCTGCCAGGTCTGGGCCTCGTGGGCGGCGGCCTTGACGGTCTGCACAAAGTCCGCAAACGGCTGCTGGCTGTCGAGCGTGGCCTGCATCACCTGGGTGTTGACGAAAAAGCCGATGACCCGCTCCGTCTCGGCGCGGTTGCGGTTGGCGGTGGGCACGCCGACGCGGATATCCGACTGGCCGCTGTAACGGTGCAACAGCACCTGGAACGACGCCAACAGCAACATGAACGGGCTCACCCCTTGCTGCTGCGCCAGGCCCTTGAGGCCATCGCTCAGGGCGCGGTCCAACGCCAGCGGCAGCGTCGCACCCTGCTGGTCCGGCGGCCCCAGGCGCGGGCGATCCACCGGCAGCTCAAGCAGGACGTGCTCTGTACCCAGTTTGCCACGCCAGTAATCCAGCTGCCGGCGCCCTTCCCCGGCCTCCAGCCATTGCCGCTGCCAGGCGGCATAGTCGGCGTACTGGATGACCGGCGCCGGCAACGCGCATGGCGTGCCCGTGACCTGGGCGATGTACAGCGCCAGTAGCTCATCGATCATGATCTGCATCGACCAGCCATCGGTGATGATGTGGTGCAACGTCAGCACCAGCACATGCTCATCGTCCGCCAGGCGCAACATTGCGGCACGCAATAACAGATCGTGTTCCAGATCGAACGGCTGGCTGCTCTGCACCTGGACAAACGCCTTGATGACAGACTCGGGGTCGCCCGCCGCAGCGTCCTGTACCGCAAGTTCCAGCGCGTCAATCGGCCGAATGATGCACCGCACCCGCTCATCCTCCTGCACAAACCCGGCGCGCAGCCCTTCATGACGCGCCAGCACCTGCGACAAGCTGCATTGCAGCGCCTCGACATCCAGCTCGCCCTTCAAACGCAGGGCCGCGCAGATGTTGTAGGCACTGCCCAGGGGGTCGAACTGCCAGAGGAACCATTGCCGCTGCTGGGCATACGACAGGGCCTGGGGCCCGGTCTCGCTGGCCGGCACAATCGGGAAACGCGCGACATTGACCCCCTGTTGTTCCAGCTTGCTGAACAGTTGCGCGCGCTTGGGGGCGCTCAAGTCCTTGATGCGCGCCACCAGTTCCGCAGTTTTGTTAAGCATTGCTTTCCTCCAGGTTTTCCTGCTCCAGCTCATCGAGGGCATCGAAGATCAGGTCAAAGTCATCGGCCAGGCCATCGCCCTGGGCCGCGTCGGCCAGGGTTTTGGCCAACGCCCCAAGGCTGTCCTGGGCATAAAAGTCCTTCACCGCCACGTCCACCCCAAGCACCGCGCGCACGCGAGACAGCATCACCACCACCTGCAGGGAGTGCCCGCCCAGGTCGAAGAAGTTGTCGCCAAGCCCGATACGCTCGACCTTGAGCACTTGCTGCCAGATTTCGGCCAGTTGCTGCTCGAGCGGCGAGGCCGGTGCCACATAGGCCCGTTGCATCTGGCTGACGTCCGGCGCCGGCAGGGCCTTGCGGTCCAGCTTGCCGTTGGGGGTCAGGGGCATCTGCGTGACAAACACCAGGTGCGCCGGGACCATGTAGTCGGCCAGGTGCTGCTTGAGGCCGGCCTTGATCGACTCGCGCAACGCCGCGTGCCGTTCGGGGCTATCGCTAGGTTCGGCGAGTACCACATAGCCCACCAGTTGTGGCCCGCTGGGTCCGTCCAGGGCCAGCACCGCCGCTTCCCGCACAGCGTCCTGGGACTGGATGCGCGCCTCGATTTCCCCCAGTTCGATGCGAAAGCCACGGATTTTCACCTGGTGGTCCAGGCGCCCGAGGTATTCGATCACCCCTTCGGCGCGGTAGCGCGCCAGGTCGCCGGTGCGGTACAGGCGCTGGCCGGGCGCACCGAATGGGTCGGGCAAGAAGCGCTCGGCAGTCAGGCCTGGACGCAGGAAGTAGCCACGCGCCAGGCCATCGCCGCCGATCAACAACTCGCCGGGCACGCCGACCGGGGCCAACGCACCGTCCTGGCTGAGGATGTACAACGCGGTGTTATCGATTGGCCGCCCCAACCATGGCTGGCCGTCGAGGCGGTGGGCAGCCGACCAGATGGTGGTCTCGGTCGGGCCATAGAGGTTCCACACCGCGCCGCCGAGGGCGAGCATGCGTGCCGCCAGTTCGTCGGCCAGGGCTTCGCCACCGCAGAGCAAGGTACAACCCTGCAACGCCGCCACCTGCGGGCTGTCGAGCAACATGCGCCAGGTCGAGGGGGTGGCTTGCAGGGTGTTGACGCGCTGGCTCGCGACGGTGCTGAGGATCGCGTCCGGGTCGAGGGTGGTGTCTTTGTCCACCAGCACCGCACAGGCGCCGACAGTCAGCGGCAGGTAGATCTCCAGGCCGAAGATATCGAACGAGAACGTGGTCAGCGAGAGGATCCGTTCACCCGCCGCAAGCCCCGGCTCGCGGGCCATGCTCGCAATGAAATTGCCGAGGGCGCCATGGGGCACCATCACGCCTTTGGGCTTGCCGGTGGAACCGGAGGTGTAGATCGCATAGGCCAGGTTGTCCGGCCCGGCCGACGCCGGTGGGTTGTGGCTCGGGTAACCGGCGAACCAGCCCGCCTCACCCTCCAGCACCAGCGCCTGCACGCCGCCCGGAATCGGTAGCGAACCAAGCAGCGGCGCCTGGGTAATCAATAACCTCAGGCCGCTGTCTTGCATCATGTACGCCAGGCGATCGGCCGGGTAAGCCGGGTCCAGCGGCACGTAGGCGCCACCGGCCTTGAGGATCGCCAGCAGGCTGATGATCATCGGCAAGCCGCGCTCCACCGCAATCCCCACCAGACGATCCGGCCCGACACCTTCGGCCAGCAACCGATGCGCCAGTTGGTTGGCCTGCTGATTAAGCTCGGCATAGGTCAGCGACTGTTGGCCAAACACCAGCGCGACGGCCTCGGGGGCCCGCTTGGCCTGGGCTTCGAACAATTGATGAATGCACTGCTCGCGCGGGTAATCGACCGCCGGTGGATTCCATTGCGCAACCACCTGTCGTTGACGGGCCGCACCTTGCATCGACAAGTCACCCAGCGCCAGTTCGGGCTGATCGAGCATGCCCAACAGCAGGCGGCTGAAATGCTCGCTGAGTTCATCGATGGTGCCCACGCTGAAATGGGCGTGGATGAAGCGCACATGCACGGTCAGGGTTTCCCCCAGGCTGACCAGCAGGCTCAACGGATAGTTGGTCTGCTCGACACTGCGCACCTCACCGAACACCAGCCCCTGGGGTGCGCCACGCTTGAGGGTTGCGGCCACCGGGTAGTTTTCAAATACCAGCAGGCTGTCGAACAGCGCGTCACCACTGTGCCCGGCCCAGCGTTGGATATCGAACAACGGCGTGTGCTCATGCTCGCGCAGGGCCAGGTTTTGCTCCTGTACGGCGTGCAGCCATTGGCTGACCGTTTGCTCGGCACGCGGGCTGGCAATCACCGGCAAAGTGTTGATGAACAGGCCAACCTGCTGCTCGATACCCGCCAGGTCAGCCGGGCGACCGGCGACCGTGGCGCCAAAGGCTACGCTGTCCTGCCCGGTGTAACGCTGCAACAGCAACAGCCATGCGGCCTGCACCAGGGTGTTGGGGGTGACTTTCTGCTGGCGGGCAAACTCGCCCAGGCGGCGGGTTTGCGCCACATCCAGTGTCAGGTAATGATCGCCAAGACCACCGGCCAGCGCCTGCGCCGGGTCGCTGACCGCCTGGGCCAGCAGAGTCGGCTCTTCCAGTGCCGCCAGGTTGGCGCGCCAGAACTGTTGGCCAGCCTGCTGATCCTGGCGTTGCAGCCAGGCGATGTAATCGCGATAGCGCCCCACCGACGGCGTCGGCACCTGGCCGTCATAGCGTTGCAGCACCTCGCCCAACAGCTGGGAGTTGCTCCAGCCATCCATCAGGATGTGGTGGTGGGTGTACAACAATTCGCAACGACGCGCGTCCAGGCGCACCAGCACCAGGCGCAACAACCCGGGCTGGTTCAGGTCAAAACCCTGGGCCAGCTCGGCGGCGGCCAGCGCTTGCAGCGCCTGTGGCTGGTCGCTGCGTTCACGCCAGTCGAGCACGCTGAACGGTACTTCAAGCTGCTTGTGCACCACCTGCACCGGTTGCGGCAAACCACCCTGCCAGGCAAAGGCGGTGCGCAGGATAGGATGAGCATCGACCACCGCCTGCCACGCCGCCCGGAAGCGTTCGGGCTCGAGGCCGTCGATGCTGACCTGCATCTGGTTGACATACTCGCCGCCGCCTTGCTCCAGCAGACTATGGAACAACATGCCCTGCTGCATGGCCGACAGCGGATAAATATCCTCGATGGCTTCGCAGGCGCCGGCCAGGGTATCCACTTGCACCTGGGTCAACGCCGCCAGCGGGAAGTCCGACGGGGTCACGCCGTGATGGCCGGCGCTCGTGCAGTGTTCAATCAGCGCCTTGAGCTCCAAGGCCAGGGCGTCGGCCAGTGCCTGGATGGTGGCGGCGTCGAACATCTGCTGGCTGAAGGTCCAGCCCAGGCACAACTCGCCGTCGAACACCTGCCCGTTAAGGGTCAGCCAGTTGCCCAGCGGCGCGTCCGGGTGCTGCTCAAGCCCGGCACGTTCGCCACTGGGTACAAACAGTGCGCTGTGCTCGCCTTCAAGGCTACTGTCGAACTGGCCCAGGTAGTTGAAGGTGATACGCGGCACCGGCAGTGCCGCCAGGGTGTGCCGCACCGATGCGTCGCCCAGGTAACGCAAGGCGCCAAAACCCACGCCCCGATTGGGGATGGCGCGCAGTTGCTCCTTGACCTGCTTGATCGAATCGTCCAGCGCCTCGGCGGGTACCAGGCGTACCGGGAACAGGCTGGTGAACCAACCCACGGTGCGGGTCAGGTCCAGGTGGTCGAACAGCTCTTCACGGCCATGGCCTTCGAGCTGGATCAACACTTCACGGCGCCCGGTCCAGCGCGTGATGACCCGCGCCAATGCCGTCAGCAGCAGGTCATTGACCTGGGTGCGATAGGCCGCTGGTGCGTCCTGCAACAGGCGCCGGGTCAGGTCGGCGTCCAGGCGCGTATCCAGCGTAATGCCGTCGCGGCTGCGCAGGCTGGCGTCCACCCTGGCGCCCGGCAGGTGGTTGTCGGTGCCGTGCAGTGCTTGCCAGAACGCAACCTCGGTGGGTAGCGCGGGACCGCGGGCAAGACCTTGCAGTTGCTCGGCCCAGGTTTTGAACGCGGTGGTCTTGGCCGGCAAGCTCACGGTGGGCTGGCGGTAAGCGTCCTGCAGGTCTTGCAGGAGGACGCGCCAGGACACGCCGTCGACCACCAGGTGATGGATGATCACCAGCAGGCGCTGGCTGCCATCAGCCTTGTCGAACAACACCGCGCGCAGCAGCGGACCTTGTTGCAGGTCCAGGCTGGCCTGGGCCTGGTCGGCCAGCGCCTGAAGCTCGGCGTCGTGATTGACCCGGTGCTGCCAGAGCAGCTCCTGGGTTGACGCCGCGCCGTGGCTGGCGAGCCACTGCGCGCCGTCGTGCTGGAAGTTCAGGCGCAGCGCATCGTGATGGGCGACCAGCACCTGCAAGGCCTGGGCAAGTCGCGCCCCGTCCAGGGGCTGGCGGGGCGTCAACAGTACGGACTGGTTCCAGTGTTGGCGCTGGGGAATATCCTCGTCAAAAAACACCTGCTGCACCGCCAGCAACGGCATGCCACCGACCACCGGGCCCTGGTCGATGCTCGGCAGGCCATCGCCACTGCGGGTGACACTGGCCAGGCCTTGAATGGTCTGCTGCTCGAACAACGCCTTGGCAGTGAAGTGCAGCCCCGCCTGACGGGCTCGGCTGACCACCTGCATCGACAGGATCGAATCACCGCCCAGCTCGAAGAAGTTATCGCCAAGCCCCACCCGCGGCAGGTTCAACACTGCTTGCCAGATAGCCGCCAGTTGCTGCTGCACGGCGGTGACCGGCGCCACATAGTCCTGCTGCAACAGGCTGGCGTCCGGCTTGGGCAGGGCCTTGCGGTCGAGCTTGCCGTTGGGGGTCAGCGGCAAGTGGTCGAGCAGCATCCAGTAGGTCGGCACCATGTAGTCCGGCATGTTCGCCTTGAGACTGGCCTTGAGGCGCTCGCGCAACCCAGGCTCGGCCTGCGCCGGCACGATATAGGCCACCAGTTGCTGCGCGCTCGCGCCCTGATGGGCCAGGACTACCGCGTCACGTACACCGGGCTGTTGCAACAGGCGCGATTCGATTTCGCCGAGTTCGATACGGAAACCACGGATCTTCACCTGGTGGTCGATCCGCCCACAGTAATGCACCACCGCCGCCGCGTCGCGTCGCGCCAGGTCGCCACTGCGGTACACGCGGCTGCCGGCCACGGCAGCGAATGGGTCGGGAATGAAACGCTCGGCAGTCAGTGCCGCACGCTGGTGATAACCCTGGGCCAAGCCCTCGCAAGCGGCGATGCACAACTCACCGACCACGTCATCGGGCAGTGGGTTGGCGTCGCGATCGAGCACATACAGCGCCCGACCCGGCAAGGCACGGCCAATCGGCACACCATTGGCCGCGTCGGCATCCATCAGTTGGCACAGGTGGGTGCTGGACACCACCGTGGCTTCGGTCGGGCCATAGGTGTTGAGCAAGCGCACGCCGCCTAGGCCTGCGGCGTGCCAGAGCTTGAGCCCTTCCACCGACATCGCCTCGCCCCCCACATGCACCTGGCGCAGTTGCCCGCGACTGCGCTGCGGGTCGGCGGCCCAGTCCTGGGCCAGCAGGAACCAGTACGCCGCCGGCAAGTCGGCCAGGGTCACGCCGTGCTCGATGATCTGCTCGTACAGGGTCACGGTGTCCCAGGTGTCGTCACCGCGCAGCACCAGGCAGGCACCTTCGCACAGCGGCGGGAAGCATTGTTCGACAAACCCGTCGAAGCTGAATGTGGCGAATTGCAGCACCCGCTCCTGAGGGGTGAGTTGCGAGTACTCGGCGGCTATCGTGCAGAACTCGCGCAGCGCGCCATGGGCGATGGACACCCCCTTGGGCTGCCCGGTGGAGCCGGAGGTGTAGATCACGTAGGCCAGGTGCTCGGCCAGCGCCAGGTTGGCGAGGTTGGTGCACGGATAGTCGCGCTCCGATCCGTCGAGCAGCAGGCACGGCACGCGTGCATCGGCCAGGGCGTCGTCGAGCACGCCGGGCTGGCGCAGCAGCAGATCCATGGCGCTGTCATCAATCATGTAGGCCAGGCGCTGGGCCGGGTAATCAGGGTCCAACGGCACATAGGCGGCGCCGGCCTTGAGGATCGCCAGCAGGCTGGCAATCATCGCCCCACCGCGACGCACCGCCAGCCCGACGCGCTGGCCGGGCACTACACCCTGCTCGCGCAAGCGATGGGCCAGGCGGTTGGCGCGCTGATTGAGCTCGGCATAGGTCCAGCGCTCGTCACCGCTGATCAAGGCCAGGGCATCCGGGGTCGCCGCAGCGCGGCGCTCGATACGCTGGTGCGCCAGCAACGGGTCGACGGCCGGCTGCACCGCCGCCCGCTCCAGGGCCGGAGCGCGCAGGCTCAGGTTGCCCAGTGCCTGGCCGTGCGCCTCGACAAACTGCTCAAGCAGTTGCAACAGGCTCGCGCCGATAGTGTGTATTTGCTGCGGGCTGAAGGCGGCCCGGGCGTAGCTGAAGTCCAGGCTCAGGGTTTCACCCAACTCGATGCCCAGGGTCAGCGGATAGCTGGTCTGCTCGTGGTTGTGCAGCCCGCTGAAGCTCAAGCCGGCCGGTGCGCCGGCTTGCAGCGCCTGGGACACCGGGTAGTTTTCGAACACCAGCAAGGTGTCGAACAGTGCACTGCCCGGCTGCCCGGCCCAGCGCTGGATGTCGTACAGCGGTGTGTGCTCGTGCTCGCGCAGGACCACACTGTGCGCCTGCACCTGTTGCAACCAACTGGCGACGCTCTGGGTGGCCTCCGGGCTGCAAATAATCGGCAACGTATTGATAAACAGCCCGACCTGCTGCTCGATCCCCGGCAAATGGGCCGGACGCCCGGCCACCGTGGCGCCAAAGGCCACGCTCGGCTGGCCGCAATACCGTTGCAGCAAAATCGCCCATGCCGCTTGCAGCAGGGTGTTGAAAGTGACCTTGTGGTGCCGCGCGAACTCCCCCAGCCGCGCGGTGGTGCTGGCGTCCAGCAGCAACTGGTGACTGGCCTGACCGCTGCCCCCGCGCGGCGCCGGCAGAGCGTTGGCCAACAGGGTCGGCGCGGCCAGTGCTTGCAGTTGCGCGCTCCAGAATTGCTCGCTGGCCTGGGGGTCCTGGGCCAGCAGCCAGCCCACATAGTCGGCATAGCGCCCGGTGACCGGCGCCGGCACCTGCCCGGCGTAACGTTGCAGGACTTCGCCCAGCAACTGCGCGTTGCTCCAGCCGTCCATCAGGATGTGATGGCTGGTGTAGATCAGTTCATAGCGCTGAGCCGCCAGTGGCACCAACACCAGGCTCAACAACGGCGCCTGGTGCAGATCGAAACCTTGTTCGCGCTGTTCAAGGGCCAGTTGGTCAAGGTCGTCGGGGGCGACGTCGAGCACCGTCAGCGGCAGTTGCACCGCACGCTGGATCGCTTGCAACGCCTGCGCCTGGCCTTCCCAGACAAACCGCGCACGCAGTACTTCGTGGCGCTCCAGCACCGCTTGCCAGCATTGGCCAAACCGCTCCACGTCCAGGCCATCGATGGTCAGGCGCAGTTGGTTGATATAGGCGCCAGCCCCGGCATCGTAGGCACTGTGGAACAGCATGCCCTGCTGCATGGGCGACAGCGGATAGAGGTCCTCGATCTGCGTCAGGGGCAAGCCCAGGCCTTCCAGTTGTGCCTGGTCGAGGCTGACCAGCGGGAAGTCCGAAGGCGTGGCCCCGCCCTGCTGCGGGTCAAGGCAGTGTGCGATCAGCTCGTGCAAGGTCCGGGCGCAATGATCCACCAGGGCCTGGATGGTCTCGCGACGGTAGACTTCGCCACTGAAACTCCAGTCCAGTTCCAGCTCGCCGGCGTACACCCGCCCTTCCACACTCAGCCAGTTGGCCAGGGGCGCCTCCGGGCTCTGGGCCTGGCCGCCGCCTTCGCTGGCCGGTACGAACAGCGCATCATCGCCAAACTGCTGGTCGAACTGCCCCAGGTAGTTGAAGGTGATCCGTGGCTGGGCCAGCGCCGCCAGCTCTTGAGCCGCAGCACCGTAGCGCAGCACGCCGTAGCCAATGCCTTTGCGGGGCACCTGGCGCAATTGCTCCTTGATCGCCTTGAGGGTCGCGCCCGCCTCGTTGCCAGGGGTCAGGCGCAGCGGGTAGAGGCTGGTGAACCAGCCGAGGGTGCGGGTCAGGTCGATATCATCGAACAGCTCTTCGCGACCATGGCCTTCGAGCTGGATCAGCGCCGAGGGGTGGCCGGTCCATTGGCAGATCGTGCGGGCCAGGGCGGCCAGCAGCAGGTCGTTGACCTGGGTGCGGTAGGCCGCCGGCGCCTGTTGCAGCAGTTGCCGGGTGTGTTCACGGTCCAGGCGCAGGCGGATGTGTTCAGCCACCGCCTGGGTCTGCCGGCCGTGGGGATTATCCCGTGGCAAGTCGCTGGCAGCGCCCTGCAACTGCCCGCGCCAGTACGCTAGCTCGGCCAGCAGCGCCGGGCTGCGGCTGTAGTCGTCCAGGCGCGCGGCCCACTGCTGGTAGGCACTGGTCTTGTGCGGCGTGGTCAGCGGTGCGCCGGCCAGGCCCTGGGCGTAGTCGCGCTGCAAGTCTTCCAGCAGCACACGCCAGGACACCCCATCCACCACCAGGTGATGCAGCACCAACAACAGGCGCTGGCTGCCATTGGCCATGTCCACCAGCAAGGCCCGCATCAACGGGCCGTGTTGCAGGTCCAGGCTGGCCTGGGCCAGATCACACTGCTCGCGCAATGCCTCGACGCTGGCGGCCTGGCGCTGCCATAGCTCCACCGTCGTGGATTGCGCATGCGCTTGCTCCCAGCCCTGCCCACCCTCGACGAAACGCAGGCGCAAGGCATCGTGTTGTACCACCAACGCCTGCAACGCAGCGGTCAGTGCGGCGACCTGTATCGGCTGGCGCGGGGTGAGCAGCAGCGATTGGTTCCAGTGCTGGCGGGCGGGAATGTCCTGGGCAAAGAACCATCGCTGCACCGGGGTCAGCAGCACCGGGCCTTGGGCCGGGCCTTGCTCGATGGCCAGTGTCGACACTTCACGGGCGGCGGCGGCCAGGCTGCGCAGGGTCTGGTGGCGGAACAGGTCGCTGGGCGCCAGTTGCAAGCCGGCCTGGCGGGCGCGGCTGACCACCTGGATCGAGACGATGGAGTCGCCGCCCAGCTCGAAAAAGTTGTCATCCAGGCCAATCTGCGGCTGGCCAAGAATGTCCTGCCAGATCCCGGCCAGCAGCAATTGCCGAGGCTCCTGTGGTGCGCTGAAGACCTGTACCTTGGCCTCGCCGGCCCGTGGCAAGGCCTTGCGGTCCAGCTTGCCGTTGGGGGTCACGGGGAATTGCGCCAAGGCCATGGTTACCGTCGGCAGCATGTATTGCGGCAGGGTTTCGGCCAGGTGCGCGCGCAGGGTCTGCTCAAACGCACCCTGGTCTTCAGGCATCGTCGCCGGTACCACATAGGCCACCAGCAAGCGGCCATCCTGGGCAATCACCAGCGCTTCCTTGACCTGTGGGTGGCTGAGCAGACGGGCCTCGATTTCCCCCAGCTCAATGCGCAGGCCACGGATCTTCACCTGATGGTCGATACGCCCGACGTACTCGATCACCCCATCGGCGCGATAGCGGGTCAGGTCGCCGGTACGGTACAGGCGCTCGCCGGTGGTGGAAAAAGGATTGGGCACGTACTTTTCGGCGGTCAAGGCTGCCTTGCCCAGATAGCCACGGGTGATCCCGGCGCCGGCCAGGTGCAGCTCGGCAGCGGCCCCGGTAGGTACGGGCTGCAGGTCGGCGTCGAGGAGGTAGGCCTGGGTGTTGCTCAACGGTCGGCCAATACTCGGCTGGCCCAAGGCTTCGCGTGGCGTCCAGGTGGAATAGGTGGTGTCTTCGGACGGGCCATACAGGTCATAGACCTGCTTGATCGACGCCTGCTGGTAGAGGCGGTCCACCAGGGATTGCTTGAGCGGCTCGCCGGCCAGGTTAATGATGCGCACGCTCTCGGGGATCTGCCCGGCGCGCTGCAAGGCATTGATCGCCGACGGCACGGTGTTGATCAGGCGCACCTGGTCGCGGGCCGGCAGGTCGGGCAGTTCCAGGGCATTGCGCGCGAGGATCAGCGAGCCGCCGTTGGCCAGGGTGACGAAGATTTCCCACACCGACAGGTCAAAACACACTGAGGTCGAGGCCAGCACGCCCTGGATATCTTCGCGGCTGTACACCTGCTGCGACCAGTGGATCAGCGCCAGTACGTTGCCATGGGCAATCGCCACGCCTTTGGGCTTGCCGGTGGAGCCGGAGGTGTAGATCACGTAGGCCAGATTATTGGGCGCCACGGCGGTGACCGGTGCTGTCAGCGGATAGCCGGCCAGTTGATCCATCAGCAGCACCCGGGCCTGAGTCTGGGGCAAGTCGGCGAGCAACTCGGCCTCGGTCAGCAGCACCTGGGCGCGACTGTCTTCGAGCATGTAGGCCACGCGGTCGGCGGGGTAATCCGGGTCCAGCGGCACATAGGCGCCGCCGGCCTTGAGCACCCCGAGCAAGGCGACGATCAACGCGTCGGAACGCTGCATGGCCACGCCGACCCGCACTTCAGGGCCCACGCCCAGCTCGATCAGCTGGTGCGCCAGTTGATTGGCCTGGCCGTCCAGCTGGCGATAGCTCAGGGTCTTGGCGCCGCAGGTCAGGGCCAGGGCATCCGGTTGACGCTCGACCTGCTCGGCGATCAGTCGATGGATGCTGCGCTCTTGCGGGTACTCAGAAGCTGTGGCGTTCCAGTCATGGATCTGCTGCTGGTAGTGCGCAGCGTCGAGCATCGGCAGTTCGGCCACGCGCTGCTGCACGTTGTCGACCATGCCAGCGAGCAAGTTGCTCCAGTGGCGGGCCATGCGTTCGATGGTGGCGGGCGTGAACAGGTCGGTGGCGAAGGTCAGTGCGGCCCGCAGGGTGCCGCCCTGCTCCCAGGTGTCGAGGCTCAGGTCGAATTGGGTGGTGCGGCTTTGCCACTCCACCAGGCTCAAGGACAGGCCGGATTCCAGCACCAGCGCCTCAAGATCAGCCACCTGCGGCTGATGGTTGTACAGCACCTGGAACAGCGGCGTGTGGCTCAGGCTGCGCTCCGGCTTGAGGGCTTCGACCAGGCGTTCGAACGGCAGGTCCTGATGGGCCTGGGCGCCGCTGACCACGTCCTTGAGCACTTGCAATAAGTCACTGGCCCGCGCCTGCCCATCGACGTGCGCAGCCATCACTTGAGTATTGACGAACAGGCCGATCAAACCCTCGGTTTCACCGCGATGCCGGTTGGCAATCGGCACGCCCACCCGCAGGTCGGTCTGGCCGGTGTAGCGAAACAGCAGGATCTTGAATGCAGCCAGCAGCACGGTGAACAACGACACATTCTGCTGGCGCGCCAGCAAGCGCGCGCCCTCGGCCAGCGGCGCCGGCACCGCGAACTCATAGCGTTGGCCCTGATGACTGGCCACGGCTGGGCGCGCAAAGTCCAGGGGCAACTCCAGTACCGGGTGCTCATCGCCCAGCTGCTCGCGCCAGTAATCCAGTTGCCGCGCCTGCTCCCCGGCTTCCAGCCAGCGGCGCTGCCACAGGGCATAGTCGCTGTACTGGATCGGCAGGGCCGGCAGTTGCGGCGCCTGGTTGCGCTCAAAGGCGTCATAGCAGCGGATGAACTCGTCGATCAGCACGTTCATCGACCAGCCGTCCGAGACGATGTGATGCAGGGTCAACAGCAACACATGCTCCTGCTCGGCAAGCCTGAGCAATTGCACACGCAGCAGTGGGCCCGTGGCCAGGTCAAAGGGCTGCAGCGATTGTGCGGTAGCGGCGGCCATCACGGCCTGTTCGCGCTCGGCCAGTGGCAAGTTGCCAAGGTCCAATGGCTCAATCGCCAGCGCCGGTTTGCAGGGCACTTGCAACAGGCGCTCATCGGCCTGGCGCTGGAACACCGTGCGCAGGGTTTCATGGCGTGCGACCAGGCTGGCAAACGCCTGCTCGATGGCTGACAGGCTCAAACGGCCCTTGAGGCGCACCGCTCCCGGCAGGTTGTAGGCGGCGCTGGCCGGATCCAGTTGCCAGAGAAACCACATGCGCTGCTGGGCGTAGGACAACGCCTGACGGTCCTCGGACTCGACCTGGGCCGGAATCGGAAAACGCGAAAAATCGATCCCTTCCTTTTGCAGCGCCTGGAGGAACATCTGGCGTTTTTCCAGGGGCAACCCGATAAACCGGCGAGCAAGTTTCAAGGAGTCTTCAGCGTTCATTTCTTGGGATCCGGAGCAATAGGCAGGAAGCACAAAGGCACGTCGTCCCTATAAAACGAATCCAGACAGGAAAAATTAGCGCAGGCGAGTGCAGTCATCGGGCGTTACATCAAACCCGACAGAGGCCCGCGAAGGCGTCCTATCATTGACGGATCAACGCATTTGCAACTACATTTAGTTACACGCAGGGAACGCCGTGTCCAAAAATGAAAAGCTGCTCGCCAAACTGCTCAACCTGCAGATGGCATTTACTTGGCCTGAGCTCGTCACGTTGCTGGGCTGGCTGGGTTATCGACAAATCGAAGGGGCTGGGAGCCGCGTCAAGTTCGACATTGGCGACCCGAGTGCAATGATCACCCTGCACAAGCCCCACCCTGGCAATGAGCTGAAGTACTACATTCGGCGCCAGATCATTGAACAGTTGGAATCAGGAGGCTTGATTCAATGAGCAACCAGTTGAGACACAAAGGCTACATCGGCTCCATAGAAGCCAGCGTCGAGGACAATTGCCTGTTCGGCAAGCTGCTGTTTATCCGCCCGCTGGTCAGCTACGAAGGCCAGACCGTGGCCCAGTTGGAAGCGGCCTTTCGCGAGGCCGTGGAGGATTACCTGGCTACTTGCCAGACCCTGGGCCAGACACCGGAAAAGCCCTGCAAAGGCTCGTTCAATGTGCGGGTCGGCCATGATCTGCACCTGGCCGCGGCCCTGGCGGCGACGCAGAAAAAGGTCACGCTCAACGACCTGACGCGCCAGGCGTTGCACGAGTTCCTGCGCCATCACGGTGCGGACAGTCACCCCGCCCTGGGGTGACTCATCCCAGGCGGCGGTAGCCCAACACCGCGGCCACCAACACCACCGCGCCGGCCACCAGCGCCACCCAGAACCCGCTGGGGGCGCCAGATTGGTCGATCATCCAGCCGGAACTGGCAGCACCGATGGCCACGCCGATGCTCAGGCCCGTGATCAGCCAGGTCATGCCTTCGGTCAGGCGGCTGGGTGGCACGACCCGTTCCACCAGGGCCATGGACACAATCAGCGTCGGCGCAAAAAACAGCCCGGAGACAAACACCGCCAGCGACAGCCCGAGAATGTCCCCCACCCACAACAACGGCAGGGTGGTCAACGCCGTGGCCAGGCCACACAGCAGGAACTGCCGGGGCAACGGCATGTGCAGTTTCAACGCGCCAAAGGCCAACCCCGCCAGGCACGAGCCAATGGCATACACCGACAGCACGATGCTCGCGGCAGCCGGCTGGCCCTGATGCTCGGCAAACGCCACGCTGACCACATCCACCACCCCGACAATGGTGCCCATGGCCATCAGCAGGATCATCAACACCAGCACCGAAGGTTGGGTGATCAGCCAGCGGCCATGCTGCTCAAGCTGTGCATGGACGGCAGGCTCCGTCTGTTTTTGCAGGACGAACGTGCTCACCCCGACCGCCAGCAAGGCCGCCCCCACCAGGGGCCCGGCTTCCGGAAACAGCAGCACACACAACCCCACCGACAGCGGCGGGCCGAGGATAAAACACACCTCGTCGAGCACCGATTCCAGGGCAAAGGCGGTTTGCAAACGCGGCTGGCCGCGATAGATCTCGGTCCAGCGCGCCCGCACCATGGCCGACATGTTGGGCATGCACCCGGCCAGGGCGGCAAAGATAAACAGAGTCCAGTCCGGCGCCTGCAAGCGGGTGCACAGCAATAGCAACAGCAACGCCCCCCCGCCAATCATCGCCGCCACCGGCAAGACACGGCCCTGGCCGTAGCGGTCCACCAGCCGTGAAACCTGCGGCGCGCAAAAGGCCGTGGCCAGGGCAAACGTCGCCGCCACCGCGCCCGCCAGCCCATAGCCGCCGCGAAGCTGCGACAACATGGTGATCAACCCGATACCGGTCATGGAAATCGGCATGCGGGCGAGCATGCCAGCCGATACAAAAGCCCTGGAGCCTGGCGCCTTGAACAGCTCGGCGTAGGGGTTTGCCATGGTGCGTGACCTCTTGCTGGGAGCCCTGGAGCTGGCCATCCGATGAAAGATATACGGTGCGTATGTGACAAATCATGAGTAATATACGCAGCGTATGTCAACCACTCACCTGCAAATAGCGAGCGTTTCCCATGAGCCGAGCCCGCGCCGAGATGATCGAACAAACCCGTGCCCGCCTGCTTGCCAGCGCCCGCCAGGCCTTTGCCGCCCAAGGCTTTGCCAATACCTCGATGGATGATTTCACCGCCCGCGCCGGCCTGACCCGTGGAGCGTTGTACCATCACTTTGGCGACAAAAAAGGCTTATTGGCGGCGGTAGTCGCGCAACTCGACGGCGAGATGGATCAACGTCTACAGCAGATCAGCGCCCAGGCCGAAAACCCCTGGGATGGTTTTTGCGAACGCTGTCGCGCCTATCTGCGCATGGCCCAGGACCCCGAGATCCAGCGCATCGTGCTGCAAGATGCACCGGCAGTACTTGGCGAAAACACCGCAGCCCAGCAGCAATGCATCCAATCATTGCGCGGGCTGCTGGAGGGGTTGATGCACGCCGGGCTGGTTGAACAGGCCCCCAGCCTGGCGCTGGCCCGATTGATCAATGGCAGCCTGGTGGATACGGCGCAATGGATTGCCCATGCCGAACGCCCGGACGAACGCCTGGAGCAAGCGCTGCAAGGCTTGGAGTTGCTGCTGCGGGGGCTGAAACCCAATCGCTGAATTGCTCAACCCGCGACAGCCATCAAGTGCGACGAAGCAGCAACGCCGCCACCGCACACAAGGTCAGCGCCACACACGCCAGGTAGAACGCGTCGCTGTAAGCCATCAAAAATGCCTGGTGCCGCACGCTCTGGTCGAGCAACTCCAGCACTTGCTGCTGCGGCCATTGCTCCTGCAACACGCCGCCGCCCGGCAAATGTTGCTGCAAAGCAGGTTCGAAAATGCTCAGCGACTCACCGATGCGCGCCGAATGCACCTGCTCGCGCACCACCACCAGTTGCGCCAGCAAGGCCGTGCCCACCGCACCGCCCAGGTTGCGCAGCATCGAGAACACCGCCGAGGCCGAACCGGACTGCGCCTTGGCCAGCCCATGCACGGCCAGCACCGACAGCGCCACCATGATCAGCGGCTGGCCAATGCCGCGCACCACGATCGAGGGGATGATCACGTTACTGGCGCTGTCTGCCGACAAATGCGCGCCCATCCAGCAGCCCAAAGCCATGATCGCAAAACCCGAAGCCACGAGGATTTTCGCGCTCAACCACTTCATCAGCCGCGGCAGGAACGGCGCCAGCACCAGTTGCACCAGGCCATAGGCAATCAGGCTGATGCCAATTTCGCTGGCGTTGTAGCCCTGCATCTGGGACAGGTAGTTGGGCACCAGAAATACCAGGCCATACGTACTGGCGCCGAAGATAAACATCGCCACGCTGGCGACGCCAAAGTTGTAGTGCGCCAACAACCGCAGGTTGATAAAACTCTTGCTGCCCCACAATTGCCGGCCGACAAAACCCACCAACCCCACTACCGCCGCCAGGCTCATCCACACAATAAAGGAGGAGCCGAACCAGTCCTTGCGCCCACCCTCCTCCAGCACGATCTGCAATGCCCCCAACCCCAGCACCATGCAGGCGATGCCCAGCCAGTCGCCCTGGCGCAGCAACCCAAGGTTCATCGGCTGGCGATCGATGGACCAGGCCACGGCCGCCAACAGGGCAACGCCGGGAAACAGTTGCAGGTAGAAGATCCAGCGCCACGAATAAACATCAGTCAGCCAGCCACCAATGGACGGCCCCGCAGCCTGGGCCACACTGTTGGCCAGGCTGAACAGCGCCATGCCCAGGGGGATCTTGCTGGCGGGCAACTCAGTGATGATCAACTGGAACGACAACGGAATCAGCACCGCCCCCGCCGCGCCCTGGATGACCCGGATGATGATCATCACCGGCAGGTTAGGCGCCATCGAGCACGCCACCGAGGCCACCAGAAACACCCCGGAGCCCCACAACATCACCCGCCGCAACGAAAACACCTGCACCAGCCAGGCAGTGAGCGGGATCATGATGATTTCCGCCACCAGATAGGCCGTGGAAATCCACGAACCCTCCTCGAACGTAGCCCCCAGGGCCCCTTCGATTTCCGGCAGGGCGGCGCTGGTGACATGCACGTTCATGCCGGCCATGAAACACCCGAACAAGCCACCGATCACCGCGACCCAGGCGCGAAACGATACGTTCGAGGTGCGTGCATCAGCCTCCATGGGAACCGTCCTGCTGGCTGGCCGGACGGGTGTCCACCGTGGCGATCACCGACATTCCCGGCAAGATGACGGGCGCATTCGCCGCGTCGGTCACCAGGCGGATCTTCACCGCAAAGCGCTGCACGATCTTGGTGAAATTGCCGGTGGCGTTGTCCGGCGGCAACAAGGCAAACACCGCGCCGGAACCGGGCGCGATGCTTTCCACCTGGCCGCGCCAGTGCTGGCCGGAAAAACTGTCCACCGCGATATCCACCGATTGCCCCGGCGCCATGTGTTGCAACTGGGTTTCCTTGTAGTTGGCGATCACATAGGCCTGCTCCACCGGCACCACCGCCAGCAACGGCAGGCCCGGCATCACGTACTGCTGGCGACGCACCTTGCGCTGGCCCACGACCCCATCGAACGGCGCGCGGATCGCCGTGTCATTCAAGGCGTTGCGGGCCAGGGCCAGTTTGGCCTGGGCCTCGCCCACCCGGGCCTGGGATTGGGCAATCCGCGCCTGGGCCTGTTGGCGGCGCGCCTGCAACACCTGGCACTGGGCCTGCTGCCGGGCCACTTGGGCACGGGCCTCGGTCACTGCCGCCAGCGCCTTGGCCTGGCCGGCACTGGCGGTTTCCAGGCGCTCACGGGTAGCAATCTGCTGGTCCACCAGGTCGCGATAACGCAGGAAGTCCAGGCGCGCACGATGAGCCTCGGCCTCGCTGCTGCTCAACGCAGCCTGAGCCTGGACGATGCGTTGCTGCTGCTCGCCCAGGCGTGCGTCCAGGGTATGCAGGCTGGACTGGCGCGCCGTCGCCGCAGCCCGGGCTTGCTGCAACTTGGCCTCGGTGCTGTGCAACTGTTCGATAAAGTCGCGGTCATCCAGGCGTACCAGCACATCCCCGGCCTTGACCGGCTGATTGTCCTCCACCAACACCTGGGCCACGTAGCCGGCGATGCGTGGGCTGATTGCCACCCAATCGGCGCGCACGTAGGCATCGTCGGTTTCTTCAAGGAATCGCCCCCATTGCCACCAATACCCGGCAAACAGCCCCAGCCCCAACAGCGTCGCCAGGGATGCGCCCGTCAGCAATGCACGGCGATGGCGTTGCATCAAGCTGGGAGTGGATTGCAGGATGGCGGGTTCAACAGCCTGGTTCATGGCGTGGCTCCAAGGGTCGCAAGGGGGATGGGTTGGGGGTGATCGTCACGTTGCCAGCCGCCACCTAGGGCCTGGAACAGGTCGATCTGGCGGTTGATCAAGCGCAGGTCGGCCTGGGCCAGGGTGGCCTGCAGGTTGACCAGGCTGCGCTCGCTGTCCAGCAGTTGCAGGGCATCGAGGGCGCCGGCCCGAAAACTGCGGTTGGCCAGCTCAAACGCCCGCTGGCTGCTGTCCAGCGCGGCTTGCAGGGCCTGGCGGCGTTGCTGTTCGCCCTGATACAGGGCCAGGGCTTGCTCGACCTGTTTCAAGGCATTGAGTACCGTGCCGTCAAAACGCGCCTGGGCCTCGCGCGCCTGGGCCCGGCGCTGGCCCACCTGGGCCTGGGCAACGCCGCGATGGGGAAAGCGCCAGGACAGCAACGGCCCCACGGAATACACCAGCGCCTCACTGTCCCCCAACTTGCCCAGGCTGCTGGCGGAAGACTCCAGCGCGGCACCGAACGTCACCCGCGGATACAAATCTGCGCGCGCGACACCGATGGCCAGCGTGGCCGCTTGCAGTTGGCGCTCGGCACGCCGGATATCGGCACGCCGCTGCACCAGCGCCCAGCCGTCCCCCACCGGCAGCGGCGCCTGCAATTGCGGGGGCCGGGCACAGCTGTTACGGGCCACGTCCTGGGGCGCCACCCCACTGAGCACCGCCAATTCATACAGGGCGGCCTGACGGCGGGCAGTCAATATCGGCAACGGCGCACGGGTTTCTTCCAGCAGGCCATCGAGGCGCGCCAGGTCCAGCGCCGTCGCCGCCCCGGCTTTCTGCAACGTGCGGGTGACTTCTACACTGCGCTCCAACACTTGCACCGAATGACGCTGCACCTGGCGGCTGAACTCATAGACGCAGGCCTGGCCATAGGCGCGGGTGATCTGCGCGGCCACCGTCACCCGCCATTCATCTTCCAGCGCGCGCGCCGCATCCGCATCGGCGCGGGCGGCGGCCAGGCGATAACGCACCTCGCCCCACAGGTCCAGGGTGTAGCTCAGGGCGAATCCGGGCGTATGGCTCCATTGGGCGTCGGCATGTTTACCGCTCGCCTGGGCCAGGGTCTGGTCGTCTCGGCTGCGGCCATAGCCCACGCCGTAGGTCAGCAGGCTCGAGGGTTGGCGCTCGCTGTCGACCTGTTCCAGGCGGGCCAGCAACGCGTCGACATGGGCGGCGGCAGCCTCCAGGTCTTTGTTGTGGCTCAAGGCCTGCTCGACCAGCCGGTCCAATTGCGGGTCGCGGTACAACTGCCACCAGCGCTGGGGCAGCGGCTGGGTGGCCGAGCCACTGGACAATTGCGGCGCCGCCTGGGCTGTCAACTGCGCGGCTGGCTCGTCGGGCAGGCCGCTGCATCCGGCCAGCGCGCCCAGCAGAAGCAGGGTCAGGGATGCCGGGGATCGATGGCTAGTGGGTGGATGAACGACAAGGCTGGGCATCACAAAGCTCGCTGAAGAATGAGCTTTGCAGATTAGGCATGCACCCTGGCGGATTCGCCCGCGCCAGGGCCATGTATCGTCGCCAAATGGACAATTGGGTTACATGAAGCAACATCAGGCCCCGGGACGGAAATGACTCGGCGGATACCCCAGCGAACGACGGAACATCGCGCTGAACGCGCTCGGGCTCTGGTAACCATGCTCCAGCGCCACCTCCAGGATCGAAGCGCCCTGGGCCAGCAGCTTCAGGCTCAGGGCCAGGCGCGCACGCTTGCGCCACTCGCCAAAGCTCATGCCCAGTTCCCGCTGGAAAATCCGGCTCAGGGTGCGCGCGCTCATGTTCAGGGTCTCGGCCCAGGACTCCAGGCTGCTGTCATCGGATGGGTTGCGGATAAACCGGTTACATAGCCGGGCCAAGCGCGCTTCGCCGGGAACCGGCACATGCATGGCCACCACCGGTGCAGCCAGCAGCTCCATGCGGATCAACTCCACCATGGCCTGCAAGCGTGGGCTGTTCTGGCCGGCGATCTGTGTGGCGGCCACGATCAGCTCGCGCAGCAGGGCCGAGACCTCGATCACCTGGCAGGTCCGGCCCAGGCTTGGCTCCACCTCAGGTATCAGGAACAAGGTGCGCATGTGCACCTCGCCGGCCATACGGATCTCGTGGGGCGTCCCGGCGGGCACCCACAACGCATGCCCGGACGGCACCAGCCAACTGCCCTGGGCGGTGCTGACCACCATCACTCCGGTGACCCCGTGAATCAGTTGCGCCTGGGTATGACAATGGGGGTGGACCACTTCGTCGTTGCGGTAGTTGTCGGCATAAGCCTCAAGCCAAGGCCGGTGCGCAGTTGTCATGGGCAGCGTCTCACGTCATCAAGCCGCTGATTCTAACCAAAAGCCCGCTGGCGAAAACGATAGATATAGACAGCCATCGTCGCATTTCAGACAAGCCGCTGAACTTGTGCCGCGCACCATCAGTCAGCTCAATGGACTCCTGAAGAAAGGTTGGGTGGACAATGCGCATCTCGTTGGAACAACAAGTGGCCGTGGTCACCGGGGCCAGCTCCGGCATTGGCGCGGGCGCCGCCAAAGCGTTGGCCGCCGCCGGCGCGGCGGTGGTGGTGAACTACAACAGCCAGGCAGAACCCGCCCAGGCCCTGGCCGCGCAGATCAACCAGGCCGGTGGCCGGGCCCTGGCGATCGGTGCCGACGTGTCCAGGGAGGCCGATGTCGAGCGCCTGTTTGCGCAAACCCTCGACGCCTTCGGCCACCTGGACATCCTGGTGGCCAACTCGGGCCTGCAGAAAGACGCCGCCATCAGCGACATGACCCTTGAGCAATGGAACGCGGTGATTGGCGTCAACCTCACCGGCCAGTTCCTCTGCGCCCGCGCCGCCTTGCGCATTTTCAACCGCCAGGGTGTGCGAGTCGGCGTATCGCGGGCCGCCGGCAAGATCATCCATATGAGTTCGGTGCACCAGTTGATCCCCTGGGCCGGCCACGTCAATTACGCGGCCTCCAAGGGCGGCGTCGAGATGCTGATGCGCAGCCTCGCCCAGGAAGTCAGCCACCAACGGATCCGCATCAACGGCATCGCGCCGGGGGCGATCCGCACGGCCATCAACCGCGCCGCCACCGAGGGCGATGCCGAGCAGCAGTTGCTCAAACTGATCCCCTATGGCCGCGTTGGCGACGTGGAGGATGTGGCCAACGCCGTGGTCTGGCTGGCCAGTGATGCGTCCGACTATGTGGTGGGCAGCACCTTGTTTATCGACGGCGGCATGAGCCTTTATCCGGAGTTCAAAGACAATGGTTGATCTGAAAAACGAAGCGCAAAGCGCCATCGACGCCCACGGCATCATCGGCGACATGCGCAGTGCAGCGCTGATCAACGACCAGGGCAGCATCGATTTTTTCTGCTGGCCGGAATTCGACAGCCCGTCGATCTTCTGCTCACTGCTAGACTCCCCCGCCGCCGGGATCTTCCAGCTCACCCCAGACCTGCCCGAGGCGCGCCGCGAACAAATCTACCTGCCGGACACCAACGTCCTGCAAACCCGCTGGCTGAGCGATGAGGCGGTGGTGGAAATCACCGACCTGCTGAGCATCAGCGACGACGTCGACGACCTGCCCCTGCTGATCCGCCGCGTGCGGGTGGTGAGCGGCAAGGCCACCTTGCATATGCGCTGCGCGGTACGCCATGACTATGCCCGGGCGCCCACCCGGGCTACGGCGGATAAGACCGATGTATGTTTCCAAGCCCCGGGCCTGCCCGGCCTGCGCCTGGCCAGCAGCCTACCGGTACAGATCGAGGACGATGCCGCGGTCGCCTGCTTTACCCTGGACCAGGACCAGGGCGCCGAATTTGTCCTTGGCGGCCTCGACGATGTGCGTGTCGACAGTGGCGGCACCGACCTGTGCCTGCAACGCACCCTGCAGTTCTGGCGCGGCTGGCTGGCGCAGTCCAACTACCGTGGCCGCTGGCGGGAAATGGTCAACCGCTCGGCCCTGGCCCTGAAGCTTTTGACCTCGCGCAAACACGGGGCGATCCTCGCAGCGGCCACCTTCGGCCTGCCCGAAAGCCCCGGCGGCGAGCGCAATTGGGACTACCGCTACACCTGGATCCGCGACGCCTCGTTCACCGTCTATGCCTTTATGCGCCTGGGGTTTGTCCAGGAAGCCAATGACTACATGCGCTGGCTGCGCGGGCGCGTCAGCGACTGCTGCGGGCAGCCGATGAAAATCAATATCCTGTATGGCATCGACGGCCGCCAACAGCTGCCGGAAACCGAGTTGACCCACCTCAACGGCCACGGCGGCGCGCAACCGGTGCGCATTGGCAACGAGGCCTTTGACCAGGTGCAACTGGATATCTTTGGCGAACTGATGGACGCGGTGTACCTGGTCAACAAGTACGGCGAGGCCATCTCCCATGAAGGCTGGAAACACACCCTGGAAGTGGTGGACCAGGTGTGCGAAACCTGGAACCAGAAAGACGTCGGCATCTGGGAGATGCGTGGCGAGCAGCATCACTTCCTGCACTCGCGGCTGATGTGCTGGGTGGCGCTCGACCGGGCGATACGCCTGGCCTCCAAACGCTCGCTGCCGGCCCCGTTCGCCCGCTGGGACCAGACCCGCCAGGCGATTTATGAAGATATCTGGAGCAACTTCTGGAACGCCGAACGCGGGCATTTCGTGCAGCACATCGGCAGCACTGCACTGGATGGGTCGATGCTGTTGATGCCCCTGGTGCGCTTCGTGGCGGCTACCGACCCGCGCTGGCTGTCGACCCTGGAGGCCATCCAGAAAAGCCTGGTGCGCGACGGCATGGTGTACCGCTACCGCAATGACGACAGCCAGATTGACGGCTTGCAAGGCACAGAGGGGGCGTTTACCGCCTGTTCATTCTGGTACGTCGAATGCCTGGCCCGCGCGGGGCAAGTGGAAAAGGCCCACCTGGAGTTCGAGCAACTGCTGCGCTATGCCAACCCGCTGGGGCTGTATGCCGAAGAGTTCGACAGCCAGGCACGGCATCTAGGCAACACGCCCCAGGCCTTGAGCCATTTGGCGCTGATCAGCGCGGCGACGTTTCTGGATCGCAAGTTGAGTGGGGAAAAAACCGTGTGGCAACCTTGAGAATCGAGCAGCGAAGTGAAACCCTTATAGAAGCTATCAGGCAACCTCCACATTGGCTGCACCGACGCCATCGCTGCCTCGCTAAAGCTCGACCGCTCCACCTTTGATCTTTGCTACCTTGAGCAAGCTATCTGCCTGCCCCTCCTGTATTCAAGGAACGAATATGAACCCGCCCCTGGCGCCCGACAATGTTCAGTCGATACCCATGCCAACCGCGCCACACCACAGGGATGTGTTCCCCACCCTGCACACTGAACGTTTGCACCTGCGGGAGTTGACCCCCCACGACGCCCCGGCGCTGTTCGCGATCTATCGCGACGCCGAGGCCATGCCCTGGTTTGGCATTGATCCCATGACCGATGTATCCCAGGCCCACGCCCTGATCGCCACCTTCGCTCAATGGCGGACCCAGGCCAATCCGGGCACGCGCTGGGGTCTGGAATGTGAAGGCAGGTTGATTGGCACCTGTGGGCTGTTCAAATGGAATCGCCAGTGGAACAGCTGCGCCCTGGCCTGCGAGCTGGCACCGGCGGCCAGGGGCAAAGGCTTGATGAACGAGGCCCTGGGCAGCGTGCTCGATTGGGGCTTTGCGCAGATGCAACTGCATCGTGTCGAAGCGCTGGTTCATCCGCGCAACCTGCCGTCCCAGGCGCTGCTGGGGCGCCTGGGTTTTAGCCGCGAAGGCGTGCTGCGCGAGGCCGGGTTTTGGGCGGGGCGTTATCAGGACCTGCACGTGTTTTCGCTGCTGGCCCATGAACACGCAAAGGTTTCGCGCTAAAGTCCAGGCTCCCTGCTGTGACCCTAACGGAGTCCCAATGAGCCCCTCGATCGCGCTGCTGTATATCCGCACTCCCATGCTCGATATCGCCTACGAAGCCCATGGCCCGGCCGACGGCGAAGTGGTGATTCTGCTGCACGGTTTTCCCTATGACCCTCGCGGCTACGATGCCATCGCGCCGGTGTTGGCCGAGGCTGGCTATCGCGTGCTGGTGCCTTACCTGCGCGGCTACGGCCCGACCCGTTTTGCCCACGCCCAGGTAATGCGCTCCGGCCAACAGGCGGCGCTGGCCAAGGACCTGCTGGATTTCATGGACGCCCTGTCCATCGACCAGGCAGCCCTTGCTGGTTATGACTGGGGCGGGCGCGCCGCGTGCATTGTCGCGGCGCTTTGGCCCACGCGCGTACGCTGCCTGGTCACAGGTGATGGCTACAACATTCAGGACATTGCCAAGTCCGTCCAGCCACGCGCGCCGGTCACGGAGCATCGGTTGTGGTACCAGTTCTATTTCCACACCCAACGGGGTGTCGATGGCCTGACCGCCAACCGCGGCGAGCTGTGTGAACTGCTGTGGTCACTCTGGTCGCCCTCCTGGGCCGAGGGGCCGAGCCTTTACCCGCAGACGGCGCCCTCGTTTGATAACCCGGACTTTGTGGAGGTGGTGATCCACTCCTATCGCCATCGTTTCATGTATGCCGAGGGTGATCCGGCGCTGGAAGGGATTGAACAGGCGCTGGTGCAGCCGCCGCCGATTTCGGTGCCAAGCATTTCGCTGTGCGGCGCCGACGACGGTGTCGGCCCGGCTCCCGAGGTGGATGACGACGTGGGCAATTTCAGCGGATTCTATCGACGCCGGGTGCTCGCCGGGGTGGGCCACAATATTCCCCAGGAAGCACCGCAGGCCACCCTCGATGCATTGTTTGAACTGCTGGAGCAGACTCACGCCGGCGCCGCAAACCGCTCGCGATAAAGCTGCGGGGTGATCGACAACGCGCGGATAAAACTGCGGCGCATGGTTTCTTCGCTGCCAAAGCCGCATTGCGCCGCGATGCGCTTGATTGCCACGGTGCTGTCGGCCAGTTGCCGGCGTGCGGTTTCCACGCGGATCAGTTCCACCGCCCGGGCCGGGGTCTGGCCGGTTTCAGCGCGGTAATGGCGTACGAAGCTGCGTTCGCTCATGCCACACGCAGCCGCCAGGGTCGGGATGTTCAAGTTAAGGTGCAGGTGCTCGGCAATCCACGCATGCAATTGGCTGAAGCGGCTGCCGCCCTCTTGCAGGGACAGGGTGACGCTGAACTGCGACTGCCCACCGGGTCGCTTGAGAAACACCACCAGGTGCCGCGCCACTTCCAGGGCCACTGCGCGGCCCAGGTCCTGTTCCACCAGGGCCAGGCACAAATCGATACCGGCCGTGACTCCCGCCGAAGTCCAGAGCGAGCCCTGCTGGATAAAGATCGGGTTGGCCTCGACCCGCAGCCTGGGGTATTTAAGCGCCAGTTCCTCGCAGCGCGTCCAGTGGGTGGCGACACGGCAGCCGTCCAGCAGGCCACTGGCGGCCAACAGGAAGGCACCGGTACACACCGAGGTGATGCGCCGCGACTGCTTGGCTTTTTGCCGCACCCACTCCACCAGTTGCGGATCATCGGCCGCCCCATACACGCCCCAGCCACCAGCGATCACCAGGGTGTCGCAAGGCGTATCGGCGGCAGGCAACGGCTCGGCCACCAGGGCCAGGCCGGCAGAAGTCATCACCGGCTCGGCCTGGGCGGCAACCACGTTGACCGCATAGGGCAACGGCAAACCTTGCTGGCGTGCCAGGTCGTTGGCCGAGGCAAACACTTGCAACGGCCCGGTGACGTCGAGTACCTGCACGTTGGCAAAGGCCAGCACATGGATGATTTTCGGCATGATTGGCGTGATTCGTGGGCTCAATGGCGTATGCGCCAAAGCCTAGGCCACTAGAGTGAAGCCGTCCATCCCCTCTCCTGGAGTTTCACCATGACCTTGCAGATCGGCTTTGTGTTGTTCCCCGGCATCCAGCAACTGGACCTCACCGGCCCCTACGACGTACTGGCGTCATTGCCGGATGTGAAGTTGCACCTGATCTGGAAAGACTTGGCGCCGATCACTTCCAGCAGCGGGTTGGTGCTGTCGCCGACCATCACCTACGACCACTGCCCGGCGCTGGATGTGATCTGCGTACCGGGCGGCTCGGGGGTTGGGCCGCTGATGGAAGATGAGCCGACCCTGGACTTTCTGCGGGCACAATCCCAGACCGCGCGCTATGTGACGTCGGTGTGTACCGGCTCGCTGGTGCTGGGAGCGGCGGGTTTGCTGCGCGGGCGGCGGGCCACCACGCATTGGGCCTATCACGAGATGCTGGCCACTTTGGGCGCGACTGCGGTGCAGGAGCGTGTGGTACGCGACGGCAATCTGTTCACCGGGGGCGGCATCACGGCGGGGATCGACTTTGCCCTGACCCTGGCCGCCGAGCTGTACGGCGAGGCGGCGGCGCAGTTGGTGCAATTGCAGCTTGAATATGCGCCAGCCCCGCCCTTCAATGCCGGCCGCCCGGACACCGCGCCACGGCCGGTGCTGGACGAGGCGAATAAGCGTACCGCTGAATCACGCAAGACCCGGGGCGAAATTGCCGCACGGGCGGCGGCGCGGCTGGGCTGAAGGCCGGACGCTTTTCCCTTGTGGGAGCTGGCTTGCTCGCGAAGACGTCGGCCCAGCAAACATTGATGTTGACTGACCCACTGCTTTCGCGAGCAAGCCCGCTCCCACAGGGGATGTGCGTCGGGGCAGAAGCCTGGGCCACACCACAAATCAAAGGTGAGAGCTGGCTTGCCTGCGATGGCCGTATACCAGCCGCCAAAAATAATGGCTGAACCGCCGCCATCGCGGGCAAGCCCGCTCCCACAGGGGATGTGCGTCGGGGCAGAAGCCTGGGCCACACCACAAATCAAAGGTAGGAGCTGGCTTGCCTGCGATGGCGGTACACCAGCCGCCAAAAATAGTGGCCGAACTGCCGCTATCGCGGGCAAGCCCGCTCCCACAGTGGATGTGCGTCGGGGCAGAAGCCTGGGCCACACCACAAATCAAAGGTAGGAGCTGGCTTGCCTGCGATGGCGGTATACCAGCCGCCAAAAATAATGGCCGAACTGCCGCTATCGCAGGCAAGCCCGCTCCCACAGGGGATGTGCGTCGGGGCAGAAGCTTGGGCCACACCACAAATCAAAGGTGGGAGCTGGCTTGCCTGCGATGGCCGTATACCAGCCGCCAAAAACAATGGCTGAACCGCCGCCATCGCGGGCAAGCCCGCTCCCACAGGGGATGTGCGTCGGGGCAGTAGTTTGGGCCACACCACAAATCAAAGGTAGGAGCTGGCTTGCCTGCGATGGCGGTACACCAGCCGCCAAAAATAGTGGCTGAACCGCCGCTATCGCGAGCAAGCCCGCTCCCACAAGGAGAGGCATCTGCCATTTACAAGCTGCGCGGCATCACCGCCAGGCGCACGGCCAACACCGTCAGCACCGTGGCCAGCCCCCATTTCTGCAGGCCGGCGGTTCTTTTACTACCGGCGAAAAACCGGCTGATCGCCCCGCCAAAAACCCCCAGTACCGCGTGAAATACGCCCGCAATCAGCGTCAGGACCACACCCAACTGCACCAATTGCAGGGCAATGGGGCCGGCTTCGGGTTTGACGAACTGCGGCAGGAACACCATGAAAAACAGCAGCGCCTTGGGGTTGAGCAGGCTGTTGAGCATGGCCCGCATAAACACCCCGCCCAGGCGTACCCGCACAACTTGGGCGGTATCCAGGGACGGCTTTTTCTGCAAGGTCTTGAACGCCAGCCACAGCAGGTAGACCACCCCGGCATAACGAATCAGGTCAAACGCCGGGGGCCAACTAGCCACCAACGCGGTGACACCGGTAGCGGTGAGTGCGGTCAGCAGCAGGTCGGCCACCCCGATCCCCAACCCCGCCGCCACCCCACCGCGCCAGCCATAGCTCACGCCATGACTGATGACAAAGGCCATGTTCGGCCCGGGCGACAGCAGCAACAGCAGCACGGAACCAGAGAAAACCGCCAGGGTTGGGAGATCGATCATGCTCAGCTCATCCGCCAGGGAAAACCGTAGATTAGTCTCACCCCTGGGCCAGATGCCAGCAGCCGCCAGAGAGTTCCTACAGATGCCGGCGCAGCCCGTCAAAAAAGCTTTTCCTGCCCGGCAGGATAATTCCCGCTTTTGTTTCTACACTCCAAAAAGCCATCACTTATTCTCGATTAATCTGAGAATACCGCAAAATATGTCAACAAACCGTCATCACAAGAGTATCTTATGACACTAGACGGCTAGACTCATGGAAAAAGTCAAAACCTTGACGAGAAAATCAAAAGGAGCCATCATTTAGACATTACTTCGCAACAGCCTGCGCCCAGACAGGCAATTGCGCGTTACCCAGTGAAAGCAGTCGTTCGCCTTGCACCACTTATAAAGCAGACCTGCCTTATGGATGAGCAAACGAACAGGGAAGTCCTGGTGGTGTATTGAGGGATGATTTATGCGTGAGAAGTCGTCAGTCGACAGCCTGTTTCTGACTCGTACCGGTTTTGTTGAATTCTTTGTGGTTTTCGTCAAATTAATCCACGGCCTGACGGCAGTCCTGCCGGCGATGATCCTGTTGTTCTACCCGGATCCGGTCGACCCGCAAATGCGTGGCCACTACCTGGGCCTGCTGCTGTTTTTTGCGATCCTGACCATTATTCTGTTCCAGGCCCTGGGGGTGTACTCCGAGGACCTGTTCAGCAACCGCCTGCGTTTTCGCGTGATGTTGGTCGCGTGGATCTCGGCGTTTTGCATCCTGCTGTTCATGTACCAGATCCTGCTGCTGTTCCCGCAGTTGAGCCCGCGCAACCTGATGTTCTGGTTCAGCCTGAGCCTGATCCTGTTTGGCGTGGAACGCATCCTGATGCTGCGCCTGTATCGCAACCTGATGAAGAACGGCAAGTTCCTGCAGCGCACGGTGATCCTCGGCTTTACCGACACCGCCATCCATGTGGCCGAACACCTGTCGCGCAACAGTGACATCCGCTCCGGCCTGATCGGTTTTATCGACGACCGCACCGAACGCATCCCCAAGGAATTGAGCAACCTGCCGTTGCTGGGCAACACCCGCGACCTGGAAAAACTGATCAGGTCCGAACAGGTCAACCAGGTGATGATCACCCTGCCCTGGGCCGCCGAGCAGCGCATCAACGGGCTGGTCAAGCGCCTGCGGCAGATGTCGGTCAACGTCATGCTGGTGCCGGACATGGCCGCCCTGCGCTATGGCCATAACCGCATCACCGATGTCGGCGGCATCCTGATGTTCAACACCTCGCAACTGCCGTTGCGCGGTTGGTCACCCTTTATCAAGCGCTGTGAAGACCTGCTGTTGGCCAGCGCCGGCCTGCTGCTGTTGTCGCCGATCATGGTGGTGACCGCCATTGCCATCAAGCTCGACTCCAAGGGCCCGGTGCTGTTTCGCCAGAAGCGCTACGGCTATAACGACAACCTGATCCGGGTGTTCAAGTTCCGCTCGATGTACGTCGACCAGAGCGATTTCAACGCCGAGTGCCAGACCACCCGCCGCGACCCACGTATCACCCGTGTCGGGCGAATCATTCGCAAGACCAGCATCGACGAGCTGCCGCAACTGTTCAATGTGCTGCTGGGCAATATGTCGATGGTCGGTCCGCGCCCCCATGCCACCGCCACCAAGGCCGCCGGGATTCCGTTCGAGGAAGCCGTCAGCGAGTACAGCTCGCGGCACCGAGTCAAGCCGGGCATCACCGGCTGGGCGCAGATCAATGGCTACCGGGGTGAAACCGACACCCTGTTCAAGATTCAGAAACGGGTCGAATACGACCTGGAGTACATCGCCAAATGGTCGGTGTGGTTTGACCTGTACATCGTTTTCATGACGGTCCCGGCCGTCCTTTCCACCAAGGAAGTCTATTGATGAACACCCTCAACGGATTGATTCCCTGCATCATCTCCGGTGGCTCGGGCACGCGGCTGTGGCCGGTTTCGCGGCAGAACATGCCCAAGCCGTTCATGCGCATGCGCGACGACCAGAGCCTGTTGCAGAAAACTTTCCTGCGCGCCAGCCGCCTGCCGGGGGTCGACAGCGTGCTGACGGTGACCAACCGCGACCTGCTGTTTCGCACCCTCGACGATTACCGCGCAGTCAACACCGCCCACCTGGGCCTGGATTTGCTGCTGGAACCGTTCGGCCGCAACACGGCTGCGGCCATCGCGGTCGCTGCCCTGCATGTGCAGGAGTTTTTCGGCGCCGATGCGCAATTGCTGGTGATGCCGGCCGACCACCTGATCCTCGATGAAAACGCCTTCGCCAAGGCCGTGGCCCAGGCCCGCGAATTGGCCGAAGCGGGTTACCTGGTGACCTTCGGCATCCAGCCCGACCGCCCCGAGACCGGCTTTGGCTATATCGAACAAGGCCCGGCGCTGGCTCAGGGTTTCCGTGTCCAGCGCTTCGTCGAAAAACCCGACCTGGCCACCGCCCAAGGCTACCTCGACGGCGGCAAGCATCTGTGGAATGCCGGGATGTTCTGCTTCAAGGCCGCCACCCTGCTCGAAGAACTGGCGACCCACGCCCCGGCCGTGCTGGACGCAGCCAAGGCGGCGCTGGAACACAGCACCAGCCTGCAGAACAGCAGCAGCCGCCAGCGCGAACTGAACCCGCAGGGCTTTGGCACCGCGCCGGACATCTCCATCGACGTGGCCCTGATGGAGAAATCCGCCCAGGTTGCCGTAGTGCCGTGTGACATCGGCTGGAGCGATATCGGCTCCTGGGAAGCCCTGCGCCAGCTGACCCCCAGCGACGACAACGGCAACCAGATCAATGGCGAAGCGATCCTGCACGACGTGCACAACTGCTATATCGACTCGCCCAAGCGCGTATTGGGCGCGGTCGGGGTGCGTGACCTGATCATCGTCGACACCCCCGACGCCCTTCTGATTGCCGACGCCAACCGCAGCCAGGATGTGCGCCATATCGTTGCCGAACTCAAGCGCCAGAATCATCCCGCGTTCAGCCTGCACCGCACCGTCACCCGGCCCTGGGGCACGTACACGGTGCTGGAGGAAAGCACGCGCTTCAAGATCAAGCGCATCGTGGTCAAGCCCAAGGGCTCGCTGTCGTTGCAAATGCACCATCACCGCAGCGAACACTGGGTAGTGGTCAGCGGCGCGGCAATGATCACCAATGGCGAGCGCGAGATCCTGCTCAACATGAACGAGTCCACCTATATTCCCGCCGGGCACAAACACCGCCTGACCAACCCCGGCATCATCGACCTGGTGATGATCGAGGTGCAGAGCGGCGAATACCTGGGCGAAGACGACATTGTGCGCTTCGATGACATCTACGGCCGTGCGCCCGCGAGCGAGCCCAAGCCCTGATGCGTACGTCCCTGATCATCCCGACCCGCAACGCCGCCGGCCACCTCGACCGGCTGCTGCCGGCGCTGCGCATGCAGACCCTGCAACCCGACGCAATGCTGGTAGTGGACAGCGCCTCGAGCGATGACACGGTGGCGCGCTTTCGCGAGTTTGGCGCGCGTGTCGAAGTGATCGCCGCCCGCGACTTCAACCACGGCGGCACCCGGCGCTGGGCCAGCGAGCACGTGGGTGGCGATGCGCTGATCGTGATGACCCAGGATGCGATCCCGGCCGAGCCCGAGACCTTCGCCAACCTGCTCGCCGAGCTGCAACAGGACCCACTCAACGGCGTCGCCTATGGCCGGCAGCTGCCGCACCCCGGTGCGGGAGTACTGGGCGCGCAGTCGCGGCACTTCAACTACCCGGCCCACAGCCGCAGCAAAAGCCTGGCCGATGCGCCGCAGTTGGGGATCAAGACCTGCTTTAGCTCCGACTCGTTTTCCGTGTACCGGCGCAGCGCCCTAGAGGCCGTGGGCGGCTTTCCTGCCGATGTGATCGGCAGCGAAGACGCCTACGTCGCCGCGCGCCTGCTGCTGGCGGGCTGGAAGGTGCAGTACGCCGCCAGCGCCCGGGTTTATCACTCCCACGATTACCGACTCATGGATGAATTTCACCGCTACTTCGACATTGGTGTGTTCTACGGCCGCGAGCCGTGGATTCGCCAGGCGTTTGGCGACGCCGGCGGTGAAGGTAAACGCTATGTACTGGCCGAATTACGTGCCTTGCGCGAGGCCAACGCCTTGCACCGCGCCCCCGAAGTGGTGGTGCGCAGTGCCTTTAAATTGCTGGGCTATCGCCTCGGCCACCTTGAACGCTACCTGCCCAAATCGCTCAAGCAGCGCCTGGGCATGTTTTCCACCTACTGGACTTGAGCCGTCATGAAGACTACCAACCGACGTTCCCGTCTTACCCTGTTCAGCCTGTTGAGTGCCTCGATCTGGCTGGCTGGTTGTTCGACCCCTGCGCGGGTGCCGCTTCCTGACAACAACACGCTCAAGGCCGGCCACCAGGCGGCGCTGACCTTGGCCGACCTGCCGCCCCCGCAGGTGCTGATCCAGAGTGGCGACCTGTTGCGCATCGTGCGTGATGCCCAGGAGCCGGCGGCGGCCGACGACATGACGGTATTTGTCGTGCGCCCCGACGGCGTGATCTCCATCCCCAACATCGGTCGAGTCAAGGCGGCATTGCGCACGCCGGAAGACCTGGGCAAGGAAATCACCGACAAGTACAAGCGCATCTACCGTGAACCGGCAGTGACGGTAAACATCGCCAGCGCCCCGAGCAACAAGGTGTTTATCGGCGGTGCGGTGCCGAACCCGGCGTTTTTCGACCTGGCGGGTAATGTCAGTGTGGAGCAGGCCTTGCTCAGCTCCGGCGGCGTGCTGGCCTCGGCGGACGCCTCCAACGTGGCCCTGATGCGTACCGGCCCGGATGGCAAGTACAAGACCTACTTCATCAGCTTGAACAGCATGCTGACCGATCCCAATCACCCTCGGGTGGCCCTGCAACGTGGAGACCTGATCTACGTGCCGCAGTCGGGCATCGGCGCCACCGTGGAAGCGGTGGACATGTACTTCACCCGCCTGTTCCCGATCAACAAGGGCATTGGTGTGGGCTTGAACTACGACCTCAACGACAGTGGCGTGAAGAACAGCGGCAACACCATCTACAACAACCCAGTCATCAACGCAGGCCAATGATTATGGACCAGGCTTCGTATCACTCGAACCGACTGTTCCCGTCTGGCGTACACCACATATTCAATGGAGTGATCCTGTGATCGAAATCCGCTCTCTACGCGACCTTTTGCGGCTGTTTTTCATCTTCCGCCGCGAATTCAAACTGGCCGTGATCACCACGATTGTGGTGGCCGTGTTGGGTGCCTTCCTGTTGCCGGCTCGCTACGAGTCCGACGCGCGCTTGCTGGTCAAGCCAGGACGGGACAACACCACGTTGCCGATCGAAGCCGCCAACCGCCAGACGCTGATTGCGCCCAGCACCCAGCACGACCCGATCGTCGATGAGGAGAAGATGCTCACCGGCCGGCCCATCGTGCATATCGTTGCCGAGCGCTACCTGGCAATGACGTCCGAGCCGCCACAGGGCTTCTGGAAAGTCACCAAGTTCTACGTCAAGAAAGCCGCCGGTGAAGTACTGGATGCGGTGCGCAGCGTCCTGCAATTCGTCGGCCTGGCCGAGAAGCAAAGCCCGCTGGAACGCCTGGCGACCAAGCTGGAGAAGAACTTCGAAGCCGGCCACGAACCGGGCTCCTCGGTGATCGAGATTTCCTTCACCTGGGATGATCCGGTCATCGCGCAGAAAGTCGTCGAGACCTGGGTCGATGCCTACCTCGAAGAACGCGCACGGATTCTTGGGCGCAAGAGCCTGCACACCTTCTATGAAGCCGAGCGCACCAAGGTCGCCACCAATATCCAGGGGCTCAAGGATCAACTGCAGGGCCGCTTGAAGCAGATCGACTCGATCAGCGTAGACGCGCGCCTGAAAAACCTGACCAACCAGATCGACCGCGTCACCGACGCCAAGGTCACCGCGCAAAACCAGATCGCGGGGATCCGCAGCTTCCTGGCCAACGCCAGCCAGCAGATCAAGAACCAGCCAGCGGAAGTGGTGACGGCCCGGGAAACCAGCCTCAACCCGACCCAGCTTGACCTCAAGCGCCAGCTCAATGCCCTGCAAGTGGAACGCGCGCGCCTGCTGCGCACCTACCTGCCGGGCACGCCGCAGGTCAACCAGATCGAGCAGAACATCCGCGACATGCAAGACCTCAGCGCCCAGGAAGCGACACGCCTGGAACGCTCGCAAAACACCGCGCCCAACAGCCTGGTAATCAACGTCAAGCAACAGATCATCGATGCCCAGTTGCAGGAGCGCAAACTGGCCGGGGAAATCGAGAACTACGAGAAGACCCTCGCCGAACTGCGCGCCCAGCGTGACCAGGCGATGACCGATGAACCTGAGCTGAACAAGCTGACCCAGCAACTGCGCACTGCCGAGAAAAGCTACGCGCTGTACTCGGAAAACCTCGAACAGGCGCGCATCGACCACGAGCTGGACAGCAGCCAGATCAGCAACATCGCCCTGATCGAGCACGCCACCCTCAACCCGGCGCGCGTGTTTCCCAAGAGCCTGCTGATTCTGTTGTTCACCATTCCCGCCGGCCTGGCCGTCGGCTTGCTGACCATCTACGTGCTGTACCTGCTGGACCAGCGCATCCACGATGGTGCGCGCTTGCAGGAAGTGTTCGGTGTACCGCTGTGGAGCAGCATTCCCGATGTGCAACACGCGACGCCGGCAGCCCTCACCGCCAGCATCTATCGCCTGTACAGCCTGCTACCCGCCGAGCGCATCGCCAGCGAGGGCTTTGCCCTGGGCCTGACCTCGGCACGGCATGGCGAAGGCGTGAGCTTTATCATCGAGCAACTCAAGCGCCTGCTCGAAGAACGCGGCCACCAGGTCTCGGTCAACGGCACCGAAGCGCCGAAGCCCGGTGAAGTGCTGCTGCTGGACGCCTCGGCCCTGTCCTCCAACCCGCAGGCGTTCCTCACCCTGCGCCGCGCCGAGCAGATTGTGCTGGTGATCGAAGCTCGCACCAGCACCGTGCCGACCATCGAGAACGCCCTGTCGCTGCTGACCACCGCGTTCGGCAAAGTCGACGGGATGATCCTCAACCGCCGCCGTTTTGAAGTGCCGGCCAATGTCCTGGCGCGGATCAACAGCTGGCGCGGTGCGGCCTGATGCGCATTGCGCTGCTGGCGCCGCTGCCGCCGGAGCAGACCGGGATCGCCGACTACGCTGCGCACTTGCGCAGCGCGTTGCGCGACCAGGGCCTGGAGGTGCTGACGCCTCTGGAAGGCTGCCTGGACCTGACGCAACAGTTGCAGCGCCTGCACGCCTTTGACTGGCGCGGCGTGGACCTGGTCCATGCCGAGCTGGGCGGCGGGCGCTTTGCCGAGTTCCAGGCCCTGGATTACTTGCGCCGGGCCCAGCCGCAACTGCCGCTGACCGCCACCGTACACGACCCGGAACGCCTGATCTGGCGCCGGGCCAAGCTGTTTTTCCCGCTGACCCTGCTCGAACGCCTGCCCCACCCGCTGCCCCAGGCCGCGGCGCTGCTCGCCGACCCATTGACCCTATACGAAGAGCGGCGCCTGGCCAAAAGCATGCGTCGCCTGATCACCCTCACGCGCCTGGGGGGCGACTGCCTGCGCCAGCGCATGGGGCTAAGACCTGAGCAAGTGGCAGTGATTGCCCACGGCAACCTGCCTATCGACCCCGTGGCCTTGCCGCCGTTGCAACCGTTGCGCCTGCTGTATTTCGGCTTTATCTACCGGGGCAAGGGCATCGAGGACCTGCTGCAGGCCCTGGCCCGTTCCCTGGCCGCCCACCCGCAATGCCGGGGCCAGGTGCGCCTGACCCTGGCCGGGGGCACCGCGCCGGAAATGACCTTCGACCCGGCCGGCAACTACCTCGATGGCCTGCGCCAACTGATTGCCAGCCTGCAACTGGGCGATGTGGTGGACTGGCAACTGGACCTGCCCTCGGCCGACATTCCCCACACCATCCAGGCCCACCATGTGATGGTGCTGCCGTACCGCGAATCGAAAAAACTCGGTTTCCTGGGGCAGATGCGCGGCACCAGCGGCGCGCTGTCCTGGGCCAACGCCTGCGGGCGCGGGGTGATTACCTCCAATGCCCGCGCCTTCGCCGAAGAAGTCGCCGGGGGCAATGGCATCACCTATCAACAGGGTGATATCGCCTCGTTGAGCGATGCCCTGAATCGCCTGATCCTCGACCCGCAACAGGCCCGCCAGTGGGCCGACCACGCTGCCGAGATCGGCCGGCAGCGCCAGTGGGCCAGCACCGCCCAACGCTTTGCCGAGATGTTCCAGGCCGCAGTCAAGGAGCCTTTGTGATGAACACTTCGTCTACTCGCCGGATGTGGCGCTACCTGCCACTGGTCATTGCAATGGCCGTGGGCGGCGCACTGCTGCTCAGTGAAAAGGTCGACGCGGAGCCCGTGAACCTGGCGCCCCAGCGCACTGTGGAGTGGCGCGAGTTCTTGGGGGTGAACGCGCATTTCCTGTGGTTCAAGCCCGAGCAGTACCAGAAGCAGATTCGCCAATACCAGAAGCTGGGGCTGGACTGGGTGCGCGTCGACCTGCACTGGGACCGCCTGGAGCCCAAGGAAGAAGATTATCAACTGAGCACTTTCGACGAACTGGACCGCACCCTGACGGCCGAGAAGATCCGCTCGGTGTTCTACCTGGTGGGGTCGGCGCCGTTCATCACCACCGCTCCCAAAGGCGCAGAATTCCAGGACCAATACCGCCCGCGGGATGCCAGCGTGTATGCCCTGCGCCTGGCCCTGTTGGCCAAGCGCTACCCGAACATCAACGCCTGGCAGGTGTGGAACGAACAGAACCTGCCGAACAACTGGCGCCCGCAAGTGAATGCCGAGGAATACGCGCGCTTGCTGCTGGCCAGTCACCAGGCCCTGAATATCGCCGCACCAGACAAGATCCAGGTGATGGGCGGCATGGCCTACTACAGCCAGATGCCGCCGCGTGGCAAGACCCTGATGTTCGAAGCCCTCGGCGCGCTGGGCGTACAAACCCTGGGCATGGTCGCGGCGTATCACCCGTACTCGATGACCCCGGAAACCGACGAACCGGGCAAGAACGAAGTACTGCTGCGCGGCGACCAACTCAACGCCGTGCTGCACGGTGCCGGGGTCAAGGATGTGTGGGCCACCGAGTGGGGCTGGTCCAGCTATGCCGGGCCCAAGGAGATGCAGGACCTGATCGGCGTCGACGGCCAGGCCGATTTCACCTTGCGCCGCCTGGCGTTGATGGCGTCCCAGGACTACCAGAAGATTTTCCTGTTTGCCCTGTCCGACCTGGATGAACGGGCCTCCGTGCGTGACCAGCACTACGGCCTGCTGGATCTCAACGGCGAACCCAAGCCGGTCTACAGCGCCCTCGCCCGCTTCCTCGAGATCACCGGGCCGACGCTCAAGCCTGGGGTCACCCCCGCGCTTGCAGACATACCCAAGACTTTTTACAGCGTGGCCTGGACCCGCGAAGACGGCAAACACCTGTTGATGTACTGGAGCGCGCAAGGCACCAGCATCACCTTGCCCAACGTACAGCACGCCGAGCTGCTGGACCCGCTGACCGGCGCCCGGCAGACCCTTAACGATTACAACGGCATTCGCCCCGTGGTGAAACCGTCGTTGCAGATATTGGTGTGGTAGCACGCCCAGGCATGGAGAGCTGCACGTGAGAATCCTGTGGATTGTGCCCTATCTGCCGTGGCCGATGACCAGCGGCGGCAAGACCCGGCAGTACCATTTGCTGCGCACCTTGAGTGAGCGCGGGCATCGCATCACTTTGCTGGTGCAATCGAAAACCCCGGCCGACGCCGCCGTGCACGCCGCCCTTGAGCCTTTGCTCGAACGCCTGATCGTGGTGCCGCGCCGACCGCTGAAACACCCCATGACCCTGCTCGCCGGGGTATTTGCGCCCTGGCCGCTGCTGACCACGGTCAACGGCCTGTCGCCGGTGTTGCAGGCGCGCTTTCGCGAACTGCTGGACGAAACCTGGGATGTGATCCAGGTCGAGCACAGCTACAGCCTGCAACCGTACTTCACGCTCTTGCAGCAGCAAGCGCGGGATTTTGTGCTCACCGAGCACAACCTGGAATCGAGCCTGGGCGGCGCCACCTATGACCGCTTTCCGAAATGGGCCGCACCGTTCGTGCGCTACGACCAATGGCGTTGCCAGCAGTGGGAACGCAAGGCGTTTGATGCTGCCTGCCATGTGGTGGCCGTGACCCAGGCCGATGCCCAGGCCATCGGCCAACTGACCGCTACACCGGTGAGCGTGGTGGTCAACGGGGTCGACAGCCGGGCCTTCAGCGATGTCAGCGCCGACCCGCAGAGCCAGCGCCTGTTGTTTGTCGGCAACTACGAATACGCGCCGAACCTCGACGCAGTGCAGTGGTTGCTCGACGACATCTTCCCCCGGGTCTGGTTGCAATGCCCCAACGCCCGCCTGGCGGTGGCCGGCTTCGGCTTGCCCGAACACTGGCGCGAGCGCTGGCCGGACGAACGTATTGAGTGGCAGGGTTTTGTCCCCGACCTGACGGCCTTGCAACGCCGCTGTGCAGGTTTTGTCGCCGCGCTGCGCCATGGTGGCGGCTCCAAGCTCAAAGTGCTGGAAGCGATGGCCGCCGGCCTGCCGCTGGTGAGTACCGCCCAGGGCGTGTCCGGGCTGGCGGTCGAGGCCCAGGCACACTACCTGGCCGGCGAAAGTGCCGAGGCCCTGGCCGATGGGATTGTGCGCCTGCTGGACGAACCGGCACTGGCCAGCCAACTGGCGGATGCCGCGCGGGATTACGCGCGCAACTATCACGACTGGGCGGTCGCCGGTAACGAACTGGAGCAGATCTACCGCACCTTGCCAACCCATCAGGAGCCCCAAGCATGCGCGTAGCCCTGGATTACCGCCCCGCCACGGTCGCACCTTCGTCGGGCATTGCCCGCCAGGTGCTGGCCCTGGAGCAAGCCTTGCGCGCACGGGACAACACTGAAGTGGTGCTGTTTACCGAGGCGCCCCTGGATCATCCCCAGCGCGCCACCGCGGTGTGCCCGGCGTGGGCCAGCCCCCTGGAAGGCCTGCAACGGCCCCAGGTACGACTGCGCTTTGAGCGCGGTTTTTTGCCCAGGGAAATCCACCAACAGCGGATCGACCTGTACATCGCCACGGCCAACATGGGCCTGCCCCTGTGCCGCAAACCCGCCGGCACCCGCTATGTGCTGGTGCTGCACGACCTGTTTCAACTGACCCACCGCAACTTCCATCGCTCCCGCCTCAAGGCCCTGGCCTACCGCCTGATCGACGGCGCGTCGATTGCCTGGTCGGTGTGGCAGGCGGACCGGGTGTGGTGCCCGTCGCAGTTCTCGTGCGATGAAGCCGCGCGCCTGTTTCCCTGGGCGCGGGCCAAGTTCCGCGTGTTGAATAACCTGGTGCCGGAGTTCACCGATGCACCCGAGCCGCTGCCCGCAGGCATTCCGGCGCGCTACTGGCTGGTGGTGGGCACCCGCGAGCCACGCAAGAACATGGCGTTTTTCCTGGAGCAATGGCAAGCCAGCCGCGCCCAGGACCCGAGCGTGCCGGACCTGGTGCTGGTCGGCCACGCCAGCGATGTGCCGGCGGCCCTCGGCGAGTTGCCTGGCCTGCATTGGCGCAACGGGCTGTCCGATGGCCAGTTGCAGGCGCTCTACCGGCATGCCGCGTACCTGTGGCAGCCTTCCTATGCCGAAGGGTTTGGCTTGCCGGTGGTGGAAGCGCTGAGTGTCGGCACACAGGTTGCGGTGGCCCGTGGTTCGGCCCTGGATGAAGTGGCGCCACCCACGGCGCCGCGCTTTGCACCCGACGACGCCTTGCAACTGCAAACATTGATGGTGTCACTGGCTGCACCTGGGGCCACGGTCGACCCCCAATTGCAACGCACATGGGCCCGGCAATTTGCCGAACCGGCCTATCGCCTGCGCCTGGATAAACTGCTCAAGGAATTGAACCGCTAATGCTGCCAGGAAAACTCGTTAGTCTGCTCCTGGGCCTGGTCTTCGGGGGCTTGCTGTTGGCACTGCCGCCGATGAAGGTCTTCATGATCGTGGTCGGCGTGGGCGTGGCGCTGACCCTGATCCGCAAACCGTTGTGGGGCTTGCTGATCTTTGCTGTCTTGGCCACCAGTATTCCCTACACCACCCTGCAACTGGGGATCCGCACCACCATCAGCGAAGCGGTGCTGGGCCTGACCTGGGCCGGGGTGTTCTGGCAATCGTTTATCGGCAAGACCCGTGGTTTCATGGTCTGGCGCCCAACGGAGCGGGCGTTGATGTGGCTGATGCTGTTCAGCACCATCCCGTTTATCTGGGGCATGCTCATCATCCACGCCGAGGGCAACGGCCCGGTGAACTGGGTGCGCTGGCTGATGAACCTGTCGCTGCTGTTTATCGTGCCGCTGCTGCTGCGTACCGATGCCGACCGCGACAAAGTGGTGGTCGCCCTGCTGCTGGGCAACCTGGCGATGCTGTCGCTGTCGATCTTCATGTTCCTCAAGACGCGCAACGCGATGTCGATGATCGATATTCTCACCGACCTCAAATACGCCCACCCCGAGGCGGTGAAGGACATCTTCTCGGCCAACTACAAGCGCATGGCCTCGCCTTGGGTCCACCCGAACCTGACCGGTGGCGTGCTGGTGCTGTTTATCCCGCTGGCGCTGTTCTACGGCTGGACCCGCACCGGCTGGCGCCGCGCCCTGGGCCTGGCAGTGGCGGTACTGGGTTGCGCCGGCCTGCTGTTGAGTATCTCCCGGGGCGCGATTGTGGCCCTGGCGCTGATCCTGATCTGGCTGACCTACAAGCGCGTGCCTCACAGCGGGCGGATCATCGGCATCGGCGTGGCCTTTGTGATCGCCCTGGTGCTGTTCTATCCGCCATTGCAGGACCGCTTGATGACGATGTTCTCGACCACCAACGCCAGTACCGAGATCCGCTTCGACGAGTACGCCGGGTTCCCCGATGTCATGGCCAAGTACCCGCTGGGCATCGGCTTCAAGATCGACCCACCGGTGCCGGGCAGCAACCTGCTGGGGATTTCCAACCTGTGGCTGAACTTCATCTACAAGATCGGCGTTCCGGGGATGCTGTTGTTCATCGCCATCACCGTATTGTGGTGGCGCGAAGTGCGACCGCTGGGCATGGTGCGCAAGGTCACCGCCGACAACGCCCTGTGGCTGGGCTGCGTATGCGGTGTGCTGGCGGCGCTGCTGACGGGGATTTTCGACCACTACTTCAGCTTCACCTTCGTATTGATCGCGCTGTTCTGGCTGTTGATGGGCATCAGCCTGCAACAGGTGCGCCTGAGCCCGACCATTACCGCTCCTGTTTGCGTACCAAAGGATGACCGACCATGAAACATCGCACTATTCACTCCCCCGACCTGCGTGACCGCCTGCCCGCCCTGGCCAGCGAACTCGGCGTGAGCCTGCAAGACCTGCAGGACGGCCTGGCCTGGTGCCTGGCCAACGAGGTGGTTTTTGAAGAGGGCGAAGGCGAGAACAAGCGCTTCTGGATGACGTCCTTCGATGTGGAGCCGACCATCGAGCATCCGGTGGCACGTCGGCTGTTCCATCGCATGAAACAGGACATTCCGGCACAGTTTCTGCCGATCTATGGCAAGAACTGGCCGACCCTCAAGGACCGCTGGCGCAGCGCCTGGGACATGGCCTACAACATCCTGATCAACAAGATCCCCAGTCACCACATCCGTATCGGCTGGCTGCGCCTGGGCGGCGCGAAAATCGGCAAGGGTTCGAGCCTGTGGCGCAACACCGAGGTGCTGGGCATCCACAACCTGAGAGTCGGCGACGACACGGTGATCGGCTGGCATTGCCAGGTGGATGCACGCTCTGGCCTGGTGATCGGCAACCATGTGGCGATTGCCTCCCATGTGCTGATCATCGCCGGCAGCCATGACTTGCAGGCACCGGAGTTCTGGTCGATTTCCGGGGCAATTTATATCGACGACTATGTGTGGATCGGCAGCCGTGCGCTGATCGGTTTTGGCACCCATCTGTGCGAAGGCTCGGTGGTGACTGCCAATACCGTGGTGGCGAAAACCGTCGCGCCGTACAAAATTGTCGGCGGCACCGGTGCCAAAGTCATGGGCGAACGCGTTCGCGGGCTGAACTACAAGGTGGGTGGCAAGGGCCTGTTCACCCTGTTCCACTGATGTTCGGCAGCACCCTGTGGCTGACCCTGGCGACGCTGGCCGGGCTGGTGGCCGGCTTTGCCCGGGAATGGCTGCTGGTGGCCGCCTGGGGTGCGGGCAGCCGCAGCGACGGGTTCCTGGTGGCGGTGTTTTTGCCCGAGGCGCTGCGCATGACCCTGGCCGCCGGCTTGCTCGCCGCCGCTGCCCTGCCCCTCTATCAACAGCGTGATGCGCAACGCCAGCAAGCCTGGCTGGCCAGCCTGTCGCCGCGCCTGCTCGGCGTCGGCCTGGGCCTGTTCGCCCTGCTGGCACTCGGCGCGCCACTGTGGGTACGGCTGATCGGCCCGGGGCTGGACGCCGCCGCCCACGACCAGGCTGCCGCCAATCTGCGCTGGCTGGCCGCCTGTGCGCCGGGCTTGGTGATGCATGGCCTGTTCAGTATTCCGTTGCAGGCGCGCCAGCGCTTTGTGCTGCCGGGGCTGGGCTCGCTGCTGTTCAACCTGCCGCCGGTGCTGTACCTGTTTATCCGCGGCACGGCCAGCGACAGCGCGGAACTGGCGATGTGTTTTTTTGCCGGCAGCGTATTGATGTGCCTGCCGCTGCTGGCGCCGGTCTGGTCATTCGGCTGGCGCCCCTGGCAGGTCCGGGGCGATGCCCTGGCCGGCCGCGAACTGCTGGGGCGTATCGGCCCGCTGTTGGCGAGCAATGTCGCCAGCCAGGGCCTGGCGTTGCTCGAACGGTTGATCGCCAGCTACCTGGGCGAAGGCGCGGTGACCTGGGTCAACCTGGCGCGCAAGCTGATCAACCTGCCGCTGATCGCGCTGATGAGCCTTAACCAGGTATTGCTGGGGATGATGAGCGGTGAACAAGGCCAACAACGCCTGGCACTCCTGCGCCGTGGCCTGGACGCCGCCACCTTGCTGAGCCTGCCCGCCGCCCTCGGCCTGATTGGCGCAAGCCCAGTGCTGATTCACCTGCTGATGCCCGCGCAAAGCGCCGACGGCCCGCTACCCGCCCTGCTCGCCTGGTTCGCTACGCCCCTGGTATTCGGCGCCTGGAACGCCATGCTCGCGCGCTATGCCTACGCCAGCGGCGACACGCGCCTGCCGCTCAACTGTGAACTGCTGGGCAGCCTGGTCAATGCCGGCCTGCTGGTCTTGCTGCCGTACTTCTTCGGCCTGCCAGGTATTGCCTTGGCGGCCTTGGGTGGGGTGATCGTCACCAACCTGCTGCTGATGCAACGCCAACACCTGCTCGGGCAACTGAGCTGGCCGTTGCAGTGGGGCTTGAGTGTGGTGTTGCTGGGAGTCGCGGCACTGGTGCTGCACCCGCTGCATAACGATGGCTGGCAGCTGGGGTTGAGTACCTTGGCGGGCATCGTGGTATTGACAGGGTTGGGACTGTGGTTCAAGCCGTGGAAGGCGTGAGCTGCGAGGGCGGTGTGTCAGCTAGCGGAAATGGCGCCTGAACTACCGCTATCGCGGGCAAGCCCGCTCCTACAAGGGATCTCAGTTGGGCTTAGGATTTTTGCCACACCGCAGTTCAAATGTAGGAGCTGGCTTGCCTGCGATCGCGGTGTATCAGCTAGCGGAAATGGTGCCTGAACTACCGCTATCGCGGACAAGCCCGCTCCTACAAGGGATCTCAGTTGGGCATAGAATTTTTGCCACACCGCAGTTCAAATGTAGGAGCTGGCTTGCCTGCGATGGCGGTGTGTCAGCTAGCGGAAATGGTGCCTGAACTACCGCTATCGCGGGCAAGCCCGCTCCTACTGGGCGCTCTGTTGGGCTTAGGATTTTTGCCACACCGCAGTTCAAATGTGGGAGCTGGCTTGCCTGCGATGGCGGTGTGTCAACTCGCGGAAATGGTGCCTGGACTACCGCTATCGCGGGCAAGCCCGCTCCTACAGAGGATCTCTGTTGGGCATAGGATTTTTGCCACACCGCAGATCAAATGTAGGAGCTGGCTTGCCTGCGATGGCGGTGTGTCAGCTAGTGGAAATGGTGCCTGAACTACCGCTATCGCGGGCAAGCCCGCTCCTACAAGGGATCTCAGTTGGGCTTAGGATTTTTGCCACACCGCAGTTCAAATGTAGGAGCTGGCTTGCCTGCGATGGCGGTGTATCAGCTAGCAGAAATGGTGCCTGAACCACCGCTATCGCGGGCAAGCCCGCTCCTACAAGGGATCTCTGTTGGGCATAGGATTTGTGCCACACCACAAATCAAATGTAGGAGCTGGCTTGCCTGCGATGGCGGTGTGTCAGCTGGCAGAAATGGTGCCTGAACCAGCTCCCACAGGGGGTCATGGGTGGGTCTAGAAATCGTATTTGACGCTGGTCATCAGGTTGCGCGGTGCGCCGTACATCCCGTGGTTGCCGGCATAGCTGAAGTACTCGCGGTCAAACAGGTTGTTGAGGTTGACCGAGGTGCTCAACTGCGGTGTCACGTCATAGCGCAGTAGCAGGTTGGTGATGGCGTAGCTGCCCTGGCTGAACGTGTGCAGGTCTTCACCGACTTTGCTCTGCCAGTTCACCCCGCCCCCCACGGTCACTTTGTTCAACGCGCCCGGCAGGCGGTAGGTGGTGAAGGTCTTCAGGCTCTGGCGGGGCAAGGTGGTGACGATGCGTTTGTCGTCGGCATCGGTACTGACCGCATAGGCATAGCCCGCAGAGGCTTGCCAGCCTTCCGCCAATTGACCGTTGAGTTCCAGCTCGACGCCCTCGGTGGTGGTGCCCTTCTCGTTGCGGTAGGTGTTGCCGCCCGGGGTGTCGATCCAGATCGCCAGGTTGTCCTGCTCCAGCTTGAACAGCGCCAGGCTGGTGTTCAACTGCTCGTCGAAGAAGCTGCCCTTCAAGCCAAGCTCATAGCCCTTGCCTTCCATAGGTTCCAGGGCCTTGTTGTTGATATCGCGCACCCAACTGGCCTGGGGATTGAAGATCTTGGTGTAGCTGGCGTAGGCCGACCAGTTGTCGGTCAGGTCGTAGACCACACCGGCGTAGGGAATGTACACGCCGGTCTCCGATTCATCGGTGCGGGTGGCGACGCCGCCATAGGGGCTGTCTGCGGTTTCGCGCTTCCAGTCGATGACCCGGCTGCCGAGGATCACGCTCAGGTCGTCGGTCATGCGCAGGCGCGTGCTCAGGTAGGCGGCGTACTGGCTTTCATCCACCGAGGATTTGCCGGTCACCGGGAAGTCCGGCTTGGTCGAGTGCCCGTCCCAGTTGAACAGGTTGTCGATGGCGCCCGCCGGGGAACCGGAATACGCGTAGTCCCAGCCGCCATGGCTGGGCACGTTTTCCTTGTACTTGGACAGGGTCACGCCGGCGATCAACTCGTGCTCGCGGCCCAGCAGGCTGAACGGGCCGGTGGCGTACAGGTCGAGGTTGTCCTGGCGCGGCGTACCGGAGAAGCGCACCGGCAACTGCGTGGTGCCGCTGCCATCGCTGTTGAGGCTGCCATTGACGTAGTTGAACACCTCATCGAACTTGTTTTGCGAATGGGTGAACTCGGCCTTGGCGCTCCAGCCACTGTCGAACTTCTGTTCGATGGAGGTAAAGAAACTGGTCTGTTCATGGTCGTTATAGGACCAGGCCGGTGCGGTATTCAGGGAACGGCTGAGGTTGCTGCGCGAACCGTCGGTAAAGCGCGTGGGCAAACCGGAACGCGCCGGGGCATCCACGTCGGTACGCAGGTAGCTGAAACCCAGGGTCAGCAAGGTGTCTTCGCTCAAGTCGAATTCCGTGATGCCGTACAGCAACTGGGTTTGCTGCTTGTAGCGGTCGACCCAGGCATGTTCGCTCTTGTAGTCGGCCACCAGGCGCCCGCGCACATTGCCGGTTTCGGTCAGCGGGCCGGACACGTCCAGGCCACTGCCGTAGCGGTCCCAGTTGCCCGCTTCAGCGGTGACGCTGGCCCGCGCCTCGGCCGTCGGGCGCTTGCGGATCAGGTTGATGGTGGCCGAGGGGTTGCCCATGCCGCTGATCAAACCGGTGGCGCCGCGCACCACTTCCACCCGGTCGTACATCGCCATGCTCTGGGTGTAGTTGTCCATGCGCGTGACGGTGGGCACGCCGTCGATTTCGAAGTTCTGGATCTGGAAACCCCGGGAGAAATAGCTATCGCTTTCCGAACCCAGGCCATCACGCAATACGATGATGCCGGGGGTGGCATCCAGGGTATCGGACAGGTTGGTCAGGCGCTGGTCATCCAGGCGCTGGCGGGTCATGACGGTCAGCGATTGCGGGGTTTCCCTGGGCGTCAGGTTCAGGCGCGTGGAGCTGCTGGACGACTGCGTGGTGTAGGAACCGGTGCCTTCGGTGGTCGACCCCGGCGCCTTGCCGGAGATCGACACGGTGCCCAGTTGCAATGCGCCGTCGGTAGGCCGGGGCTCCAGGGAGTAGTTATCGCCACTGCCACGCACGGCTTGCAGCGAGCTGTTGCTGAGCAGGATCGCCAGGCCGCTGTCGAGGTCATGCCGCCCTTGCAGGCCCGGGCTGGTCTGCCCTTGCGTGAGGGCGGCCGGATAGGACAGCAGGATCTGCGTGGCCTGGCCAAACTGGTTCAACGCGCCGGCCAGTGAGCCTGGGGCGATATCGAATTCCTGCTGTGACGCGGCCATTGCCCAGGCCGGCGCCAGCAACAACGGCGCAGCCACGCCGAAGCTGGCGATGCCACGGACGACGGCCACGGCCAGTGATTTTTTCAGTGTTGCCCGGATGGTGCGTTGCGGGTGCATGCCCTGTTCCCCAGATAAGTGAGTGTCTGGGGATATAAGTCTCGTGAGATTGGGAAACGGACCACAGGCATGCAAAATAAATTCATACCTGTGCCCGACGCGGTTTCAGCGTGACCCAGTACCGCGTGAAATGCTGCACATCCAGCTTGAGGGTCTGTTGCAGCGCCACCAGAATGCGGTCGGTGTCGGCCAGTGGATAGGTGCCAGACACGCGCAGTTCGCGCACGCTCGGATCACAGTCCAGATGCCCGCGCCGGTAGCGGCTCAATTCATTGAGGAAGTCTTCCAGGCGCAGGCCGTCGGCGACGATCATGCCGCGGCTCCAGGCCAGTTCGCCGGCGCGCTGGGAGCGCCGCGCCAGCAGGGTCTGCGGGTCAAAGCTGATGATTTCGCCGGGCGACAGGCTCAGGTTGCGCGCTGGAATCTGCGCCGCCAGTGGCTGCTGGTCGGCCCCCAACTGAGTAAAACCATCGCGCTGGCGCACGCTGAAGCGCCCGCCCGTGGCGTGGGTCAGGCCTTCGGCGGTTTTCACCCACAGCGGGCGGCTGTCCAGCGGGTTGGGCAACACCAGGATCTCCCCGCGCAACAGGTGGATCTGGCGCTGGTCGGGGCCGTAGTTCACATCGACAGCGGTGTCGGTGTTGAGCTGGATTTGGCTGTTGTCTGCCAGGTCGATGCGCCATTGCTCACCGACCGAGGTGCTGAAATCGCTGGTCCAGGGTTGCAGCAGGCCGGCGTCCCGGGCGGTCCATGCCACACTGCCGGCGGCCAGCAACAGGGCCAGATTTTTCAGCACCCGGCGCCGGGACATCGCCGGCAACAGGGTGGCGCTGACCAGCGCCTGGTGCGCCGGGTCGCGCACCTCGTGCATACGCTGGAAAAATCGCTGGGAATACTGCCATGCCTGCTCGTTGAGCGGGTCCTGCTGGCGCCACGCCAGCCATTGCGCGCGGGTCTGTTCGGTGACATCCGGCGCCTGTAACTCCAACTGCCAGTGCATGGCCTGCTCGGCGGCGTCCAGGGTCAGGGGCGAGGGATTCATGGGCGCTGGCTGTCGAGCACAATGCACTGCGCACCGGCCTTGACGATGTAGCGCTTGACCGTGGTGATGCTGGTGCCCAGGCGCTCGGCAATCTCGCCGTGGCTCAAGCCGTCGAGCTGCGACCAGAGGAAGGCCTGGCGCACCGGCAATGCCAGGCGGCTGAGCACTTCGTCGAGAGCCATCAGGGTTTCCAGGAGTAGCCATTGCGTCTCGGCGCTGGGGGCGACCTCTTCGGGCAACAGCGCCAGGGCTTGCAGGTAGGCCTTTTCCAGCTTCTGCCGACGAAAGTGATTGGACAACACGCTCTGTGCGACCTTCGCCAGAAAGCTGCGAGGCGCCTGGACTTCCAGGGGTTGGTTCTTGGCCAGCAGGCGCAGGAATGTATCCTGGGCCAGGTCGGCGGCGCTCTGCGAGCAGTTCAGGCGACGCCACAGCCAGTGCTGCAGCCAGCGGTGTTGCTGCTGATACAGGGTGGCCAGGTCAGTAGGGCTTGTCGCAGGGTTCGGGGGCATGGAGGGTGCGCGCAGAAGGTAGGCCGTAAATGATAACGGTTATCATATGCTTCATGGCGCAATGCCTGCAAGTGGCATACAGCTTGTAGGGTTCGCTGGCACCTCCCCTGTAGGCGCCAGCGAGGAGCATCAATCTTCCAGTGGTTGCGGCGCGTGCTTGCCAGGCTTGGCTTTGGCGCCAGGTTTGCCCGCTGCCGGGGCGGCGGGTTCCGGCTCGGCGGGGGCGGCGGCTTCTTTTTCTGCCATGGGCATCTTGTCGACAGCCGCAAAGAACTCTGCAAGGTCAAGGGTATCGGGGGGCACGGTCTTTTCGACTTTCTTCTCGCCGTCCTTGCCCACCAGGATCACTTTGGTGCCGGCACTGGCGCCAAGCTTCAGGGCGCGGATCAGCGCGTTGGTGTCCTGGGCGCCGAGGTCCTTGCCGTCACGCTGGCCGACGGTGCCGATGCTCGTGTAGTTCACGGTGTAGAGCACCATGTTGCGCTCGGTGAACTTCTGTTTGTTCTCAGGCTGTTCAAGGTCTTTCTTGAGCTGGACCTGAGTCGGGTCGATGGAGCTGGGTGCAATCACGATCAGCGGGCGGAATTTGCCTTGATCCTGTTCCAGCGGGCCTCGGTTATCCGCAGCCAACAACGGCCCCGTAAACGCCATCAAGGTAGCCAGGGTCAGCGACCGGACGAGCATGCGTACCTCCTTCCAATTCCATGCAGAGTTTTTGAGTTTCATGTCTGCGACAGTCAATTTCAAGGATGATTCCTACGCGACTATCAGAAAGAGTAGGCCAGGACGCCCGCGACGCAAGGGCTTGAGGCGCTTCGGGGCTCATTGTTTCTTCTGATTGCCAAGGCTCACTGCCCGGGCCAATCCGGCCAGTGCCAGGCGAACACCGGGGCCACCTGCGGGTCGGCATCCACCTGCGCCAGGGCCTGGGCGCACGCGGGGTGGGAGTGTTGCAGGACGTCGCGCGCACCCTCCCAGCGGGACACGGCCGCCGCCATGATGCCCAAGGCATTGGGCAGGCCCTGCGGGGTAAAAAGTTGCCCGGCAAATTGCTCGGCAAACAACTGCCAGGTGCGGTGCAGTTTCTGCTGGGTACCTGCGATCAGTTGCGCCTGTACCGCCTCGTCGGCGTCGTCGAGAAAGCGCTGGGGGTAGTCGATGATGGTGATTGCCGAGTAGCAGTTGGCGGCGATATACACCAGGCCGCGAATGATCTGCGCGCGGTTGCCGGACAGCAATCCGCTGGCCGGATACGCCAGGCCCAGGTGGATCAGGATCGCCGCGCTCTCCGTCAACACGCTGCCGTCGGGCAGTTGCAGGGTGGGGATTTGCCGCAGCGGGTTGATCTGCCCGAGGGCCTCCATCCCCGCCGCATCGCCCCAGGGGCTGGCATCGACCTGCTGCCACGGCACGCCGCAACGTTGCAAGGCGATTTCGACGATGCATGAGCCAGAGCTTTGCGTACCGTAGAGTGTGTACATGGGCCTTCCTCCTGGAGATTCAGCGTCCAGAGTGAAACGTGTTCCAGGGGTTAAAACAAGCCCATCTGACCACCGACCAGGGTGCTGAAATCATCATCGACAAACGGCAGGATCGCATCGGCCACCGGCTGCAATTGCCGGGTGACGTAGTGGTCGTAGTCAATCGGCGCCTGGCGTACTTCCAGGGGCTCGGGGCCGTTGACGGTGATCACGTAGCGAATCCAGCCACCGTTCTGGTACTGGCGCGGGCGGCCCTGGCGGTCGTTGTATTCATCCGCCAGGCGCGCAGCCCGTACATGGGGCGGCACGTTGCGTTCGTAGTCGCCCAGTTGCCGGCGCAGGCGCTTGCGGTAGATCAGCAGCTCATCGAACTCGCCGCTGAGGGTGCGGCGCACGTAGTCACGCACGTAATCCTGGTGGGGCTGGCGATGGAAGATGCGCTGGTACAGCTCCTGCTGGAACTGGCGGGCCAGGGGCGACCAGTCGCTGCGCACGGTTTCCAGGCCTTTGTAGATCATTTCTTCACTGCCATCGGCGCGGGTCACAAGGCCTGCATAGCGCTTCTTGCTGCCCTCTTCCGCACCGCGGATGGTCGGCATCAGGAAGCGGCTGAAGTGGGTTTCGTATTGCAGTTCGAGGGCGCTTTGCAGGCCGAATTCGCTGTGCAGGCGCTCGCGCCACCATTGGTTGACGTGTTGCACCAGGTCCTGGCCGATGCGCGCGGCGTCCTCCTGGGAATGGGCACTGCCGAGCCAGACAAAGGTGGAGTCGGTGTCGCCATAGATCACCTCATAACCCTGGGCTTCGACCAGTTCGCGGGTCTGGCGCATGATCTGGTGGCCGCGCAGGGTGATCGACGACGCCAGCCGCGTGTCGAAGAACCGACAGCCGCTGGAGCCGAGCACGCCGTAGAAGGCATTCATGATGATCTTCAGGGCCTGGGACAACGGCGCGTTGTGCTCGCGCTTGGCCACTTCGCGGCCTTCGGAGACCCGCGCCACAATGGCCGGCAGGCAATGCCGGGTGCGGGAAAAGCGCGCGCCGCGAAAGCCTTCCACCGACTCGCTGTCGTCAGGATGGCGCAGGCCTTCGATCAGGCCCACGGGGTCGATCAGGAAGCTGCGAATGATCGACGGATAAAGGCTTTTGTAGTCCAGCACCAGCACCGACTCGTACAGCCCCGGCCGCGAGTCCATGACAAAACCGCCGGGGCTGGCCTGGGGCGGTTTGTCCCCCAGGTTGGGCGCGACAAAGCCCTGGCGATGCATCAGCGGCATGTACAAATGGGTGAACGCCGCCACCGAACCACCGTTGCGATCTGCAGGCAGGCCGGTGACGCTGGCCCGCTCCAGAAGGAACTTGAGCAACTCGGTTTTCTCGAAAATCCGCGTCACCAACTCGCAGTCCTTGAGGTTGTAGCGCGCCAGGGCGGGCTTGTCCTCGGCGAACATGCGGTTGATCTCGTCCATGCGCTGATACGGCGTTGCGATCGACTTGCCTTCGCCCAGCAGGGTCTGGGCGACGTTTTCCAGGCTGAATGACTCAAAAGTCCAGGTCGCCGAGCGCAAGGCCTCGATGCCATCGATGATCAACCGCCCGGCAGCGGCGGCGAAGAAATGGTGGCGACTGCCGTGCTCGCGCCAGGCCATAGCCTCGCCGCCACGGCCAAGCAGCAATGGCACGTTAAGGCGTTGGGCATGCTCGTGGAGGACCCGCAGGTCGAACTGCACCAGGTTCCAGCCGATGATCGCGTCGGGGTCGTATTGCGCCAGCCACTGGTTGAGGCGCTCCAGCAGTTGGGCGCGGCTGTCGCAGTATTCGAGCTTGAAATCCACCGCGCAGGTTTTGTTCGGCGGGCCGAGCATATACACCTGGCGCTCGCCGCAGCCTTCCAGAGCGATGGAATACAGCTCGCCGCGCGCGGTGGTTTCGATATCCAGCGACACCAGCTTCAACGCCGGGCGGTAGTCGGGCGCGGGCTTCATCTGCGCCTCCAGCAACATCCCGCCCTCGCCGGGCGTGCCGCCAAATGCCACCGGTGCGGTGATGAAGCGCTCCATCATATAGCGCTCGGGCGGGCGCACATCGCCTTCGTAGACATCCACGCCGGCCTGGCGCAGGCGTTTTTCCAGGTCCATCGCCTGGCGATGCTGGCGGGTGTAGAGGCCCAGGACCGGGCGATGGTGGAAGTCACACAGTTGCAGCGGGCGCAGTTCCACGTCGCGCTCGCCCTTGAGCACCCGTTGCGCGTGCTCGCGATGGGCCAGCGGAATAAACATCACCGAAGGCTGCACCGGTAGACGGATATACCGCGGCCCCTGGTCGGTCGCCAGCCAGAAGCTGACCTGCGTGCCCGCCGGGGTGTCGTGCCAATGCCGGGTCAGGACAAAACCCTGCTGTAAATCCACCTTGCCGCACCTCAGGAATCGCTTTCAGGGCGCGATTCTACTCGGCATCCGCCATCAGGCCTTAATAGAAATTTTTTGCCCTTCAGAAAAGTCATACATCACAAATCAGTTTGTGAAATATCATTTAGCATTTATTATCATTTGCACCGGAGTCGTATTCGCGCAGCGAGGAAGCGCAACGTTGTTGCCCCCTTCCTCACATTGACGCTTCGCCGTCCGGATCGACCATGCCCACTTGTACCCGACTCGCCGTGCCGTTTCGCCCGACCCTGCTCGCCCTGTGCTGCTCCCTGAGCTTTGCTGTCCACAGCGCCCCCCAACAAACCCCGCAGGATGCGAGCAATGGCCAGGCCCTGGAACTGGGGGCAACCAGCATCAGCGCCGAATCCATCATCCCCGGCGCCCTGCCCCCGGTGTACGCCGGCGGCCAGGTCGCACGCGGCGGGCAGTTGGGGGTCTTGGGCAACCAGGACATCATGGACGTGCCGTTCAGCATGGCCTCCTACACCGAACAACTGATTCGCGACCAACAGGCCGAGACGGTGGGCGATGTACTGCTCAACGACTCGTCCGTGCGCCAGGCCTCGGGTTACGCCAACCAGTCGCAATTGTTCGTGATTCGTGGCCTGCCACTGAATGGCGACGACATTTCCTACAACGGTCTGTACGGCATCCTGCCCAGGCAGATCATGTCCACCGACGCCCTGGAACGGGTGGAAGTGTTCAAGGGCCCCAACGCCTTTATCAACGGGGTAACGCCCTCCGGCTCCGGTATCGGCGGCGGCGTGAACCTGCAACCCAAGCGCGCCGACGACGTGCCGCTGCGCCGCTTCAGCACCGATATCAGTAGCGAAGGCCGGATTGGCCAGCACCTGGATCTCGGCCAGCGTTTTGGCGAAGACAATCGTTTTGGGGCGCGGGTGAACCTGTCCCAGCGTGAAGGCGATACCGCCACCGACAATGAGAACCAGCGCTCCAAGCTGTTTGCCGTCGGCCTGGATTACCGTGGTGATGCATTGCGCCTGTCGGGGGATTTCGCGTATCAGAAGCAGCGCGTCAATGGCGGGCGCAACTCGGTGTTCCTCGGCCCCCTGGTGACCCACGTACCCGACGCCCCTTCCGCCGACACCAACTACGCGCCGCGCTGGAGCGCAACCAATATTGAAGACACCCTGGGCATGCTGCGCGCCGAGTACGACCTGAACGACAACTGGACCGCCTACGCGGCGGGCGGTGCCAAGCATACCCGGGAGATGGGCCGGTATTCCTCGGTGACCGTCAACGACAACCTGGGCAATGCCCAGACCAGCGCCTCGACCATCGCCCACGAAGAAGACAACAGCAGCGCCATGGCCGGCTTGAAGGGCAATTTCCAGACCGGGCCGGTGAGCCACCGCCTGAATTTCGGCCTGGCCGGGATCTGGACCGAGGCGCGCAACGCCTATGTGTTCGACAGCGCCAAGACCAGCACCAATATCTACCACCCGGTAACCGGCGCCGAACCGCGCCTGAACAGCCCGCGCAATACCCCTGGCACCGACTTCAGCGACCCGACCATCACCGCCAAGACCTTCATGCGCAGCGCGGCGGTGTCCGACACCGTTGGTTTTATCGATGATCGCTTGTTGGTCACCCTGGGCCTGCGCCATCAGCAAATGGTGGTGCAGGGCTACAACTATATGAGCGGCAGCCGCACGGCCAACTACGATCAGTCGATCACCACACCGGTGTACGGCATTGTGTTCAAGCCTTGGGAGCATGTGTCGCTGTATGCCAATCGGATTGAAGGTTTGGCCAAGGGGCCTGTTTCGCCGGTTAACTCCTCTGGGCGTACGGTGATTGGCGGTGGCCAGGCGTTCGCGCCGGCACGCTCCAAGCAGATCGAGGCCGGGGTCAAGGTTGACATGGGCACCTACGGCGCGACCCTGGGCGTGTATCGCATCGAGCAGCCCGGCGCCGGCTACACCCAGATCATCGATGCCACCACTGCACGCTTCGTGCGTGAAGGCGAGCAAATCAACAAAGGCGTAGAGCTCAACGTATTCGGCGAACCGCTGGCCGGCCTGCGCTTGCTCGGCGGTGCGACGGTGATGAAAACCGAGCTCAAGGGCACCCAGAACGGCGCCAACGACGGCAACCGCGCGATTGGCGTGCCGTCGTTCCAGCTCAATGCCGGTGTGGAATGGGATGTGCCTGGCCTGCAAGGCGTGACCCTCAGCGGGCGCATGTTGCGTACCGGCGGGCAGTACGTGGATGCCTCCAACAACCTCAGCCTGCCGGCCTGGAACCGCTTTGACCTGGGCGCACGCTACAACTTCAAAGTGGACCAGCGCAGCGTCACCCTGGGGCTGAACGTGGACAATGTGGCCAATACCAAATACTGGGAGTCGGCAATGGGCGGCTACCTGACCCAGGGCGACCCACGGGTGGCCAAGCTGTCGGCGAGCATCGAGTTCTAACCGGCACTTTACTCAAGGCAGCAAAGTTTAAAGCTGGGAGCTGTCGAGCCCCGGCGAGGCTGCGATGGCGGTGGGTCAGTCACCATCAATGCTGGCAATGCCGCCGCCATCGCAGCCTCGCCAGGGCTCGACAGCTCCCACAAGGGATCGGCGGCGCCTCCAACGTTGTATCAGACGATTGGACAGTCCTGTCCCAACTGCGTAGTTTTCACAGACCGCGCACAAGGACTCTGGCATGGCCCCCGATCTCACCTCCATCGAGCTGTTCCTCAAGACGGTCAAGCTCGGCAGCCTGTCCCGGGCGGCCGAGCAGTCGCACCTCTCGCTGTCAGCGGCGAGCCGGCGCCTGTCGTTGCTCGAGCAGCATTTCAAGGTCGCCCTGTTGCACCGCTCCTCCACTGGCGTCTCGCCCACGGCGGCCGGCGAGGTGTTGGCCGAGCATGGGTTGGCGATTTTGCGCGCAGTGGATGTGATGCACGCTGACCTCGCGGACTACGCCAAGGGCGCCACCGGCCGCGTGTGCCTGTATGCCAACAGTTCGGCGATGAGCCAGCAACTGCCCCGCCAACTGACCCAGTGGAACGCTCTGCACCCCGGCATCCGCCTGGATATCCGCGAAGAGCGCAGCCGCGAAATCCTGCAGGCGGTGCGCGATGGCGTGGCCGATGTGGGCATCGTCACCACCCAGCCGGGCGGCGAGGACTTGCGCTTTGCCCCGTACTGCCAGGACCGCCTGTGCCTGCTGGTGCCCGATGATCATCCGTTCAAGATGCGCCATGCGCGCTTTGCCGATTTGCTGGGCTATGACTTTGTGGGCCTAGAGGATAACGCCGCCATCACCGCGCTGATCACCGAAGCCGCCGCCGCGATTGGCATGCCGCTGCGTCTGCGGGTGCAGGTACGCAGCTTTGAAGCGGTGTGCCGGCTGATTGCCGCCGGGCAAGGGGTTGGCGTGTTGCCCCAGGGCGCGGTGCAGATCTTTCGCAAGGAGATGGCCTTGCGCTTTATCGAAATCGACGACCCTTGGGCCGATCGCCAGATGTACCTTTGCATGCGCCAGCAACAGCCGTCTCCGACGAGCCTGGCGTTATTCGACTACCTGGTTGCCTGCCACTGCGACTGATCACTGGCCTTCGATTTTTGCGAAGGCCGCTTCCGTAATCAGCAATTCCCCCACCGTTGCACCTGTGCCAAGAATGTCCCCGCCTCACTGACAACAACAAAAACAGGAGACACGGCGTGTCCAATTCCACGACCAGCACCCGCCATCGTATTGCGGTGATTCCCGGCGACGGTATCGGCCGCGAGGTGGTGCCCGAAGGCCTGCGCGTACTGGAGGCCGTCAGCCGGCGCTTCGGGATTGCCTTTGAGTTCGATCACTTTGCCTGGTGCAGCGAGCACTACCTGGCCCACGGCACCATGATGCCGGACGACTGGGCCGAGCAGATCGGCAGCCATGATGCGATCTTCTTCGGCGCCGTGGGTGCCCCGGACATCATCGCCGACCATACGGCGGTGTGGGAGTCACTGCTCAAGATCCGCCGCCAGTTCGACCAGTACGTCAACATCCGCCCGGTACGCCTGATGCCCGGCGTGCCCTGCCCGCTTGCCGGCCGTGTGCCGGGGGATATCGACTTTATCGTGGTGCGCGAAAACACCGAGGGCGAGTACTCCAGCGTCGGCGGGCGGATGTGGGAAGGCACGCCGCGCGAGATCGCGGTGCAGGAGTCGATCTTCTCCCGCGAAGGCGTGGACCGGGTGGTGGACTACGCCTTCAAACTCGCCCAGCAGCGACCACGCAAGCACCTCGTGGCCGCCACCAAATCCAACGGCATTTCCATCACCATGCCGTTCTGGGACGAGCGGGTGAACCTGATCGCCCAGCGCTACCCGGACGTCAAGAGCGCCAAATTCCACATCGACATACTGTGCGCACACTTTGTGCAGCACCCGGACTGGTTCGATGTGGTGGTGGCCTCCAACCTGTTTGGCGACATCCTCTCCGACCTCGGCCCGGCCTGCACCGGCACCATCGGCATTGCCCCCTCGGCCAACCTCAACCCCGAGCGGCGCTACCCGTCGCTGTTCGAGCCGGTACACGGTTCGGCGCCGGACATTGCCGGGCTGGGCGTGGCCAACCCCATCGGGCAGATCTGGTCGGCTGCGTTGATGATCGAGCACCTGGGCAATGGCGACCCGCTGTACCAGCAGGCCGCAGCAGCGATTGTCTCGGCCATCGAAACGGTGCTTGCGCAAGGCCCGCGCACCCGGGAAATGGGCGGCAGCGCCAGTACGATCGAAGTGGGCGTGGCCATCGCCGAATGCATCGCCGGGAACAGGAGCTGAACATGATCAACGCACATTACATCGCCAACCAATGGCAAGCCTCGACGTCCCTGGAAGACATCCCGGTGATCGATCCCAGCAGCGGCGAAACCTACTCCAGCATCGCCCGGGGCACCGCTGCCGATGTGGACGCCGCCGTCCGCGCCGCGCGCCTGGCCGTAGGCGAAACCTTCGATGGCCCGTGGGGCACGTTGTCGGCCCTGGAGCGCAGCCGCCTGCTGGCCAGGCTTGGCGCGGCGGTGCTGGAGCATCACGAAGAACTGGCGCAGATCGAGGCGCGGGACACTGGCAAGGCGCTGAAAGTCGCGCGGGCCGATGCCACCGCCCTCGCCCGTTATTTCGAGTACTACGCTGGCGCGGCCGACAAGTTGCACGGCGAGACCCTGCCTTATCAGAACGGCTACACGGTGCTGACGGTGCGCGAGCCCCATGGGGTAACCGGGCATATCATCCCGTGGAACTACCCGATGCAGATCTTCGGCCGCAGCGTCGGTGCGTCCCTGGCGGCGGGCAACGCCTGTGTGGTCAAGCCGGCCGAGGATGCCAGCCTGTCGTTGCTGCGCCTGGCGCAGATTGCCGCCGAAGTGGGCTTCCCGGCCGGTGCGATCAATGTGGTGACCGGCTATGGCTACGAGGCTGGCGCGGCGTTGTGCAGCCACCCGGGTATCGATCACATCTCGTTTACCGGTTCCACCCTGACCGGCACGGCGGTGTCCAAGGCCGCCGCTGAACGGCACTGCCCGGTGACCCTGGAACTGGGCGGGAAATCACCGCAGCTGGTATTCGCCGATGCCGACCTGGAGCAAGCCTTGCCGGTGCTGGTCAACGCCATTGTGCAGAACTGCGGGCAGACCTGTTCGGCGGGCAGCCGGCTGCTGGTGGAGCGCAGCATTTATGAGGCGCTGGTGGAGCAACTCAGCCAGCGTTTTCGCGAACTGCGCACCGGGCCTTCGGCGCTGGACCTGGACATGGGCCCACTGATCAACCAGAAGCAGCAACGCCAGGTACGTGAGTTCGTGCGCGAGGCCGAACAGGCCGGCATCACGGTGGCCGCGCGCGGCCAGGTGGTGGCCGAGGCCGGCAGTGGTGGTTACTTCCAGGAAGCGGTGCTGTTTCGCGACGTGCCGCCCGACAGCCGCCTGGCCCGGGAGGAAGTCTTCGGCCCGGTGTTGGCCGTGATGCCTTTCGACGAGGAAGCCGAGGCGATCCGCCTGGCCAACGGCACCGAGTTCGGCCTGGTCGCCGGCGTATGGACCCGCGACGGCGCACGGCAAATGCGCCTGGCGCGCAAGCTGCGCTGTGGCCAGGTATTTATCAATAACTACGGGGCCGGCGGCGGGGTTGAACTGCCCTTCGGCGGCGTCAAGGCCAGCGGTTATGGCCGGGAAAAAGGCTTCGAGGCCCTGCTGGGCTTTACCACCTTGAAGACCATTGCGATCAAACACGGCTAAGCCATTACAACAACAAGAAAGGAGCACACTCCATGCGTCTAGCAAACAAAGTTGCCATCGTCACTGGTGCCGGTTCCGGCTTTGGTGAAGGGATCGCCAAGACCTTCGCCCAACAGGGTGCGCGGGTTATCGTCGCCGACATGAACGCCACCGGCGGCCAGCGGGTGGTCAATGAGATCGCCGCCACCGGCGGCCATGCCCATTTCGTCGAGGTCAATGTGGCCAACGACGAAAGCGTGGGCGCGCTGCTGCGCGCGACCCTGGAGCAATTCGGCGGGCTGGATATCGTCATCAACAACGCCGGCACCACCCACCGCAACCGGCCAATGCTGGAGGTGGACGAGGCCGAGTTCGACCGGGTGTTTGCGGTCAACGTCAAAAGCATCTACCTCAGCGCCAGGCATTTTGTGCCGCACTTTCGCGGCCAGGGCGCCGGCGTGTTCGTCAATATTGCCTCGACCGCCGCGATCCGCCCACGCCCGGGACTGGTCTGGTATAACGGCAGCAAGGGCGCGGTGGTGGTCATGAGCAAGACCATGGCGGCGGAGCTGGGGCCGGACAATATCCGCGTCAATTGCGTGAACCCGGTGGTCGGCGCAACCGCGTTGCTCAGTGAGTTCATGGGCGTGCCGGACACCCCGCAAAACCGTCAGAAGTTCATGGCAACCATCCCCCTGGGACGTTTTTCCACCCCGCAAGACGTGGCCAATGCCTGCCTGTACCTGGCCTCGGACGAAGCGGCCTTTATCACCGGCACCTGCCTTGAAGTCGACGGTGGGCGCTGCGTGTAACTCAACGACCAAAGGGATCGGAGTCGATATGTGCGACTTACATAACAAGAACGAACCGAGCACCAAGCAGCTACTCGAAGGCCTGCCAAAGAACTGGGGTAAATGGGGACCGGACGATGAAGTCGGCGCCCTCAATTACCTGACCGAAACCGAAGTGCTGCGCGGCGTGGCCGCGGTGCGCCAGGGCAAGACCTTCACCCTGCAAGTGCAGATCGGCCATCCGGGCGGCGACCCGATGTGGCCCGCGCGCAACCCGTCGATGCGCTTCAACACCCTGGATCACAGCCACTACCACTTCGGCAAGCAACCCGAAATGACCGGCGGCGCGGCGTATTGCGACGATGTGATCTTCATGCAGCTGCAAGGCTCGACCCAGTACGACGCCCTCGGGCATGCCTGGTACGACAATCAACTGTGGAACGGCTACGACGCCATGAGCACCGTCGGCGGCATGGCCAAGGCCAGTGTGCTGGCGATTGCCGAGCGCGGCGTGGTCGGGCGCGCGGTGCTGATCGACATGGCCCGCCATCGCGGCAAGAAATACCTGGGCCGTGGCGAAACCTTCAACCACCTGGACTTGCTGGCCGCCGCCAAGGCCCAGGGCGTGACCATCGAAAAGCGCGACATCCTGATCATCCGTACCGGCTCCATGGGCGCCTTCTACGAGTATGGCAAGACCGAGTTTTTCAAGGACCTGGTGGAGCCCGGCCTGACCTACAGCCGGGAACTGGTGGAGTGGTTCCACGCCATGGAAATCCCCAACCTGGTGACCGATACCATCGCTAACGAAGTGATCACCGATCCGGTGTCGGGGGTGCAGATTCCGTTGCATTGCGCGCTGATGCGCAACCTCGGCATCGCCTTTACCGAGATCGTGCTGCTGGAGGATCTGGCCGCCGATTGTGCCGACGACGGCCAGTGGAAGTTCCTCTACACCGCCGCGCCGTTGAAGATTGTCGGTGGCAGCGGCGCGCCGGTGAACCCGGTGGTGATCAAGTAGCTCACCAATCGTAGGACACGGCCAGGGACGCAGTGCGCTCCTGGCCGTAATAGCAACCAAAGGAGTAGTTGCAGGACGAGACGTACTCGCGGTCAAACAGGTTCTGCACGTTGAGGCTGGCTTCGGCACCCTTGAATGTGGGGCTGACGCGGCTCAGGTCGTAGCTGATGGTGGCGTCAAAGACCACGAACGACGGGGTCTTGAAGGTGTTGGCCGAGTCGCCGTACTTCTTCCCGGTATACCGCGCACCACCGCCTACGGTCAGGCCGGCCAGGGTATCGCCGGCAAAGTGGTAGTCGGCCCAGGTACTGGCGCTCCAAGGCGCCTGCGCCTCGCTGCGGTTACCCTCTTCGCCGTAGTTGCTCTTGGTATAGATCACGTCCAGGTACGACAGCGCACTGATCAACTCCACCTGGCCAAACCGGGCCTTGCCTTCAAATTCCACGCCCCGCGAGCGCACTTCGCCTTCCTGCAACTGGTATTCGCGATAGACCAGATCGCCGGTCAGGACGTTTTTCTGTTTGATCTGGAACACCGACAAGGTCAGCAGCGACTGGTCGTTGGGCTGGTATTTGAGGCCCGCCTCATACTGCTCGCCTTCCACCGGTTTATAGGCGCCGCCGCCACGCTCCGGGGCCAGCCGGCCGACGCTGGGCAGAAACGACTCGGCATAACTGACGTAGGGCGCCAGGCCGAAGTCGGTGAGGTAAGTCAGGCCGACGCGACGCGTGAGTTGCTTGTCTTTCTGCGACACCGTGCTGTGGTCCAGCAGGTCGCGATTGATCACTTCGGCCCAGTCTTCACGCAGGCCCATGGTGAGGATGAAACGGTCGAACTTGATCTGGTCCTGGGCATACAGGCCGGTCTGCTTGACCGTGTTGTTCCACTTGGTGGTCAGTTGCGGCTGGCCAAAGGTGTGGTAGTTGGACGGTTTGTAGAGGTCGATGATTTCTGCGCCGGAGAGGTTGTAGCCCTGATATTTACGGGTGAACTCGCGGTGATCGAAGCCCACCAGCAAGGTGTGTTCCAGGGCACCGGTGGCGAACTTGGCCTGCAGGTTGTTATCGAGGGTGTAGGCGCTGTTGTGTTGGCGCCAGTCGAGCTTGGTGCGGCTGGCGCGGGTGTCATCGGTGCTGCCATCGGGCAGTTCGACGAAGCGGTTCAGGTAGAAACCTTTGTAGCGGTCGTTGACGTCGGTAAACCGTGCGGTCTGGCGATATTCCAGGTTGTCGTTGAAGGCATGGGAGAAGTCATAGCCCAGCACATACTGATCGCGAATGTAGTTGTTCCAGTCGGAGTCGCCGAGGAAGGTGTCGCGGTCGATGTGCTGGCCCTTGGAGTTGCGGTACAGGGTGCCAATGGCCGGTAACGCCTGGTAGTCGGCCAGGGATTTGTCACGCTGGATCTGCGCATAGATCGTCAGGGCAGTGTCATCCGTGGGCGCCCAGGTCAGGCTGGGGGCCAGCAAGGTGCGGCTGTCGGTGGCATGGTCGACCATCTCGTTACCGTCGCGGACCAGGCCGATCAGGCGGTAGCTCAAGGTTTTTGCCTCATCGAGGGGGCCGCTGAAATCCAGGGCGCCATTGACCCGGTCGTAACTGCCCAGGCCAAACTTGACCTGGTGCCGGGCCTCAGTGGTGGGCCGCTTGGACACCAGGTTGATCATGCCGCCCGGCTGGTTCTGCCCGAACAGCACTGAGGCCGGGCCCTTGAGCACTTCAATGCGTTCCAGGGTGTAGGGATCGATCTGCGGCGCGCCACCGAGGCTGCCGGCGTAAGGCAGATAGGCGCCATCGAGATACAACAAGGTGGGCGCGAAGCCACGGCTGGTCAGCTCGTCGGCGATGGTGTTGCGATCGGTATAGCCGTTGGTATCGACGCCTGGGGTGTAGCGCAAGGACTGGGTCAGGTTGCGTGCGCCCTGGACCTTGACCTGGTCGGCGGTGACCACGTTGACGGTCTGCGGGATTTCCAGGATCGGTGTATCGGTCTTGGTGGCCGTGGCGCTGCGGGTGGCCACATAGCCATCCACCGGGCCCCAGGCATTTTCTGCTACCAGGCCGGTGACGGTGGTGGCGCCAAGGTTCAAGGCGCCGCCTTCGGGCAGCAGGTACAGGCTCCAGGTGCCATTGTCGGTGACGGTCAGGCCCAGGCCGCTGCCGGCCAGCAAGTGTTGCGCGGCCTGTTCAGGGCTGTATTGGCCCTGCAGCGCCGGCGCGCGGCGGCCTTGCAGCAAGGCCGGGCTGACCGACAGCGTGCGCCCGCTTTCCCGCGACAGCCGGCTCAGGCTATCGCCGAGGTCTGCAGCGGGCAGATTGAAATATTGCTGGGTGCTGGCGGCCGTATCGGCCAGGGCGGCCACGGGGTGGCCGACCACCGCCAGGGTTACGGCCAGGGTCAACAGGCAGGGACGGATCATCAAGGGTGCCATAGGGTGAGGATGCTCATTGTCAGGTTGGCGTTCCCTAACCTTGACTCGCGAGATCGGCGACCCCCTCACGCTCAGTGAAAATAATTCCCATTGTCGGCTCAACGCACGTCTATCAGGGTCAACCAGGGGCCGTAGTGACTGATGCGCAGGGGGAAGGTCTGGGCCAGCGACTCCAGGGTTTGCGCCGGATCATCCAGTGGGTACACGCCATAGACGCGTACTTTTGCGGCTTGCTCACTGACCCGCAACACGCCCCGGCGATACGGCCGCAGGGCGTCGATCAACAGGCCCAGGGGCTCATCACGGATATCCACGCGGCCGTCACGCCAGTCCGCGCGGCTGCGTACCGAGAGCGGTACCGGGCGCACATCGACATCGCTGAACCATGCCGCCTCCCCCGCCTCTACACGGCGCTGGCTGCCGCCGAGCGTGGTGACCTGGACGCTGTGCAACTGCACCGAGGTCAGGCTGCCGGTGGCCTCCTGGCGCACCATGAATTGCGTGCCCAGGGCCTGGACTTCGCCCTGGTCGGTGGCGATCACAAACGGCCGGCGCGGGTCGGCGGCGACGTCCACGAACACTTGGCCCTCACGCAGGCGCACCAAGCGACGGCTGTCACTGAAGTGGATGTCCACCGAACTGCGGGCATTGAGGCTCAGGCGGCTGCCATCGGCCAAGGCGAAAGTCTTGCGCTCACCGGTGGCGGTGTGGCGGTCGGCCCACAGGCCATTGAGCGGTTGGGCGCGGTCAAAGATCGCCGCACCGCTGACACCGAACAACACCAGGGCCAGGCCACCGCGCAGTACCTTGCGCCGCGCTTCGGAATCCGGCGTCGCCAGGGCCTGGGTAACGGCGCGCAATTGGCCGGGGCTACGGGCCTCGACGCGCTGCAAATCAGCAATCGGCTGCTGCAGCAAACTGCCCACACGCTGCCAGGCGACAGTGTGCTGGGGGTTGGCCCGCAGCCAGGCTTCGAAGGCTTGACGCAGCGCGGGGTCGTCAGCCCCGGCCTCCAGGCGTAGCAGCCAATCCACGGCGGCGCGGGTGGTGGCGTCCACCTTGGGGCGGCTCATGTCAGGTCCGCCGACTCGGCCAGGCAATGCAGGAAAGCCCGGCGCAGATCACGCTCTACCGTGGCCAGCGACACGCTCAACTGCTGGGCGATGACGGGCTGCGACAAGCCCTCGAGGCGATTGAGCATAAAGATCTGCCGGACACGCGGCGGTAGGCCATTGAGCAGGCGATCGATGCTTTCCAGCGCTTCGCGCACCAGGGCCAGGTCTTCTTCCGAAGGGGTGTAGGCGTGCGGCAACTGCGCCAGGCTGTCGAGGTAGGTCTGCTCCAACCGTTTGCGTCGCCAGAAGCTGAACAACAAGCGGCGCGCCACGGTGCTGAGAAACGCGCGGGGCTCATCGAGTTGATGGAGCTGGCGCGCATCCAGAATGCGGATAAACGTGTCCTGTGTCAGGTCCGCGGCATCTTGCGGGCACTTGAGCTGACGATACAACCAGGCGCGCAACCAGCGATGGTTGTCGTCATAAAGCGTTGCCAGAAGGACCTTGGGATCGGTAGGAGTAGACACGCGGGCAGCCAAGCACGTTAATGATAATTCATCTCATTATCTGCGCAGGCTGTGGCTAAATGCAATCGCTTATCTACCCAGTGGAACCTCGCTCAAGACGGCTTGACGATACTGGCGCTAGACACGAGGGTCGCCCGATGTCTTGGCCGGCGTGGCGTACTGCGGTTTCAGGTGGCCTTGCTGATCGAGCAACCAGGCATCCATGATCTGGCGCACCACCGGGCCTGCCACCCGGCCGCCCGCCTCGCCGTTTTCAATCATCACTGAAATCACGATCCTGGGGTGTTCAGCCGGGGCGAAGCCGACGAACAATGCGTTGTCGCGGTTGCGCTCGCGAGTCTTCAGGCGGTTGTAGCGCTCGCCCTGCTTGATTGCCACCACCTGCGCGGTACCACTCTTGCCCGCGATCCGATACTGCGCACCGGCGGCCGACGCCCGGGCAATCCCGCGCGGGTCGTGCATCACCATTTGCATGCCGTGGTTGACCTGATCCCAGTCGCGGGGGTTCTTGAGCACGACATTGGGCATCGGGTTCTCGTCCACGGGTGGCACACCGTCGATGGTCTTGGCCAGGTGCGGACGATTCCACACGCCCTTGTTGGCGATCAGCGCGGTGGCCTGGGCCAATTGCAACGGGGTGACCTGCATATAGCCCTGGCCGATGCCGAGGATCACGGTTTCGCCCGGGAACCAGGGCTGGCGCCGGGTGGCACGCTTCCAGGCCTGGGATGGCATCAGGCCGGCCGACTCTTCGAACATGTCCAGGGAGACTTTCTGGCCAAGACCGAATTCGGCCATGTAGTCGTGCAGGCGATCGATCCCCAGCTTGTGGGCCAGGTCGTAGAAGTAGGTGTCGTTGGAACGCATGATGGCGGCGTCCATATCTACCCAGCCATCACCGCTGTGGTTCCAGTTGCGGTACTTGTGATCAAAGTCCGGCAGTTGGTAGTAGCCGGGGTCGAAGACCCGGGTTTGCGCGGTGACCACGCCACTGTCGAGACCGGCGATGGCCACTTCCGGCTTGATCGTCGAGCCTGGCGCATACAGCCCGCGCAACACGCGGTTGAACAAGGGCCGGTCGAGGGAGTCATGGAGCGCGGCATATTCCTTGAAACTAATGCCGGTGACGAACGAGTTGGGGTCAAAGCTGGGTTTGCTGACCATCGCCAGGACTTCGCCGGTTTGCGGGTCGAGGGCTACTACTGACCCGCGACGGTCGCCCAGGGCTTCTTCGGCGGCTTCCTGGAGCTTGATATCCAGGCTCAGGACGATATTTTTGCCGGGAACCGGATCGGTATGTTTGAGCACCCGCAAGACCCGCCCCTGGGCATTGGTCTCGACCTCTTCATAACCCACATGGCCGTGCAACTGCGACTCATAGAAGCGCTCGATGCCGGTTTTACCAATCGATTGCGTGCCACGGTATTCGACCGAATCCAGCTCCTTGGACTCTTTCTCGTTGATGCGCCCCACGTAACCAATGGAATGCGCAAAGTGTGCACCCAGCGGGTAGTGCCGCACGAACTGCGGCTCGACATCCACGCCTGGCAGGCGGAATTCGTTGACGGCCAATATGGCGATCTGTTCTTCAGTCAACTCATAGAACAACGTCACGGGCACGAACGGGTGGCGCGCTTGCTTCAGGGCCTTGTCGAATACAGCGCGGTCTTCGGGGGGCAGGTGCAGCAGAGCGATGATCGAGTCCAGCTCCCCTTTCAGGTCGGTAGCCCGTTCGCGGGTGATGGTCAGGTTGTAACTGGGACGGTTATCGGCCAGAACCACACCGTTACGGTCATAGATCAGGCCGCGGGTCGGGGTGATGGGCAGGACGTGGACACGGTTGTTTTCGGAGATGGTGGAGTGATAGTCGAACTCCACGACTTGCAGGAAATACATGCGGGCGACCAGGGCGCAGGTGATGCCAAGCACCAGTATCGCGCAGGCCAGCAGGCGCTTGTTGACCAGGCGGTGCTCTTTTTCGTGGTCTTTGATCGGTATGGCTTCGGGCATTTCTACAGCATCTCGTTGAATAAGGGTGATGCCGCATCCTGCGGTTGAAAGGCCGTCCCTGAAAAAGCTGCTGCACCTTACCAAAAATACCGAAACACTTTGTATTGAATTGACCGAAGGGTGGTTGGGGGGTGGATAGCAGCGAAGCTGCGGGCTAGTCTTTGCGCGCGCCTTTTCGACCGCCCAAAACAAAACCCCAACTGCTTTCGCAATTGGGGTTTCGGAATTTAATCTTGACGATGACCTACTCTCACATGGGGAAACCCCACACTACCATCGGCGATGCATCGTTTCACTGCTGAGTTCGGGATGGGATCAGGTGGTTCCAATGCTCTATGGTCGTCAAGAA
>NZ_JAAQWO010000010.1:0-222788 GCF_012985525.1 Pseudomonas sp. WS 5059 | reverse complement strand
ATGACGTTGATAGGTTGGGTGTGTAAGCGCTGTGAGGCGTTGAGCTAACCAATACTAATTGCCCGTGAGGCTTGACCATATAACACCCAAGCAATTTGTTTCTCGAAAGAGCATCAGATTGCGGTGTATGAAGACGAAATGAACCGAAAGTTCGAATCTCACAAAACACCGAAAGCTGTCACATACCCAATTTGCTGAAGCGAGGCACTTGCCACGACTCAGTACCCGAATTTCTTGACGACCATAGAGCATTGGAACCACCTGATCCCATCCCGAACTCAGCAGTGAAACGATGCATCGCCGATGGTAGTGTGGGGTTTCCCCATGTGAGAGTAGGTCATCGTCAAGATTAAATTCCGAAACCCCAATTGCGAAAGCAGTTGGGGTTTTGTTTTGGGCGGTCGAAAAGGCGCTGAGGCGATTTGGCACGTCGTCCAACTCTGTCCATAACGCCCTTCAATGCTAAAGTCCCACCCTCGATTTTGCTTTTCCCAAGGAAGCCGTTATGCCGGATGCAACGTCCCTCAGCGCTGGATTCATGGTCGTCCACGGCAATCGCCTGGATGAACTGCGCAGCCTGGTTGTCAGTTGGATGCGTCGTTATCCGCTGGCTCCCCTGGAAAACGAAATCGCCCTGGTACAAAGCAACGGCATCGCGCAATGGCTCAAGCTGGCTCTTGCCGAAGACCCGGAAGAAGACGACATGGGTGGTTGCGGCATCGCCGCTGCAATCGACGTGCAACTGCCCGGCAGCTTTATGTGGCAGCTCTATCGCATGGTTTTGGGCCGTGACGAAATCCCGGTCAAATCCCTGCTGGATAAAGCCCCACTGACCTGGCGCCTTATGCGCCTGTTGCCCGAGCTGATCGACCAGCCGCACTTCGAGCCCCTGCAACGTTTCCTCACCCACGACACCGACCTGCGTAAACGCTACCAACTGGCGGAACGCCTGGCCGACCTGTTCGACCAATACCAGGTCTACCGTGCGGACTGGCTGGAAGACTGGGCCGCTGGTCGCCACCAACTGCGCAATGGCCGAGGCGAAGCCAAGCCCCTGAGCCCGGCCAACTGCTGGCAGGCCGAGTTATGGCGGGCGTTGCTGCTGGACGTTGGCGAGCAAGGCATGGCGCAGAGCCGTGCCGGGGTCCACCAGCGTTTTATCGAACGCATCAACAACCTGGATGCCGCCCCGCAAGGCCTGCCGTCGCGAGTCATCGTGTTTGGCATTTCCTCCTTGCCAGCCCAGGCCCTTGAAGCATTGGCCGGCCTGGCCCGTTTCAGCCAGGTGCTGCTCTGCGTACACAACCCTTGCCGTCACCATTGGTCCGACATCGTTGCCGACAAAGACCTACTGCGAAACGAATACAAACGCCAGGCGCGCAAGACCGGGATGCCCGTCACCATCGACCCGCAAACCTTGCACCAGCATGCCCACCCCTTGCTGGCCGCCTGGGGCAAGCAAGGTCGCGACTACATCAACCTGCTGGACAGCTACGACGACCCCAACAGCTACCGTTCGGCCTTCCGTGACGGGCGCATCGACCTGTTCAGCGACAGCGAACCGACCACCCTCCTCAACCAGTTACAGGACGATATCCTCGAACTGCGCCCGCTCCCCGAAACCCGTGAGCGCTGGCCTGCCGTTGATCTGCTGCATGACACTTCGATCCGCTTCCACATCGCCCACAGCGCCCAGCGCGAAGTGGAAATCCTCCACGACCAACTGCTCCAGCGCTTCAGCGCGGACCCGACGTTGCGCCCCCGCGACGTTATCGTCATGGTCCCGGACGTTGACAGCTATGCACCGCATATTCGCGCGGTGTTCGGCCAGTTGGACAAGAAAGACCCACGCTTCATCCCCTTCACCCTGACGGACCAGGGCCAACGGGGCCGCGACCCGCTGTTGATCGCCGTCGAGCACCTGCTGAAACTCCCGGACAGCCGTTTCCCGGTCAGCGAAATCCTTGATTTGCTGGACGTCCCCGCCCTGCGCGAACGTTTCGCGATCCATGAGCGCGACCTGCCCACCCTGCACCGGTGGATCGAAGGCGCGGGCATCCGCTGGGGGCTCGATGCCGAACAACGCGCCGGCCTGGGCTTGCCCTGTGCGCTGGAGCAGAACAGCTGGCGTTTCGGCCTGCGCCGCATGCTGCTGGGCTACGCCGTCGGCAGTGGGGCTGCCTGCGATGGCATTGAGCCCTATGACGAAATCGGCGGCCTCGACGCGGCGCTGATCGGTCCACTGGTCGCCTTGCTTGACGCATTGCACGCTGCACATCAAGCGCTGTCGCAACCCGCGACCCCGCACGCTTGGGGTGCACGCCTGCAAGACCTGATGCAACGCTTCTTCCTGGCCAGCAATGAACACGACGACTATCTACTGGGCCAACTCGAGCAACTGCGGGAAGACTGGCTGGAAACCTGCGAGTCCGTCGGCCTGTGCGATGAATTACCGCTGACCGTCGTCCGTGAAGCATGGCTTGCCGGCCTCGACCAGGGTCGCCTGTCCCAGCGCTTTCTCGCCGGCGCCGTGAATTTCTGCACCCTGATGCCGATGCGTGCCATCCCCTTCAAGCTGGTGTGCCTGCTGGGCATGAACGACGGCGACTATCCGCGTGCGCAACCGCCGCTGGATTTCGACCTGATGGGCAGCGACTACCGCCCCGGCGACCGCTCCCGGCGTGAAGACGACCGATACCTGCTGCTCGAAGCCCTGCTTTCCGCACGCGACCAGCTCTACATCAGTTGGGTCGGCCGCAGCATCCGCGATAACAGCGAGCGCCCGGCGTCCGTGCTGATCGGTCAACTGCGCGATCACCTCGCCAGCGGCTGGCAGCACGCCCAGGAGCAACCACTGCTGGAGGCGATGACCCAAGAGCATCCGTTGCAACCCTTCAGTGCGCGTTACTTCCACGAGGGTGACCCTCTGTTCAGCTACGCCCGGGAATGGCAGTTGCTGCACGAAGCCCAGGACGAAGTCCGCGAAACAGCGCGCCTGGCAGCCTACATCCAGGAAGAGCCCTTGAGCCTGGGCCAGTTGCAGGACTTCTTGCGCAACCCTGTCAGGCATTTCTTTAGCCAGCGCCTGAAAGTGTTTTTCGAAGCTGCCGAAGTGCCCCTGGCCGATGAAGAACCCTTCGTCCTCGACGCCCTGCAGCGCTACACCTTGAGCGACAGCCTGCTCGCCGCCGCGCTGACCGACCCGGATCATCTGGAGCAAGCCCTGGAGGCACAGGCACAACGTCTTCAAGGCAGTGGCCTGTTGCCCATGGTCGGCTTCGGCGAGTGCCTGCGCAACGAACTGATCGAACCTTTGCCTGACTTGCTGCAACGCTACCAGCAACTCCTGGCTCTCTGGCCCACGCCACACAATACCGCAGAGCCCGTCAGCTTCGCGCACCATGGGATTGCGCTCGACGGCTGGATCAGCGGCTTGCACCGGCGCAGTGATGGCGGCTTGCTCAGCGTGACCACCATCCCCAACAGCATCGGCTCGATCAAGACCCGCAAGTGGCATCGCCTGATCCGCCCATGGGTCAATCACCTGGTGGCCTGTGCCTGCGGCTTGCCGTTGAGCACAGGGTTGGTGGCGAGTGATGACACACTCTTGCTGGCACCCCTGGAGCAAAACCTTGCCCAGGATGTGCTCGGTAATCTGCTATTGGCCTGGCAGGCCGGCATGAGTGAGCCGCTGCCGGTCGCGGTCAAGACGGCGTTTGCCTGGCTCGGCCAGACTGATCCGGATAAAGCCCAGGCCGCCGCCCTTAAAGCCTACGAAGGCGATGGCATCACCAGCGACGGCGAGCGCCGTGAAAGCCCGGCCCTCACCCGGCAGTTCCCCGACTACGCGGCCCTGGTCGCCAGCGAAGATTTCGAAGGCTGGGCTGAAACCCTGTATCGCCCCTTGATAACCGCACCCTGGCGATCACTGACCAGCGAGGAGGCCCGTCCATGAGTGCCATCAAACCCCTGGCCCTGGCCTTCCCCCTGCGTGGCAGCCAACTGATCGAAGCCAGCGCCGGCACCGGCAAGACCTTCACCATCTCCGCGCTGTATCTGCGCCTGGTACTGGGCCACGGCGGCGACGAGGCGGGTTTTGGTCGCGAATTGCTGCCGCCGCAGATCCTCGTAGTGACCTTCACCGATGCTGCCACCAAAGAGCTGCGCGAACGCATCCGCACCCGCCTGGCCCAAGCGGCGCGCTTTTTTCGTGACGAAATCGAGCAGCCCGACGCCTTGATCGCCGAGCTGCGCGCTCAGTACAGCGCCGAGCAATGGCCTGGCTGCGCCAACCGCCTGGATATCGCCGCGCAATGGATGGACGAGGCCGCCGTCTCGACCATTCACAGTTGGTGCCAGCGCATGCTGCGCGAACACGCGTTCGACAGTGGCAGCCTGTTTACCCAGACCCTGGAAACCGACCACAGCGATTTGCTCGGCGAAGTGTTGCGCGACTACTGGCGCCTGTTCTGCTACCCGATGCACGGCGATGCGCTGAACTGGGTCCGCAGCAACTGGGGCGGCCCTGCGGCGCTGATGCCCCGAGTACGTGCGCTGTTTGGCAGCGAGCGCCCCGCTGACGATCCGCGCGAGCCCGCCGAACTGATCGAGACCTGCCTGCACGAACGCCGCGAAGCCCTGGTGGCGCTCAAGGCCCCTTGGCAGGAATGGGCCGCCGAGTTGCGCGAAATCTGCCTGCAAGCCGTCGCCGCCAAGGCGGTGGACGGGCGCAAGATGCAGGCTCGTTATTTCGAGCCCTGGTTCGAGAAAATCAGCGCCTGGGCTGCCGACGAAACCCTGGAGCAACTGGATATCGGCACCGGTTTCACGCGCCTGACCCCCGATGGCATGGCTGAAGCCTGGAAGGGCGATGCACCCCATCACCCCGGCCTGGATGCCATGGCGGGCCTCAAAGCCAGCCTCGACGCCTTGCCCACGCCCGACGCGGCGGTGCTGCAACACGCGGCCGCCTGGGTCGGTAAACGTTTTGAGGAAGAGAAGCGCCGGCGCGCCGAGATGGGTTTTGACGACATGCTCATCCGCCTGGACGCCGCCCTGCAAGCCGAGGGGGGCGAGCGCCTGGCCAGTGTGATCCGCGAGCAATTCCCGGTGGCCCTGATCGACGAATTCCAGGACACCGACCCGGTGCAGTACCGGATCTTCGAAAGCATCTACCGCATCGAAGACAACAACCCGCACAGCGGCCTGTTCCTGATCGGCGACCCCAAGCAGGCGATCTACGCGTTTCGCGGCGCCGATATCTACACCTACTTGCGCGCCCGCCAGGCCACCGCCGGGCGCTTGCATACCCTGGGCACCAACTTTCGCTCCAGCCATGCCATGGTCGAGGCGGTCAACCATGTGTTCGAGCGTGCGGAAACCGGGCGTGGGGCGTTTCTGTTTCGTACGCCCGACGGCGACAACCCGGTGCCTTTCCTACCGGTCTCGTCCCAGGGCCGCAAAGAGCAGTTGCAGGTCGATGGACATACACTGCCGGCCTTGAATATCTGGCACCTGGCCACTGACCAGCCGATCTCCAATGTGCTGTATCGCCAGCAATTGGCCGGCGCGTGCGCCAGCCAGATTGTCGCGTTGCTCAATGGTGGCCAGCAGGGCACGGCGGGGTTTATCAAGGGGACGGACTTTACCCCCGTGCAACCGTCGAACATCGCCATCCTTGTGCGTGACGGCAAGGAAGCCCAGGCCGTACGCGGCGAACTGGCCGCGCGCGGTGTGCGCAGTGTGTACCTGTCCGATAAGGATTCGGTGTTCGCATCCCAGGAAGCCCACGACCTGCTCGCCTGGCTCAAGGCCTGTGCCGAACCGGATGTCGAGCGCCCGCTACGCGCGGCCCTGGCCTGCGTCACCCTCAACTTGTCGCTGCCCCAGCTGGAGCAACTGAACCAGGACGAACTGGCCTGGGAGCAGCGCGTCATGCAGTTTCGCGACTACCGTGTGATCTGGCGCACCCAGGGCGTGTTGCCGATGCTGCGGCGCCTGCTGCATGACTTCAAGTTGCCGCAAACCCTGATCGCCCGCAGCGATGGCGAACGGGTGCTGACCAACCTGCTGCACCTGTGCGAATTGCTGCAACAGGCCGCCGCAGAACTGGACGGCGAACAAGCGCTGATCCGCCATCTTGCAGAGCACCTGGCGCTCTCGGGCCAGGCCGGCGAAGAACAGATCCTGCGCCTGGAAAGCGATGAGCAACTGGTCAAGGTAGTGACCATCCACAAGTCCAAGGGCCTGGAATACGACTTGGTTTTCCTGCCGTTTATCTGCTCGGCCAAGCCGGTCGACGGCAGCCGCCTGCCGCTGCATTACCACGATGCCAACGGTAAATCCCAGGTCAGCCTCAAACCCACCGCCGAACTGATCGCCCAGGCCGATGACGAGCGCCTGGCCGAAGACCTGCGTCTGTTCTACGTGGCGCTGACCCGGGCCAAACATGCCTGTTGGCTCGGCGTGGCCGACCTCAAGCGCGGCAATAACAACAGTTCGGTGCTGCACCTCTCGGCCCTGGGCTATCTGCTGGGCGGCGGCGCGCCCCTGGGTGAGTCCGCAGCCCTGGCCCGCTGGCTGATGGATGTGCAGGACGGCTGCGCGGCAATTGCCTACGGGCAAATGCCCCAAGCCGACAGCAACACTTACCAGCCACCGCGCAATGACGCGACCTTGCTCGCGCCGCTCCTGCCTAAGCGCAAGGCGGCGGAAAACTGGTGGATTGCTTCCTACAGCGCCCTGCGCATCGGCGAAAGCATGAGCGCCGCCAGCCTGGAAGCCCCGGAAAGCCCACAAGCCCAAAAGCTGTTCGACGACGAACGCCTGGACCCGGATGCACCGCGCGAAGTCGCCGCGTCTGGTGGGGATATTCACCGTTTCCCACGGGGCCCCAACCCCGGGACCTTTCTCCACGGCCTGTTGGAGTGGGCCGGCAACGAAGGCTTCGACGTAACGGGCGAAGCCATCGAAGATGCCGTCGCCCGGCGCTGCAACCGACGCGGCTGGGAAGGCTGGATCGGCACCCTCAGCGGCTGGCTCGGGCACCTGTTGCAAGTGCCGCTGGGCCTGGGCCATGGGCAGGCAGCGATGAGCCTGAGCGACCTGCAGCACTACCAGATCGAAATGGAGTTCTGGTTCGCCAGCCACAAAGTCGATGTGCTTGCCCTCGACCAACTGGTCTGCCAGTACACCCATGACGGCGTGTCGCGGGTCGCCGCCGAGCCGGTATTGCTCAACGGCATGTTCAAGGGCTTTATCGACCTGACCTTCGAGCACGACGGCCGCTACTACGTGGCGGACTACAAATCCAACTGGCTCGGTGCCGACGACGCGGCCTATACCCGCGAGGCCATGGAACAGTCGATTCTCGACCATCGTTATGACCTGCAATACGTCCTCTACCTGCTGGCCCTGCATCGCCAGCTCAAGGCGCGGCTGCCCGATTACGAGTATGACCGGCATGTGGGCGGCGCACTCTACCTGTTCCTGCGCGGTAGCCAAGCCGTGAGCCAGGGCGCGTACTTCACCCGGCCGCCACGGGAGCTGATCGAACGCCTGGACTTGCTGTTCCAGGGCAAGCCGCAACCGCCCAAGGTCGAACCGGCCTGGGAACAAGGAGTCCTGCTATGAGCCTCTCGACAATGCCGCTGGAGGCACTGGCACCGCTGGATCGCGCTGACGACCTGATGCACCTGCTGGAGCGCTGGGTCGAGCGCGGCTGGCTGCGGGCGCTGGACAAGGCGTTCGTCGGCTTCCTCCATGAGCTCGACCCACAGGCCGACCCCCTGGTGCTGCTGGCCGCCGCCCTGACCAGTCACCAGCTGGGCCACGGTCATGTGTGCCTGGATTTGTTCGAGACCCTGAATGCCCCGGATTTCGCCCTGTCGTTGCCCCCTGAAGGTGATCTTTCCAGTGGCGTGATGCTGCCCTCGCAACTGCTCGATGGCCTGGACGGTGACCATTGGTGCCAGGCCCTGGCCGCAAGCCCGCTGGTGGCGCTGGCCGTGGATGGCAGTGTGGCGGCGCAGAGCCGGCCTTTGGTGTTGTCGGGCAAGCGCCTGTACCTGCGGCGTTACTGGACCTATGAGCGGCGCATCGACAGCGCCCTGCGCCAGCGTCTTGCCGCGCAGGAAGCGGTCTCGGCGGACCTGCCCCAGCGCTTGAATGGCCTGTTCCAGCAGCCGCCACCGGATGGCGTGGTCGACTGGCAGAAACTCGCCTGTGCCCTGGCCACGCGTGGCGCGTTCAGCATCGTCACCGGCGGCCCCGGCACCGGCAAGACCACCACCGTGGTGCGTTTGTTGGCCTTGCTGCAAGCGCCCGCGGTGGAGCAGGGCACGGCCCTGCGCATCCGCCTGGCGGCACCTACCGGCAAGGCGGCGGCGCGCTTGACCGAGTCCATCAGCCAGCAAGTACGCTCGCTGCAAGTGCCAGAGGCCGTGCGCGAAAAAATCCCCACCGAGGTCACCACCGTGCACCGCTTGTTGGGCAGCCGCCCCGGCACTCGGCATTTTCGCCATCACGCGGGCAACTTGTTGCCGCTGGATGTGCTGGTGGTCGATGAAGCCTCGATGATCGACCTGGAAATGATGGCCAACCTGCTAGATGCCTTGCCACCCCATGCGCGCCTGGTACTGCTGGGGGACAAGGACCAATTGGCCTCGGTGGAGGCCGGCGCGGTACTCGGCGATTTGTGCCGCGATGCCGAAGCGGGCTGGTACAGCCCCGGCACTCGCCAATGGCTGGAAAGTGTCAGCGGCGAGAGCCTGGCGGGCAGCGGCTTGCAGGAAGACCTCGATGCCAGCCATCCGCTGGCGCAACAAGTGGTGATGCTGCGCTATTCCCGGCGTTTCGGCGAAGGCAGTGGCATCGGCCAACTGGCGCGTTGGGTCAACCAGCAAAACCCCGAACAGGCCCGGCTACTGCTGGATGCCGGCAGCCACGACCTGTCTTGCCTGCGCCTCAAGGGCGAGCATGATCGCGCCCTGGAGCGCCTGGTGCTGGATGGGCAGGGCGGTGATGCCCAGGGCTATCGCTACTACCTGAACCTGCTGCGCACCACGCGCCCGGCAGCCCAGACACCCCGCGACGACCCGCGCTGGATCGACTGGGCACGCCAGTTGTTGCAAGCCTTCGATGCCTTCCAATTGCTCTGCGCGGTGCGCAAGGGCCCCTGGGGCGTCGAAGGCCTCAACCAACGCATCACCGCCGCGCTGCTCAAGGCCCGGCTGATCGACAGCGACCAGCAATGGTACGAAGGCCGCCCGGTCCTGATGACCCGCAACGACTACGGCCTGGGCTTGATGAACGGTGACATCGGTATCGCCTTGAAGCTGCCCGAAAGCGACGGCGGGCCGCAGGTGCTGCGTGTGGCCTTCCCGCGCAACGACGGCCAGGGCGGGGTGCGCTTTGTACTGCCCAGCCGCCTCAATGATGTGGAAACCGTCTATGCCATGACCGTGCACAAGTCCCAGGGCTCGGAGTTCGCCCACACTGCCTTGATCCTGCCGGATGCGCTGAACCCGGTACTGACCAAGGAGCTGATTTACACCGGCATCACCCGTGCCAAGGACCGCTTCAGCTTGATTGAGACCCGTGGCGCAGTATTCGAGGAAGCGGTGCGGCGCAAAGTGAAACGGTTGAGCGGGCTGATGTTGGAGTTGGGTGTGTGATGCGTAGGAAAAACCTGACTGATATGTCGGTTTTTTCGTAATAAATGGCGGGATCTACCTAGGCCCCGTCTCGATGGGGTTTCCGCCAATATGCTATCGTTGCGGCATCATCCCGAGAAGATCATAGAGAATCGCTGCATGAACGTGGCTGTCTCGCCCGCAGAGCGTAGTTGGAGCTGGAGACGATTGCTGCTATCGGCCGTTCTGTGCCTCGTCACGCCTCTGGCTTTTGCCCAGGCGTCCACTGTCAGTGCGGCCGACCAGCGGGCCCAGGCCGTCACGCAGGTGGTACTGGGGATTCTCAGCTACGCCCGCTGGCCGGTGGAACCCACCCAACTGCGCTTGTGCATCGTGGGCCCGACCCAATACACCGATGACCTGGTCAAGGGCACAACCCAGGCCACAGGCCGGCCGGTGGTGGTCCAGCGCCTGCTGGCGGACAACCCCAATATCGTCAACGCCTGCGACGCGCTGTATATCGGCAAGCTCTCCACTGAAGAACGCAGCCACTTGTTCACCGCCTTGATCGGCCGCCCGGTGCTGAGCATCAGCGAAGGTGGCGACCAATGCACCGTGGGCAGTCTGTTCTGCCTGCGGGTGGGCGATGAGCAGGTGTCGTTCGAGGTCAACCTCGACTCCGTGGCCCGCAGCGGCGTGCGCATTCATCCCAGCGTGTTGCAATTGTCCCGCCGGCGAGCGCCGGAGCCATGAGGCTGCGTAACGCCACAAGCCGCCCCACTTTACGTTCGGTCTTAGGTCGCGGGCACCTGAGTGTGGCGCTGTTGGCGGTCGCCATGGCCAGCGTGTCCCTGACCCTGCTGGGCGTGCTGGCCCTGCGGGTATATGCCGACCACAACCTGCACCTGATCGCCCGCTCGATCAATTACACCGTGGAAGCCGCGGTGGTGTTCAACGACCGCGTGGCGGCCACCGAAGCCCTGGCGTTGATTGCCTCCACGGAAGAGGTGGCTGAAGCCCGGGTGCTGGACCTTAATGGCAAAACCCTGGCCCATTGGGTGCGCCCGGAGACCGGGATGTTGTCCAGGGTCGAGCTGGAGCTGGCCCATACGTTGCTGGAAGAGGCCATCAGCCAGCCGATCCTGCACCAAGGCAAGCAGATTGGCACCGTTGAGTTGAGCGGTCACGGCGGTAGCCTGTTGCGCTTTTTGCTCAGCGGCCTGGCGGGGATCATTATCTGCACCGCCTTGAGTGGCTGGGTCGCGATTTACCTGGCGCGGCGCATGCTGCGTGGCATCACCGGCCCATTGCACAGCCTGGCCGACGTCGCCCACGCCGCGCGCAGCGAGCGGGCCTTCGACCGCCGCGTGCCGCCGGCACAGATCGCCGAACTCGACAGCCTGGGCAATGACTTCAATGCCCTGCTCGACGAGCTCGAAGCCTGGCAAACCCACCTGCAAAGCGAAAACGAAACCCTCGCCCACCAGGCCAGCCATGACAGCCTGACCGGGCTGCCCAACCGCGCCTTCTTCGAGGGCCGCCTGATCCGGGCCTTGCGCAGTGCGGCCAAGCTCAACGAACGGGTGGCGGTGCTGTTTCTCGACAGCGACCGCTTCAAAGACATCAACGACAACTTCGGGCATGCCGCCGGTGACGCGGTACTGGTGGCCGTCGCCGCGCGCGTACGGGCGCAACTGCGCGAGAGCGACCTGGTGGCGCGCCTGGGCGGCGATGAGTTCGCCATCCTGCTCTCGCCCCTGCACAAGCTTGAAGATGCCCAGCGCATCGCCGACAAAATCATCGCCAGCATGGACCAGCCCATCCCGCTGCCGGGCAACACTGAAGTGTTGACCTCACTCAGTATCGGTATCGCGGTTTATCCCGATCATGGCGCCACTCCCGGCGCCCTGCTCAATGCCGCCGATGCGGCGATGTACCAGGCCAAACGCCTTTCCCAGGGCGGCCAGCACACGGCGGAGTCGGAGCACCCCGCTGCCAACGTTCAACACAGGAGTTGATCCCTTGTTTGCTAACACACGTGTTCTCTTTATCACCTTGTTTATCGCGCTGCTGGCGCTGAGCGGCTGCCAGACCGCTCCGCCCAAGGGCCTGACACCGGCGCAAGTGGCGGTGCTCAAGCAACAAGGCTTCGAACTGACCGACGAAGGCTGGGCGTTTGGCCTGTCGGGAAAAGTGCTGTTTGGCAGCGACGTCGAAAAGCTCAACAAACCCAGCACCGAGATCGTCGAACGCATCGGCAAGGCCCTCACCGGCGTGGGCATCGAACGCGTACGCGTAGACGGCCACACCGACGCTTCGGGCAAGGAAGCCTACAACCAGCAACTGTCCCTGCGCCGGGCGAAAAGCGTGGGCAAGGTCTTGGTGGACGTGGGTATGAAGGAGGAAAACGTGCAACTGCGTGGCCTGGGCAGCAGCGAGCCGGTGGCCTCCAACAGCACTGCCGCGGGCCGTACCGAGAACCGCCGGGTATCGATTGTAGTGATCGCCGACTGAGCCGACAGCTCGGCCTAACTGTGCAACCAAACTGTGGGAGCGGGCTTGCTCGCGAAGGCGGTGGTTCAGCCGGGTATGTATTGACTGACCCAGCGCTATCGCTGGCAAGCCAGCTCCTACAGTTTTTGTGTCGCCCCAAAACTGCGCCCGACGCTACTCACCTGTGGGAGCGGGCTTGCTCGCGAAGGCGGCGGTTCAGCCGGGTATGTATTGATTGACCCACCGCTATCGCTGGCAAGCCAGCTCCTACAGTTTTTTGTGTCGCCCCAAAATTCTGCGCCCGCCGCTACTCACCTGTGGGAGCGGGCTTGCTCGCGAAGGCGGTGGTTCAGCCGGGTATGTATTGACTGACCCAGCGCTATCGCTGGCAAGCCAGCTCCTACAGTTTTTGTGTCGCCCCAAAATTCTGCGCCCGACGCCATTCAACTGTGGGAGCGGGCTTGCTCGCGAAGGCGGTGGTTCAGCCGGGTATGTATTGACTGACCCAGCGCTATCGCTGGCAAGCCAGCTCCTACAGTTTTGTGTCGCCCCAAAACTGCGCCCGACGCTACTCACCTGTGGGAGCGGGCTTGCCCGCGAAGGCGGTGGTTCAGCCGGGTATGTATTGACTGACCCAGCGCTATCGCTGGCAAGCCAGCTCCTACAGTTTTTTGTGTCGCCCCAAAATTCTGCGCCAGACGCCACTCAACTGTGGGAGCGGGCTTGCTCGCGAAGGCGGTGGTTCAGTCGGGTATGTATTGACTGACCCAGCGCTATCGCTGGCAAGCCAGCTCCTACAGTTTTTTGTGGCGCCCCAAAACTGCGCCCGACGCCACTCAACTGTGGGAGCGGGCTTGCCCGCGATAGCGGTTCAGTCGGCAAACACCATCTCTCGCGTCTCGCCCATCAAAAGCCCCTGGTTCTGCTCCGTCACCTCACGGATGTAATCCCACAACAACGTAATCCGTTTCAACTTGCGCAAATCCTCCCGGCAGTACATCCAGAACTGCCGCGTAATATTGATCTCCTCCCCCAACACCGGCAGCAGTCGCGAGTCCTGTGCGGCCAGGAAGCACGGCAAGATCGCCAGCGAACGCCCCTGCTGCGCCGCTACGTACTGCGCGATCACGCTGGTGCTGCGCAGGCTGGCGCTGGCGCCCGGGACGACATTGGCCAGGTACAGCAGCTCTGAGCTGAACGCCAGGTCATCCACATAGCTGATAAACGGATGGTCGGCCAGGTCGGCGGGGCGGCGGATGGGTGGGTGTTGGTCGAGGTAGTCCTGGGTCGCGTACAGCTGCAACTTGTAGTCGCACAGTTTGCAGCACACGTAGGGCCCGTGCTCCGGGCGCTCCAGGGCGATGACGATGTCGGCTTCGCGCTTGGACAGGCTGATGAAGTGGGGCAGGGGCAAGATATCCACCGAGATCGCCGGGTAGGTATCGACGAAGTGGCTCAGTTGCGGGGTGACGAAAAAGCTGCCGAAACCTTCGGTGCAACCCATGCGCACATGCCCCGACAGCGCCACGCCGGAGCCGGAGACTTGCTCGCAGGCCATGTGCAAGGTGCTTTCGATGGACTCGGCGTAACCCAGCAAACGCTGGCCTTCGTTGGTCAGGACGAAGCCGCTGGTCCGGGATTTCTCGAACAGCAGGGTGCCCAAAGAGCCTTCCAGCGAACTGATGCGCCGCGACACGGTGGTGTAGTCCACCGCCAGGCGCTTGGCGGCGACGCTGGCCTTGCGGGTGCGCGCCACTTCGAGGAAAAACTTCAGGTCATCCCAGTTCAGCGACCCTAAGGAGGTGATGTTTTTTTGCATGTTGGACCGGCTTTTATGTGGGTTCTTATTGGAAGTTTGCACATCTATACTCCAAAAATCGTCCGAACGCCTCATCCTCAAGGCGCTTCACGCCTTGGCTCTCTGCATAACTACAAGATCTGGAGACCACAATGAACGCATCGCTTACGTCTGCCGATACCACCGTGAAACAGGCCAAACTGTTGATCAACGGTGAATGGGTCGAGTCCAAGACCACCGAGTGGCAAGACATCGTCAACCCGGCGACCCAACAAGTCCTGGCCCGTGTGCCCTTCGCCACGGCCGATGAAGTCAACGCGGCCATCGACGCTGCCCATCGCGCCTTCCAGACCTGGAAGCTGACGCCGATCGGCGCGCGCATGCGCATCATGCTCAAGCTGCAGGCGCTGATCCGCGAGCATTCCAAGCGCATTGCCGTTGTCCTCAGTGCCGAGCAAGGCAAGACCATTGCCGATGCCGAGGGCGATATTTTCCGTGGCCTGGAAGTGGTCGAGCACGCCTGTTCCATCGGCACCCTGCAAATGGGCGAGTTCGCCGAGAACGTCGCCGGTGGCGTCGATACCTACACCCTGCGCCAACCCATCGGCGTCTGCGCTGGCATCACCCCGTTCAACTTCCCGGCGATGATCCCGCTGTGGATGTTCCCGATGGCCATCGCCTGCGGTAACACCTTCGTGCTCAAGCCTTCGGAACAGGATCCGCTGTCGACCCTGATGCTGGTGGAGCTGGCGCTGGAGGCTGGCGTGCCAGCGGGCGTGCTGAACGTGGTCCACGGTGGCAAGGATGTGGTGGATGCCCTGTGCACCCACAAAGATATCAAGGCCGTGTCCTTCGTTGGCTCGACCGCCGTTGGCACCCACGTCTACGACCTGGCGGGCAAGCACGGCAAGCGCGTGCAGTCGATGATGGGCGCGAAGAACCATGCGGTGGTGCTGCCCGATGCCAACCGTGAACAGACCCTCAACGCGCTGGTTGGCGCCGGTTTCGGCGCGGCCGGCCAGCGCTGCATGGCCACCTCGGTGGTGGTGCTGGTGGGCGCGGCCAAGCAGTGGCTGCCGGACCTCAAGGCCCTGGCGCTGAAGCTTAAAGTCAACGCCGGCAGCGAAGCCGGGACCGACGTGGGCCCGGTGATTTCCAAGCGCGCCAAGGCACGCATTCTCGACCTGATCGCAAGCGGTGTGAAAGAAGGCGCCAAGCTGGAGCTGGACGGCCGCGACATCCAGGTGCCGGGCTTCGAGCAAGGCAACTTCGTCGGCCCGACCCTGTTCTCGGGCGTGACCACCGACATGCAGATCTACACCCAGGAAATCTTCGGCCCGGTGCTGGTGGTGCTGGAAGTCGATACCCTCGACGAAGCCATCGCCCTGGTCAACGCCAACCCGTTTGGCAACGGCACCGGCCTGTTCACCCAGAGCGGTGCGGCGGCGCGCAAGTTCCAGAGCGAAATCGACGTCGGCCAGGTGGGCATCAACATCCCGATTCCAGTGCCAGTGCCGATCTTCAGCTTCACCGGTTCCCGTGGTTCGAAACTCGGCGACCTGGGCCCGTACGGCAAGCAAGTGGTGCAGTTCTACACCCAGACCAAAACCGTCACCAGCCGCTGGTTCGACGACGACAGCGTCAATGATGGCGTCAACACCACCATCAACCTGCGTTGATCAAGGAGACGACCATGAAGATTGCATTTATCGGCCTGGGCAACATGGGCGCCCCCATGGCCCGCAACCTGATCAAGGCTGGCCACGCGCTGAACCTGTTCGACCTGAACCAGACCGCGCTCAAGGAGCTGGCCGAATTGGGCGGCACCATCAGCGCCTCACCGCGCGCGGCAGCAGAAGGCGCCGAACTGGTGTTGACCATGCTGCCCGCTGCCGCCCATGTGCGCAGCGTCTGGCTGAATGAAGACGGCGTGCTCGCCGGCATCGGCAAAGGCGTGCCCGCGGTAGATTGCAGCACCATCGACCCGCAGACCGCGCGTGACGTGGCGGCTGCGGCAGCCAAGCACGGTGTGGCGATGGCTGATGCGCCGGTCTCTGGCGGCACGGGCGGGGCGCAGGCCGGGACGCTGACGTTTATGGTCGGCGCCACCCCGGAACTGTTCGCCACCCTGCAACCGGTGCTGGCGCAGATGGGCCGCAACATCGTGCATTGCGGTGAAGTCGGCACCGGGCAGATCGCCAAGATCTGCAACAACCTGCTGCTGGGGATCAGCATGGTCGGCGTCAGCGAGGCCATGGCCCTGGGCGATGCGCTGGGCATCGACACCCAGGTGCTGGCCGGCATCATCAACAGCTCCACCGGGCGTTGCTGGAGTTCGGACACCTACAACCCATGGCCGGGCGTGATCGAGACCGCGCCGTCGTCCCGGGGCTATACCGGTGGATTTGGCGCTGATCTGATGCTCAAGGACCTGGGCCTGGCGACCGAAGCAGCACGCCAGGCGCACCAGCCAGTGATCCTGGGGGCGGTCGCGCAGCAGTTGTATCAAGCGATGAGCCAGCGTGGGGAAGGGGGCAAGGACTTCTCGGCGATCATCAACAGCTATCGCAAGCCCCAATAGGGGATTTTCCGGGAGCCCGCGTCGGGTGGGCTCCCGGGTTTTTCGTGCTCAGGCAAACACGAAGTACTTACGCACTGTCTCGACCACTTCCCACGTGCCCTTCATGCCGGGCTCCACCACAAAGATATCCCCAGCGCGCAAATGGATCGGCTCCAGGCCGTCCGGGGTGATCACGCAGTAGCCTTCCTGGAAATGGCAGTATTCCCACTTCACGTATTCCACGTACCACTTGCCCGGGGTGCAGATCCAGGTGCCCATGATCTTGCTGCCGTCTTCGCTGGTGTAGGCGTTGAGGTTGACGGTGTGCGGGTCGCCCTCGAGTTTCTGCCATTTGCAGGCATCCAGGACCGGCAGGGGATGGGTATCGCGCAGTACGGTGATCGGCTGGGACATGATGGCTCCAAGGCAGGCAAGTGAAGCCCAACCCTATAGCCCCGGGCCGGATGCCAGTGGTCTGAACTCGACACTGGGATGCCCAGAAGCGCATTGGCATGCGATCTTAAAACCTACGCCGACCCTGTGGGAGCGGGCTTGCCCGCGATGGCGGTGTGTCAGGTGCCGCATTTTTCACTGGTCCACTGCCATCGCGGGCAAGCCCGCTCCCACATTTGATCTGGGGTGGCTGATGGATCCATTCACTAATCAGACATTTCTTCGCAGTAAGTACGAAAGAAATCAGCCTTTGCGCTGGAATTCGCAAGAATATTTACCGCTGGCCCTCGTATCATTCACTTTAGAAACAACCGAGAGCCTCGTATGAATCCAATAAAAACGTGGTGGGATATCAGCCCGCCCTTGAGCACCGCCACCCCGACCTGGCCGGGCGATACGCCCTTCCAGGAAGAACGCGTCTGGCAGTTCGGCCCCGAATGCCCGGTGAACGTCGGGCGCATCACCCTGTCGCCCCACACCGGCGCCCATGTCGATGCGCCGTTGCACTACAGCGCCGACGGTGCGCCCATCGGCGAAGTGTCGCTGGATGTTTACCTGGGCCCGTGCCGGGTCCTGTATTGCCTGGGCAGCGGCGCGCTGGTGCAGCCCGAGCAGTTGCAAGGTCGCCTGGATAACCTGCCGGAACGGGTGCTGCTGCGCACTTATCAACAGGCGCCGCTGACCACCTGGGATTCGAACTTCACCGCCGTCGCCCACGAAACCGTCGAGCTGCTGGCCAGCCTCGGCGTGCGCCTGATCGGCATCGACACGCCGTCCCTGGACCCGCAACAGTCCAAGACCATGGATGCCCACAACGCCGTCGCCCGGCATGGCATGGCGATTCTCGAAGGTATTGTGCTCGACGACGTGCCGGAGGGCGATTACGAGTTGATCGCGCTGCCGCTGCGTTTTGCCAACCTCGATGCCAGCCCGGTACGAGCAATCCTGCGCCCGCTCAAGGAGCCCACGCGATGAGCCAGTGTCCTTTTTCCCCTGATTACCAGCCGCCTGAAGAGTGGCATAACGCCGAGCTGAATTTTTCCGAGTCCATGAGCTACGGCGATTACCTGGACCTGGGCAAAGTGCTCACGGCCCAGCACCCGCTGTCGCCGGACCACAACGAGATGCTGTTCATCATCCAGCACCAGACCTCCGAGTTGTGGATGAAGCTGATGCTCCACGAACTCAAGGCCGCCCGTGAGCACGTGCGCCTGGGTGAGCTGGCGCCGGCGTTCAAGATGCTGGCGCGGGTGTCGCGGATTTTCGACCAACTGGTGCATGCCTGGGCCGTGCTGGCGACCATGACGCCATCGGAGTACAAGGCGATCCGCCCGTACCTGGGGCAGTCGTCGGGTTTCCAGTCGTTCCAGTACCGGGAAATCGAGTTCATCCTTGGCAATAAAAGCGCGGCGCTGTTGCGGCCCCACGCCCATCGCCCGGAGTTGCTCAAGGAGCTGCAAGTGGCGATTGCCACGCCGTCGCTGTATGACGAGGCGATCAACCTGATGATCAAGGCGGGCCTGGCGATTGACCCGCAGCGTGCGCAACGCGACCCGACGGCGCCCACGGTTCACGACGAATCCGTGGAGGCGGCATGGCGCGAGGTGTATCGCGATCCGAACCGTTACTGGGACTTGTATCAGTTGGCCGAGAAGTTTATCGACCTGGAAGACTCGTTCCGCCAATGGCGTTTCCGCCATGTGACCACGGTGGAGCGGATCATCGGCTTCCAGCCGGGCACCGGTGGCACTGAGGGCGTGGGGTACTTGCGCAAGATGCTCGATACGGTGCTGTTCCCCGAGCTGTGGCGGGTGCGCTCGACGCTCTGATTGAAACCCAACAAAAAGCCCCGGCACTCATTGAGTACCGGGGCTTTTTGTTGGCAATGCATTCCTATTGTGACCCTGTTCATGTGGGAGCCGGGCTTGCCCTAATGCCCGTCAGTCAAGCGCAGATCCCCTGTAGGAGCGGGCTTGCCCGCGATGCAGGCGGCGCGGTCATTCAGTTAGACCGAGTCGATGCCATCGCAGGCAAGCCAGCTCCTACACAGGTTATTGTGCGACGGCGACGGCCTTGGCCTTCTTCGAACGCAGCCAGTACGCCGCAAAGAGAATCCCCACCCACACCGGCATCGCATACACCGAGGGGCGCATGTCCGGGATGGCCAGCATTACGCCAACGATCACCAGCATGAACGCCAGGCACAGGTAGTTGCTGAACGGGAACCAGAAGGTCTTGAACGACGGCACCACGCCTTGCTCGCCCATGGCCTTGCGGAACTTGATGTGCGTCAGGCTGATCAGCGCCCAGTTGATCATCAGCGAAGCAACCACCAGGGCAAACAACAGTACCAGTGCATCCTTGGGTGCCACGTAGTTGATCACCACGCACAGCAACGTCACCAAGGCCGAAATGCCCAGGGCGCGCAACGGTACGCCTTGTTTGTTGAGCTTCATCAGCGCCTTGGGCGCGTCGCCTTGCTCGGCCAGGCCGAACAGCATGCGGCTGTTGCAGTACACGCCGCTGTTGTACACCGACAGTGCGGCGGTCAGCACCACGAAGTTGAGGATGTGCGCGGCGGTGTCGTTACCGATCAACGAGAAGATCTGCACGAACGGGCTGGCGCTGTAGGCATCGCCGGACGCGCCGAGGGTTTGCAGCAGTTGATCCCATGGGTACAACGACAGCAGCACGGTCAGGGCGCCGACGTAGAAAATCAGGATCCGGTACACCACCTGGTTGATCGCCTTGGGGATCACCTTGCGCGGCTCGCTGGCTTCGGCAGCCGTAATACCCACCAGCTCCAGGCCGCCGAACGAGAACATGATGAACGCCATCGCCATCAGCAGGCCCATGCCGCCGTTGGGGAAGAAGCCGCCGTGGTCCCACAGGTTGCTGATCGAGGCCTGCGGGCCGCCGGTACCGCTGAACAGCAGGTAGCAGCCGAGCACGATCATGCCGATGATCGCCACTACCTTGATGATCGCGAACCAGAACTCGGTCTCACCGAAGAACTTCACGTTCAGGGTGTTGATCAGGTTCACGGCGATAAAGAACACCACCGCGCTGACCCAGGTCGGTATTTCCGGCCACCAGAACTGGATGTACTTGCCCACCGCCGTTAATTCGGCCATGCCCACCAGCACATACAGCACCCAGTAGTTCCAGCCGGCGAGGAAGCCTGCATAGCCGCCCCAGTACTTGTGGGCGAAGTGGCTGAAGGAGCCGGCGACCGGTTCCTCGACGATCATCTCGCCCAGCTGGCGCATGATCAGGAACGCGATAAACCCGGCTATCGCATAGCCCAGGATCATCGACGGCCCCGCCGACTTCAGCACCCCGGCCGAACCGAGGAACAAGCCCGTACCAATCGCCCCGCCCAGGGCAATCAGCTGAATATGCCGGTTTTTCAGGCCACGCTTGAGGCCCACCGGGTTAACCATGTCATCCGCCATTAACATTCCCTTCTACTTGTTTTTTTCAGGGTTGATCCTGCACGCCAGACCCGCCCCTCACTGCTGAGGGGTCAGATATTACTCTCGGTAAACTTTTCGTAATACAGCTGAACGCCATCAAGTGCCTGTTCTTGCAGCCACTTCTTGATCGATTCGACCATTGGAGGGGGGCCGCAGACGTACATATCGGCCGATCTATCCCGCAATTCGGCCAGGTCGAAATGCTCGGTCAAATAGCCGCGCTTGCCAGGCCACTGCGGCGATGGGTCGCTGAGCACTTCGGTGTAGCGAAAACCGCGCAAGGTTTGGGCATACGCCTTGATGCGCTCTGCCTCGCACAAATCCTCGGCTCCGCGCACCCCGTAATACAGGTGCACCGGTTGCTCGCAGCCGCGCTCGGCTAATTCATCGAGCATCCCCAAGAGTGCCGACAACCCGGTGCCGCCGGCCACCAGCACCAGTGGCTGGGTGACGTGCCGCAGATAAAACGCACCCAGCGGTGCTTCCAGGGTGATTTCATCGCCGACCTGGCAGCGCTCGCGTATGTAATTGCTCATCACCCCGTCCGGCAGCAAGCGGATCAAAAACTGCAAGCGGTTGCCCGAGCGGTTGGCGAAGGAGTAGGAGCGCTGGTACTCGGTGCCGGGGATCGACAGGCGCGCATATTGCCCCGGCAGAAAGTCCAGGGCCTGCTCCAGTTGCACCGCCAGAATCGCGGTGCTGGCCGACACCTGTTGCACCTCGCAGACCCTGGCGCTGACCTGCACCGGCCCTGGCGCATTGCACAGGCTCGAATCGAAATCGAAGTAAAACGCCGCATCCGATTGGACTCGGGTCTGGCAACTGAGCATCTTGCGCTGTTGCAGGTCGAGGCTGGACAAGGCCTCGTCATCCACATAGTCCTGGCTGTAGTCGCCGGACTCGCAACGCCCCTGGCAGGTGCCGCACACGCCTTCGCGGCAATCGAGGGGGATCTTGATGCCACTGCGCAATGCTGCATCCAGCAGGATTTCGTTGCTGCCCACCGCAAAGAATAAGGTCTTGCCATCGGCAAAACTGAAGGCCACTTTGTGATTCATCCACCGTTCTCCATGGATTGGGTAATACCTGTAGGAGCGAGCTTGCTCGCGAAAAACGTTAACGATGGCGCGGGCATCCTGAATGCACGCGCAGCCCTTGGTTTTTTCGCGAGCAAGCTCGCTCCTACAGTTGCAGGGAGGGCGTCAACGTCAGAGGTGGTAGAAATCCAGCACCGAGTTGATCGTGTCATTGAGCAGCAGCGCATGCTTGCGCGTGATCAGCCAGCTGTCGCCGTGGGGCTTGAGGGTGTAGGTGGCGTGGCCATAGAACTGCTCCGACATCGCCAGCCGATAAAACAGCGTGTGCCAGTTCAACCGCACCTGCAGGCAGCCATCAGCCTGCTCGGCGATCCGCACGTTATTGATCAGGTGCAAGGTGCGCGGCATCGGCGTGGCGGACGCGGCCTTGCCGGTGCGCAGGCGGAACACCCGGTCTTCCAGGCCCGAACGGTTGGCGTAGTAGATCAGCGACATCTCGCGCTTGGGATCGCGGGTGTAGACGTGCTCCGAGTCCCACTGCGGCAGGTGGAACTCACTCTGCGGGTCGAACAACTGCACGTAGGCGTCCCAGTCCTGGGCGTCGCACAGCTCGGATTTGCGGTAGAAAAACTGCTCGATCTGATACTGCAATTGCGCGCTCATCATTTCACCTCGTGCAGTTTCAACGATTGTGCGTCCAGACCGTCCAGCAGGAAGGTCTGCCAGTTGCGGTGCTGGTTGACGTACAGCCCTTCGTGGGTGAATTCGGTGCCGGTCATGGCCGGTTGGATGCCGATGGCCTCGCTGTTGGGCGTCGGCCCGGTTTCCCAGCGATGGCTGCCCCGGGAGATATCGCTCCAGCGTTCCAGGCGGCCCTGGAAGCCGCGCTGGGCTTCGCGAAATTCCACCAGGTCATCCGGGGTGCCCATACCGGAGACGTTGAAGAAGTCTTCAAACTGGCGGATGCGGTTTTCGCGGTCGGCGTCGGACTCGTGCTTGACCCCCAGGCACTGGCTGATGATCTCGGTCTTGTTCCACGCCACCGGGCGGATGATGCGCAGTTGCGAGCTGATCTGGTCGAGAAAGAACAGGCTCGGGTAGACGTTCAGGTTGCGCAGGCGGTGCATCATCCACTCGGCCTTTTGCTGGCCGTGTTCTGCCACCAGGCGCGGCATGATGGTGGCGTAGCCGGAGCGCACGCTGGGGTTGGGCATGTCGCTGAACAACACGCTGTGGCCGTTGTTGAAGGCAAACCAGCCGTCATCGGTATTGGCATCGCCGGCGCCGAGTTTGCTGTAGTCCAGGGTGCTGCCGCAGGCGCTGCCGTTCTCTGTGTTGACCTGCTGGCGATGCTGCACCGTGGCCACGTAGTTATAGTGCACGGTGCTGACGTGGTAGCCGTCCAGGCCGTTTTCGTTCTGCAGCTTCCAGTTGCCGTCGTAGGTGTAGGCCGACTTGCCGGGCAGCACTTCCAGCTCACCGGTGGCGGACTGCGCGACCATCATGTCGAAGAACACTTTGGAATCGCCAAGGAAGTCTTGCAGGCTGTCGGTGCCAGTCACGTCGAGGCTGATAAACACAAAGCCCTTGTAGCTCTCGATGCGCGCCTTCTTCAGGCCGCGGGTGGCCTTGTCGAAACCCTCCGGGTATTCCCCCGGCGCCTTGACCTTCACCAGGCGCCCGTCGCTCTTGTAGCACCAGGCGTGGAACGGGCAGGTGAAGGTCGACTGGTTGCCCTTGCCGACACGGGTCAGGGTGGTGCCGCGGTGCTGGCAGGCGTTGATCAGGGCGTTGAGCTGGCCTTCGCCGTCGCGGGTGATGATCATCGGCTGGCGCCCGGCGCGCATGGTTACGAAGTCGTGGTTATTGGCCAGTTCGCTTTCGTGGCAGGCGTAGATCCAGTTCTTTTCGAAGATCAGTTCCATCTCCAGGTCGAACAGCTCGGGCTCGGTGAACATGTCCCGGGCGATGCGAAACACACCCTCGGCCGGACGAAAATCCAGGCAGCTTTCGATAAACGTTTTCCACTGCTCGACGCTTCTTGCACCACTCATGGGAGGCACCTTTTATTGGGTAGCTAATCGGTGGTTCATTAGAGGCGGGCAGGGGGGCGGCCAGCTATCCGCTTAATGGGGGAAGATGGGCCGCATAGTTGGGGAGCAAGTACCCACTCAGGTGCAACGGCGCCGGGGAATGCGCTACTGTCTGGCCAGGCAATTGTCGCAAAAGCCGGCTTCTTATCCACATAGTCGACGCTCGCTATCCACCCAGTGGACAAGTGCCCGACGTGGCGCAGAACTTGCCTTGATCCACCGGACGCGCCGTCAGAGCGCGCTGGCCACAACCGCCGTGAGTGCACCCTGATGAGTAGCCATACACGCGATATCCGTATTGAACGTTTCGACCTTGAAGGCGCCCGCAGCTGGATGTCCGGCATCTGCGGGCCCCATCGGCTGGAAACCGCCACCCCGGAGCGCCTGCGCTTCCACCACAGTGCCAATGTGTTCAAGTCCCGCGCCACCACGCTTGGGGTGATCGAGTACGGCACTGACGTGACCATCGATATCGAAGACGCCGAGCACTTTCGCAGCTACAGCCTGAGCCTGCCGCTGGTGGGCGAGCAGGAGTTGAGCAAGGGGGGCCAGCGCCTGAGCTCCAACCGCGACCAGGGTGTGATCATCTCGCCCAATGAACACCAGGTGCTGGCGATCTCCGGCGACTGCCGCAAGCTGCAAGTGGTGATCACCCGCGCGGCGATGAGCGAAACCCTGGAGGGCCTGTTGCAGCGCCCGATTGATGCGCCGCTGCGCTTTGAGTCGGTGATGGATGCGGTGCAGGGTGCGCCGGCGGCGTGGTGGCGCATGGCGCGGCACTTTATCGCTGAGCTGGAGCACAGCAGCGAGCTATACGACCAGGCCGCGTTTACCCGCGACCTGGAAAGCTCGCTGATCAAGGGCCTGATCCTGGCCCAGCCGAACAACTACTCCGAAGAGCTGCGCGACGTGCTGGGGGTCAAGCTGCCTCACTACCTGGTCCGCGCTCGCCAATACATCCACGACAACGCCCGCGAAGCGCTGCACCTGGAAGACCTGGAGGCGGCCACCGGGGTGTCGCGGTTCAAGCTGTTCGATGCGTTTCGCAAATACTTCGCGCTGTCGCCCATGGCCTACTTGAAGAAGTACCGCCTGAGCGCGGTGCGCCAGGAAATTCTCGAGCATGGCGCCACCCGCACCATCTCCGAAATCGCCCTGGGCTGGGGCTTTACCCACCTGGGAAGATTCTCGGCGGAGTACCGCAAGCTGTTCGACGAATCCCCCAGCCAGACGCTGCAGCGTAACGACGCCCGACGCATGCGCGGTGCCTGAACACACAGCGGATCAAAATGTAGGAGCTGGCTTGCCTGCGATAGCGGTGGGTCAGCCACTGCATGTACTGACTGCCCCACCGCTATCGCAGGCAAGCCAGCTCCCACAGGGTATTAGTGGTGGCTGGGCTGTTTCAGATCAGCTCTTCCACCAATTGCAGGCAATGACCCAGCCCCGGCGACTGATCATTGATCCGCCGGCTGAGAATGATCGGCGAAGTCGCCGTGGCCTCGACAATTGGCGTATAGCCGATATCCGCCCGGTGCAGCATCTGCACCGACGCCGGCACCAGCGTCACCCCCATGCCCGCCCCGACCAGGCCAATGGCGGTCTGCAACTCGTTGGTCCATTGCGCGACCTTGATCGCCAGGCCGTGGGTGTCGAACAGTGCGATCACATGGTCGGCGTAGCTGGGGCGTGGGTTGCCGGGGTAGAGCACCAACGGCTCGGCGGCCAGTTGCGCGAGGGTCACCGGCGCGCCCAGCAGCGCATGCCCGGCCGGCAACACCGCCACCAGCCGATCCTCGACCAACACGCGCTGGACGATGGCCGGGTCATCAATGCGAATCCGCCCGAAGCCCACGTCGATACGCCCGGCCTTGAGCGCTTCGACCTGTTGCAGGGTGGTCATCTCCGACAGCCCCAGCTCCAGTTCCAGCGCGTCATGGCTGCGCAGGCGGCGAATCAGCTCCGGCAACACGCCGTACAGGGTCGAGGGGGCAAAACCGATGCCCAGCCAGGTCTTCTGCCCCAGGCCGATGCGCCGGGTGTTGTCGCAGGTCTTGGCCAATTGCTCCAGCAGCACATTGGCGTGCTCATAGAAGTACCGCCCGGCTTCGGTCAGCCGCAGCGGGCGGCCACGCTCCAGCAGGACCACGCCCAGTTCGTCTTCCAATTGCTGGATCTGCCGGCTCAACGGCGGCTGGGCGATGTGCAGGCGTTCGGCGGCGCGGGTGAAGTTCAGGGTTTCCCCCAGCACCTGGAAGTAACGCAGGTGGCGCAGTTCCATACGGGTTCCTCTCATACCTTAAGGGTATTGTTCGAGACCAATTCTATATTGGAAGCCAGCAACAATGGGCGACAGAATCGGGCAAGACCTATAAAGAACCCAACGGGTATTGCCATGCCGATTTGCGCCATCGAGTCGATCGAGACCATCATCGTCGATCTCCCCACCATCCGCCCGCACAAGCTGGCGATGCACACCATGCAAAACCAGACCCTGGTGATTATCCGCGTGCGGTGCGCCGACGGCATCGAAGGGATCGGCGAGTCCACCACCATCGGTGGCCTGAGCTACGGCAACGAAAGCCCCGACAGCATCAAGGTCAATATCGACCAACACTTCGCGCCGCTGTTGATCGGCCAGGATGCCAGCAACATCAACGCCGCCATGTTGCGCCTGGAGCGCAGCATCCGTGGCAACACCTTTGCCAAGTCCGGCATCGAAAGCGCCTTGCTCGATGCCCTTGGCAAGCGCCTGAGCCTGCCGGTCAGCGAGCTGCTCGGCGGCCGCGTGCGCGATGCCCTGCCGGTGGCCTGGACGTTGGCCAGCGGCAATACGCAAAAAGACATCGACGAAGCCGAAAAAATGCTCGACCTGCGCCGCCACCGCATCTTCAAGTTGAAGATCGGCGCCGGTGAAGTCAGCCAGGACCTGGCCCATGTGGTCGCGATCAAAAAAGCTCTGGGCGAGCGCGCCAGCGTGCGCGTCGACGTCAACCAGGCCTGGGACGAAGCCGTGGCCCTGCGCGCCTGCAAGGTGCTGGGCGATAACGGTATCGACCTGATCGAACAGCCCATCTCGCGCAATAACCGTGGAGGCATGGCCCGGCTCAACCTCTCTAGCCCGGCGCCGATCATGGCCGACGAGTCCATTGAATGTGTCGAAGATGCCTTCAACCTGGCCCGCGAAGGCGCGGCCTCGGTGTTCGCCCTGAAGATCGCGAAAAACGGCGGCCCGCGCGCCGTACTGCGCACGGCGGCGATTGCCGAGGCGGCGGGTATCGGCCTGTATGGCGGCACTATGCTTGAAGGCGGTATTGGCACCCTGGCCTCGGCCCACGCGTTTCTCACCCTCAATAAACTGGCGTGGGACACCGAGCTGTTCGGGCCACTGCTGCTGACCGAGGACATCCTCAGCGAGCCGTTGGTGTATCGCGATTTCCACCTGCATGTCTCGACCGCCCCGGGCCTGGGCCTGGCCATCGATGAGGAACGCCTGGCGTTCTTCCGTCGCGACAAACATTAAGAGGACGCCTGCGATGTTGTTTCACGTAAAAATGACCGTAAACCTGCCCGTGGACATGAACCCCGAGCGTGCGGCGGCCCTCAAGGCCGACGAAAAAGCCCTGGCCCAACGCCTGCAAGCGCAGGGCAAATGGCGCCACCTGTGGCGCATCGCCGGGCTGTACGCCAACTACAGCGTGTTCGATGTCGACAGCGTGCAGGAACTGCATGACCTGCTGATGCAACTGCCGCTCTATCCCTACATGGCTATTGAAGTGAATGCCCTGTGCCGGCATCCGTCGTCGATCCATGAGGATGATCGCTGAGTCTGTCTAGCCACCTAATAATTACAAGATGAGGATTGCACCATGTCCATTCGACTGTCCCAGACTGCCCACGCCCAACGCTTCCTCGAAGAAGCCAGCGGCAACCTCAATGACGCCGGCAACCCACGGGCCAAGGCGCTGATCTACCGGATCCTGCGCGATACGGTAAATATCATCGAAGACCTGGAAGTGACCCCGCAAGAGTTCTGGAAGGCGGTCAACTACCTCAACGAACTGGGCAAGAACCAGGAAGCCGGGCTGCTGGCCGCGGGCCTGGGCCTGGAGCATTACCTGGACCTGTTGATGGACGCCGCCGACGAGCAAGCCGGCAAATCCGGCGGCACCCCGCGCACCATCGAAGGGCCGCTGTACGTGGCGGGTGCGCCGCTGTCCAAATACGAAGCGCGGCTGGACGATGGCCTGGATGCGGCCGTGCCGCTGTTTATGCGCGGGCAAGTGCGCGATATCAACGGCAAGCCGTTGGCCGGGGCGATTGTGGATGTGTGGCAGGCCAACACCGGCGGTACTTACTCCTGGTTCGACCCATCGCAATCGGAATTCAACCTGCGTCGCCGGATCGAGACCGATGCCCAGGGCAATTATCGTTTCCGCAGCATCGTGCCGTCTGGCTACGGCTGCCCACCGACCGGCCCGACCCAGCAGTTGCTCGATCAACTGGGGCGCCACGGCCAGCGGCCGGCGCATATCCACTTCTTCATCTCGGCACCGGGGCATCGGCACCTGACCACGCAGATCAACCTGTCGGATGATCCGTATCTGCATGATGACTTTGCCTACGCGACCCGGGATGAGCTGATTGCCGAGATTCGCTTCAGCGAAGACCCGCAGCTGGCGCGGGAGTTTGGCGTGGAGGGCAAGTTTGCGCAGATTGATTTCGACTTCGAGTTGCAGCCGGCGGCCGCGCCCGTAGAGCAAACACGCATGCAACGCGTACGCGCCCTCGAAGACTGAATGCAGTAAACAATGTGGGAGCAGGCTTTTGTGGGAGCTGGCTTGCCTGCGATGGTGTCGCCTCGGTATTGCAGATAAACCGAGGTGTCTGTATCGCGGGCAAGCCCGGCTCCCACAAAAGCTAGCTCCCACAGGTGATCAGCGGTGTGTTGGTTATTTGCGTACAACCAGGTCCAGCACCTCATCCCGGTCCTTGATCTTCTGCAACACGATCTCCGAGCGGATATCCATCACCCCCGCCGTGCGGTTCAGGTGGTTCACGATAAAGTCCGAGAAGTGCTTGAGGTTGCGCGCCTGCACCCGCAGCACATAGTTACTGGCGCCGGTGATCACATAGGCACTGGCCACTTCCGGCCAGCCTTGGACCTTCTTGATAAACGTCTCGTGCCAGTCCTCCACATCCTGGCGTAACGACAGGTGGACGATGGCTTCCAACTCGATCCCCAGCTGCTCGGCATTGAGCACCGCGCGATAACCGCTGATCACCCCCTCACTTTCCAGCAGGCGCAAGCGGCGCAGGCAGGCGGACGGCGACAGGGCGACTTTCTCCGCCAGTTCCTGGTTGCTGATACGGCCATCCTGTTGCAGGAAATGCAGGAGGCGCAGGTCGGTGGCGTCGAGAATCATGCTTAGAATTAATCCGCGTATTTGGAGGTTAAATTCGAATTTCCTACAGCTTATTAAGCCAGTTGTAGCGCACTTTGCACGAAAATTCTGCAAATCTTCGTTCATTATTTGGTCCATCGTCACCTATAAAAACAGGACTTTTCATGACCAGCCGAAATCATTGCCAGACCCTCGACACCCAAGACCCGCTGGCGCCACTGCGCCACCAATTTGCGCTGCCGGAAGGGGTGATCTACCTCGATGGCAACTCACTCGGCGCACGCCCGGTGGCGGCGCTTGCGCGGGCACAAGCGGTGATTGCCGAGGAGTGGGGCAATGGTTTGATCCGCAGCTGGAACAGTGCCGGCTGGGCCGACCTGTCCCAGCGCCTGGGGAACCGCCTGGCGCCGCTGATCGGCGCGGGCGAGGCCGAAGTGGTGATTACCGATACCACTTCAATCAACCTGTTCAAGGTGCTCAGCGCCGCCTTGAGCGTGCAGCGCCAACGCCAGCCGCAGCGCAAGGTGATTGTCAGCGAAGCAAGCAACTTCCCCACTGACCTGTACATTGCCGAAGGCCTGGCGGCACTGCTGCAACAGGGCTACAGCCTGCGCCTGGTGAACAGCCCGGACGAACTGCCGGCGGCCATCGACCACGACACCGCCGTGGTGATGATCACCCACGTCAACTACAAGACCGGCTACATGCACGACATGCAGGCGCTGACCGCCCTGAGCCACGAGTGCGGCGCGCTGGCGATCTGGGACCTGGCGCACTCGGCGGGCGCGGTGCCGATTGACCTGCACCAGGCCGGCGCCGACTACGCCATTGGTTGCACCTACAAATACCTCAACGGCGGCCCGGGTTCCCAGGCGTTTGTCTGGGTCAACCCGGCGCTGGTCGAGTTGGTGACGCAGCCGTTGTCGGGCTGGTTCGGCCATAGCCGCCAGTTCGCCATGGAGTCCAACTACGTGGCCGGCAAAGGCATTACCCGCTACCTGTGCGGCACCCAGCCGATCACCTCGCTGGCGATGGTCGAGTGCGGCCTGGATATCTTCGCCCAGACCGACATGGCCAGCCTGCGCCGCAAATCCCTGGCACTGACCGACCTGTTTATCGAATTGGTGCAAAGCCGCTGCGCGGCCCATGACCTGACGTTGATCACCCCGCTCGAGCACGCCAGGCGCGGCAGTCATGTGAGCTTTGAACACCCTGAAGGCTACGCCATCGTCCAGGCCCTGATCGCCCGTGGGGTGATCGGTGACTACCGTGAGCCGAAGATCATGCGCTTTGGTTTTACCCCGCTGTACACCAGCTTTACCGAGGTGTGGGATGCGGTAGAAATCCTTGGCGAAATCCTCGATGAAAAAACCTGGGACCAGCCACAATTCAAGGTGCGCCACAGCGTCACCTGAAAACACCACAAAACCCTTGTAGGAGCTGGCTTGCCAGCGATGAAATCGCCTCGGTCCGACTGACTACCGAGGTGTCTGCATCGCAGGCAAGCCAGCTCCCACAGCCAGCTCCCACAGGTGCTTGGCCAGCAGTAACAATCACAATAATAAAAGGGGCACGCACGTGACCACGCCAGACAACGGCTTTGCAGCAATCACCAACCGCGAACTGGGCCTGCGGCGCCAGCTCACTTCCGGGCAGATGAGCATGATCGCCATCGGTGGCGCCATCGGTACCGGGCTGTTCATGGGCAGTGCCTACGCCATCGGCTATGCCGGGCCCAGCGTGCTGGTCAGCTACGCCATCGGCGCGTTGATCACCTTGTTGTTGATGGGCTGCCTGGCGGAAATGACGGTGGCCCATTCCACCTCCGGCTCTTTTGGCGCCTACGCCGAGTTCTACATCAGCCCCCTGGCCGGTTTTTTGGTGCGCTATGCCTAATGGGCGGCGATTGTGCTGGCGGTGGGCGCCGAGGTCACGGCGGTAGCGATGTACATGAAGTACTGGTTCGCCAACGTGCCGGAATGGGTGTGGATCGTCTCCTTCTCCAGTGTGCTGATCGTGCTCAACGCCATCAGCGTCAAGACCTTCGGCAACTTCGAATACTGGTTCTCGACGATCAAGATCAGCGCGATTGTCGGCTTCATCATCCTCGCGGTGTATGTGGTGTTCGGCTCCGGCAACCCGGATTACGGGGTGCAGAACTACACGGCCCATGGCGGGTTTTTCCCCAATGGCCTGAGTGGCATGTGGATCGCGGTGATCGTGTCGATCTTCAGCTACCTGAGCGTGGAGATGATCGCGGTGGCGGCGGGCGAAGCGGCCGACCCTGAGCAGGCGGTGAAAAAAGCCTTCCGCGCGACGATTGTGCGGCTCGTGGTGTTCTACCTGCTGACCCTGGCGCTGATGCTGGCCATCGTGCCCTGGAACCAGTCCGGGCAGAGCCAGAGCCCGTTTGTCACGGTGATGCAGACCATTGGCATTCCCGGCGCCACCGGGGTGATGAACTTCGTGATCCTGATTGCCGCGCTATCGGCCATGAACAGCCAGCTCTACATCACCACGCGCATGATGTTCAGCCTGTCCCGCGCCGGCTTCGCGCCAAAATCCATGGGCGCCCTGAGCAAGAACGGGATCCCGCTCAATGCCCTGTTGCTGTCCAGTTCGGGCATCGCCCTGGCGACCCTGCTCAACGTGGTGTACCCGGAAAGCTCCTTCACCTTGATGATGGCCATCTCGATGTTTGGCGCGATCTTCACCTGGTTCATGATCTTCCTCACGCACCTGTTCTTCCGCCGCTACCGCAAGCGCCATGGCGGGCCGAAGTTGTCCTTCCAACTGCGGCTGTTTCCCTACAGCACGCTGCTGGGGCTGGTGCTGATGGGCGCGGTGATGATCACCACGTTCTTCACCGAAGCGTTTAAGATGACCCTGGTGTTTGGCGTGCCGTTCCTGTTGATTCTCTCGGCGGTGTATTACGTGTTTTTCCGCAAAGGCACGGACAAGGCATCGAGCAAGGCCCTGGCATAACCCGGCAGTTGTTCGAACGAACGCGCGCACAGCAGCAGTTTGCGACAGGCCCAGTCCTCCGTCAGGGGCTGGGCCTGGAATGGCCGCGCGCGGGGCCAGCGTTGCAACGCGGCCAGCGGCACAATTCCCAGGCCCGCGCCACGGGCGACCATGCGCATCACCCCATCAAAACCATCGGCCCGCACCCGAGTCTGCAAGCGAAAGCCTGCGTGCAGGGCCTGTTCCTCCAGGTACACCGCCAGCGCGCTGTCGGCGGCCAGGCCCACGTAGTCGTAGGGCAGGCTGTCGATAAAGCTCAGCGCGCCGGCCGTCAGCGCGTGACCCGTCGGCAGGATCAACACCAGCGGGTCATCGCGAAACGGCCGGGTCTGCAAGCCATGGGTGTCCACCGCATCGGAAATAATCCCCAGGTCCGCCGCGCCCTGGCGCAGGGCGTGGGTGATGCGCAGGCTGGGCAGCTCTTGCAGGTCGATATCGAGGTTGGGGTGGGCGCAGAGAAAATCCGCCAGCAACTCCGGCAGGTATTCGCTGAGGGCGGTGGTGTTGCACAGCAGGCGCACCTGGCCTTTGACGCCGTTGGCGTATTCCGCCAGCTCCTGTTGCAGGCGTTCGGCCTGTTGCAACAGCAGGCGCGCGTGGCGGGCCAGGGCGTTACCGGCGGCAGTCGGGGTCACGCCACGGCGGCCGCGCTGCAGGAATTCGACGCCCAATGAAGCCTCCATTGCGCGGATGCGCGCACTGGCGGCGGCCAGGGACAAGTGGCTGCGGGCGGCGCCGGCGGTGATGTTGCCGGCGTCGAGGATGTGCAGGTAGAGGCGCAGGTCGGTCAGGTCAAAGTGCATGGCTGGGGTTCTCGGGTGCCTGGACGGGCCTTATCGCAGGCAAGCCAGCTCCCACATTTGGAAGGGTGAACACATTCAGGATGTGGGAGCTGGCTTGCCTGCGATAGCGGTCTGAGCCTCACACAAAACAAGAGGCAGCCTCAGTATATGGCGAATTTCCAACCCCACGGCAAACCCGCAAACTGCCCCCATGACCACCTTCCTCGCGTTCTACCAAAACCTGGGTTCAGCCCTGACTCTGCTGGTGATCGGCACCTTCCTGCTGGCCGGTGCAGTCAAGGGCGTGATCGGCCTGGGCCTGCCCACCGTCGCCATGGGCCTGCTCGGCCTGGCTATGTTGCCGGCGCAGGCTGCGGCTTTGTTGATCATCCCTTCGACGATTACCAACCTCTGGCAACTGAGCTTCGGTGGGCACCTGGGCGCATTGAGCAAACGCCTGTGGCCCATGCTGCTGCTGGTTTTCTTGGGCACCGGGCTCGGTTCGCTGTGGCTGGGCATGGACGGCGGCCCCTGGGTGGTGCGGGCCTTGGGCGGGGCGTTGCTGGTGTATGCGCTGTGCGGGCTGTTGCTGCCGACGTTCCGTGTGCCCGCCCGCACCGAGCGCTGGCTGGGCCCGCTGTGCGGGCTGCTGACGGGGATCATCACCTCGGCCACCGGCGTCTTCGTGATCCCGGCCGTGCCCTACCTGCAAGCACTGGGCTTGAGCCGTGACCAACTGGTGCAGGCGCTGGGCCTGTCCTTCAGCGTGTCGACCCTGGCCCTGGCAGGCGGGCTGTTCTGGCGCGGCAACCTCGGGGCCGGCGAACTCAATGCTTCGTTGCTGGCGCTGGTGCCGGCGCTGCTGGGCATGTGGCTGGGGCAAAAGCTGCGCCAGCGCATCAGCGCTGTGCTGTTCAAGCGCGTGTTCTTTATAGGCATGGCAGCCCTGGGCGGGCACTTGCTGGTGGGTGGCTAGCGCAACAATCAAATGATTACTCGTGCCTTAGGGTCAAAAGTGTTTTGTCGATCCGTGGCTTACTCCCCCGAGGAGTTGCCCGTAGCCTGCGCTCATACATTTTCAACCTTCAGGTAAACCCCCATGAAAAAAGTTCTGTTGCTCAACGGTGGCAAGAAATTCGCCCACTCCGATGGTCGCTATAACAACACCCTGCATGACGCCGCCCTGGCGGTGCTGGACCGGGGTGGTATCGACGTGAAAGTCACTCATATCGACGCCGGCTACGACGTGGCCGAAGAAGTCGCCAAGTTCCTCTGGGCCGACGTGATCATCTACCAGATGCCCGGCTGGTGGATGGGCGCCCCGTGGATCGTCAAGAAGTACATCGACGAAGTTTTCACCGAAGGTCACGGCAGCCTGTACGCCAGCGATGGCCGCACCCGTTCCGATGCGTCGCAAAAATACGGCAGCGGCGGCCTGATCCAAGGCAAGCAGTACATGTTGTCGCTGACCTGGAACGCGCCGCAGGCCGCATTCGATGACCCCAGCGACTTCTTCGAGGCCAAGGGCGTGGACGCGGTGTACTTCCCGTTCCACAAGGCCAACCAGTTCCTCGGCATGAGCGGCCTGCCGACTTTCCTCTGTGTGGACGTGATGAAACGCCCCTCCATCGAGGCTGATGTGCTGCGCTACGAGCAGCATCTGGCCCAGGTGTTTAACCTGGCGCCGTAATACGGCTAGTATCCACGCAGCCGTATTCACGAGGATGCACGTTGAAAGCCCGATCCGATGAGCTACAGATCTTCGTCTGCGTGATTGAATGCGGTTCGATTTCCGCCGCCGCCGAACAAGTCGGGCAGACGCCCTCGGCGGTCAGCCGCACCCTGTCGCGGCTCGAAGCCAAGCTCGACACCACCCTGATCAACCGCACCACGCGGCGCATGGACCTGACCGAAGAGGGCAAGTACTTCTTCGAGCAGGCCAAGCTGATCCTGGAACAGATGCAAGCGTTGGAAGAGCGCCTGTCGTCGCGCCAGAAAACCCCGTCCGGGCGCTTGCGGATCAATGCCGCGTCACCGTTCATGCTGCACGCCATCGTGCCGTACGTCGCCGAGTTCCGCCGCCTGTACCCGGATATCCAGCTGGAGCTCAACAGCAACGACCTGATCATCGACCTGCTGGAGCAGAGCACCGATATCGCCATCCGCATCGGCGCCCTGGCGGATTCGACCCTGCACGCCCGCTCCCTGGGCTGCAGCCCGCTGCATATCCTTGCCAGCCCGGCCTATCTGGCACAACACGGCACGCCAGCGACCGTGGCCGACCTGGCCAACCATACGTTGCTGGGCTTTACCCAGACCGAGACCCTCAACCACTGGCCGCTGCGCCATGTCCAGGGCGACCGCTGGCAGATCGAGCCGGGCATTGCCGCGTCCAGCGGTGAAACCCTGCGCCAACTGGCGTTGGAGGGGCAGGGGATCGCCTGCCTGTCGCACTTCATGACCATCGAAGACATCAACGCCGGCCGCTTGCAGACGGTCCTGGCTCCGTTCAACAGCGGTTACCGCCAGCCGATCCACGCGGTGTACTACCGCAACTCGCAACTGGCCCTGCGTATCCAATGCTTCCTCGACTTTATCCAGGAAAAACTGGCGCGCTACGCCTGTTGACCTGCCCGTTGTAGGAGCCGGCTTGCTGGCGATAGCGGCCTGAAGGTTGCGGGGTGATGCAACTGGCCTCATCGCCGGCAAGCCGGTTCCTACTGGTTCGGTTTCGTGGTTTTGCGTACCATCGCCGCCTCATCCCCCGCAACTCCCCCGGTAAACCCATGAAGCTCTCTCGTCTGCGCGCCGACGCCCTGGCCGGACTCACCACGTCTTTTGCCTTGTTGCCCGAATGCATCGCCTTTGCCCTGGTAGCCCACCTCAACCCGCTGATGGGCCTGTATGGCGCCTTTATCATCTGCACCTTGACCGCGTTGTTCGGCGGCCGGCCGGGGATGGTCTCGGGGGCGGCAGGGTCGATGGCGGTGGTGATCGTCGCGCTGGTGGTGCAACACGGGGTGGAGTACCTGCTGGCGACGGTGGTGCTTGGCGGCCTGATCATGATTGCCTTCGGCCTGCTGCGCCTGGGCAAGTTGGTGCGCATGGTGCCGCACCCGGTGATGCTCGGTTTCGTCAACGGCCTGGCGATCATCATCGCCCTGGCGCAACTGGAGCATTTCAAAAGCGCTGAGGCCTGGCTCAGCGGCACGCCGTTGTATGTGATGACGGGGTTGGTGGCGGCGACCATGGCCATCGTCTACCTGCTGCCCCGCCTGACCCGCGCGGTGCCGCCGGCGCTGGTGGCGATTCTTGGTGTGGGGCTTGCGGTGTACCTGCTGGGCTTGCCCACTCGCACGCTGGGCGACATGGCCCATATCGCCGGCGGCCTGCCGACTTTTGCCCTGCCGCAGATCCCCTGGACCCTGGAGACCCTGGGCATCATCGCGCCTTACGCTTTCCTGATGGCCATGGTCGGGCTGCTGGAAACCCTGTTGACCCTTAACCTCACCGACGAAATCACCGAGACCCGTGGCTACCCCGACCGCGAAAGCGTGGCCCTGGGCGCGGCGAACATGGTCAGCGGGGTGTTTGGCGGCATGGGCGGCTGCGCGATGATCGGGCAGACGGTGATCAACCTCAGCTCGGGCGGGCGCGGGCGGTTTTCCGGGGTGTTTGCCGGGGTGATGATCCTGCTGTTTATTTTGTTCCTGTCGCCGCTGATCGAGCGCATTCCCCTGGCGGCGCTGGTGGGGGTGATGTTCGTGGTGTCCCAGCAGACCTTTGCCTGGGCGTCGCTACGGGTGATCAACAAGGTGCCGCTCAACGATGTGCTGGTGATCATCGCGGTGACGGTGATCACGGTGTTCACCGACCTGGCCACGGCGGTGCTGTGCGGGATTGTGATTGCCGCGCTCAACTTTGCCTGGCAGCAGGCCCGTGAGCTGTACGCCGATGAACATCTGGAGGCCGATGGCAGCAAGCTCTATCGCCTGCACGGCACCTTGTTCTTTGCCTCGACCACACCGTTCTTGAACCAGTTCGACCCGGCCAACGATCCGGCCCAGGTAACGCTGGACTGCCGGCACCTGAGCTTTGTCGACTACTCCGCCATCGCCGCGTTGATGACCTTGCGCGAGCGCTACGCCAAGGCCGGCAAGCACCTGCGGGTGCTGCACTTGTCGGAGCGCTGCAAGAAACTGCTCAAGCGTGCGCGGGTGCAGCACGACTGATCCTGGCGGGATAGGCGAGGGGGTTAGGGGCCGACGAGGTTTTCCAGTTCCTCGGCGCGGGTCTGGGTCATGTCCAGCACACAGCCGGAGCCGTTGACCTGATCGATGCTGGCGCCGGTCGCGGAGCCGACGAAGGCGCAATTGGCATCGCGGTATTTGATCCACAGGCGTTGCACATCCTGCAGTTGTTGCTTGCGCTGGCCCTGGGCATCCAGCGCGGCTTTATAGGCGTTGTTCAGGCGCTGGTCCTGAATCCTGGTTTGTTCGACGTTGCAACTGACCATCGCCGCCGTGGTGTTGGCGGCCTCCAGGCACTTTTGCAGGGCCGGGCTGCTGTCGGCGGCCACTGCGGCGCCGCACAAGGCCAGCCACAGCGTGCTGGCGGTGAAAGTTCTCAGGTTCATCTTGGGCTTCCTGGCGGTTATTGGGTTGCAGTTTAGGCCAGCAGTCGAGTTTCCCGTATCTGCTCTGTGCTGCATGTAAGAACTATCCCCCGATTTTCATCCTGGCTCTGCGGGCATGTCCCAAAGCGACAGCGCTTACCTGTGGGCGAAAATTACTTTCATAAAATTTGAAAACCTTCCTCGGTAATGATTTATGAGTTTCACAACCAATTCGACGTGACCCTTTCCGAGGAGTACCGCATGGCCGCATCACCGGGCGTCTGGCTGTTGGCATACGCTGCCATCGCCATCATTGCATTGATCGTGCTGATTGCACGTTACCGGCTCAACCCGTTTATCGTCATCACCCTGGTATCCATCGGCCTGGCGCTGCTGGCAGGGATGCCGGCGGATACGATCATGGGCTCCTACGAGGCGGGCGTCGGCAAGACCCTGGGGCATATCGCGCTGGTGGTGGCCCTGGGCACGATGCTCGGCAAGATGATGGCCGAATCCGGCGGCGCCGAGCAGGTGGCGCGCACCCTGATCAACCGTTTCGGCGAGCGCAATGCCCACTGGGCCATGGTGTGCATTGCCTTCCTGGTGGGGCTGCCGCTGTTTTTCGAGGTCGGTTTTGTACTGCTGGTGCCGATTGCCTTTACCGTGGCCCGGCGCGTGGGCGTGTCGATCCTGATGGTCGGCCTGCCGATGGTCGCCGGCCTGTCGGTGGTGCATGCCCTGGTGCCGCCGCACCCGGCGGCGATGATGGCGGTGCTGGCGTATAACGCCTCGGTCGGGCAAACCGTGCTGTATGCGATTTTGATCGGCATCCCCACCGCGATCATCGCCGGCCCGGTGTACGCCAAGTTCATCGTGCCGCGCATCCATTTGCCCGCCGAAAACCCGCTGGAGCGCCAGTTCATCGAGCGCGAGCCGCGCACCCGCCTGCCCAGTTTCGGCCTGACCATGGGCACCATCCTGTTGCCGGTGGTGCTGATGATGATCGGCGGTTGGGCCAACCTGATCTCCACGCCTGGCAGCGGCTTCAACCAGTTCCTGTTGTTTATCGGCAACTCGGTGATCGCCTTGCTGTTGGCGACCCTGGTCAGTTTTTGGACCCTGGGCCTGGCCCAGGGCTTCAACCGCGAGTCGATCCTCAAGTTCACCAATGAATGCCTGGCGCCGACCGCCAGCATCACCCTGCTGGTGGGCGCGGGCGGCGGCTTGAACCGGATCCTGGTAGATGCCGGCGTGACCCATGAAATCCTCGGCATGGCCAATGCCTTCAACCTGTCGCCGCTGGTGATGGGCTGGTTGTTCGCTGCGCTGATGCGCATTGCCACCGGCTCGGCGACCGTGGCCATGACCACCGCGTCGGGCGTTGTCGCCCCCGTGGCCCTGGGCCTGGGTTACCCACACCCGGAATTGCTGGTGCTGGCGACCGGTGCCGGTTCGGTGATCTTTTCCCACGTCAACGACGGCGGCTTCTGGCTGATCAAGGAATACTTCAATATGACGGTGATCCAGACCTTCAAGACCTGGACCGTACTGGAGACTTTGATTTCAGTGGTCGCCTTCGGCCTGACCTACGGCCTGTCTCTTGTTTTATGAGCCTCATCCTGTAACCCGGAGACCCCATGGACATCCTCTACCAGATCCGCGCCCGCCAGGATTCCTTCAGCGCTGGCGAAGGGCGTATCGCCCGGCTGATGCTCGATGATGTGGGTTTTGCCGCATCCGCCAGCCTGGAAGAGCTGTCCCAGCGGGCCGAGGTCAGCACCGCCACCTTGTCGCGCTTTGCCCGCAGCGTCGGTTGCCGCGACTTGCGCGACCTGCGCCTGCAACTGGCCCAGGCCAGTGGCGTGGGCAGCCGTTTTCTGGACCCGGCGGGGTTGCCCGAGCAGTCGGCGTTTCATCGCCAGATCCTCGGTGATATCGAAGCGACGTTGCGCCAGCACCTGTCGGGCTTCAACCAGGCCGGGTTTGTCGATGCGGTGAACCTGCTGGGCAAGGCGCGGATGATCCACGCGTTTGGCATGGGCGGCCCGTCGAGCCTGTGCAGTGAAGAGTTGCAGGTGCGCCTGGTACGCCTGGGCTACCCGATTGCCGCCTGCCGCGACCCGGTGATGATGCGGGTCACGGCCGCCACGTTGAGCGCCGAACACGCCCTGATTGTCTGCTCCCTCACCGGCCTGACGCCCGAGCTGCTGGGCGTGGTGGAACTGGCCCGCAACTATGGCGCGCGGGTCGTCGCCATCACCCTGGCCGACTCGCCATTGGCGCAGTTGGCTGACGTACTGCTGCCGCTGCAACCGGCGGAAACCAGTTTTATCTACAAACCCACGGCGGCGCGCTACGGCATGTTGCTGGCCATCGATTTACTCGCCACCGAACTGGCCCTGGCCATGCCGGACGACAACCAGGAACGCCTGCGCCGGATCAAACTGGCCCTGGACGACTATCGCGGCGGCCCTGACAGCCTGCCGCTTGGAGATTGAAATGAAGTACCACACGCTGATTCGCCAGGCGCTGATCATTGATGGCAGCAACACGCCGGGGTATCTCGCCGACGTGGGGCTGCGCGAGGGGCGGATCGAGAAAATCGGCGACTTGTCGGCCGCCCGGGGCGAGCATGAGATCGAGGCCAATGGCCGCGTACTGGCACCGGGTTTTATCGACGTGCACACCCACGACGACACCGTGGTGATCCGCCAGCCGCAGATGCTGCCCAAGCTCAGCCAGGGCGTGACCACGGTGATTGTCGGCAACTGCGGCATCAGCGCCGCGCCGGTCAGCCTGCGTGGTGCCCCACCGGACCCGATGAACCTGCTGGGCAAGGCCGAGGCGTTTGCCTATCCGCGTTTCCTCGATTACCGCGCGGCGGTGGAAAACGCTCACCCGGCCCTCAACGTCGCGGCATTGATTGGCCATACCGCTTTGCGCAGCAACCATATGGACGACCTGCACCGCACCGCCACCGCCACCGAAATCGCGGCGATGCGCGAGCAACTGCAGGAAAGCCTGGCGGCGGGCGCCCTCGGCTTATCCACAGGGCTGGCCTACGCCAGCGCGTTCAGCGCCGACACCGACGAAGTGCTGCAACTGAGTGAAGAGCTGACGGCGTTTGGTGCGGTGTACACCACCCATCTGCGCAGTGAGTTCGAGCCGGTGCTGGAGGCCATGGACGAGGCGTTTCTGATCGGCCGCCACGCCAAGGCACCGGTGATCATTTCCCACCTCAAATGTGCCGGCGCCGGCAACTGGGGGCGTAGTCCACAGCTGCTGGCGTCCCTGGAGCAGGCGGCGAAGAGCCACCCGGTGGGTTGCGATTGTTATCCCTATGCCGCCAGTTCCTCGACCCTGGACCTCAAGCAAGTCACCGATGCATTTCGCATCACCATCACCTGGTCGACGCCGCACCCGCAAGTGGGCGGGCGCGATCTGCAGGACATCGCGGCCGAATGGGGCGTATCCCTGCTGGACGCCGCCCGCCGCCTGCAACCGGCGGGGGCGGTCTATTACGGCATGGATGAGGCCGATGTGCAGCGCATCCTCGCCCACCCACTGTCGATGGTCGGCTCCGATGGATTGCCGGAAGACCCGTTCCCTCATCCGCGCTTGTGGGGCGCATTTCCACGGGTGCTCGGACATTTCAGCCGCGACCTGGGACTGTTCCCGCTGCACACAGCCGTACACAAAATGACCGGCCTGTCGGCCGCGCGCTTTGGCCTGGCCGGGCGTGGCGAAATCCGCGAGGGGCATTGGGCTGACCTTGTGCTGTTCGACCCGTTGCGGGTAAGGGATGTGGCGGACTTCAAGGACCCGCAACGTGCCGCCGAGGGGATTGATGGGGTGTGGGTCAATGGTGTGTTGAGCTACTGCGAGGGGCAGGCGAATGGTCACAGGGCTGGGCGCTTCCTGGCGCGTAGCGGGGATTTGCGGCGGGGTTTTGCCCAGGTGTGATCGGCCGTGAGGTGTGTCGGATTGTGGTCAATGAGGGCTTACAAAAGGTAGGTTGTGACGGTGGAAGCGCTATCTAAGATGGGCAGGACTTCTTACGGAGAGCCTGTATGCCAAATCAATATGATAGCGTCAGTCGTTTCGGTAACCCGCCCAACGTTGCGGCCGCGTTGTACGCCAGTGGCCCTGCTGCCAGCATTCATGCGGCGACCGCCAATGCGCTGGCAGCCTTTCCTTTCCCCCGCGATACGATCAAAGGCTGGATCCAGGAAAAAGTCTGGAACCTGACCAACCAATGGATCGACCCTGACAAGGTCTACCTGCATAAATTTTCGTCGGCGCATAGCACGCACAATCCCAGTGCGGTGACGGGCTGGGAGCACAACGGGGCTCCCGAATCCTCAATGACCCTCACCGAGGCCGTCGCCAGCGATTTTTTCTCGGCGCAGCGCTATGGCGCTGCCGGGAAGGCCCAGGTGGTAGCCCATTTCCTGTCTTCGAACACAAGCCCGTTCTCCCTGTTTAAAAGTGAAAGCGTCACGGACTTTTTCAGCCGGCTGGGCCGGTTCGTTCTTGATCGAACCGGGCCTGGCTTCATTTACTCGAAAATTCATGATGATGTACCCAATGCCCGGGAGGCCTGGCGGGACCTGGATTCAGTCTACGGCCTCTACCTGGATGGCCCGCAAAAGGGCAGCTACAACGCGGACAATCAACTGCGCATGAAGCCCAGCGAGTTGTTGGATTTGGTGCGCGAGGGCGACTTGCAGAAGAAGGTGATTGCCAAGCTGGATGACTTCTGGACCCAGCACGGCAGCGAGTGGCGCACGCTGGCGAAAAAGCAGTTTGTAATGCAAGCCCGAGCCGCCCGGAGCCTGAACCAGAAAGATCCCAGCCAGGGCTTGAGCCCGCAGGCGTATGCCAGCGTCATGCAGGCGGCCGCGCCCAACGTGCCGCTCGAAGGCCCGGTGTCAAAAGAACAGTTACAGGCCGAGGCGGCGCCAGGGCCGGACACCCGGGTGTTGTGCTTCGACATCAATGGCTACCGCTCTAACAACATCCTGCGGTTTGTCGCGAAGGATGGCAGCGAAACCTTGTATATCCCCGGGGGCCAGCCCTCCTTGCTGGCGTTCAAGGACCGTGCCGAAGTGGACCAGTGGGTTCTTGCGCAGAGCAAGGACCCGGCGAAGGCCACGGCGCTGGAGGCGCATTTTTCCTTGCGCGATCGCCAGCAGGGGGTATTCGGCGCCCTGAGTGCCAGCGGTGTGGACAGTACCCTGAAAAAACTAGGTTCCCGTGACCTGGCGGCCAACGACAGCCATATCGACACCCTGAATTACCCTGTCGGTGGTGATGTGTTTTCCTTCATGGCCAGCCAGACACGTGAGCGCATCAACAACGATGCCGATACCGAAATGAAATCCAATGCCGAGGTGTACAAGGACGATGCCCTGGGCCTGTTGCAAGCGGGCAATGCGGTCTTTGCCATCCCGATGGCATTGCTCGGGCCGATTGGCCTGGCGCTTGGCACCGCATTGTTTGGAGCGCAGGTGGGGCTGGAAATCGACACGGCTGTGCAAGGCGATACCCAGGCCGAGCGCGCGAGTGGCTTGCATGCTGCGGTGATGGACGTGGCGACGATGGGGTTTTTCATGCGCTGGGCAAGTCTGTTCCTCTCACTGCCGATCCCGCCGTCGAGGCAGCCTCACCAGCGGGCCAGGGCGAGGCTGCAAACGGCGCGGGAGCCAGACCTTTTTTCAATTATCGACGAGTGAACGGCAAAATTGGCGTGCTGATGAGCCCCGACGGCCCACCACGCTTACCCGCGCCGCTGGGGGGCAAGCTGAATCCTGCGTGGGATCCCTCCATGGAAATCTACCTGCAGTCGGGATCCCGGCGGCCGCAGGTTCAGCCCAGGTATGAGACCCCACAGCCCAGCCCCAAAAGACCCAGGCTTGACGACTCGGAGGGGGAACTGTCGGAGGATGAGCAGTCGCCACCTTCCGTGGCTTCGGATGCCACGTCATCCGGGGATTACGATCCCTATGAGGATAATGTCATCAAGACCAACCCCTTCAAGGCCGGCGTCACCCTGCCTGCCGGTGGGTATTTCAACAGTCGGGGCATGATCGAGCGCACCGACCGGCCCAAGTTGTATCGCGTCGAAAAGGCCGAGCGCGTGGAGCGCCGGGGGGACCCGTTGGATGTTGGTTTTCGGGACTCAAACTTCTTTTCCGGGCTCGAAAAAATGATGGATGGCAAGGTGCTGGTGGCCTCTGGCTCCAAGGCCGCGGCCATGCATTTTGGCGAGACAGAGTTCAGCGGCGATTACCATTTGTACGAAATCGACAGCCGCGGCATTCCTTCCGTGTCCTTCAATGAAAACATCGACGCCAACCCCCAGTTCGTCGAGGCCCGCCAGTGCGTTGCACCCGGTACCCTTGAGCGTCTGCGCAACGAGGGGCGCCTGGATCAGTTTGCGGCAAATGCCTATAGGTTCGATGAGGTGCATGTGTCCAATGAGGATCTGTCGAACGCGCGGATCACCAAAATCCCCCATGGTTGAACGCAGCGTCGTCAGGCATTCACAGTGGACGGGCTATGGGGTAGGGTGATGGCGCCTCAACAGGGAGTATTCTGGATTTGGAGAGTCTTATGCGGTTAGGAAACGTCACCCCCATCCTGCGGATTTTCGACGAGGCCAAGGCGCTGGAGTTCTACGTCGATTTCCTGGGATTCAAGGTCGATTGGCAGCACCGGTTCGAAGCGAATTTTCCGTTGTACCTGCAAGTGTCGTTGGGCGAGTGCGTGCTGCATCTATCCGAGCACCATGGCGATGCATCACCGGGCGCAGCGGTGCGGATTCAGGCATCAGGGGTGGATGGGTTCCAGCAGCAATTGCAGGCCAAGAATTATCGCTTTGCCAAGCCTGGAGTGGAGGAAACACCCTGGGGCTCGCGGGAGATGAGCATCAAGGACCCGTTTGGCAATCGGCTGGTGTTTGTCGAGGAAGGGCAAGCCTGATCGACAAATTTCAGGCAATAAAAAACCGCCTTGGTAGGGCGGTTTTTTATTGCAATCCCAGTTAGTGGTTGGGGTTGCTGTCTCAAAAGACGCAATCGACCTGCCCGCGAATATTAACGTTGACCATATCGGTTCGCAAGGTTCAACGATGATCGGCACCGATCGCTTCTGAAGCTTTTCTCGCGTCAAAGCTGACTGCAAAAAGCTGCAATAAATCTACCGTCAAATACTGGATGCTTGACCACTATTGGTCACACCTTTGGCCTAAATGTTGGTTAGGATCTCCCCCGTTCTGCGTCTGTCGCTTTTAGGTGAGTCGGGTATGCGGGCGAATTCCGGACCGGCCGCCACGGGCTAGTAATCCGTGCCGGATTCATGCGGAAGGACCATTAGCCCGGCCACCTCAAGAGACGTAATCGACCTGCGTCCAAAGGCTCACGTGTTCCGGTAAGTGCGCTGGAGGTAAGGCCCAACTCTTAGGAGGGCCGAGTATGTCCAAGTTTGCACGACGTACGTGGGACCTCGTAGTGAATTGCCTGCGTGTTTATCACGTCTGGAAATTCCTGCGAGACAGCTTCGATGACCGTTAAGGCCTGAGAAGTGGAGCCGCCCCGGTTTCGGCCGGGGCGGCTTTTTGCTTAGACCCGGAAATGGCTGACCATCTGCTGCAACTGGCTGCCCAGCCGTGCCAGTTCGACGCTCGACTTGGCAGTCTCGTCGCTGGCCGTTGCGGTCTGTTCCGATACGTCACGTACATTGACGATGCTGCGGCTGATCTCTTCGGCCACGGCGCTTTGCTGTTCGGCGGCGGCGGCGATCTGTTGGTTCATCGACTGGATGTTCGACACCGTGCGGGTGATGTTCTCCAGGGAGACGCCGGCCTTGCGGGTCAGTTCGACGCTGCTGTCGGTCAGGCTGCGGCTGTTGTTCATCACAGCGGCCACTTGCTGGGTGCCGTTCTGCAAGCCGGCGACCAGGCCTTCGATTTCTTCGGTGGATTTTTGCGTGCGCTGGGCCAGGCCACGTACCTCGTCGGCGACCACGGCAAACCCACGCCCGGCTTCACCGGCGCGCGCCGCTTCAATCGCGGCGTTGAGCGCCAGCAGGTTGGTCTGCTCGGCCACGGCCTTGATCACGTCCATCACGCTGCCGATCTTGTTGCTCTCTTGTTGCAGGTGGGCCATGGCGTCAGTGGAGCGTGCCACTTCGTCGGCCAGGCGTTCGATCTGGGCGATGGCTTCGGCCACCACCTTGTCGCCTTCGCGGGCCTGGCCATCGGCGGCGGATGCGGCCTGGGAGGCTTGTTCGGCGTTGCGCGCCACTTCCTGCACGGTGGCGGTCATTTCATGCATGGCGGTGGCCACTTGATCGGTTTCGATTTTCTGGCTGTTGACCCCGGCGCTGGTCTGCTCGGTCACGGCCGACAGCTCTTCGGCAGCGCTGGCGATCTGCGTGACGCCGTCGCGGATCCCGGAAATCAGCTCGCGCAAGGTGGTGCCCATGCGCTGGATGCCTTGTTGCAGCACGCCCAGTTCGTCGCGGCGGGTCACTTGGATGTTGTGGCTCAGGTCGCCGGAAGCGATGCGCTCGACCACGGCCAGGGTTTCCTGCAGCGGGCGGGTGATCTGCCGGGTGATGACCAGCGCGGCGATAATCCCCACCAGCAGCGCCAGCACGGTGCTGATCAGTTGCAGGCTGCGGGCCTGGACGCTTTCGGCGTCGCGGCGTTGCAGCTGGATGTCATACAGCGCTTCGCTGCGCGACACGATATCGGCACCCTGCACGGTCATTTCCTGGCGAGCGAGGACGATATTGGCGTTGGCCGCTTTATACGCCTGTAGCGCATTGCGATAGGCGCCCAGGGCATTTTCCAGGGCGATCAGCTCGGCTTGCTGGGACTCGCCAAACACGTTCTTCAAGCCTTTGAGGCCATTGATCGCCGATTCAATCTGCGCCGCGGCACGGGCTTCGGTGTCCGGGTTGACGTTGCCGGTGTAGCCGCGAACTTCATAGCGGGCCACCTGGAACTCTTCCTTGGCGTGGTTGACGGCTTCGTACTGGGCGAAGCGTTCACTGCTTTCAGGCAACTGCCGCACGCTCTGGTCCAGTGCCGCAATCACCAGGCCGGCGGCGTCGGCGCGTTCGCCCATGGTCTGGCGAGCCGCGTTGCCGTTACGGTAGGCCTCGCGCATTTTGTTCAGCGACTGCCGGTAGGCGGTGATGATGTCTTTCTGCTCGTTGAGCAGCTTGAGGTTTTCCGGGCTCTTGAAGCTGTTGACCAACTGTTGCTGCTGCGCGGCAAAACTGTCGAGGGTGGTCTGCACGTTCTGCGCCACGGTTTCATCGCCGTTGGCGAGCATGTATTGCAGGCGCACGATCCGCAGTTTGGTCAGCGAGGCGTTGAGCTGGGTGATGTCGCTCATCCAGTTGCTGCGGTCGATCAGGCTGCCCAGGCTGGTCCAGCCGGTGAGCGCGAGGATCGAGGTGAGCACCAGTACCAGGCCGAAGCCCAGGCCCAGTTTCAAGTTGACGCTGATGTTGCCAAACCATGTATTCATCGAATTCCTCCAGGAACAGATTGCGTGTACATCAGTTGCTGGAAGATCGCCCAGCCGATGGATAGTCAGGAGATATCGGCAGGCAGGGCGAGAGCTGAAACGGTTTTTTAGCCAATGTGGGATTGGCGGATGAGCGGTCATTACTCCCGATGTAGGCGCTCTTCACCCGTTGGGCAGGATGCTCAGGACCAGACACGATGCGGCATCCCGGCTGAGGTGGATGCGATTGTGGGCAATGCGCGGGTCGTGGGCCTGGCCCTCGGCTTCGCCGCTGTTGGGGTTGACGTCGAAGCGCGGGAAATTGCTACTGGAAATGTCCAGGCGCAGGCGATGGCCCTGCTTGAACAGGTTGCAGGTGGCAAATGGCTCGATGTTCACTTTCACCCGCTCGCCGGGTGTCAGCGGTTTGGGCTGCTCCCACGCGTCGCGATAACGGCAGCGGCGGATGCCGTCGGTGATGTTCATCGCAAAGCCTTGCGGGTAAGCGGCGCTCGGCGGGTAGACATCCACCAGCTTGGCGGTGAAGTCGGTGTCCGGCGCGTCGCTGTCGATCCATAGCTCGATCTGCACCGTGCCGGCGACGATCAGGTCTTCGGTCAGGGGCGCGGTCTCAAAGCTCAGCACATCGTCGCGCTCGCACAGGGGGCGATTGTCACCATGGGTGCCAAAAAAGTCCGCGCGCTCACGCTGGTCGAAGGCACCACCAACGAAGATCGGCGCACCGGATGTCAGTGCGCCGCCCACGGTTGGCACCGGGTTGGCCGGGTCGGCGTAGTAACCCAGGACGGCCTCGTCAGCGCTGGGCGCAACCTCGGTCAATTGCCGTTGTTCATCCAGGTACAAGGTCAGCGCCTGGGTGCCGGGCAGCGGCCATTGCTCGGCCTGCAACCAGCGGCCGCCGTGTTGCAGGCGCCCCTTTTCATCCGGTAAGCCGCTACCGCCGCCCATCAGGAACACCTGCACCTGGGCCTGCGGTGGCTGCGTCCCAGGCTTGAGGGACTGCTCGAACCATTGCAGGCGGCAACTCAACCAATCCTGCGCCACCTGGCCGTCAAACGCGGCCTGGGCGCCGAACTCCACATCGCCGCTATGGCTGATATTGCGGTCACCGTGCAACCACGGCCCCATGATCAACTGTTGCGGTGCACGGTTGGCGCGGGTGAATGCGGCGTAGTTGGCCAGGGTCGAGCTGACATAAGCGTCATACCAACTGGACATGAACAACACGGGAATATCCGGCAAGTCCGCGTAATGACCTTCGGCATAAATCCCCGACTTCTGCCAGTAGGGGCCGAAAGTGCCCTGGGCCCACTGCTCCAGCAGATAGGCTTCGTACTCGGGCACATGGCGCAACGGTGATTGACCCGCCTGCCAGGGCATGCGGCGGAACCACTCATGGATGTCTTCGTCTTCCAGCGCCTGGCGTACTTGCGGGTCGGCCAGGGCTAGCGGGCTTTCCTTGGCCTGGCGAAAGGCCCAGGTAGCCTGCTTGAGTTCAAACGCACCGCCCTGGCGAATCCCGCATTGGTAGGCGTTGGCGAAGCCGCCGCTGTCGAGCACCATGCTGCTCAGGCCCGGCGGGTGCAGGCAGGCCATCGCCAGCTGGGTGTGGGCCGCGTAGGACAGGCCCATGCTGCCGATCTTGCCGTTGCACCATGGCTGGCGAACGATCCAGGCCAGGGTGTCGAAGCCGTCTTCGCCCTCGGCGGTGTATTTGGTGAACACCCCTTCGGAGGCGTAGCGCCCGCGGCAATCCTGGAAGATCGCGACAAACCCCTGGGCGGTAAAACGCGCCGCCATCTGCTCGCGGGAGATGTGCTGGCCGTCGAGCTGTTTTTCCGAGCGCGACGGTTTGCACTTGTCATAGGGCGTACGTTCGATCACCACCGGATACGGCCCTTCGCCGCCCGCCGGCAGGTAGATATCGGTGGCCAGGTGGATGCCATCGCGCATGGCGATCATCTGGTTGTGCAGGGTTTGCATAGGTAAAACACTCATCGGCTCAATATCCGGTTTGCACGGCAATGGCCAACAGCACCATCGCCAGCACCGCGTAGATCAGGAACAGCGGCAGGATGTAGCGCGCCCATTGGCCCCAGCCGACGTTGGCGGTGGCCAGCAGCACCAGCAGGCCGCTGGAGGTCGGGGTGATCATGTTGGTCAGGCCGTTGCCCATCAAAAAGGCAAACACCGTGGTTTGCGGGCTGACCCCGGACAACTGGCCCAGCGGCCCGAAGATCGGCATCGTCACCGCCGCCTGGCCTGAGGTAGACGGGATCAGCACGTCCAGCCCCAGTTGCGCGAAGAACATGCCGTAGGCCGAGACCACCGGCCCGTGGTCGCCCACCAGGTTGGCCAGGCTGTTGACGATGGTGTCCAGCACCTGGCCGGTGCTGAGGATGATTTCCACGGCGGTCGCCAGGCCGATCAATACGCCGGCGATCAGCACCTTTTTCATGCCATCGACAAACGCGCTGGCGGCAGTGCTGGCAGCCAGGCCGGCGATCACCGTAAAGGCCACGGTCAGCAGCAGGTAGAACGCCGACAGTTCATGGTATTTCCAGCCCCAGCGGTTCGAGGCATACACCAGAAAACCGATCCCGCCGCCCAGCACCAGCAGGTTCAGCAGGTGGCGAATCGGCAGGGGTTTGCTTTCAAAGGTGATCTGCGCGCTGGCATCAAAGCCGTGTTTGCGAATGCTCCACAGCACAAACGCGATACCCACCAGCAGGAAGGTGCAGTAAGCGGCGACGCGCATGCTCAAGCCGCTGAAGATCGGCAGGCCGACCATCGGCTGGGCCACGGACAACGCCACCGGGTTGGAGATGGACGCCAGGTAGCCGATCTTCACCGAGATGGTGACGATGGCCAGGCCAATCAGGTTCGACAGCCCCAGGCGGTTAGCCATGGCCACCATCAACGGCACGATCAGGATGAATTCCTTGGCCAGCCCCATGAAGGTGCTGCCGGCGGAAAATACCAGCATCAGGCTCGGCACCAGCACGTAGATATTGCCCCGCGTCAGGCCCAGCAGGCGCTCCAGCCCGGCGTCGATTACCCCGGCCTTGTTCAGCACGCCGAACATGCCGCCGATGAACAGCACCATGAAAATCAGCGCCGCACGCTTTTCGATGCCTTGGGGGATGGCCATGAAACCTTCCACCAACGACACCGGGCGCGCGGTTGTGTCGCCGGCCTTGCGCGGTTCCAGGGAGAACAGTTGGCTGAAGGAGTCCTGCTTTTCCAGCACCTGGTACGAGCCCGGCACCACCAGGCCATTGTGACGCTGGAATTTGCCGGCATTCACCGCATAGGTGAAGGCGACGGCGAGCAGGACGATACTCAGCAGAATGATCGCTGGGTTGATTTGCTTGCGTTGCACGGGTTTGTCTGCGGCCGCCTCGGTGGGCGGCGGGGTACGGAGGATCTGCGGTTCGGTCATGCTGGCGGCCCCGGCGCGACCCCGTCTGGGCGGGGTGAGTGCGCTGTTATTGTTGTGGTGGGCGGACACTAGGGCAAAGCGCGCAGGCCCACAACGTTATGCGTGGGGCGGGTTGGGGTATGCGTTTTACACACAGATTGCGCGCAACGACGAGCGGTTTGCCTGGGAGGCTATGGTGTTGGCGCGGCTGTCATCACCGGCAAACCGGCTCCTACAGTGGGGTGGCGAGGCGGCTTTTGAGGTGGTCGGCGAAGGCCGTTACCAACTGTGAGCGTGGCTCGTCGGCACGAAATGCCAGGCCGAATGCATAGGGCAACGCCGGGCGAAACGGCCGGCTGACAATCGGCAGATGCATGAAGTGGCTGGCCAGCAAACCATTGACGATCGACACCCCCAGGCCCTCGGCGACAAAGCTGCAGGCGGCGCCTACCGAGTGCACCTCGACCCGCACCTGGGGCGTCAGGTTGGCGGCGCGGAACATCTGGTTCAACTCGGTACGCACCGCCCGTTGCCGGCCCAGCATCACCAGCGGCACGTTGCGCAGATGCTGCACCTCGATGAACTCTTGGCGACTCAACGGGTGATCGGCTGGCATCACGCACACGCCTTCGGTGTGCAGCACCGGCTCGATATCGAAGTCGGGAATCTCGGTGGGCAGGCGCACAAAACCCAGGTCGGCGGAGCGGTCCAGTACGGCGCGTTCGATCATGTCGTAGGAGCCGGTCAGCAGTTCGACCACGGTGTCGTCATGGTCCTTGAGAAAGTCCGCGACAATCCGCGGTAACAATTGCTGGGTCATGCTGGTGGGGACGCCGACCTTGAGCAGGCTTTTGCGCGAGCGGCCGACGCGCATTTCGTCGGCAAGACGCTGGATACGCTGCATGCCGTCCACCAGGCCGGCGACCTCGGTGAGCAACTCCTCGGCCTCTGGCGTGGCCATCAGGCGGCCCTTTTTGCGCAGGAACAGGGCAAACCCCAGGGCGTCCTCCAACTGGCTCAACAAGCGGCTGACCGCAGACTGCGACAAGCCCATGCGCGTGGCCGCGCCGATGGTCGAGCCAGTGGACATGATCGCCTTGAAGGCTTCGAGTTGCTTGAGGTTCACCGTGGATTTCCTGTCGAAGGGCGGCTTTGCGCATAGCGTCATGCGCTTCTCGCATAACGTTGTGGGGCGTTCGGCAAGCCGTTAGTGTCCGCCCCAATGTGACCTGGCGTCCAGCCTGGCACACGGAGCAACTGCCCATAAAAATCGACAATACGGCATTGAGGAAACACTGATGCGTGAGCTTTTCACGAGAGGCGGCGTAGTTACCGCCGGCTTGCTGGCGAGTCTGTCGCCGGCGCTGATGGCCCAGGGGTTCTGGGAGGATTCCCAGGGCAAGCTGAGCCTGCGCAATTACTATTTCAACGACGGTTATCGCGACGGTGGCGAGGACCGCAAGGAGTGGGCGCAAGGCTTTCTGCTCAACCTGCAGTCGGGCTACACCGAAGGTACTGTGGGGTTTGGCGTGGATGCCCAGGGGCTGTCGGGGATCAAGCTCGACTCCAGCCGCACCCACGCGGGCACCGGTTTGTTGCCGGTCCATGATGATGGGCGCGCCGCCAATGAATTCTCCAGCCTCGGCGTGACCGCAAAAATGCGCATCGGCGCGGCCGTGGTGAAAACCGGCACCCTGTTGCCCAAGATCCCGGTGCTGGTGCACAACGATGGGCGCCTGCTGCCCCAGACATTTCGCGGCACCCAGGTCGAATACACGGGCATCCGCAACCTGTACCTGCACAGCGGGCACCTGGATCAATTCAAGCTGCGTAACTCCACCGACAGCGTGGATATTTATCCACAGGGCTACAGCGGCAAGAAGGGCAGCGACTTCGATTTCGCCGGCGCCACCTATGCCTTCACGCCTACGCTCAGTGGCACCTGGTACTACGGGGAAATGCGCGAATTCTATCGCCAGCAATTCCTCGGCCTGGTGCATAAGCAGCCGTTGGGCCCGGGCAGCCTGACCAGTGATTTGCGCTACTTCATCAGCAATGAAGCCGGCGAGGCGCGCAACGGCAAGGTCGACAGCGACATGTTCAGCGGCCTGTTCACCTATCGCCTGGGGCCGCAGGCACTGGGCGTGGGCTACCAGAAAGTCAGCGGCGACACCGCGCTGCCCTATGCCAGCGTGTCGACGGTGTACTCGTTCAGCAACGCTGGGGTCGGCAAGTTCATCCAGGCCGGTGAGCAAACCTGGATGCTGCGCTATGACTACGACTTTGCCGCCGTGCTGCCGGGCCTGAGCTTCATGACCCGTTACTACAAGGGCCAGAACGGCGACTTCAAGGGCCGCGAAGCGCGCGAGTGGGAGTCCGACACCCACCTGCGCTATGTGATCCAGGACAGCACCCTCAAAGGCCTGGGCGTGGAATTGCGCAAGGCCACCTACCGTTCCACCTATGCCAGTGACCGCGATAATTACCGGGTCTACCTGACGTACGATCTGGCGCTCTGGTAGGCCTTACTGTTCGACAAACGAGTAGGGCCGGCTGCCCACGGTGATCTGCTTGAGAGCGGTGACCGGAGTCGTCAGTTGCTCGATACGGTCCAGCAACGCCACGTTGCCCGGCCTGGCATCGAGATAGGCGCGCAGTTGTGCCTCCGTCTGCAGGATCGGCAAGTTGCTCTGGGTGTAAAACACGCTGGCGCCGGCCACACGCTCGTTGGGCTGGTACAGCACCACCGTGTGGCCCTGGGCTTGTAATTCCTGGATTTGGCGGGTCAGCGGCACGAAGGATTCTCGCCGGTCGGCCTTGGGCGCATACCAGATAGCAGCGCCCAGGTAGCCGGCAATCACCACCGCAAACACGCCAGTAATCAGGCTACGGCGATAGGCGGGCACGCGGCCAAGCAGAACCGCGCCATATTCGGCCGCGAGGACCGCCGCCGCCGGGGTCAGGGCCATCAGATACACGATGCGTTTGCTGGAGGCGAAGGTCAGTAGGGTAAATTGCGCCACCAGCCACAGGCTGAAAAACAGCAGGTACCGATTGCTCGCCAGGCTTTTGCGAAAATGCCACAGGCCCAGGTACACCAGGATATTCCACGGCAAAAAGGCTTCGGGCAGTTTGGCGAGGTAATAGTAGATCGGCTCGTAATGCCCGGCTTCGACGAAGGAGCCGTTGAAACGCCCGACACTGTTGGTCCACAACACCTCACCGACTGCCTGCATCCCACCCCGTTGATACAGAAACCCCAGCCAGATCAACAACGGCACCAGCGCCAGTAGGGTGAACATGCCGGGCCGCAGCCATTGGCCGGGCCGCACGCGCTTGTCCAACAGGCTGGTGCAGGCCAGGTAGGCAAAAATCACAATGCCCGGCATCGCCAGGCCCAGCACGCCTTTGCTCAAGGTGGCGATGGCCATCCCCAAGGTAAACAGCAGCCATGTGCCGATATTGGCACCGGGCTGGGATTCCGCGCGGGTGGCCTGGTAGAACGCCAGCAGGGCCAGGGTCACGCCGAGGCTGAGCAGCGCATCCTCACCTACGCCGCGCACGTTGCTCCAGTAACTGGCCATGGTCGCCAGCACCAGCGCGGCGCCAAACGCCAGGGGCTTGGGCCGTCCGAAGCGGCGCAGCATGCCGTACAGCAGCATCACACTGAACAACCCGGCAAACGCCGAGGCCAGTCGTACCGCGCCGGTGCTGGCGCCAAACAGGCGAATCGCCCCGGCATCCAGCCATAGGCTCAGGGGTGGTTTTTCCAGGAACGGCTCACCGAACAGGCGCGGCACCACCCAGTCATTATCCAGGTGCATGGCCATGGCAATCCCGGCCACCCGGGCTTCGGTGGAGCCTTGCAACTCATGATTACCCAGGGCCACGAAGAACAGCAGACCGGCAAGCAGCAGCAACAGCGGGGCAGGGCGTGTCATGGGGTGGGTTACCGGATGCTAGAGGGGGGTAGCGTTGGAGTATACGAAGGCAATCCTTAACGAATTGTGAACGTAGCGCCCGTTGTAGATTGGCCTGCCAGGTGGTCTGGAAGTGGTCGGTTCGCCGCCGCCTTGGAAACCTACCATTGCCGGGTCCCGATCCATCCCGGACCGGGCTTCCCGATAGGAGAACGCGATGAGTAACGATCCACAGGCAATCGTGGTGAGAGCTGTGCAACCCGAAGACTATGAGCAATGGCTGCAACTGTGGCTGGCCTACCAGGACTTTTATCAAGTCACCCTGGATGAGACCACCACCCGCACCGCCTTCAGTCGCTTGCTCGATGCCGATGAAGCCATGGCCTGCGCCGTGGCGGTACAGGGCGATGAGTTGGTCGGGCTGGTGCATGCGCTGTTGCATCGTTCGACCTGGGCGGTCGCTGATTTCTGCTACCTCGAAGACCTGTACGTGGCCCCCACCGTGCGCGGCGGCGGCACCGGCAAGCTGTTGATCGAATGGGTCCAGCGCTATGCGCAACACCACGGCTGCGCCCGGTTGTACTGGCATACCCAGCAGACCAATAAACGTGCGCAGAAACTCTACAACTGGATCGCCGAAGACTCGGGCTGCATCGAGTATCGGATGGCCCTGTAGCGCCCGCCCGCAACGCTCGCCGATATTGCTCGTGGACATATCGGCGGCTTCGCACAAAGATGCATGGTTTTTTAGCCCTTGGCCAAGTCAATGACCCACAACCTGGAACTGGACACGCTGAAGATCCGCCTGACGGACCCCAAGCTTGCCTCGCTGGATTTGCGGGTGCGGGTGCAACGGGTGCTGCGCCAGTTGATCCTCGAGGGCATCCTCGCGCCCGGCAGCCGCTTGCCCGCCACGCGCACGCTGTGCAAGTCACTGGGCATCTCCCGGGATACCGTGGAAATGGCCTACGTCCAACTGCAATTGGACGGTTATCTGTGTCGGCGCGAAGGCTCGGGCAGTTTTGTCTCCGAGAAAATCGGGCCGAGCCTGCTGGGGGCGCGCAAGCGCCAGCCAGTGATGGCGAACCAGGCGGCGGCGCTGAGTGCCAGGGGCGCGCAGATCCTCGCCAGCGGCGGCGTTACCGACCAGCAAGTGGTCAAGGCGTTTGCCACGGGGCTGCCGGAAACGCGCACCTTTCCCGTGGGCATCTGGGAGCGCCTGCACCGCCAGGCATTGAAGGATTATCGCCCGAACCTGCTGTTGCACGGCGACCCGCAAGGCGCCGAACCCCTGCGCCAGGCCATCGCCGACTACCTGAACCTGGAGCGCGGCGCGCGGGTTACGCCGGATCAGGTGCTGGTGCTGTCGAGTACGCGCCAGGCCCTGTATTTGTGCGCGCAGGTGCTGGTGGATGAAGGCCGGCCGATCCTGATGGAAGACCCCGGCTACTTCGGCGCCCGCAAGGCGTTTGAAATGGCCCAGCTCAAGGTGGTACCGGTTGCGGTGGACGCCAAAGGCCTGTGTATCGACGCCTTGCGCGCCGACCGCAGTGGCGCCAATGCCGTGTATGTCACGCCGTCCCATCAATACCCCACTGGCGCCACCCTCGCGCTGGAACGGCGCCTGGACCTGATCGCCTGGGCCGAGCAGCGCCAAGGCTGGATCATCGAGGACGACTACGACAGCCAGTTTCACTACGAAGGCCTGCCGACCGCCTGTGTACAAGGCCTGGATAGTTACCAGCGCACGCTGTACCTCGGCACCTTCAGCAAATCCCTGTACCCCGGCTTGCGCATGGGCTTTATGGTGCTGCCCCGGGAGTTGGTCAAGCCCATGACTTACGCCCGCAGCATCCTCGACGGCCACACCCCGCAAATCGCCCAGTTGACCCTGGCGCGCTTTATGAGCGACGGGCATTTCGGCAGCCATATCCGCGCGATGCGCAAAGTCTACGGCGAGCGACGTGATGCCATGGCCGAGGCGGTCGGGCGCCACTTGAGCCATGTGGTTACCGCCAGCTTGCCGCCCGGGGGCTTGCAATTGCCTTGCGTGCTGCATGAGGGATGGTCGGAGCTGGAGACGATTCGCCAGGCGGCGCGGGTGGGTATCCAACTGCCTGGCCTCACGCGGCTCTACGCCCAGCCGCCGGCAAGGGGCGGATGGCTGCTGGGGTTCTCGGCGCTGACGCCCGGTGAAATCGACAGCGCCAGCCGGCAATTGGCCAAGGTACTCAAGGGTGGTCTGGTGCAAGGTCGGGAAGTGGACTGAACGGGCGGTCCGGTGCTTGTTAGCCTTTGCGGCCTCAACCAAAGGAATGCGCCATGAACCGACCCGCCCCACGCCTGCGTCTTGCCGACTACCTGTCACCGAGCATCAGTGCGCTGATTTCCGTCATCGTCAATTACGCCGGGACCTTTGTCCTGGTGTTCCAGGCCGCGCACCTGGCGCAACTGAGCGCGGCGCAAACCGCGTCCTGGGTCTGGTCGGTGAGTATTGGCGTGGGCGTGACCGGTGCGTGGTTGAGCTACCGCTACCGCGAGCCGATCATCACGGCGTGGTCGACGCCGGGGGTGGCCTTTCTGGCGACGGTCATGGCGTTTACGCCGTATGCCGAAGTGATCGGTGCCTATGTGATGTGCGCCATCGGTTTTATCGTGCTGGGCCTGAGCGGTGCGTTCGAGCGTTTGGTGCGGCTGATCCCCGGTGGCATTGCGGCGGGTTTGCTGGCGGGGATCCTCCTGCAATTTGGTGTGGCGGCGTTTGGCGGGGCCAACGCGGACCCGCTGCTGGTGATTGTCCTGGTGGTGTCCTACGCGGTGCTGCGCCGTTTCACTTCACGTTATGCGATGGTCGGAGTTCTGTTGATTGGCCTGGGGTTGCTGCTCGCCCAACAGCGGCTTGACCTGCACAGCCTGGAGCTGCAACTGGCCGCCCCGGTGTTTGAAATGCCGCATTTTTCCATCGCGGCGTTTTTTGGCGTGGCCTTGCCGCTGTTCGTGATTACCCTGACCGGGCAATACATCCCCGGCATGCTGGTGCTGCGCAACGACGGGTTCAAGACCAGCGCCAACCCGATCATCACTATTACCGGCCTGGGTTCTTTGCTGATGGCGCCGTTCGGCGCCCATGCATTCAACGTCGCAGCGATCACGGCGGCGATCTGCACCGGGCGCGATACCCATCAGGATCCGTCCAAACGCTACATCGCCGGGTTGGTGTGTGGGGCGCTGTACATCCTGGTCGGGGTGTTTGGCGTGACGTTGGCGACCTTGTTCATGGTCCTGCCGCGCGCGTTTATCACCACCTTGGCGGGCCTGGCGCTGCTCGGCGCCATCGGTTCAAGCCTGGCCAATGCCATGGCCGATACACGCACCCGGGAAACCGCGTTGATCACTTTTTTGGCGACGGCGGCCAATGTCACGCTGCTGGGCATTGGCGGCGCGTTCTGGGGGCTGGTGGCGGGGTTGTTGGTGCATGGGGTGATTCACGGTGGGCGCGGGGTTCAGGCGCGTGCGGCGGGCTAAAGGAGTTCGGCGCGTTTCACCGCGATACCCAACGGGCCGCTGAGCTTTTCGACCCTGACCTTGCCACCCGCCCGAAGCGCATCCGGGTGGCAGATTCTTATACGTTTTTCGAGTTCTCGATCGTAGACCTTTAACCCGCTACAGCCCTTGCCGGCGGAGGTGTATTCGTAGCTGGCGATGTAGTCGCCCGGCCTTGTGCTTGAAAAAAACACAAGCAATGACAACACGAAAAATTCGGCCACGGCGATAACGGCGAGCAGCGAGATCGCCTCTTGCAACGAGTCCATTATTGTAAATCTGAGGCGCGGACTCCTGCGCCGCACCCCCAGCACAAATGCCACCGCAGCCAATAGGGGCGATGTCACCAGGCAGATCATCACGCTCAACGTATTGAAGTACACGATGCGGTCGAGCCAGAACACCCATAACCCGATGGTTGCCACGAAAAGTACTACGCCCAGGCCGACGAGCAGGCGTGTAGAGGTCAGCGGTCTTCTCAATTCAAATGGCTTCCATGCAGTGAAGCAAAGGGGTAAACGCGACAGGCACTGTGTTTGGGTCGGATAAAACAGCAGGGAGTATAAACTTCTACTTGTCTCTAATGAGAAGTATTATCATACGCGCCTCCCGTCAGCTGCCAGTCCGGAAATCACCTCGATGGCCTCATCCTCTTCCTCCCACCGTGCTGTGGGTGAACTCTACGCCCAGCATCACGGCTGGGTGGTGCAGTTGCTGCGGCGCAAGCTGGGTGGGCAGGAGCAGGCACTGGACCTGGCTCAGGACACCTTCGTGCGCATCCTCAGCAGTGGGCCCTTGCCGCTGTTGCGTGAGCCGCGGGCTTATCTCACCACGGTCGCCAGCCGCCTGTGCGGCCAGTATTTTCGCCGCCAGGCCCTGGAGCGTGCGTACGAACAATCCCTGTTGATCCTCGAGCCGGAACACGCGCCGTCGCCGGAGACCCGCTTGTTGGTACTTGAAGCACTGGATGCGGTCGGGCAGGTGCTGGACGGGTTGGGGAGCAAGGTGCGGGAGATTTTCCTGCTGTCGCAGTTGGACGGCCTGACTTATCCACAGATCGCCGAGCAACTGGGCCTGACCGTGAATGTTGTGCAAAAGGCCATGCTCAAGGCCTATCGGCATTGTTACCTGGCGGTGTACCAGGCATGACGATGTTCCAGCCAACCGACGATCAATTGTTGGATGAATACGTGCTGGACCAGGCGCTGATGTGGATGGTCACCCTGCAATCGGGCGTCAGCGGCGCCGCCGAGCAACGCGCGTGTGCAGCCTGGCGCAATGCAAATCCCCAGCATGAACTGGCCTGGCAGCGCTTGACCGGCTTGAGCCGCGACCTGCGTAGCAGCACCGTTGCCCTGCCGGCGCCCGCCGCCCGCCAGTTGTTGCGGGCGCGCAGCCTGACCTCGCGGCGCACGCTGCTCAAGGGTTTCGCCGGCCTGGGGATGGCGGCGGCCATGGGCCTGGGTGTGCGCGAGCGCGTGGTGTTGCCGCAGTTGTTCAGTGACTACCGCACCACCACCGGCGAGCGGCGGCCCTTGCAGTTGGCCGGCGCTGGCGCGGTGCAACTGGACACCCAGACGGCGGTGGATGTGCGCGGCCCGCAATTGGCCCTGAACCAGGGGCGCTTGCTATTGGCGACGGCGGCGGACACCTTCGTCGGCGTCAAGACCGCCCATGGCTGGGTGCGGCCGGTGGCGCTGTCGCGGCTGATCATCAGCCAGGATCTGCCAGGCCAGCGCGGGACCCTGGTGCAAGTGCTCGCAGGCCATGTCTGGATCGAACCGCAGCAAGGTGGCCGGGTGTCGATCGGTGCCGGCCAGCAGTTGGCCTTCGACAGCCGCCAAAGCGGCCCGGCACAACCCCTTGCGCCCGCCGCCGATGCCTGGAGCCGTGGCTTGCTGATTGCCGAGCGCATGCCGCTGGCCCAGGTGGTCGATCAGCTCAACCGTTACCGGCGCGGGGTGTTGCGCTGTGACCCGGCGGTTGCCGGTCTGCAAGTCTCGGGTTCGTTCTCCCTCGACCGCCCGGATGCCAGCCTCGACCTGCTGGCCAAGGTGCTGCCGGTGCGCGTGCAGCGGGTCTTCGGCTACCTGGCGACGGTGGTGGCGGCCTAGGTAAAAAAAATTCCATGGGGCCGGCAGTATTTGCCATCTCGTGCATCAAGACAGGGAAGACGCTGAATAAGAGCGCCCCCAACCTTTCACCACAGGACAGTCTTTATGCACAGCCGCGTCACTCCGCTTGCCAGCGCCCTGCGCGCCATCATCGTTGGTTTAACCGTGGCCACGGCCAGCCACGGCGCCATGGCCGCCGCTGCGCAACCGGCTACCGAACAGGCCCCGCGCCAGTCCTACGACATCGCTGCCGGCAGCCTGGACCGCGTGCTGGGTGCTTTCGGCAATCAGGCGGGCGTGATGATCGCTATCGATTCGGCGCTGGCCAAGGGTGTGCACAGCCAGGGCTTGCACGGCAGTTTTGCCCTGGCCGAGGGGCTTGAGCGCCTGCTGGCACCGCTGGGCCTGCAGGCCGAGTATGAGCAGGGCAGCTATCGTGTGGTGGCGCGGGCCGTCGCAGACGGGCAAGTGCAATTGCAGGCCACGCAGATCAGCGCCAACCAGTTGGGCTCGATCACCGAAGGCACTGGCTCCTACACCCCGGGCACGATTGCCACCGCCACGCGGATGGTGCTCACCCCACGGGAAACGCCGCAATCGATCTCGGTGGTCACGCGCCAGGTGATGGATGACTTCGGCCTCAATGCCATCGACGACGTGATGCGCCACACGCCCGGCATCACCGTGTCGACCTACGACACCGAGCGCACCAACTACTATTCCCGTGGTTTTTCCATCGTCAACTTCCAGTACGACGGCATCCCCACCCTGCGCGACGCGCAGTACTCGGCGGGGCAGACCCTGACCGACATGGCCCTGTATGACCGGGTCGAAGTGCTCAAGGGCGCCACCGGCCTGCTCACCGGCGCGGGCGGCCCGGGCGGTACCATCAACCTGATTCGCAAGAAGCCGACCTCGGAGTTCAAGAGCAGCATCGAACTGGGCGCCGGCTCCTGGGACAACTACCGCTCGCAGATCGACGTCAGCGGCCCGTTGACCGAAACCGGCAACGTGCGCGGCCGGGCGGTGGCGGCGTACCAGGATAAAAAATCGTTTCTCGACCACTATTCGCGCAAGACCGGCGTTTACTACGGCATCCTTGAATTCGACCTTGATCCCGACACCCTGCTGACCCTGGGCGCCGACTATCAGGACAGCGACCCGAAAGGCTCCAGCTGGACCGGTACGCGGACCATCTTCGACCCGGCCGGCAACAAACTGGACCTGCCGCGCTCGTTCAACAACGGGCCGAAGTGGAGCAGTTGGGAGCAGTACACCCGCACCCTGTTCGCCACCCTGGAACACACCTTCGACAATGGCTGGGTGACCAAGGGCCAGTACAACCATCAGATCAACGGCTACAACGCGCCCCTGGGCTACATCTCCCAGGACTCCCTGACCGCCAGCTCGATCTTTGCGCGTAAATACACCGGCGAGACCACCAGTGACAGCGTCGATGTGTACGCGTCCGGGCCGTTTGAGTGGTTTGGTCGTGAGCATCAACTGGTGGTGGGCCAGTCGTTGTCCATCTCCAAATGGAAGGGCAAGGACTACGGCAGCGCGACCTATTTCGACAACTCCTACGACTTCTACAAGTGGCACGGCGAAGCCATCGAGCCGCTGTGGAACCAACCGACCAGGATCAGCGACGAAACCACGCGCCAGACCGGCAGCTACATCACCGGGCGCTTCAGCCTGATGGAGGACCTGCACTTGCTGCTGGGCACGCGCATCGCCAACTACCAGGTCACGGGCACCAGCGACACCCGGGAAAGCGGCAAGGTCGTGCCCTATGCCGGCCTGACCTACGACCTCAACGACAACTTCACGGCCTACGCCAGCTACACCGAAATCTTCCAGCCACAAACCCAGTATCGCGACCGTACGCGCACCATGCTTGATCCCAACGAAGGCAAGAACTACGAACTGGGCCTCAAGAGTGAGTTCTTCGACGGGCGCCTGAACGCCAGCCTGGCTTACTTCGAGGTCCACGAAAAAAACCGCCCGGTTGCTGATACGGCCTACAACTCCCAGCCGGGCGTGGACTACTCCTACATCGGCACTAAAACCGAGACCAAGGGCTACGAAGCGGAAATCTCCGGTGAACTGAGCCCCGGCTGGCAGCTACAGGCCGGCTACACCCACAAGATCGCCCGCGATGCCGACAAGAAAAAGGTCGCCACCTGGGAGCCGGAAGATCAACTGAGTTTCTACACCAGCTACAAACTCCAGGGCCGCCTGGACAAACTCACCCTGGGCGGTGGCGCGCGTTGGCAGGCTGCCGGTTGGCAAAACGTCAACAACCCCGGCACGCGCCAGAGCGAAAAATTCACCCAGGACCCGTACTGGCTGGTGGACCTGATGGCCCGTTATCAACTGACGGAAAACCTGTCGGCCACGCTCAACGTCAACAACCTGTTCGACAAGGCGTACTACACCAACATCGGCTTCTACGACTCGGCGTATTACGGCGACCCGCGCAATGTGATGGTGACTACGCGCTGGGATTTCTAGGCCGCAAACGTCCCTGAAAACACCCATTCAACCGGCCCGGTAAGCAGCACCGGGCCGGTGCCACGCCATTGCACCGTGACGCTGCCCCCATCACATTCAACCTCAACGCAATCGTCCAGCAGCCCCCGACGTATCCCATTGATCGCCGCACCACACGAGCACGAGCCAGACCCCAACGGCACGCCACCACCGCGCTCCCAAATGCGCAGCCGGATATGCCGGCGGTTGATGACTTTGACGAAATGCACATTCGTGCGCGCGGGAAACAGCGGGTTGGTTTCAATCAACGAGCCGAGGGCCGCGATGTCAATGTTCGCCAGATCATCGACAAAATAGGTGCAGTGCGGATTACCCATGCTGCATGCGGTGGGCTCTCCGGCCAGTGGCAGCCGTAGGCTATCCATGGCCGTGGCCAAGGGGATCTGCGCCCAGCCGAGCAGCGGTTCGCCCATGCTCACGGTAATCGCGCCGCTGCTGGTTTGTTCGCAGGTAAGCAGGCCACGGTTGGTTCGCAGTATCACCGAGGTGCTGTTGGATTCGCGCATCAAGCGCTCGGCAACCCCTCGCGTGGCGCTGCCACAGGTATCCAGCGCAGAACCATCGGCATTCCAGAACTCCACCCGCGCCTGTGCATCGTCGCAATCGAGCATCACCGCCAGTTGGTTGAAGCCAACCCCACGGTGGCGATCCCCCATGCGCTTGGCCAGGGCGCTGGTGATAGGGTTGGTGGCGTTGCGTGCGTCGACAACGACAAAATCATCGCCATTGGCGTGCATCTTGTGAAAGTTCAGCGGCATGGTGAAGTCCTGAGGTCAGCGTGATTTGCGCGCGGGTAGAGGCGTCAATTGTCCGCTTGCTCGACCAGCCAGTCGATCAGCGCCTTGAGCCGTCTGGGCAGGGTTTCGTGGGCGGGGTGGACCAGGTAGTAACCGTAATTGACCGCCTCGCTGAACCCGCCGAACGGCAGTACCAACTCGCCATCCTGCACGCGCTTGCGCACCAGTTGCTCGCGGCCGATGGCAACGCCCGCGTGGTTGATTGCCGCGAGGGTGCTCAAGTCGGAGCGGTCAAAGGTCATGAAGCGGCTTGGCAATGGGCTGCTGTCGCCCACCGCATCCAGCCATAAACGCCATTCTGCATCGAATGAAATGTTGTCCCATGCCGCTACATCGTGCAGCACCGTGCACTGTGCCAAGCGTTCCGGGTGCCCCATCAGGCCATGGGCCTGGGCATATTGCGGGCTGCACACCGGGGCAATCCGCTCGGGCATCAGGCGCAGGCTTGCCAGGCCCGGATGCTCGCCGTTGGAGTAGCACAGCACCAGGTCAATGCGCCGGGTGCGATAGTCGATCGGTTCGTTGCCGACCCGCACATCCAGTTGAATCCCGGGGTAGCGGGCGGTGAAATCGGCCAGCCTTGGCACCAGCCAGCATTGCGCGACGGAAGGCCTGGCGTAGAAGCACAGCTGGCCTTCGATCTGCGTATCGGAACGCTCCTGCACAGCCTCGGACAGGATGTCCATGGTGTGCTGCATGACCTTGAAAATGCGCTCGCCGTCATCGGTCAGGTCGACCTTGCGCGGCAAGCGATGGAACAGCTTGAGCGACAGTTCTTCTTCCAGGCGCGCTATGCGGTGACTGACCGCACTGGCGGTCAGGCACAGTTCGTCGGCGGCGCGGGCGAAGCTGAGGTGGCGGGCGGCGACCAGGAACGTATGCAGGTTGGACAGGTGGGCGCCGTTGAGCTTGGGCGCTTTGCTCAGGCCAAGTACTGCCATGTGGGTATCCCTCTTCGCGTCAGCCGCCGGCGATCAGCGGTGGATTGTCGTTTGCAGAGCACGCCCCTTATCCAGATAAGTCGCGTACTCCTGCGCAGGTACCATGCTGCCGCCGGTACCCCAGATCAAGTGCGTGGCGTTGGCCAGTTGTGCGGCACCGACGCCAATGCGCTGCAAATACTGCGCGTCCTTGAGTACCCGCACAATGCCTGGCGCGCCGGCCAGGGCCGAAGGTTCGAGTTTTACCCCTTCAAGGTCGTGGGCGAGGAACATCAGGCGGTAGAGCTCTTCGTCGGTGACGGTGTAGTAGCCATCGATCAGGCGCTGCATCGCCTTGCCGACGAAGCCGGAGGGGCGGCCCACTGCCAGGCCGTCAGCCGCGGTGACGTTGTCGATGCCGAAGTCCTGCACGCTCACCTGGTCGTGCAGCCCGCTGTACACACCGAGCAGCATGCATGGGGAGTGGGTCGGCTCGGCAAACACACAATGCACCGCATCGCCAAACGCCAGCTTCAAGCCAAATGCCACGCCACCAGGGCCGCCGCCAACACCGCAGGGCAGATACACGAACAGCGGGTGCTCGGCGTCTACCCGCACGCCCGCCACGTCGAATTGCCGGGCCAGGCGCTCGGCGGCCACGGCATAGCCGAGGAACAGGTGGGGCGAGTTTTCATCGTCGATGAAATAGCAGGCCGGATCGTTTTGCGCCTGCAGGCGGCCGTTTTCCACGGCAACGCTGTAGTCAGAGGCGTATTCCACCACCGTCACGCCGCTGGCGCGCAGTTTGTCCTTCTTCCATTGGCGGGCATCGGAGGACATGTGCACCGTCGCCTGGAAACCCAGCTTGGCGCTGATGATGCCGATGGACAGGCCCAGGTTGCCGGTGGAGCCCACGGCGATTTTGTACTGGCTGAAAAACGCCAGTGCGCGCTCGCCGGCCAAGGCTGCGTAGTTGTCGTCGAGGGTGATCAGGCCTGCCTGCAGGGCCAGGTCTTCGGCGTGCTTGAGCACTTCATGGATACCGCCACGGGCCTTGATCGAGCCGGAGATCGGCAGGTCGCTGTCTTTTTTCAGCCACAGCGCGCCGCTGTCGGGGAGGGCGGCCTCGCTCAACAGCGCGTGCTGCATGGCCTTCAGCGGCTGGATCGCGGACTCGATGATGCCGCCCGCCGCCGCCGTCTCCGGGAACACCTTGGCGAGATAGGGCGCGAAGCGAAGCAGGCGCGCGCTGGCGTCTTGTACATCGTCCAGGGTCAGGCCGACATCCCCCAGCCCTACAGCGGCCGGGGCGATCGCGGGGTTGAACCAACTGACCGGCTCAAGCGCGACCAGTTGCTGGATAACGGGATGACTTGCATACCAGGCGTCTAGGGTTTTGCCTTGAATCATGGGAACTGCCTTTGGGGTGGGGTTCATCACACAAACCGGGAAAGAATCAGGGTAAAGACCAGGGCCGCTACCGAGGCGAGCACGGTGGCGCCGGTGAATTTCTTGAGGGCCTCGGAGAGGGAAATCCCCAGGTACTCTTTTACGACCCAGAACGCCGAGTCGGTCACGTGGGTCCAGCCGATGGCGCCGGCACCGATGGCGATCACCAGGATCTCGGGGCTGTATTGCGGGTTCTGTCCGAGGATCGGCAGCACCATGCCGGCGGTGCTGATCATGGCGACGGTGGCCGAGCCCACGGCGAAGTGCATCAGCCCGGCGATCAGCCACGCCAGGAGGATCGGGTTGATGTTGGACTGGCCCAGCACGTCCGCCAGGACTTTGCCGATGCCGCTGCCGACCAGCATGTCGTTGAACGCCCCACCTGCACCGATCACCAGCAGAATGCCGGCCAGTGGCGGGAAGCAGCGGTGGGTCAGGTCAAGCAGGTCGCCCATGCCCAGCCCACGGCGCAGGCCCAGGGACCAGTAGGCAAAGCAAATCGACAGTACGAGCGCAATCAGCGGGTTGCCTATAAAAGATACCCACTCAAACGCCATCGAGCCTTTGGCCAGCAAGGGGGTGGCCAGGGTTTTGCCCACCATCAGCGCCAAGGGCAACAGCACGGTGATCATCGCAATCGCGAAGCTGGGGGATTGGCTGTCGTCGATGTTCCCTTCGCCGCGCTCGGCCAGGAACTGCGCCTGGCCGGCCGGGGCCTGCCGCGCGCAGGTCAGCTTGACCCAGATCGGCCCGGCGATCACGGCGGTCGGCAACCCGACGATCAGCCCGTACAGAATCACCTTGCCGATATCGGCATTGAGCATGCCGGTAATGGCCGTGGCGGCAGGGTGCGGCGGCAGGATGCAGTGCACCACCATCAGCGAGGTCGCTAGCGGCACGCCCAGGTACAGCAGGTTGATCCGGGTCTGACGGGCAACCACATAAATCAGCGGGATCAGCAGCACAAATCCCACCTCGAAGAACACCGGAATCCCGGCAATAAAGCCCACCAGCATCATCGCCCACGCGGCGTTCTGCTCACCCAGCAGCCGCAGCAGCGTGGTCGCAATGCGCTTGGCGCCGCCAGACTCTTCCAGCAACTTGCCGAGAATACTGCCCAACCCAATGATGCCGGCGAGAAAGCCGAGCGTGCTGCCCATGCCCTTCTCAAATGCCGAGACAATGGCGGTGGGGGTCATTCCCGTGCCGACACCCACCAGCAGGCTGGCGGCGATCAGGGCGAGGAATGGATGGACGCGACATTTACCGATCAGCATGACGATCAACAGGATTGACGCGCCGAGGATCAATAGAGAAAAGGTAGGGGACATGGGTGGGTCTGCTCCATCGCAGTTATTGTTAGTTGTTTGCGATGGATTAGATTTCAGGCCTATGGCGGGGACAAACGATGATTCGTCAGGCGCTAGTTGAAGCCTGTTCACTTATGGCCAGGGGCTGGCGATTGCTCGACAATGCGCGGCGCCTGCGCAATCGTCAGGCCCTTACAGGAGTTCGAGCACTTGAAAGCATTACTGTTAACCGGATGTATTGCCCTGGCCCTGACGGGTTGCACCTTCACCGGCGTCAATGAAATCGCTCCCGGCCAATACATGATCACCAGCCACGGCAGCATCTTTAACTCCCGCGAAGGCTTGTTGGAAAACATCAACCAAAAGGCCGCCAAGGCCTGTGATGGCAAGCCATATCATCTGGAAGGTGATACCGGGGCCAATATGGTGGTTGCCACGCAGACGCATATTGGCAGCACGCCGACCACCGTCTTGGGGTTGAAGGCTGTTTGTGAAGAGGGCGGTCAGTAACCTGGCGGTGTACCGGGGATTACCCCGCGCAGCACCATTCGCGTAATAGTCGCGGCCGCGCACGCATAGTCGGCGTCGTCGGGTGTTGGCTTGCCGGTAATCAACGACATCTGCCAGCCGAGGTTGGTGTAGGTCCGCGTTGCCGACCAGATGAACAGCATCAAGTGTTCCGGATCAAAAGGGCCGAGCAGGCCACGGTCGATCCAGTTGCGCAGGCATTCGACATTACGCCGCACCTCGGCCTGGAGCAGGTCCCTGCATTCATCCGGGAGTTGTTTGCCTCCAAGTAGTAGTTCGTGGCTGAAGACCTTCGAGGTCAGCGGGTTTTGCTCAAGGATGCGAATCCTGGCATGGACATAGGCCTGTAGTGCCACCACCGGATCGTCGCTGGCGCGCAGTTCTGCAGACGCCTGGAGCAGGGGCTCTACAAAGCTGAGCAGCACCTGGGCGTACAGGTTTTCTTTACTGTGGAAGTAGTAATAGAGGTTTGCCTTAGGGACCCCGGCGCGTGCGGCGATGGTGCGGGTCTGGGTCGCGTCGAAGCCTGTGGCGGCGAATTCCTCGCAGGCAGCCTGCAGGATCACACGTTGATGATGCTCACGGGTGCGGCAACGCTCGGCACCGTCTTGCGCGCTAGAGGTGGTCATGATGAGGGCTCATGGCTGTATCATTGACGAATATCGCAATATACAAAACTACATAGCGAATGACCTGCGCTTTCTAACAGCGGCAGGTTTTATGAAGACTTACCCAAGGACACCCCATGACACATGACATCGAGCAAGCGGTTCTGTTGTTTTCCTACGGCACCTTGCAGGACAAGGCCGTGCAGCTGTCCAATTTTGGCCGCGAATTGAAGGGCCGCCCCGATACGCTGCCCGGTTACACGCAACAACTGGTCGAAATCACCGACCCCGCGGTGCTGGCCGCCAGTGGGAAAACCCATCATCCCATCGTGCAGGAGAGCGCCAACCTGCAGGATGAAATCGCCGGCACTGTTTTCGAGATTACCCAGCAGGAACTGATTGCCGCCGATGCCTACGAGGTGGCGGACTACAAACGAGTCAGCGTGGCCCTCAAATCGGGCAGCCGGGCCTGGGTGTATGTACGGGCTTGAGCCTGCTGCGCGAATCGCTGTCGTTGTCTTTACACAGCGCTAAGCGTAATGATGGCTGGAGTTCTTAACTGAAAAGTCAAAAAAGGCCTCTCTCATGAAAGTCAGTGCACGCAACGTATTCAACGGCCGTGTCAGCCAGGTCCAGGCAGGGGCCGTCAACGCCGAAGTGGTATTGACCCTACCGGGCGGCGAGCAACTGGTTGCCGTGGTGACCATGGAAAGCATCCGCAACCTCGGAATTGCGGTGGGTAAAGACGCAGTCGCCCTGATCAAGGCACCGTGGGTGATGCTGATGACCGAATCCAGCGACATTCGCCTGTCGGCGCGCAACTGCCTGGAAGGCAAGGTGTTGAGCGTCAACGATGGTGCGGTCAACGCTGAAGTAGTTATCGAGCTGGCAGGAGGGTCGAAGGTCTACTCCATCGTCACCCGCGATGCCGTTGCAGAGCTGGGGCTGATGCCGGGCGTTGGTGCTACTGCGGTGATTAAGGCTTCGCATATTATTTTGGGGGGGCGGGGTTGAGGTTTTTTGGGGGGATGGGGATAGGATTAATTGTGGGCGCAGGGTTAGAGCGTTTTGACGGTGGATTGCAGGCACAAAAAAAGACGTCCGTGGACGTCTTTAGATGTTGAAGTGGTGGGCCGGGGTAATTTGAACTGGTTTTGTAAGTTGCTGATATAAAAAGGAAAGTACAGTTTTATTATGTGCTTGGAATACCATTTGGAATACCTGCGTTAGGTATCGACTGTTCTCAGTGTTGACGGCCCGTGTAGGAGATCTATGTCTCGTCCGCACCTCGGCCACTCAATCATCATCAGCATGCTGAGTATTGAGTTCATGCTGTTCAGGAACAACACCTATTTTACGCAGTGAATTCAGGGTCTGCTCTGAAAGTCTTTTGCGCTGTTGAATGACGTATTTTGGTTTTTCGACGGCATGCTGATCATTTAATGGGTCAGGGTTTACGGATGTATCAGCGGCCTGCACGGCATCACATGGGCGTTTGTGAAACCTTACTAAATCAGTCGCCCTGATTGGAGACATGGCGTCAGATGTTGAATGCTGCTTCAGGTCCCTGCGACGTCTGCGACCAGCGGATGATTGGATTGCTTCAAGGGCATGATTGATCTCCTGCTTGATCAATTCCATCGGCGGCAGGCTCTTTGCCTCGATCGTGAGCTCATTAATATTGCTTGATCCCTTACCTTCCAACGTTGCTTCCCAGTCAGTCAGAAAGATAAAGCATTTTTCTAGGTGGGCCTCAGTGTTGGCTTGCCGAATTTTCCCTTCCTCTAGTTCTCGCTTCAAATCATTAGCGCGTGTCTTTTGCTGCTTCATCCACTCTATTTGGTCTTTTGCTTCGCTCGCTGCGTTCTCAATCAGAATCTCAAGCAGGGAAGTGGCGGGCATATCGTTAGCCTTGGCTAATTTGGCTAACGTTTTTTTTGTCGAAAGCTGGAGAGTGAAAGTGCAGGGTTTCCTTTCTTTGGTGGGAGCTCGGCCCCGCTTTTGACGCCAAGCGTTTTTCATCAAATCGAGAATTTTACGGTCATCGGCTGACCCCTCTAACTCCAAACCTAGCTCCAGCATGAACTTATGTGTAGCGACAGAGCCGGTGGTCTTCCCTTTGGTTCTGAGGTAACTCAGAGCCCAGCGCCGTTGTTCTCTGTCGTTTTCGTCCAGCCAATCCAAGCCTAGTGTTCTCTGGCGCATCGCATACCACCACGTCATCAACCGAGTTTATGTTATAGCTTAAGATGCTCCGCTGTTCAATTCGTTATGCGTAACGTTATTAGTTCGGCTAGATTTTATAGATACCAATAAAATAAGGTATATTTATCGAGATAAATTAATTTTATAGCCGGGTGAATTGGTCGTGTATCTGCGTGTTCTGGCAATGGAGCTTGATGACGTCAAACCAGAAGTGAAATTCTTCCTGGCTGCGTTTGTTCGGCGTTTCGGGTGTACAGATGTTGTAGCGCGCACGGTTAAAGACTTGGCCAAGGTGCTCGGGGTACCAGATCAATTAGTGTCGAGAGCGACGGCTGATCTTGTCTGTAGGGGTTGGCTTGAAAGCTTGGCGGTGGCTGAAGGCAGGGGGCGACCGAAAAGTCGGTTTGTTATCCACGCGGCGTTTGCAGACAAGCTGCGGTGCGTGAATGAATCATCTGTAAAGTATGAGTCAATGATAGGGCATCTAATAAGCGATCCGGATATTCAGGCCCAGCTACCTGATAACCCTTCGGGTGCCGTGAAACAGATTCAGCCTGTCGCCGGCAGCGGTGGAGCGCCGAGGCTTCAGAGCAGAGGTCGGCTTAGCATTCCCGGTCGGCTCTTGCTGATCACTCTGCTGAGTCGGGCGGATGCCTTCGGTGTGGTGCGTGATGTGGGTAACGCTCAGCTGAGGCGGCTAACTGGGCTGGATGATGCAAGCCTGAAACACAGACTTCAACGCTTAACTAGCCTGGGCTTTATTCGCAGCTATGTAGGCGGTGTGTCCAGCTCGATCTTTCCTGCGAAGATCAAAAGCACCTACTTTTTGAACCTGAACCACCCAATGCTCGCGCCGTTAGGTGACGTGCATGCTGTGCTGGTGCATCAGGCTTTGCATTTGGCAGATAGCCATGAGCTGCACATGAATATTTTTATTGAGAATGTACGGGCTGCTGAGAAGCAACCTGCGGGCTACGCGAGAGCAACACCTCTGCAGGTGGCCACTTTTTTCAAGAGCTGGCGGCATCTCGCGGTGTTCCAAGTGCTGCAGTTAAAACTGAATGCGTACGCCTCCTATCTGCTCTCCCATCATTGGCCGGACCTTGGGATACGCGGCAAGCGTATTGAGGTTCCTTACTTGAATGACTGGATTGATCGGGACTTTCGGTTTCCGCAAGAATTGTCCACCTCCGACGAGAGGATGAACGACAAGAGTCTACGGGATGCTGCCGTGGATTATTTCTATGGCCTGGCCTTTGAATTGGCCGATCAGTTTAAAACGCGATTTGCTCAAGTATCCGGGATTCCTTTTGGTGATATGGATTTCATCATCCTGCCGCTGCCCAAGGGCTACTTTCATCTGTCGCTGCTGGCCTTCCCCCGTTCCGTGAGTGGTTGGCGAGGCAGTCGTCTGATTAAAGAAAATGGAATTCAGATTCCGGATGTATTGAGTTCATCCCGTGAGGCGTGCATGTCGTTGGAGGATCGCTATGACTGCGGGTTGCTGACACGTCCTAAAGGGTAAGCGATTGGGCGGAGTTCATTTTTTACCGACCTTGCCAATCCTCTGAACGTAATACAGGAGCTCGTTCATGAGGATCATCCGCTTAAAAGAAGTTATCGACTCGACTGGACTGGCCCGGTCGACCATCTACAAGTACATCGGGGAAGGCACCTTTCCAAAAACAGTCTCGCTCGGCGAACGCTGCATTGGATTTGTCGAAAGTGAGGTCCAAGATTGGATCCTGGCCAGGATCGAGGAGCGTGATCTGGCCGCGAGCGCGTGACCCAGCAAACCATGGCGAGTAAGTCTTTCCATCCAGCATAAACACCATGACCAGCTTGTTGTTGGTCATGGTGTTTATGCCGACTGGTGGTCATCAGCTCTCAGCTAACTTCCACAGACGACGGATTGGCAAATTCCCCGGCTGGCTTGGTAATGTTGATCTTCATTGCCCTGTCAGGTCGGGAGCGTTCACTTGAGTCGGAGCTGCATCTATTTATATAGCTCCTAGGTAGGCATTCACTACCCAATCTACTCGCCATGAAGCACTCATCAACGACCTATGAATAATCTCCCTATGGTCCAGTCATCGCTGGTTATCAAGGGAGTAGGTCAGCGGTTATAAATTGCACAGTCGGTATCTGGTATGTGAACAACCAACCAGGTACTCAACCATGAGCCATAGCACTCCCTATACCAGCCTCCCCCAATCCGATATCGCCATACAGATCGAGCGGCTCGTTAAGTCCATCGAGCGATCCGACACCCCAGCATTCTGGCTGCCAGGCACGCGTTCAGGTAATGAGCAGATTGAGCGGACCAGACTGTCCAGGTACTTCAAACACATTCGGCAAATGATTGACCTGTTCGATGATCGCTGCGAATACCAATACAGCGAGCACCTGCAAGCGTTCTGGGACGCTTGCCAAGACGTCGGGCTAGAACGTGGCATAGAACGTCCCGTCTGCTTGAACGAGAGCGCTACAGCCTACCTGGACCATCACCGCAGCATGAACGTACTCGTCGACCAGATCCGTCGGTTAACGGGTCAGCAATGGTATCGCCGTAAGAAGGGGGATCGTCGCGATCTGGCCAGCCAGCAGGGGGACCGTGTCCGTGATTACTCAGACGCGATGCTTGCTCGCTACTCGCGGACCCTGATCATTCGGGTCAATCTTTATTACTACCAGACGGTTCAGGTCAGGCTGCGAGTCGAGCAAATATTCGATGATCTCGACCGGTTGATTGCTGAGCGTGAGCGTAACCCGATATTTGACCACCTCATTGGCTATATCTGCGCAGTGGAGCAGGGGGAGGATCGTGGCTACCACATTCATGCGGCTTTCTTTTTCAACGGTAACGAGGTGTGGGCTGACCTCTACAAGGCCCAGCAGATTGGTGAGTTGTGGGAGCGCATCACTTGGGGGCAGGGCTACTTCCACAGCTGCAACCACGACAAGGAAGAGTACAAGGACGAGGATAAGGATAAGGAGGACCGGCTGGGTATAGGCATGATCCTTCGGAATGACCGGACGATTCGTGCCCATGTCCATTATGCGATGGTTTACCTGGTCAAGGATGATCAGCCGCTGCGGCTGAAGCCCTTGGGAGCTCGATGCCTGCGAATGGGGTTGGTAGGCCGCCTAGCCCGTCACTGATAGAGCCAGGGCTGCATTCATCCAGGTTCGCCACCACGACCTGTTGCGCTGTAGCTTTTGCATGCACCCTGCTCGGATCGATTTGGGAGCGTTTATGCAAACATTCTTCGACTTGCTAGCTTGCCTTGTTTCCGTTGCGCCGCTGAGCTGTCATTTACTTACCTACCCCCACCTTGCTTGGTAAACTGCCGAAATTTGGCGTGCGTAACGCGCCTGCCGTAGTCAAAAGGAATTTCCATGTCCGCCCTGGCCAGCCTGCTCGATAGCTACCGCAATGCTTCTGTAACTGAACGTGAGAAAGGTACCTACTTCGAAGAGCTGATCTGCACGTACCTGCGCAATGAAGCCCAATATCGTGATTTGTACGAGCAGATTTGGACATTCTCAGATTGGGCGAAGGAGTATGGAGAGGACGGCCGTGACACTGGTATAGACCTAGTAGCTAGAACTCAGGGAACCAAAGAGTTTCATGCTATCCAGTGCAAGATGTACGCAGAAAACTATCGTGTGCAGAAAGGCGATATAGATAGCTTCCTCGCGTCATCAGGTCAAAAGCCTTTCACACACAGCATCATTGTTACAACAACGAATAACTGGTCAGAGCATGCCGACAATGCTTTGTTAAATCGACACCAGGCGATCAACAAGATAGACCTGCAAGCCTTGGAGGACAGTCAGATCGATTGGGTCAAATACAAGCCTAATCAGATAGCTGTTCTTAAAGCTAAGAAATCGCTGCGCGACCATCAGAAGCGCGCTTTGCTATCCGTTACCAGCGGCTTGCAAGGCGCTGATCGGGGCAAGCTGATCATGGCGTGCGGCACTGGTAAAACCTTTACCAGCCTCAAGATCGCAGAGCAGCTAGCTGGCGAGGGTAAGCGTGTACTGTTTCTGGTGCCTAGCCTGTCATTACTGTCGCAAACCCTGACCGAGTGGACGCAAGAGAGCGAAATCCCACTCCATAGCTTTGCCGTGTGTTCTGACAGCGACGTAGGTAAAAAACGCAAGAAAGACGATGACATAGTACAAACCTTTGCCCACGAATTGCGCTACCCAGCCACCACCGACTCGGCCCGGCTGGCGGCAGAGATGCTCAAACGACACGAAGACAATCACATGAGCGTGGTGTTCAGCACCTACCACTCCATTGGAGTCATCAGCGATGCCCAGCATCTGCATGGTCTGGCTGAATTTGACCTGATCGTCTGCGACGAAGCCCACCGCACTACCGGGGCCACCTTCGATGATGACGAGAGCGCCTTCGTTAAAGTTCACAATGCCGATTACATCCGCAGTGCCAAGCGGCTGTACATGACCGCTACTCCGCGCATTTATGGTGAGCTGGCCAAGGCAAGCGCTGAAAAAGATGATGTTGCTCTGTGCTCCATGGATGACGACAGCCTGTACGGCAAAGAGCTATTTGTTATCACCTTCAGCGAGGCGGTAAAAACTGAGCTGCTGGTCGATTACAAAGTACTTGTGCTGGCCATGGATGAAAAGCACATCAGCAGCCGCCTGCAAAAACTGCTGGCCGATGATGACAACCAAATCAAGCTGGAAGACGCCGCCAAAATCATCGGCTGCTGGAAGGCCCTGAGCAAACAAGACACCCGCGAAGATCTTGTCGACGATGGCGACCCAATGCGCCGTGCCGTGGCCTTCTGCCAGGTGATCGAGTACCAAAAGTTCGCTAAGACGCACAAGGTCAGCTCCAAAAATATCGCCAACATGTTTAAGCAGGTGGTTGAAGAGTACAAAGCCAGCAACCCTGACAACGATGACGTCGCTGCAACTCTTATCTGCGAAGCTTCCCATGTGGACGGGGGCATGACTGCAGGGCAGAAGGAGGACGAGCTCACTTGGTTGAAAGCGGAGGTTCCCGACAACACCTGTCGCATTTTAAGCAACGTGCGCTGTCTGTCTGAAGGCGTAGATGTGCCTGCGCTAGATGCTGTGCTGTTTCTTACCCCGCGCAATTCTCAAGTGGACGTTGTGCAATCGGTTGGCCGCGTCATGCGCAAAGCCGAAGGCAAGAAGCGTGGCTATGTGATTTTGCCCGTCGTTATTCCCTCCAACATGTCCCCTGAGGACGCGTTAAACGACAACAAGACCTATAAGGTCGTCTGGCAAGTACTGCAAGCCCTGCGCTCCCACGATGATCGCTTCGACGCCATGGTCAACAAGCTCGACCTGATCGGAAGCGATCCGGCCAAGATGGAAGTCATCGCCGTCACTGAGAAACTCAACAAAAAGTCCGACCGCAGCAACACCGGCAAAGACACCGGCAAGAATACCTATGGCATTGGCGAAGCGAGCGGAAAATATGACCACGGCCCCGCACCTGAGCAGTTCGGTTTAGAGTTCGAGATTGGCGAAATTGAGCGTGCGATCTATGCAAAGGTAGTAAAAAAGTGCGGTAACCGCAGTCACTGGGAAGACTGGGCCAAGGATATCGCCAAGATTGCCCACACCCACATTATCCGCATCACAAGCATCATTGAAAACGAAGCCAACATCCGTGAGCGGGATGCCTTCTTTAGTTTTGCCGGCGAATTACGCGACGACTTGAACGACAGTATCAGCGATGGTGAAGTGATCGAGATGCTAGCCCAGCACCTGATCACCAAACCGGTGTTTGACGCATTATTCGAGGGCTACAGCTTCGCCAGCAGCAACCCCATGTCCTGTGCCATGCAAAACGTCCTGGACGTGCTGCAAGAACATCACCTGGACAAAGAGGCCGATACTCTCCAGCGCTTTTATGACAGTGTGAAGATGCGTGCCGAAGGCATCGACAATGCTGAAGGCAAACAGAAAATCATCGTCGAGCTGTACAACAAGTTTTTCAAAAATGCGTTTCCACGAATGAGTGATCGCCTAGGTATCGTTTACACCCCGGTGGAGGTGGTCGATTTCATCATCCACAGTGTTAACGAAATCTTGCAAAGTGAGTTCGGCCAAACCTTGGGCAGCGATGGGGTGCATATCATCGATCCCTTCACTGGAACCGGAACTTTCATTACCCGCCTGCTGCAAAGCGGCCTAATAAGTAAAGAGCAGCTACAGGCCAAATACCAAGGCCAAATCCACGCTAACGAAATCGTACTGTTGGCTTACTACATTGCTGCCATCAATATCGAGGCCGTGTATCACAGTATTGTCGGGGGCGAGTACCAGCCCTTCGAAGGTATCTGCTTAACCGATACCTTCCAGCTTTACGAAAAGGACGATTTGGTCAGTGAGCTGCTTGTGGATAACAGTGCTCGCCGCACCCGCCAAAAAGCATTGGATATTCGGGTTATAATCGGAAATCCTCCATATTCAGTCGGGCAGGAAAGCGCAAACGATAATAATCAAAATATCGCTTACCCTCATCTGGATAGTCGTATTCGCGCTACCTATGTGGAGGGCTCAAATCTAACGCTTACTCGCTCTTTGTATGATAGTTATATACGTGCAATTCGTTGGGCTAGTGACAGGATTGGCAATAGCGGAATTATTGGATATGTATCTGGCTCAGGATTTGTTGATAAAGCCGCCATGAGTGGTATGCGCAAAGCGTTAGCCGAAGAATTTACTACCGTGTATGTGCTAAATCTTCGGGGAGATATCCGAAAAAACATGCTAAGTAAGGGGCGTGCAAAAGAGGGTGAAAATATTTTTGCTGGTGACAGCATGACAGGTGTTGCAATAACCTTATTTGTAAAAAATCCAGCTTCCAATAGTCATGGAAATATTTTTTATCATGACATAGGGGATGACCTGACGCTCCCTGAGAAACTAGAAAGACTCCGCCGCTTAGTAAGTGTCTCAGGGGTGTCTTATGAAAATCCCTGGCAGACTATTACTCCCGATGTACACAACGATTGGCTAAGGCAGCGCGATGATGGTTTCGGAGAATTTATCAAGCTCGGTGGCGCTGAGAGGGAGTCAATATTTCGCGTTTGCTCTCCGGCATTGATGACTAATAGAGATACCTGGTGTGTTAATTATTCAGATAAAAAATTACGATCAAATATAAATAAAACTTTAGATTTTTATAATTCTGAAGTTGAAAGACTTGCTGCTTTAGGGGGGCGGCCAAGTGTTGACGATTCTGTGAGTTTAGACTCTGCGCAGATTAGCTGGTCTAGAGCCCTTCGAAAAGATTGTGAGCGGTTGAAAACGCATGCAATAAATACTGATGCCTTTGTTCGCTGCTCTTATAGGCCGTTCACAAACAGTTGGATTTATATCGACAAATCGCTGGTGGAGTCTCGTGGAAAGACTCCTGACTATTTTACAGAAGATAATAAGGTTATAACTGTTTCCGGTAAGGGTTCTCGGAGCGGATTTTCTGCTTTGATGCTGCGCAGCGTAGGAACGTATGATACTTTGGAAAAGGCGCAGTGCTTTCCTCTCTTCTTATATGGCTATGAAGAAAAAGACGCTGCTGAAGCTGGCCTCTTTAAAGAGCCACAGGCCGCGCTCAAGGGGCACCGCCGCGACGCTATCACCGACGAAGGTCTGGCGCACTTCAGCTCCGCCTACCCAGGCGAAGTCATCAGGAAGGAAGACCTATTTTATTACGTCTACGGCCTGCTGCATTCGCCGGAGTACCGCGATAAGTACGCCGATAACCTTAGCAAAGAGTTGCCGCGCATACCGGCGGTAAAGGCTGCTGCTGATTTCTGGGCTTACTCCAAAGCGGGCCGTGCCCTGGCCGAGCTACATATTGATTATGAAGCTGTGGCCATGTACCCGGCTAACGTGCAAAGCACAGCCAGCAGCGACGGTGACTACCGCGTAACCAAGATGAAGTACGGCAAGAAAGGCAAAGATAAAGACCTTACCATTTTGCACTACAACGCCAAGATCACCGTCACCGGCATCCCGCTGCAAGCCTACGACTACATCGTCAACGGCAAGCCCGCATTGGATTGGGTGGTCGAGCGCCAATGCGTCAGCACCCACAAAGACAGCGGTATCACCAACGACGCCAACGATTGGGCTATTGAGACCATGAGCAATCCTAAATATCCATTGGAGCTGTTCCTGCGTGTGGTGACGGTTAGCCTGGAAACTATGAAGATTGTTAAGGCTCTGCCACCGCTGGATATATAAATTCCACTTGTATCATTTAAGGCTCGCTTCTATCTTAGATAGAGCGAGTCGATTTAAATTGGCGTTATTTCGCGGGATGCTCGCAGTCTAGGATTTTAAGGGCGCCAACAGTAATTATGGAGAGTTAATGCCCACTTCAATCGATAAAACGATTCAGGTACTGAAAGAGCTAAGTCGTTGTGAGCCGCGTAAAGTGCGGCGCACCGGCTTGGGAGCGAAGGCAAAAGTTATCACCAACTGGTGTTTAGGGTTTTCTCTGCTTTTTCTTCTTGTTAATGGGTGCTTCGTTCTTTTCTATGACACGAGACTACCCTCAACATACGCCAGAATATTTGTGCTGCTGATGAGTGCGATTTCCATGCTGCTGGCCATATCCACATTAATTGCGCCGATGGTGGCTTCTTTTTTGCTGTCTTTTCGATGGAAAAAACTGGCGTTTGATGGACTATGTGCAGATATTCGTCATGAGCAATCATTGGCTGATCGTCTAGCTAATTACGAGTCTGCAGCTTTGAAAGACGCTCGTTTTTGACTAGAACGCAAGTCAGACGTATCAGTGCACGTACAGGGCGTTTTGTTGGAGAGAAGGCCGCAGCCATAGGGCTTTTGGCAACCGCGTATTAATTTGCTGATGAGTTTGGCGGCTTTGAAGGGATTTCCCGAACGCTGGCAGCAGGCTGTCGGATAGAGAACTTCGGTAATACCTTACTGTTGGGTGCTGGCGCGTTCTTGCTCGGCATGTCCATAGGTTCAATTCTGCTGGAACATCTTGCTGCACGTTATCGGTATCAGATTGAGCTTCTGGAGCTGGTTGATAGGTAGTAAATATTTTAGATGCGTACTATGTTCGCCGATTAAAGCGAAAAAAATAAAGGCGCGGAGGTATGCTGTGCCTTTATTTCTAGTGAATGCCAACCGGTTTGTCATTTTTGTCATGGCAAATCGGATCCTCGCAATATCCGCCGGCATTTAGTACTTTCAACTCGTAGATAGCTGGAATGTATTTGTTACGCTCTGCTTTTGCCACTTTCTTGCGGTTAACTGTGCACTCATCATCCTCGTAGGATTACACCAGACTTGCTTCATCTCAATATTTTTTGTGGGTTTTGTCAGTGGTTTTTATTGCTTTGCGAACAATTGAGAATCGGCTTGTTGATTTTCTTGAGCACCCGGCTTAGCACCCAACAGGCCAGTAGTACAGCGACCAGCAAAGGTGGACAGCGCAGCATCATAATCACTGTCAGAACTAATGCCGAAGCACTCGCCAGCACGCCGATGAACGTGAGAAGTGCAATTAGGAAGCTTATCAGCGCCACGGGGGATCTCCTTGAGTTGGGGCGATGTGGGTTCGGTTAGCGAAGCACCTGCCATTTACAAGCAACGCCAAAGACAAAGTCGTCTACAAATACCCTCGCTCTGCCAGCGATACGCAGCCTTCATAGCCCACGATCACGTGATCCAATATCCGAGTACCAACCAGGTCAAGGGCGTTTTTGAGAGCAGTAGTTATAGTGCGATCGGTTTGGCTGGGCTCTGGGTCGCCAGATGGGTGGTTATGCACCAGGATCACTGCTGCAGCATTGTGCTCCAAAGCTATCTTGACTACTTCTCGTGGATACACTTGGGCACCATCTAGCGTGCCTCTGAATAGCTCTCTGAAACCAATCACTCGGTACTTGGAGTCGAGCAGCAGCAAAGCAAAGACTTCGTACTCATGGTATTGCAGGAGTGTTTGCAGGTGGCTGAAGACGTGCTTGGGCTCAGTCAATGCCCTGCCTTTAGACAGACGACTCATCGCCAGTTGTTGCGCCATCTGCAGAATGTCAGCTTCGGTGACGGGTGACTCCATGACATAGGTACCGGTCGTTTCACCGGCTATGAGCTTGTGATATTTCATGCGGATATTCCTATACGAATGCGTAAGAACGGAGAGGGTTGAGAAACTCGGTTACTGGACGGTGGGCTTGCTGTTGTGCCGCGTGACTTGCGACTCCAACTTTTGCGCGAGTGAGGATTTGGCAGGCGCTGTCCGTTGACCTTGGGGCTCTATAGGGCCGGGCTGATTTTCAATGACAGAGAAGAACTCTTCGACGATTGCCCCGCTGTCCTCCTCGCTGTCTTCAAAGGCCCCGTGGTTAAAGCCCCGTCGGGCCGCGTGATCCAAGGCGCTCTGTTCAAAGCCCGCTGCTTGCCGGGTTTCCTCCAGTTGCTTGGCTTCCATTAAGGCGTCTTCTAGGCTCAGGCCATTGCGTACCGTGATGTCTACGTAGAAGATCGGAGTGCCATGGCTCTGGCGGGTGGACTTGCCGCGCAGGCGTAACTCCAGCGGCAGACAGGCCAGTCGATTGCCAGAGATGGCTTGCAGGTAGTGCAGGCGTGCTGCCAGGGTGCGGATGCTGTTATAGCCCGTAGTGCGAAAGACAAAACTGCCCAGCGGATCGTCATCACCAATTATCACGTTCAGCCGGCCGTAAGGCTTGCAGGAATTGCCTCTAGCAAATGAGCAGCCATCCGGTGAAGGGCAGGGCAACGACTGGATGCCGTCCTTGGTCAAACGCTTGCAGGTCTCACCGTTGCCGACGCACAGCGGCCGGCCGGTGTTACGGTCGAACAGGCTGTAGTCAGCCCGAAAGTTGAGGTCAGGTTCGTTGAACAGTAAACGGATCGGAACGCTGCGTAGTTTGCCGTCCTGGCCGTTGCGCAGCTCCTCATTGAGTGGATGCAGCAGCCAGCCGTCGCGGCTCTGAACCTGCGAAGTAATGGTGAACTGATCATCTTTCTCCGGCAGACGTTTGCCGTTCTTTTCGACGACCTTGCCGATGGAAATTCGGCCCAAAATCGGGGGAGTGATGGATAAACCTTTGAGCATGGGAATTCTCCTGTGTCTGAAATAAAAACGCCACCGAGACCGTGCAAACTACCGGTGTGGCTTTGGAGAGAAAGGACGTGGGGATAAGAGAAGAGCGAAAGAGCTTTCAGGCCAGCAGAAAACGTCGACTGCCGGTTTTGGTGGTCGAGTAGCGCACTTGCAGATAGGGCTTTTCTTTCAGCAGACGGGGGATGTCCAGGGCCACGCTGTCTTTGGCTTTCTTCCAAGTGATGCTGCCGGTTGCGAAGTCTGCCCGACTGGCATCGCCCATGGCCTGTTGCAACGTTTGCTTGAGCTGAGCTTCCTGCTTCTCCTGCAGAGCAATCGACTCGCGTACGCTCTGCAATTCGGTAAAGGTCGTACAGAGCAGAGAGTCCTGGCTAAGGTCCAGGCTTTGCCCACTGTCCTGTGGATACAGGCAGCGCAACGCCTGCTCCGCCGAGGCAGAACCATCTGCCGGCGGCGGGGTATCACTGACGACGTAATCCCAGAACAGCCGCTCCAAGTCGATCAGCCGAGCAATCAGTGACTCGTCGCGTTCGATGCGATGAATTTCCAGATGCTGACCACCGAGCAGTACCGCCACATCCGCCGCCTGTTTGCCGGTGACGGCGAGCTGGTGCATGACTTGCAACTGCACATACTCGGGCACGCCTTCTTTCCAGAGGCGTGCTCCATTTATGCCGGCAGTCTTGCATTCGAGGATTTGTACATCGTCTGTGCCGATAACCTCGCGGTCGATATTGGCCAGCATCCAGGGCAGTTTAGGATCGGGATGCTGCAGTACCGCATTGATCCGGCGAACCCGATTGCCGCTGCGCTTGCTGTAATGCCAGGCCACGATGGGCTCCAGAACATTGCCCCAGTAGGCTGGGCTTTCCTCATCCTGAGGATCTATTTTCGGTAACTTGGCATCCCGGCCAGTTTTTTCAAGCCACAACTCCAACTGCGATTTGTAGGGGTTGAGGCCAACCGCTGCGCCTGCGTCTGAGCTGCCGATACCTTGCTTACGCACGGCTAGCCAATCTTCACGGGGTAGTTCCTTAGTGCCGATCAGACGAAGGGCAGGACGGCTCTTGTAGGTGTTTTCATTTAGGGGGATCGCTTTCATAGGGGTTACCTTGCGGACACAAAAACGCCCGTTAAGCTCGGTGCTGAACGGGCGTTATGGTTGAGGGGGGAGGCATTTCAGGCTACGAGTTGCAGGGCTGCATCCAACGTACGTTGCTTTATCTGTGCGCCCTGACCGAACCAGGCGGAGTCCATGCGGTACTCATTGCTGCGCGCTCTGCGCTCGTGGTCGACGTACTCGGTCACGGCGTTGAGCAGACCCCAGGCAGTGCCCTGCGCCGACTCAAGCGTTGCACCACGGCCACGTCCCTCGTACAGGCTTTGTACCTTGCGCAGGGCGCGTTCATTGGGGAGGATTTCAGGCAATTTGCTATTGGGCGTGACATCACACAATACGGTCATGAAGAACCCCATGGCCTCATGCCACTGGACTTTGCGCTCGGCCAGCATGCGCATGCGATACATGAACTCGTCCCATTGCGAGACGGCGATACCCAATTGCTTTTTGACAACCTGTGGGTCGAAACGGGTGCTGTGCGGCACCTTGATGGCGCGAGTGGTGCCATCCAGTGCGATGGACAAGGTATTGTTGCAGACCACACGAACGGTGGTTGGTGTCGCGGTGGTGGCGAGCGTGCCGTCGCAAGAGGTCGCCAGCAACAAATAGCCGCTGACCTGATCGTTGGTCTTCAACGCGGTGTTTTGCCCGGTTCGCGCTAATGCCCAGAACTTACGACCCCCCTTGAGCACACCAGCGGTTTCCAGCTCATAGCCGGACACTTCAGTCAGGTCTCGATAGAACTCCATCACCTCACGCGGCTGAACAATTTGATAGCGGTTGGAAACCACTGACAGCGGCGCTTTGGTGTCAGAGCGGTAAAGCACCTTTTGCTCCGGGAACGAGTGAATGCTACCGAGATGGCCGATAGCATCGGCTTTGAAGTGAACGGGGCTTTCCTGGATCTTCCAGTCCATACCGGCCTCACGCTGCCAGATTTCAATAGGTTGTTTTTGAGTCAGTTGACTGCCGAGGCCATGCCACGGGGTCGCGCCAACGTAAGCCATTTGTTCGATTTGATGAGCCATGATTACGATTCCTTAAGGTGCAAGAGGGTGCAAGCCGGCATAAATGCCACGCATCGCGTGGCACTGTCCGGACGTACTAAAAGAGAGGAGGGGAGGACGGTTTAAGCAGGCAGATTGAAACGATGTCCACAGATCAGGCAGAAATTGTGGGCGAGCACATGGCGGTCAAGTTGGTCGCCGAGTTGGGCGCCAAGCGCACAGCCGCCGACACCGCCGGCTAGTCCTCCGAGAATGGCGCCGGAAACGGTTCCGAGAGTGATTCCGAGTGGGCCAGCGATAGCGCCAACAGTGGCTCCTAACTGGCCGCCCGCGAGTGCTGCGCTGACGCCGCGTGCTGCACCGCCAACCGTACCTATGGCCGCCGCAATTTTCATGGCTTGGTGGAAAGACGCGATTTTGGGTGAGTTACAGCGAGGACACTGCAATGACATGGTTTGAAGCTCCATGGTGGGATGTCATAGCAGTGATGTAGGACTGAATTTTTTTTAGATGGAATAGTACTGCCTCTCTACGTAAAGGCGATGCTTCCCATAATTGGCGGTGATGCCGTGCAGTGCCCGCAGAATTGCTAATGCCTAGGCGGGAAAGTATTGCCCGTCAGACTTCCTTCAACGAGAAAGTATTGGTTGATATTAAACGGCCAGCTTGCAATTCTAAGCTCAGAGAAATCGGGAGGTATCGACCATCGACACCCCTGCCCAGCATGCGAATAGATGGAGCTAGACGTGCAGCTTAACCAATGGATTAGCCGTTTTCTTTCTGAAAAAGGCCTTGATGCTCCGGATGGCCGGCCGCTATTCGCTTACAAAACCACAGAAGCTCAGTACAACGAGCTAAAGCAATGTCTTCGTGCGATTCCAAGTTTTGCCGTTGGTAGTGCAGAGTACTGCCAGGTATGGCTTCTGTTTGCTGCGGAATGGTGGAAGCGTGAATACGCCGGCGGAGCTTGGCGCTGGGCTCCGCTCTGCCTCGCGGCCGGACAACCCGGCATGACCCATGAGCAAACAAGTCGCCACGTATTGGCAGGCCACCGCCAATGGCAGTTGACCACCGAAATCAGGGGGGAGGGCAAGCGCTACATTGGACATGTCGCCATTAACGGTGGCCTACCCATGCGTCTGCTCGAGACCGCTCAAGGCGGCTTGTCTCGTCTTCTACGAATGGTGCTTGAGCAAACGCTTCGATGCAGCCTACACCAGGATGACTTGCTGGATGCCATCAAGACGCAGGCGGCATTACTTCCAGTAAGCTATCGCCAGGACCTTATTTACCAATTACTCCGCGATCTGGTGTGGGGCGTATTGCAGCTTCGCGAGCAATACAAGCTTCAAAATGAGTCCGATCCACTCTTGAAGCTTCAGCAGCAATGCCCTGACTGGGAAATGCGATTTCCGCTAGCTTTGGATAGTGCCGTCGCTACCACGCTAATCAAGGGGCTTGTCGCCAGCGTTGCGACTATCAGCGTGCAGAACAGTCGCGTACCGTTTCAGATTGTCCGTGGTTTGCGATTTTCGTCCGATGATGGAATGCCCGTGTTTGAAATGGCATTTGAGATGCTGGCTCAGACATCGACACAAGAACTGGCTGACGCCTTAGGCATTGCTCCCGATAAGCTGCCTCACCAGTTCCGGTTGCTGCTGTTGGTTGCGGGCAAGGAGCATCTGGTAGGTGAAGCCCTGCGTCGCGGAGGCGGCTATCAACTCGTTGCACGCAAGGGGCTTTCCCTGCAAAACCTCCATGCGGGAGCGCAGCTGATCCTCAGTCGCAACGGTCAGGCGATACATACAGCGCATCTGCCTGGGGGGGAGCCAATTAGCTTCGACGAGCCCTTGCTGTTTGAAGACTGCCGACCTTTCGCCAGCCTTATCGGGCAGGGCAGCGCTACGCTCAAAGGGGGCAGAGCGATAGCCCTCATCCCCGCCAACGCGTTTTTCTACTCGGAAGGCGACGACGCCATTGTTCTACACGAGGGCATGCCCGGCGATCAGGTCTTGCTGATAATCTCTCAGGGTAAGACGCAGTTTACCTATCGTAAGCAGTCCTATTACGTCACCGTGAGCCCTAATGCTGCCCCCAGAGTTGATGCGTATTGGCAAGGGCAGACTCTGGATGCGGGCTCCGTGCCGGGGCTGCTCTTCCGTGGCAATCCTCGCCTGCGTGTCCAACAGGCGGGTGGCAGCTTTACCTATGCTCCCGTCAGCGAGCTCTATACTCGATCCAATGGCATAGACACACCGTTCGCTCAGGCAAAAGCCCCGGGACTATGCTGGCTAAGCTGGTCCCGAGGAGGGCAACGTCTATTACGTTCCCGTGCCGTTGTTTTGCCTGCCAATGCATCTATTAGTTTTACTCCGAGTGCAGATCCCGCCAAGGGTTGCATCCTTCTGGAGAACTGGCCTGATATTCATGTCACCTGCGCTAGTCCGGATATCACGCTGTCTCGTACCTATGAAAACAATACGAATGTCCTGACGGTAGAAAGCAAGGCTGCGGCGCCGGCTACCTCGGTTCAGCTACTCATTCAATGGCCGGAGGGGGAGCAGAAGCTGACCCTGGCATTCCCGGGGCAAGGGGCCGTTCTTCTGGATGCCAGGCAAGAGTCTATCCGGGAAGGAGCAAATCTGTCGGTTGAGGAGCTAATGGGCTGTCGGGCAATCCTAATGTCTCCCACTGGCGCCGACGCCTGGCAAGTACGGTTGACTGCGCACAGCACAGACCAACCTAACGCGCTTACACGTGAAATTCGCTATACAGGCACTCGTGAAATACGTTTGTTTGAACTGATCAATCCCATCCAGCAAATACTGTCATGCCATACCGGGCTCGACATGAGCGTGACGATGCAGTTCGTCCACGCTCATCGAGTTCGAGGGACCTTTCACGTCGGTCGTTACTCCACCGTCGCTCGCCTACACAGTCATTCGCCGTTCGTTTCGGTCAATGATGGACGGCGCGATTTGTTGCTGGAGCGAGAGGATGCGGAGGGCTTGCTAATGGCGCTCCCCCTCGCGTTACCGAATCGTGACCCCGAGCCGTTATCGTTACATTTATCCGAGCAAGTATTCACCGGTAGTTGGGGGCTAAACCTTCCCGATAACGTCGCCAGCCCATGGCTGATCTACGCCAGCGCTGAAAGTAACTACCGTTGCCGCCCGTGCGTCGCACCTCCGCAAGGGGACGCCCAGGCGGAAGGGTTTTCACCACTACAAAAGGCTCTTTGTGAAGCGAATCACGATAATCGCATATTGCTGCTGATCAGCCGACTGGAACAGATGGCGTTGACCCCGATGGATAAGGATTGGGTGTTACTTGAGGCGTTGCTGGATAAGTTGCAGCACCTCCCATTACCTAGTCTTGATCTGTACCAAGCGCTGATCCGCACGCCTTCTGCGCTTGTTATGGTCACGCTTTTGCTGGATGGCTTTGCCGCCAACATGGTAGAGCGCATGCCGCTTGAGCTCCCTTTTGAATGGCTGTTGATTTCTCCTTCGCAATGGCTTCAGGCATTTGAGGTGTTGAAAGAGGCGCTGGTGACCGACACTGCGCTGCTGCCAATCATCCGTAGGGACATTCAGCGCAAAAGCCAGTACCTGCCGCGCTGGCAGCCCGCTCTGAAATTCATCTTTGATCAGGGTATTCATCGTCACTTCGATGGCAATACCCAGGATGCTCGCCTTTTTCTCAATAACCCACAGATGTTGACGGAACTGTGGCTTGGTCGGCTGCTTGATGGGCCGGACTGTGAAATGCAGCAGTTTTTTCATCGCAATTATGCAGACGATCAACCTTGGCCGATGCTGCCTGGAAACTTGATGAAGGAGTTTCTACGCACCGACAACGGCAAGCTCCTCCTAAAGCGCGTACGGCTCAGCGCGGATGACGTAAAAATGCCGGCGACGATGCTGCCGTTCATGGTGGGATTTGATGCGTGCGCCGGAAAAAGTGAGTTCTGGCAAGGGGACTCCTCGCGCCTTTTTGCTCTGCGCGCCGCTCGCCAATTCGATGCCGCCTGGTTTGACTCCGCTTACGAGTTGAGCCTAGCTATGGCCCACACTGCCTCTCTGAATTTGAAGAACTAACCATGCTCTATAAAAAAAACTATTTCAGTTCATTGGTGCACAACCTGACACAGCGCAGCGAGCGTGCGGCGCTTGGCTTGCTTGGGATCGGTAATGCGCCTTTGCGTCAGTTTCTGCATGACCGTTTGACAGCGGTGCCAGGCACCGAAGGAGCACTGCTGGCTGACCCGGTTTTCGAGCCGACTTTCGGCTGGCAGGAAAGCCAGGAAACCATGTCGTCACTGGCTGGCGGCTCATTTCTGAATCGTAAGTTGGCGCAGGTAATGGCTGCGCCGCCCAAGGAGTTAGCAGAGGAGTATGCCTTCCCTTCTGATCGGCACCCGTTTGAACATCAGTTGAGTGCGTGGGAGGTGCTGAACCATCCAAAACCGCAATCACTGGTGGTGACCAGCGGCACCGGCTCCGGTAAGACTGAGTGCTTTCTTGTGCCTGTGCTCAATCAGCTTGCTAATGAAGTTGACGCTACCGTCGACCCTGAAGGCATCCGTGCGCTGTTCATATATCCGCTCAATGCCCTGATCAACTCCCAGCAAAGCCGTCTGGATGCCTGGACGGATGGTTTCGACGGCAAGATACGCCACTGTCTCTACACGGGTGCTTTGGAAAACGAGCGCAAGGCGACAGACCAGAAGTACAAAGGTCAGGTGATCGATCGCACCAGATTGCGCGATAGTCCACCGCAGATCCTGGTCACTAACGCAACCATGCTGGAGTACATGCTGATTCGTAAAGAGGATGCGCCGCTGCTTCAGAAGTCGGAAGGCAAGTTGCGCTGGATTATTCTTGACGAGGCCCACAGTTACATCGGTTCCCAAGCGGCTGAAATGGCTCTCTTGTTGCGCCGGGTAATGCTAGCGTTCAAGGTCAAACCGGAAGACGTTCGATTCGTTGCAACATCCGCCACCTTTGGTTCGGATGAGCAGACAATTGAAAACTTGCGCAGTTTTCTGGCAGACATCGGTGGTATTTCAGTGGATCAGGTTCACGTCGTACAGGGGCGACGCGAGATTCCGGCGCTACCGGTACTGGCCGCGAATAAAGTAGATGACTCCCCGCAAGGCATTGCAGACATCGACCCCGACCACGAAGTTTCTGCACAACGCTATTTGCGTCTGGCAGCAAGCCCAATAGCCGTCAGTCTGCGTGACGCCTTTGTGCCGGGCGGTGAAACACGGCCGCAAACCCTTACAGCCCTTCAGGAAATATCGGGGTTGCCCCTGAGCGTGCTGCTGGCTTGGCTCGATTTGATGACTGGCACCAAGAATGCTGAGGGACTTGCTTTCCTACCTCTTCGTGGTCACCTCTTCCATGGTGTGATCCCAATCATTCGCGCCTGCATCGACAAAAACTGCAAGCTCAAACCGGGAACTGCACTCGGCAATCAGGACTGGCCGTTTGGCATGGTCTACACCGATGACCGCACACATTGTGATTGCAACGCTCCACTAATGCCTCTGGTGAAGTGCGAAGAGTGTACAGAGCTGTTCTTGCAGGGGTATCAGAGCGAAAGAGATCGGTTGGTAGATCAGTCCTTTAATCAGGACGACGAATTCTCCATGAATTCGGAACCCATGGATGCAGAGGGTGGGGACGACGTGGAAGCCGACGATGGCGGCGAAGCAATGCGTACCCCGGTGCTGATCACCAATCGCCCAGGTGAGGATTGCTACACCGAGCATTTGGATCGCGCCAGCCAGAAGTTCATCAATACACCAACCGAAGACTGCATTGAAGTAACCCTGTTTCGTAGCCTTGTAAACGAGTGCCCGTGCTGCACCAATCAGAGCAAAACGCGCAGCATCATGCGCGCTCACCGTATTGGTGCGCCGTTTACTCTGGGTACGGTCATTGGCACGTTGTTGGAGTACTGCCCGGAGGATAAAACTCCTCAAGGCAAGCCGTTCCAGGGCCGCAAGTTGATCTCATTCACTGACAGCCGGCAGGGCACGGCCCGGATTGCGGTCAAGTTGCAGCAGGACTCGGAACGCAACCGTATCCGGGGGTTGGTCTACCACCACCTAATCAGTTCGCAGTCCGTCAATACGCTGACAAGTGCCCAGCAGGTCAGTCTCGCCGCGCTGGAAGCAAAAGCTGATCGCGATCCGATGGAGAAAATGCTTTTCGACATGCTTGTTGCTCTGCGCGATAACGCAGGTCCGGCAGAAATCAGCTGGACTGCCATGGTCAGCCAGCTTTCGAGCATTCCTGAGGTGGAAATCGGTATCCTCGACTACTACCGTGGTCTGGCACCGCACGTTTTTGGCCCGCACGACAGTGTGGCGTTGGCCGGTATGCTGATGGCGCGTGAGTTCTATCGTCGCCCGAAACGCGCCAACAGCCTGGAGACCATGGGCCTGGTGCAAGTGACTTACTCGAAGCTAGCTCAGGTAACCAGCACACCTCCGGCATGGCCCAGCGGTAAAGGCGTGGATTCGTGGCGCAGTTACCTGAAAGTGATTATGGATTTCTATGTTCGTGAAAACACCATCCTGAATATCGACAAGCGTTGGCAGTCGCTTATTGGTGCCAAAATTCAACCGAAGTGGCTGTTGCCTTCAGACACCAATGACAAGCCAGGTCGACGTTTTGTCCGCTGGCCTTCAGTTAATAAGGGCTCCAGCGTACAGTCGCGCCCGATCCTTATGCTCTGCAAGGCATTTGGTTGGTCAGTGCAAACGCATGATCAGGAAATCGACTCCATTTTGCAGGACGCCTGGCAGGTGCTGACCCAGCAAGTCAGACTGCTCACCAATAAAGCTGATGGCTATCAACTGGATCTGGCTGACCTAAGTTTCCGTCTTCCGAAAACGGTCTATTTCTGCACGGTGAGTCGCCGATTTATCGATACCCCCTTCGAGGGTTTGAGTCCTTACACTCCACGAAATGACCGCAATCACGTCGCCATAGTGAAGCCTTACACGTTGCCGGTGCCGGCGCAGTCTCTGATCGATATGCATGGTGACGAGGGACTGCTGGCGATACGTGACTGGAGTGAAAACGAACCAGGGATCGTCCAGCTCCGCCAGCAAGGCTTGTGGTCTGACGTTGCTGACCTGGTAGTCGAGGGCGGGCACTATTTCCGTTCTGCCGAGCACTCGGCTCAACAGCCAAAGAAGAAGCTCGATCGCTACGAGACTGACTTCAAGTTAGGCAAACTGAACCTGTTGAGCTGTTCCACCACCATGGAGATGGGTGTGGATATCGGCGGTATCACGGTGGTTGCGATGAATAATGTACCGCCGCATCCGGCGAACTACTTGCAGCGCGCTGGTCGCGCCGGTCGTCGACGTGAAGGTCGTGCACTGGCAGTGACCGTCTGCAAGAACACACCACATGATCAGGCTGTGTTCCGCAATCCGCTCTGGCCGTTCAATACCGGCATGCGGATGCCCAAGGTTTCTCTGCAAAGTCCCGCGTTAATCCAGCGTCACGTTAATTCCTGGCTACTTTCTCACTGGTTGAAAAACATCGCAGGTGCCTTGGAAATCAAATCCATGACCGTGGGGGCCTTCTTTCTGAATGGAGATCTTCCCGTTTCCCTGGCCGAGCGTTTTTGCGCCTGGGTTGAGGGTGAGTCTCATGGCGCTTGCGCTGCGGTCACCGAGGCGGTCGCCAGCATCACCCGGCGCAGCGTGTTGTCGTCAATGCCTGTGTCTGGATTGTTGAATGATGCATTGAAAGCCTTGCGCGAAATTCAACAGAAATGGGTAGGCGAACACTCGATCAGTAAGTCTCAATTGGATGGGATTGGTAACAAGACGGCTGCTGCTTATCGGGCGATGTCCGCGCAACTGGCTCGAGTCGAGAAGGAGTATCTGCTAAGTGAACTGGCTGGCCGCCGGTTCCTGCCGGGATACGGATTCCCGACCGACATCGTGAGCTTCGACAACCAGTGCATGCAAAACTTCAGGTCAAACGAAGGAGGCGCAGGCCGCGAGGATAACAGGGGACGCTACCGTGACCTGGCATCCCGCGACCGGATTACTGGCCTTCGCGAGTATGGCCCTGGCGCAGAACTGGTGATGGATGGCCTGGTATACAAGTCAGGAGGGATTACTCTCAACTGGCATGCCCCGGCCTCCGAGGAAAACGTCAAAGAGCTGCAATTGATAAAGAAAGCCTGGAAGTGTGGTGCTTGTGGGGCCAGCGGAACGGGGCTCAACCCCGGACTCAATCTTAACTGTCCGGAATGTGGCGCTGACGTCGATAAGGGTAATATTCGTGAGTACCTTGTTCCGTCCGGGTTTGCCGTAGATTTCTTTGCAGAGCCACATACCGCCATTGAGTCATTGGCGTATGTGCCGGTCAAAAAGCCGTTGCTGAACGTCCCTGCGAGTTGGATTGCCTTGTCGAACCCTGCATTGGGACAGTTCCGAAGCAGCCATGAAGCACACCTGTTTCATTACACCTCTGGGGCTGGCGGCAACGGCTTTGCAATATGCCTTGAATGCGGTCGAGCAGAACCGATGCTGGAAGTTGATGACAGTTCGGACTCGACTGCGGCCAATGAGCAGCGCCTTGCTCATACCTTTCGTAGTGGGCAAACGCACCGACGCCTGCGCGGCGGCAAGAACGACTCGGGCGAAAACGTCTGTCCGGGCAGCTATAACTCATGGAAAATCAAACAGGCTATCCATCTGGGTAACGACAGCATTACCGACGCCCTGGAACTAATCTTGTTCAATCCTGATAGCGGTGAGCCGCTCAAGGATGAAGATACCGGCTATTCCATCGCCATTGCCCTGCGTGATGCAATTGCCGAGCAACTGTGCGTGCAGCCAGACGAGCTTGGCTGCGACTGCGAGAACATCCAGATCGACGGACACTGGGCCAGCGCGATTCGTGTGTTCGATCAGCGCAGCGGAGGTTACGCGACCCAAGCGGTGGGTTTGCTGAATGAGCGAGGCCTGTGGGAACGAGTGATTGACCGACTCGACTGCGATTGCAGTCACGCATGCCAGTGCTGCCTATTGAGCTTCGATACCCGTTTTGAAGCAGACCGTCTGGATCGTCATGAAGCGCTGAAATGGATCAACAAGGACTGGTTGGTGAAGCTGGACCTGCCAGCCGAGCTGAAGGTGTTTGGCGTGGATACACGACCGGAGATCGTCACACTGTATGGGGCGATTGAGCGTGAGCTTGCGGCTGATAATTTGCCCAAGACACTCTCGATTTACCTGCCAGCGCCAGCCGCAGAGTGGGATCTGGCTATCGCTCGAAAACTGCGTCACCGACTTCTGGCTTGGGAGGGGGCTGGTCACCAAATAGCGTTGCGCCTGACAGAAAGCACCTTCAACGAGCTGCCCTCTGATCAGAAAGAGTGGCTGCATCGCCTGGCTGTGAACAACATTAATATCGAAGTCGAACAGTCGTTGTTAGACGTCGGCGTGCTGACGTTAAATACGGTCCTGTCCAGCCAGAAACAGCATATCGCCTGGGCGAGTAATGACGAGGGACTACTGATACCTAACAAAGATTGGAACCCCGTCGCTGCTGGATCGTGCATCGTGTACGGGGTGCTTCCAGCCTTGCCGCAAGCAAGACTGATCACGGCTCAGGATCTGAACCAAGCATCGGCGTCGGCACCGGGAATCGTGAAAGTCGAGCTGGGGAGCGAGCTGGATGGCTCCCTGAGCGGCTTTGCAAAACGGTTCTGGGATGCCGTTGAGCCTGAAGCCGGCCTACTTGACTTTGCATTGAGCGGCCAAGACCCAATTGAGACCGTGTCGTACTCCGATCGCTATGTATGCAACCCATTCACCGCCTGCGTCCTAGTCAACATTCTGTACGAGCTAAAGCAGCGCAGCGGCGAGGAGTTCTCGGTCAAAATTCTGGGGCGTAAGTACCTTCGTGAGTCAAGCCGTACCTCCTGGAAGTGCTGGCATGACTGGTTGAGTAGCGAAGATCGTGACAGAGCTATTCTTCAGGCGATTGAGTATTGCGGTCTGATTGGTGAAGTGTTGAGCCAGCCTGTGCTCGCTCATTACCGTCAATTACGTATCGGGCTTGCGTCCGGTCGAAGTTTGACCATTCAGTTTGACCAGGGGCTCTCTTTTTGGGAGGCAACGCGTAGCGAAAATGCTTACTCCACCCGTTTCAATTTCGAGATAGGAAATATGGGCGCAGAGCTTATGGAGAAAATTCAAACCCCTATACGTGCCGCTGCAGACGAAGGGACGCAACTATTCCTCTCTTTGGACAAATAGTGACACTGCTGAATAGCTCCGGATTTCCGGAGCGGTTCAGCAGTATCACTTGAGGGCCAGCGTTGTCTTTGGATCGCGTTAGGGCGTAATGGTACGGGAAGTAATAGTGGCGAGGGGCTGAGGGCCGACTTTAAGGGCAAGTGTGGAATACGTCCAAAAAAATCAAGTTGGCTGTCACATATTGAAGCGTTTCAACACGGATATGATGCGCAACTTCAATTTCGGTGGACTCTGAGAACTTGAACCAACAGTTACTAGCAAGGATGCAGGTGCGGGGTCTCAGACGGCCCGCCCGGCTATCAGCCTCACACACTGCTAGCCGGTCAGGATGGCAGGTTTGCACGTGACTAGGCATGGCGCGTCTGTAGTTCTGGCGGCTATTTGATTTTTTGGTGTCTGGGCTGCGAAGGTATCCATGTATGTTTCTAAATGAGTTTTTGACCGAGTATGATGACAGTCTTGGCAGTGAACTGAATATTGATCCGTTGGGGTTGCAGGTGATTTGGTCGGCGTTTGGCCAGCAGATTTTTCAGAACCGGATCAGTTCGATTTCCAACGATATCCGCAACTACACCTTGAATCTGTTCAATCACTGGTTGATCAAGAACCTGATTGATGACGACTCGGTCGCGTTAGGCAGCGGTTTGAAAAAAGTCTACGCCGGCAAAAATGATCTCAACTTCAAGCATGCTTGCCTGGTATACCTGGAAAACTTGTACGTCTATAGCGTCATTGCTCATCAAGACACTGCCGACCTGGAAAGCACTGGTGTGCTGGGGATCAGCAAGGCGCGACGCAGGTGGTACGAACGCGGCGGGAACCCACGGCTTACGTTCAGCCATAACAGCGAGGCTCAGGTACTGGTTCGTCAAACCATGCTTGGTGTGAGCGGTCGCTATAAGACTCCTCTGGTGGAGATTGGCTTTTTCAATCGTCAGTATCACTACAGTTTGCCGACGTCCGCACCGCTGTGGAAAAGCGCAGAGGCACTGATCAAGAGTGTCCCGACACTCTCCCGCCTCTATGGCGTACTGCGCCTGCATCTGCGGGAATTGCTGGCGAGCAACAGTGGCGAGCCGAAGCGGGATTTTTCCGACATACCCACGACGCTTAAACTGGCTCTGATTGAAGCCTTTCCTTCTTCGGCGGCTGTCGGCGCCAGGACGTGCGACTTCTGGCTTTCCGTCACAGAGCTGGATCAGGGAGCACCGGGAGCGTTGTACAAGGTGCTCTCACCCGCCAAGAGCGGTGAAGGGCTCAGCAGCGCATCCGCTGCCGCCGTGTTTGAGAAGGCGGTGAAGCACCCGCTGCCGCCAGAAGCGCAGGACAAGCTTGAACACGTGCGGCTGCTTGAGCCTTTACTGGGCGAGCTGGATCTGTTGTTCAACTTAATGCTGGCCGAGAAGTCCCAATCCTTGGAGCAGGCTGAACGACGCTGGGAGGCCCTCGGCCGTAATGCCGCCACCTTGGCATCCTATGCCGCCCCCATTGAAGAGAACGTAGCGATGTCTTCGGTGCTTTCGGCAACCGGTCAATCACGGCTGAATCGCTTGCTGATATTGTCCAGGCAGGGTGACGTACCGACCCAGATATGCGCATTGCTGAACTACCATGCGCAAGTCATGGAAAGCCGCGGGCAGTCGCCGTGGCTGACATTGGTCAATGGCGCGCAGCTCAAGCTACATGTTCGGCCTCGGAGTGAACCGACCCTCGCCGACAGGCCGTTGGGTTGTTGGGTTCATCAGTATTACATTCCCCAGTTTCGTCATTTGCTCGGCGGCTTGCAGGGAGTGGCAGCATGAAGCTGCTCGATGCCTTCAAGCAGCAGTTGGAGGAACTGGGCGAAATACGCCGGGTCTGGCTGACTAGCTTCAACCTGAATATCGGTTTTGTCGAAACTTACCTGCTGCCGGCAGTGCTGGGCATGGATCAGCCACGCAATCGCATGGACTACGAAAGCTTCCAATTGTATCTGGTAGAAAAAGACATTGATTTTCGGATCTTCTGCGACAAACGCATGCTGGGGGCCGAACAATACAAACGTACGGCCATCCATGTTCATTGCGTTTCAGCGCGTGCATTCAGTGAAGACGATGGCTTCACAGACCAGTCTCTATTTCATCCGAAAGTCATCTACCTTGAGAGCAAGTCGGGACAGATGGTGTTAGGCGCGGGCAGTGCCAACCTGACGGTCGGTGGCTGGGGACGCAATCAGGAAGTGTTCACTTTTCATCGGGTCTGCAATGTCGGGCAATACAAACAGATAAAAGCGTTTTTCAATGCATTGATCGAACCGTGGGAGCTGACGTTCGATTGGCCCGACAGACGCTTTGCGAACAACGGTTCCGATTGGCAGTTCGTGCACAGCTTTGACCGAGACACTTTTCTCCATCGACTCATGGCGCAGGACAGGATCACTTCTTTGCAGGTGTGGTCACCGTACCTGGCGGCGGACCTGCCCGATCTGCTGGCTCGACTTCAGCAAGTGTCGGGCAATCCCAAGTTGAAAGTGGCACTGGTCGCAGACCGGCTCGAGGGCCGCTACTTCCGAACGCCTTGGAGCGAAGCACTGGCAACGAGTATTGACGATGAGAGCCTGGCTTTTCATCACAACCCTTCCTTTCGCCATAACCTCGTCGAAATAACTCACGCCAAGGCATGGTTGTTTCGCTCAACCAAGGGGTGCCGCCTGGCGATCGGATCGTGGAATTTCACGCACGCAGGTACCAGCAGTTTCGAGCAGCGCAATATCGAAGCGGGCATCGTACTGAACTACAAGCGCAACGCAGACATGCTTGGAGACCCCATCGATGTCACCGAGGCTGACTTTGCCAGCGACCTGTTGTTGCTAGAGGATAGCCTGACCATTCCAGAGGAACTGCCATTCGACCTGAACGTGCATTACGACTGGAAGAGAGCCTGCTTTACGGTGACGGGACAGTGGTGCGCCAACAAACCCAACAGTAATTATTGGCTGAAGCTGCCGGGTGTGAACGAAGCGATTCCCCTGCACTGGAGGACGCGACGTCAGGGTGGAATCTTTTCGCTTACGCCGATCGAGCGGATTACCCCGGATAATGAGGCAATGCTGGCGGATCACAGCTACAGCATTCTTCTGCGGAACCAGACCCCTCCGGTCTATCGGGGGATTATTGTTGAAAGCGGTCAGTCTTTCCGGCGTGCGCAAGGATTCGAGTCGCTCAAGGATTTGCTCGACAGTTTGGTCACTCAAATTGATCCGCAGAGCGATAACAACACGGTGCTCCGCGCGTGCCTGCGTACAGGTGCCGGGCCGGATGAAGACCTGCCGATACCTTCGGCCTCTATCGAACATGATGCGTTGTCTTATTTCCGACTGTTCCAAGCGATTGAGCATTTTCGGGAGCGCCTGAACACAGTCGCGGAAACGGTACAACTGGAGAAATGGCTTTTCGGCTACCCAGGTTGTCTGCAGGAACTGGCGGCCAAAACGCGCCAACAACTTCAAGGGAGTCAACCCAGCGTGTTCAACTGGTTTCTCGCACAGGAAGTCAATTCGCTTTACGACCAGGCAGTGCGGTCATACCGGAGCTACGAGCGCCGCAAGCCCGCACAGGAATTGTGGTCGACATTGAGAGTGGTGCCGCCAAAATTGCCGCGGGGATTGGAAAAACATCTGGACTATCTTCGCTGCGTCGAACAGGAATGTGACTATGCGCGGCAGTGAGTGGGGGGGCTTGAAGCCAGAACAGGTCGCGGACTGGATCAACTTCGACGCGACTGATCGCGACTGGCATTACGCAAGCAGCGAGCGTATTTCAATGCCGGCGCGTCAGGCCGAAGGTGTCGCTGGTTTGTGGAACAAACTGTCTATGCACAACGTGGCACTGCTGGCCGATGAGGTCGGCATGGGCAAGACGTTTCAGGCGCTAGGTATCATGGCGCTGTTATGGAAACTGAAGCCCTCTGCCCGGGTGCTGGTTATGGCACCCAATCGGGACATTTGCCATCACTGGGCGCGGGAATATGCGGCCTTCCTGCGTGACCACTACCGGGGCGGTGAGCATTTGACCAGCGATGCGCCCGACCGCAGACCGCTACATGAAGCGCAAATGCACTGGCGGCTTGCGGATCTGGCGGAAGCGGTCAGTGAGGGCAGTGGGCAACTTTATCTCACCACGATTTATTCGCTCAGCAACCTGGTTCTGAAATGCGAAAAAGAAGAGGGTGACGTGTTGGCAAAAGCGCAACAAGCCGCGGCCGGCATTCACCGAAAACTCAAGTCATCGCTGGGTGACAAGGGGTTCGATCTAATCGTCGTGGATGAAGCCCATTATTTCCGCAACGCTGATGGAGGGTCACAGCGCGCCAAAGCAGCCCGGAAATTCTTCGGTGAACTGGGCAATCGGCTCGGGCAGAAAGTCTTACTGCTGACCGCTACGCCCAGTCATTCCTCGCTCAAGGATATAGCGGCCATTCTCGGCTATTTCATCGATACTCCGGTCGACGGGCGACAACTAGAGCCTGATGAGCTTCTAACCAAATATGCGTTGCGGCGTCTGCGTCTGATGCAGGGCGCACAAGGCTACCGCAACAAGTACAACTATCGTCATGAAAAAGCCTTGCCGGCAAGCTTCCAGAACAATCCTGAAGCCGAGATGTTCTTCGCGTTGTATCAGAAAAAACTCGTGCAACAACAGGGGCAGGCTGGTAGCAATCGCAGGTTTTTGTACGGCTACCTCGAGGGATTCGAATCCATTGGCACCAAGCTGGATGTCGACGTTATTGATGCTGCACAGGCGGAACAGGATCACTCCACACAGGCATTTTCTGGCGCCCCGGATACGAAGATTCTTAATCATCTAACCCAACTGCACCGTGAGTATTTCCACAGCTATCCCGAGCATCCTAAATACGACGCGCTGATGCGCGAGTGCCAGCCTGAAGATGTTTTTGATACGCGCATCGCCTTGCACGAACACAAGCATCTGGTGTTTGTGCGGCGGATTGCTTCGGTCCGGGAAATCACCCAGCGCTTGAATGCAGCCAGTGACCAGATGCTGGCGCGACGAATTGTCCAGGCCTGGCAACCGGAAGATCAGGAGCGGTTATTAGAGCGGTGGCGGAAGACGGGTTGGTCGCGTAGTTATTTCAATCAGTTTGTCAGGCAGCAGGCATCTGAGGATTTGGGCGATCAGGATCTGCTAGATGAGCAGGATCAAACAGATGTTGCCGATGCTCACGAAAGCGATGAAAAGCTGGCCTCCCGCATTGCTGATCTATTTGTAGTGAAGAAGAACCACAAGGAGCGCAGTACGGACTGCTCGAATTTCAGCTTGCGATTGCGCAAGCCCGAGAGCCTGTTCTCTTTGTTGTTGGAGCCGGCAAGTGACTACCGCCGAGGCGGGTATACGCGGTATGACCGCAAACATGTTGGCGAACGTGATCGCGACGACTACGGTACGGCGGCGCTGCAGGCGCGTCTTGCATCACATCAGGGGGGAGCGAGTAGCAGCGAACTGGGAGATACGGCTGGCCGAACACAAATCGATTACGACAGGCCAATGCCGAGCCTGTGGAGCCTGATGTATGAAGGGCTGCCCGAAACTACGCGTCAGAGACTGGATGTCTGGCTGGACCCCGAGACGGGAAATCGAGGTATTGCCGAAAACTTCGGCAATTATGTGAAAGCAGGCTTCCTGTTTGCTAGCCCCGTAATCATCGAACTCTATAGTTGGTTCACTGAGTTTCGTCGCACCTCTCATGGTGGCGATGCTCAGCAGCGTTACCTTGCTTTTGTCGATTGGATGACACCGCGCCTTCCAAGTTCGCTGATCCGGAAGTACTTCATCGCGGCCCTGGATTCTTTCGAGCAAATATGTGAAAAAATTACCGATCATGCGCTGGCGGACTGGCAGAAAGATTGGCGCACTCTCACCAGTCTGCAAAGCCCTGCCTGGTTCGCCAGTGGTCAGTCAGGTAACCGGCAGCGGCTGATTCTTGGCTTCAACAGTCCTTTTTATCCAAACGTGCTAGTGGCCACTTCGGTATTCCAGGAAGGTGTGAATCTGCATCTGCAATGCCGCAAGGTGCATCACTATGGTATCGCTTGGACGCCTGGTGACAACGAGCAGCGAGTAGGCCGTGTGGATCGGCTGTTCGGTCGAATAAACCGGCAGTTGCAAGAGAAAGGAGAGGCTGAACTGGCGATTCACTATCCCTATCTCACACGTTCGTTCGACCAGGAGCAATTAGCCTCATTCGTATTACTCAAGCATGCGGTCGAGACGCGTATGGATGCCTGCCGTCATACCGAGTTCAACGACGAGATCGATCTGCGTAATGTGACGGACGATTGGGAACAGTACCTGCGCAAACCGGTTGGGGGCATGCATACCGATGACCCATTTCCTGCGTGTTTTGAAGATAGGTTTCTGCCAAAAAAAGCCTACCTGCCGCGTGTGTGAATCCTCTCGGCAATCCTTCAAAGGTTTTTAATTGCATTAGTTGCCCCTCTTCACTAGGCAGGGGGCAGGAAGGTGTGTTGGCCGGACGCTTATGCGTCCGGGTATCACACCTTGCGTGATTAAAGCGTTTGCCACTTATACGGCAGCAACTGATCTATTTCATGATGGTTTCTTAGGGAATTGTAAGACCTTTTGATGGCCGTTAGCTGGATTTGAGTTACTTGTTCTCGAACTGGAAGTTCGAAGTCGAAGGTCCAGCACTCTATCTTTGCTGCTTGTTGAAAAATAGTCTTTAGGTAAGTTGCATAGTCTCTCAAGCCTAGCGGTGGGTAGACCTAATTCGTTCCTCAGCTGATCCTTTGATAGGATTTTGTTTTCCACAAGCATTTGTACGCTGCGTGAAAGGAGTTTTGGCTGTTCAAAAGGTATTGAGTCGTCCAGTGGTTCTGACTTAACCCATCCTCGAGCTGACCTAGCTTTCCAAAGTCTTATACCTGCGTCAGGGGAAACCAGCTCCAGATCAATGCACCTCTTTATCATTGAGGCAATTGAAACATTCCATCGGGGTTTCATTGAGTGGAAAGTATCCAGCGTCGCGTAGCTGACTTCGTGACTAAAGCTCTCCGCGGGCATTAGAAATGCGCTCGCAAAACGGTGAGCCTGTCTCTCGATTAAGTCATAATGACTCAAATATTGCTCATTAGAAATTTTGCTATGGAGTACGATATGTCCAAGCTCGTGAGCAGCGTCAAACCGATTCCGGATGGGAGCGGCCTTGTCTGCGGCAAGGAGTACATAAGGGCGGCTATCAACTAACGACCATTTCGAAATTCCATCCATTTTTACATATCCGATCTCGTCCCTTGCTACAACAACCCCTGATTTCTCAAGTGTGTGGACGACATCTTTTATCGGTCCATTTCCGAGGCCCCATTTTTTTCGAAAGTTGGTGGCAAGCCGCTCAATGTCAGAATCATCAATCAGGCGTGCGTCATCTCCCTCGAAAAGTGGGATGTCGACAGGCGGAAATTCTAAGGCCTCCTGAAGTTTGTATGATATCTCCTCAAGCCAGTTCAGACGAACTCGCCCGATTTCCCAAGACGACTTATGAGTGCTCACCTGGCTTCTATAAAAGCTGGGATTGGTTTTATGGCCCTGAACGGGAGCTTCCAGTAGCCATTTTTCTGTTGTGAAAAATATCTCGCAAAGGCGGTTGAAGCTCTGAGCTGATGGGCAGCTGTCGCCTTTTTCCCACTTCGATATATTGCCGGCCGCGCACTCCAGCTTTTCAGCTAGTTCGGTCTGCGTCATATCAGCAGAAAGGCGGAGCTGTTTCAGGCGTTCAGGTTTAAAACCTTGAATACCTATGCGCATGATACATGTACCTCATATAACGCTATTGATCATCTTCTGAATCAGTCTTTTCTTCTTCACTCCGCATCCGAATACGGAGTTTTGGCCATACGGAATCACCAGACTCATCATCATCAGCTTCGTCTTCGTAGCTCAACAGAAGTTCCTGAACCGTGCACCATAAGTGGAACTTATCTAGATTGTTGGCATAAGGCACTGCAATCATCAGCCCTTGCGGCTTCGATTGGTCCAGGGTGCTTTTGGTAGCGGGTGACAAAGGAGCTATGATGAGATTCAGGCTATCCGTGGCCAGCTTACCTAGCAGATCCTGGCCTTCGAACAGGTCTGGATTTCTCTGGAGGTGCTCCAGATACGCGTTCAATCTCGAATTCTTAAGCCGACCTTTTGAGGGGCGGATTTTCTTCCGCCATGGTACGACCGATGCGGTGATGAGTGTACTGCCTGCTCTAAGCAGGGCAAATTGTTCCCCGTTGTGGGATGCGGAGACACAGCTACCTTGCCAAGAGCTCTGACCGATCAACACGTCCTGCACGAAGAAATTTCGATCTTGTGCGAGCTTTCGGTGTGTTGGAAGGTTCCGAAGACCTTTGCTCTGCTCAAAAGCACGCTCATACGCCCGGTTGACGGCGTCCACGAGCTCCTCAACCTGGCCCTTTGAGGCCTCGGTTCTCAAAAAACGCAGAATATCTTGCTTAAGTGACATTAGGCTCTCCGAGCGCTGATCTTCTTAAAGCGGAATTTATCACTAATTTTCTTCCTTTAGAAGAGGCGGTGTAGTCGTCGGAAACTAGCACGACCTTTTTCTGTGGGCTTGGTCTTGGCTTGATTGATCAGAGATACCAACACACCCTGCGCAACCAGTTGATTCATGGCGGTGCAACCTGGGATAGCAGCGTCAGCCGGGCGGATTGTGCGAAATTGCTCAGCAAATTGGTCCCGCTGGTGATTGTGCTGATGCTCGATAACCCACGCACGCTCTGGGGAGACGCCTGTTACCCGGTGGTCAGGATCTAGTTCTTTGGGTTTGAACATTTTTGTACATAGACATGTTCAGTGTCCATGCGGGCCCATATCTCGCCGTAACTTGCTATCGCATCGAAACGACTTTCAGGCCTCTGGTTCCTTGAATGGCTGAAACTGAAAGGCTGCCAGTAGCAGCATGCTGAATGTGCTCGCTCCACCAGATCATCATAGGGCGTCTTCTCTCTATGTAATCCGCACGATTGTAGGCGCTGCGCACCTCATCTTTGTCCACGTGGGCAAGTGCTACCTCGATCAGCTCCGGGTCCCATCCCTGTTCGTTCAAGATAGTACTGGCCATGGAGCGCATGCCGTGGCTGACCAATCGACCTTCAAAGCCCATTCGTTTCAGGGCCATGTTTGCTGTCTGGCTGTTGCAATGATCTCGTGGGTCTCTGTCGGCCGGGAACACGTACTCTCTGTGGCCGCTGTAGGGCTTGATCGTCTCTAGCAGAGCAAGCGCGTGTTCGGTCAGTGGAATGACGTGAGCGCGTCGCTTCTTCATACGCTCCGCTGGAATCGTCCAGATTTTCTTGTCGAGGTCGATGTCAGCCCAGGAAGTCGTCGCGGCTTCCGCAGGGCGGGTCATGGTGTGAAGTTGCCATTCGATCAGGCAGCGCGTTGTTCTTTTTATGCTCGCATTGGCAATGGCGACCATCAGTTCCGGCAGCTCTTCAGGACGAAGGGCGGCCATGTTCTGCTTTTTCGGCTTTTTGAAAACAGCCCGGATGCCACTGAGTGGATTGGCAAAGATCATTCCCGAGTTCACGCCGTAGGTCATGATCTCGTTGAGTCGTTGGGTCAGCCGCTTCACCGTCTCCAGACTACCTTTCGTTTCCAAAGGGCGCAGCAGCTCGATGACCACCGGGGCATTGATCTGCGAGATAGGTGTTGTTCTCAGCGATGGAAAGACATGCAGCGTGAGCGAGCGCCAGATGTCCTCGGCATAAGCCTGAGTGACCGAATCCTTTTTTAGTTCAAACCAGGCAGATGCCACGTTCTCGAACGTGTGCTCGGTTGCTTGCCTTTTTGTCTCCTCCAACTCGCTACGTTGTTCTTTCGGGTCGATGCCCTGGGCGAGAAGCTCTCTGGCTTCGACTGTCTTCTTCCTGGCCTGCGCAAGTGAAAGCTCTGGATAGGTACCGAGGCCCATATTGATGCGGTTTTTGGTAATTGGCTGGCGGTAGTTGAAGTTCCATAGCGTAGAGCCATTGATCCTCACGCGCAGCTGTAAGCCGTCTCCATCGCTGAGGACGTAGTCCTTGTCTTTCGGCTTTACCGCTTTGAGCTGGCGGTCAGAGAGGCGGGTTGCTTGGGCGCACATGAGGTATTCCATGACATCAATTGGTATTCCAAAAATTACCACTGCAGGGCTTGGAATACCATCTGGAATACCAGGTGGCGTGGATTGTGCCGGACATCCATGGACGCTAATAGACCCTAAAGCCTTGATTTTGCTAGATTTAAGGCACAAAAAAAGACGTCCGTGGACGTCTTTAGATGTAAAGTTGGTGGAGCCGGGGGGATTTGAACCCCCGTCTAGGCTATATATCCCATAGCCTGCAGCGACGAGGCTGTCATAAAGCTGGCATTTCCATTCGCAGCGATTCATGAGTGGTACCGCTATGGTATGCTTTTGCCATCACTCGTAACGGAATACAGTCATGGCTTACCTCGTAATTATCCTTGTAGCCTTTTTTTCAAAAGGCTTTTTCAATAGCAAATTGTGTCGCGGGGAGTATGGTTTTTTTAAGACCTATTTCTTGTATGGCGGGATTGGTGCCTTCGCTATTTATTTTGGGGTGATGTTGGTATTTGGTTACTCTGCATTAAAAAATGACGAGGGCACCGGTCATTACGCCTTACTTTCTACCGCGCGCTTAGCATTATTCTGTCTCGCCATTTATCTGACAGGTATTGGCATGGCAGTTTATAGAATAAAGAGCAGGAGCGAGTTTTCTCCGCTGATGAACCTTTATGTTGTGATTATTCTTATTGCTTTTGCTCTTCTTATTCCTTCAGCACTAATTATGGCACCCGTGTATTTTGCTGTTTATGCGGCGGCTATATTTGCTTTATACAAGCTTCGCTGGAACAGCATTTTTATGGAAAAGCTAATCTAAGGAATTATTTTTGAAGTTGGCACCCGCTCGCTCGTACTGACGAGCCACAAGTTTTCTGCCTTGGAACCGGCAGCAGTATCTGCGGCCGGCATCCATCTTCCGTAGACGCGCGCGATCATGGTCCAATCAGTGTGGCCCATCTGTTTCGCGACCCACATAGGGTGCTCTCCAGCAGATAGCATCATCGAGGCATAGGTGTGCCTTGTCTGGTACGGTCGCCGGTACCGAACGCCGGCCTTCTTCATCGCGGGCACCCACATCGTTTTCCGGATCGGTCCGTCGCCGGTCCATCGGTCAAGGGTGCGGGGATTTTGAAAGACTTCAGCATCCGCCAAGAACGTGTGCGCCTTTTGCGCCTTCAATGCCTCCAGCGCGGGCCTCAACAACTTTACGCTTCGGCGCCCGGCAACGGTCTTCGTTGTCTCCGCCTTCCCCTTGCCTGCCTGGGTCATCGCTCGGCTCACCATGATCTCTTCGCGCAGCCAATCGATATCGCCCCAGTTCAGCGCCACTAGCTCGCTAGTGCGAAGGCCGGTCCATAGGGCGAACTGCATCATGTTGCGAGCCTGGCCGGAGAGGGCGCCCAGCACAGCCTGCTGCTCCTCTGGACTGAAGGGGTCGACATCATCCTCTTTCGGCGGCGCCGCCTTGCGCGAGTAGGTCCAGCCGGCCAGCGGGTTCAACTCGATCAACTCCTCCTCGGCAGCATCGTTGAGCGCGGAGCGCAGGCAACTCTGGATATTGCTGAGCGTCTTGTTGCTCACTTCCAGGGTGTCCAGCCAGTCGCGTACTGCCTTTCGTTTCAGGTCCACGAGCATGGTATCGCCAAGGGCCGGGATCAGGCGCAGCGTGACAAGCTTCCTGTATCCGTCGAAGGTGCTGCTGGCGACGTGCTTTTCCTTTGCCGTCAGCCACCCGGTCAAGAAACCATTGACCGTTTCTCGGGATGCTTCGGGCGCAAACTTCGACGCTCTGGGCGAGCCTGGGAAGGTCACCGCATAGTCGAAGGTACCGATAGATATCGCGTGCTCAATCGCCGCCTTGTGCTGCTCGGCCTTCTTCAGGTTAGTGGCGGTGGGCTTGAGCGTGATCCGCTCGCGGCACCTGACGCCCCGATACATGAACGTGATTTCGATACTCGTATCGGAGACTGCCCGAACTCCCCTCCCGCCTCTACCCATGATTCATAACCCTCTACGTCGAGAAGCGTCCGGCCATCCGGCGCCTTGATCCATATCTCACCGAGCCGCCAGATGCCGTCACGGATCTTTGAGCGGATCGCGTCTTCTGTGTAGCCAGACTCACTGGCAAATTTCCTGACGGTCACATAGCGCATACCTTCACCGCTCTTCGTGTCGCGACACGTTTTCGTTGTGCGTGTTTTGTGTCGCGACCTTCACGTACAGACCGCCACGCTCCACGCAAAATGCGCCCTCCAATCGGAGCACTACCTTCAGCCTGGGCTGACACGTACCGGCCTCGTACTTGCAAATCATGCTCGCGTTGACGCCGAGGTTTTCAGCAAGGTCGCGCTGGGTGGTGCCGGCTCTTGCCCGAAGCAGTGCCAGTTTCTCACCGTCGAAAAGTGGCTTATTGCTCATGGCTAGCTCCTGTTTACCGGAGGCAGCGCAGGCTTCGATTCAATGAAGCTGCTGGCGCCGTTCTCTCCGCCGATGTGGCGGAAGTAATCGATCTCTACCTTGGCGCTCTCGATCAACACGCGGCTGATGTCGGAGACGGATTGCGCCCTGGATACTTCCTTGGCCAAGTTCTCGTCAGTTGCTTCGCGCACCGCTTCAAGCTGCGCAAAAAGGTGGTCCCGCAGATCGCTCAGTTTGTTCTTCATGACTTCTTCCTCTTGATCTCTTTTTTGATTTCGTTCTGCAGGTGCAGGATGTCGACAATCTCTTCGGGGAGGTGCCGGTAGTTCGGGCAGCTTCGAACAACGTGTTCGCTGAATGTGCGCAGACGCAAGTTCTGTAGGTCCACGTTCTTCAGGTTTCCGTCTTTGGCGACGACGAGTAAGCCTTCGGGAATTGGCCCGTTCGCCTGCTCCCATACATGAATGTGTAGAGCGATCCAAACATCAGGGCTTGCAACTTTTAAGAGCGTTCTATCTCCGCTATTGCGAGTTGACCCTATAGGCTTTTCCCAAAGCTCTTTTCCGTAGCGCTCCATTCCGATCTTCATGCTGGCGCAACCAACTTCACGCAGATACTTCTGGCTCTTTCCAACACCGAGAAGGTGAGCGCGAGTGATTATTGAGCTGTAGGTCCGACCTGGCAGATGCTCCGCCAAAGTGTCAGGATCGCTATCCGCATAGAGGCTCCGGAGTGTGGCGTCCTCTGTTTCGGTCCAGTGCCTACGCTTACGCCCGCCGAGGTTTTGGCGCATGAACTACTCCGCCTCCTGGCCGGAGTCAGTCGCCACATGCAGGTTCAGATTAAAGCGACACTCCTGGGCCAGGCGCATCAGTTCGCCGATCTTGGTCTGATCGTCCTGCAGCATCTGGCCCAGGCGGACCAAGCGGGAGCCGAGGTTGGCCAGCTCGCCGGCACGGTTACGGTGCGTCACTACTCTTGCTCCGCTGCTCATAGCTGGAACCTCTCATCTTGTGGGAGCGGGGTGGCGATGACGGGGCCATTCTCGCTAGGTGAAACCGCCAAAGAGGCCCGCGCCGCCTCGCTTTCAGGGGTGGCGATGGCAGTGTCCTGCTGTAGGAGCGAACTGTCCGGCAAGCAACTGATGCCGCCTTTATTGATGCCTGAGTAAAGCCAGCAGGTTGCGCCGCGCTCGGCGTCGTGAAAGACGGTGACGTTGAATGGCAAGCCCTCGGCAGTGGCCTGGCCAACTATCAGCACCAGGGCAATCGCGATCAGTCGATGCATGGGTGCAACTCCTCCAGGCGGGCCAGGCGCATTTCGTCGTCGACGTTTTTGTCCAGGTCGTGTCCGAAGAAGACAGTGTCATCACGCGCAACACACAGAGCGGTATCGATATCGGTTACGCGATTGCGGTCGCGCAGCCACTGATATCGGCGCGCATCGGCGATCATGTGTACGTGCGTGTCGATATTGAACGGCTCGGCGGGGAGGCGGGTGCTGGAAGGGATTCCAATCACGCTCAACGCCAGACACGCCGAAGCGATCAACCAAACGGACACGCCAAAGAAACCAGCAACAACTTCAAACTCTGATGAACTCCCAATTAGGTTTGGCGCAAAGTGAATCAGCCAGACACCCGAAATAGTGATATAGGAAAGCGTCACTGTCAGGATTAAGAAAAGCCGTGTGGGTGTAACTCGCATAGACTTCATTTGCTTTCTCCGGGCAAGCCAGTAGCCCGCCGATATATGGCAATCAATTAGAGTTGGTTAATGCTCTTCTATTAGGAAGCTTTGAGCAGTCCGGTTTTTCGTTTACCTTCGCGTCGCACGAAAGCTGTTACGCCGCACAGCTTTGCTTGAGCATCCGCGTGTTCCCGGCATTTTTCTTCTGATAGCTCGTCATAGCGGATATTGCGAATTGCACCGGCCAGCTTGCCAAGTTCTTGCTTAACCTTTCCAAATGCCGAATGCCACGCGAATTCAACTTGCTCATTTGGCTCGACAACTTCATAGCCGGCGCCGCGAACATTGCGAAGAACCAACTTATGTTCTTCTAATAGTTCCTGGCGCAGAGCGTCCATGCTGGCGAGGAAGTCCAGTTGGTAAGACTTGAACTCTTCGATGTTCTTCGGCTCTTGCAAGTGAAACGATTCCTGCAGCCAGGCCATGCTCACCAGATCGCCGTACTTGAATTGCTCTGCGATATCTTTTGCGGCCTGGCGCCATTCCGGGTGAAGTGTCGTCTTGGTCATTCAATCACCTCCACATTGAAGCGCCCGAATGCACCACCTTTCTCTGGGCGGTAATCGCAGAGACCAACGAACAGGCCCGCGTTCTCAGCGGCACGGATCACGTCTTCGCGCTCGATCATTTCGGGGGAGTACATAATCTCAACAGTGGTGGCCCAGTCCGAAAACTTCGGTCGGTACCGGATAATCCTGGAGGTGCCGACCACTACGCTGCGCGCATCAACGAAACGAGGATTTGCGAACATCTTTTCTTGGTCTCGCGGCCCGGTGTACTCGAGCTTGCAGCGGTCATCAAGCACCAGCACCGCACGCTTGAATGCCGCGCCCAGGCGTTGGATTTTTGCCGCCCCAACCAGCGCAGACTTGATGTTCTGGCCTGGCAGGAACGGACCCAGCTCCGTGTCGTGATAGAGCGCGCCCAGCCACTCAGACTTGGCAATGTCGGCGTGGTCCTCATCCAGCTTTTTGCGCTTGCTGGTCAGCACTTTGTGACCCTTGGTCGCTTCGTCCAACGGATTGGCGAACCGGTCGCTGTGCATCAGCAGCGGCGACTGGCCAATGAGTTTGAGTTTGATCGTCTGCATTTTCCGCACCCTGCCTTGATGATTGTTTCACTGCACTGATCACCTGATGGTGACCAGTACGCTGATACATCCAGCCCATGCCTAACCTCGCCCGGCCAGGCCCAGCCTCGCCTAACCCGACCTTACGGCGCCTTGCGATGCTTTCGCATCGCACAGAGCTCTCAGTGAAAGCCCTGTACGCTGCTTTGCAGCCCATGCATTGCCAAGCCATGCCCAGCCCAGCCGTACAACGGCCCGCCCGACCACGTGATGCTTTCGCACCGGACAGCGCCCTCGCAAAGGCGCTCGCCGCTGCCTCGGCGGTTATGCGACAAAAACGCCGTCGTGCTGATCGCTACCCTTTTGGTTATTAGGCGTTTGTGCGGGGGTCGAAAAGGCAATCAGCCCCTGAGTCAATGACGCCACAACCAAATCTCGAAGGGTGCGGCAACCCATTTTGAATCTGGCATTTTCGAGGCCTTTCTCGATTGCCTTTGGCGACACGCCCATCTCTTTGGCAATCTCCTTCATCGTCAAGCCACCAGCGGCCAGTAACGTCGCCTCCATCTCTCGCACGGCAAGACCCCGGCCGAGAAAGCCAGTCCATGTGCCGTTGCTGGTAGTGGTGGTGATCATGGTCGAGATCCTTGTTTGTCGTTGTGGCGCTGCTTGATGAGCGCCGATGGGTTTAATTTAGAAAACTAAACGTGATCTGTCAATCGGATTGATTAGAAAACTAAACTTTAAATGCTGCATCGGTCTTGCTCAGGAAGCTTTCAGTTTGAGAGGGCATGAGATAACCTGCGATTTAACTGTATGCATATACAGCTAATTTGGGAGGTGTATACGTGGCTAAGAAGCAGTCTAAACCGGCAGTACGACAAGAAATGAGCGGTGTAGAGCGCCTGGGGTTGCGCGTCTCATCGATGATCAATCACCCAGTCGCCCAGGCGCAGCGCTGGGTGGTGATCCATCGCCTGGATACTGACGGGGATCGGGAGTGGGAAGAAGTGCTGGGCGTGATCGCAGATACGGAGGAGCTTGAGCTGACGCTCAACGATGACGGTAGCGTAACGGTGAGGTGGGAACCTATCCTGCTTGAGGATCGACCAGCAGAGTACGCCGACGAACAGCAAGAGGAGCCCGCGCCTTTCTGATGAATGTTGGTCCGGCTAAATTTTTCTGTACGCGTGACTTTAGCAGTGCTTTAATCGTCTCATTAGCAAAGGGAAAATTCACTTCGTGGATTCCATCCCCCAGCTTCACTCTAAATGGGTTGCGACTACGCGGCCGGCGCTAGGCCCCTGAGACTTTGACTCAGGGGCCTTTCGCTTTTCTGGGTCAGGGGAAAACCTTCTTCCCGTATCGACCAATCTTCTTCTTCAGGATCTCATAAGCCCGATTGGGCTGGTCTGGTCGAAGGACCGACAGCCCTATAGGTCTAGCTGTCAGGTCCGCAAGCTGGAGCCCTACAGAATTCGTTTTTTTGTCCGCGATGCAAATTTCGAACGGATATTTCTTCGATCCCCAGTTGGCGCCGTCGCACACGCGCCTGAAGGCTAGCTCAAGGTCGGCATCTTCTTTGCCTCCGCGAGCTTCAAACACAAAATGAGTTTCTTTTTGGTGATCGCCAAGACCAAGGAGATGCTTGTAAATGCGCTCCAGCCCAAACTGCATGGCCAGGTGATAAGGGTGCTCTGGTTCAGCGTAGCGGGCTTTATGGCGCTTCTTCTCTATAACAACGGCGAAGATGTCGAACTCGCTCTCGTCCATGATTTGCGAAAGGCGATCAAGGAGGTCCTCCCTATCTTCCTTACCCATTTTTGAAAATCGCCCTTTTTTCCGGACGATTTCGGACTCATGAAAAACCACATGGTCGTGGCCAAAAAGGTCGAACTTCAGTCGATTTACTTTTGGCGAGAGCGCGTCTATGTACTCGTCTTTATGAATCAAGCAGAAGGTCAGGGCGAAGATCGGATAGTTCTCATCGATCGACTCAAGACTGTGGTCACCGCTTTCGTCAACAAATACCACCCAGTCACTTCGAGCCATCCTTTGCGCCTCCCCGGCGCGAAATGCAGCTTGTAAATTAGTTTTAATTTGGCGTTAGACCAGGTGGGCATTCCATACAAGCAGTACCCGGGCCAGGATGTGCGTGTCGTCGACACGAATATCCTCGGGATCGTGGTGCTTGTTGTCCGAGATCATCTTGAAGCGGTCCCTGCCTTTCTTTTGCAAGCGCTTCACGTACAGCATCTCGTCATGGGAGAAGAGGTAGATACCGTCGCCCGTGAACTCCCGGATCGTAATATCTACGAGCAGCGGGTCGCGGTCTTTGATCGTCGGCGCCATAGACTGGCCCCACCCGGTGATCATCTTCAGGTGGAAGTGTTCTTTGAACGTGATGCCCAGATCACGCAGATGCTTTGGACTGACTCGAACGTCTTGAAGCATTTCCGGATAATCATGCGGTATTTGTCCCCCGCCCATGGCGGCACGCACGTCGTAGTGGGCAATCCACACCTCGTCGCCGACCTGGCCAGGACGAGAGAAGTCAGCGGCGATGACGTTGCTCTTCTCTTCGACCGCAGCGAGAAGACGTGATCGAGCCTCATCGGGCAGCCCCTTACCCGCTTTTGAGGAAAGCATCTGAGCGACTATGTCCGCAGCAGTTGTCGGGGAGCTATGGCTCTCGGCAGGCGATTGGGTGTCGGGAGATCCCGTTCCTTCCGACAGCCAATCAGGCGAGCAATCAAGCACTCGCGCTAGGGAAAGCAGATTTTTCCCCTTGGCGCCATTGGTTCCACTCACCCAAAAGCTGACCGTGGCTTTAGATACGCCAGTCAGCTTGCTGATGTCAGTTGCGCTGAGGTTCAGCGCCCTCATGCGCGCGGTTACGCGATCTTTGAATTCCATATTTAGGATTCTAAACAATTGGTAGTTTAGATAACTTGCCATGTCGTGTTAAGGTATCTAAACTCGGCTCAGATACCGGAGCGAAACCATGACTTATGAACAAGCGCTGAATTATTTCGGCACCGGCCGCGCTATCGGAGACGTTCTCGGAGTTACGGGTAGTCGCGTTTCTCAGTGCCGAGCAGCCGGAGGATTCTCATATCCGATGCAGTGCGTCCTAGAAAAAGAGTCTAGCGGAGCGGTAATTGCCAGTCGTGAAGATGACCCTTTCCACGCCAATAAAACTACGGCCGCCTGATGTTTTTGTCGGCCCGAGAGGAAGGATCCATATGAACCCATCCAATCAGCAAAACCTAGCCAGTCGGCCAGGCCTTGCCTCGACCTTGGATCAAATGATGCGCCCTTTCTTGCCGGCCGGTAACTCGGTTGAAACCTATGTGAATCCAACCAGTACCGCGGAGGACACCCCATGAAACCCTGCCAAACCTCCCAGTTTTTGCTGTCTGGCTGAGTTTTCTCCAGGCAACAAAAAACCCGCTTGCCGGCGGGTTCTCTTAATCCACTCCTTGCCGGGAGTGGCTTGTATCTCATCGCTTGAAGGAGCGAGAAAATGTCACACCCGAAAAATAGCACCACCCCAACCGCAGTGCAACCCCAGTCACTGACTGAAGCTATGCCGATTCACCTGCTAGACGCTGATAGCCCGAAATCCGGGCTTCTTCAGGTATGCAGCGGCAAACCCACAAGCGAGGCGCTTTTCCTAGCCTCGACCCTTATGGGGTCGGCGCTCGAAATCATGAATCGTCTGACAGATGGCGGAATGGGTACGAATGAAGTCTTTGGTGTTCGCTTCCTGATCGAATCGTCTGCCGCCTTGGTTGATGCATCCGCTCAAGGTATTGAATTCGGCGATATCCAAGGCGGTACCCAATGACGACCTCAACTCGCTCCGCGCTCGAAATCGCCAGTACAGGTGCAGATGATCTGTACACAGCGCTGGACTACCTCAACAACATCCACGCCATCTTCGTCTTAATGCTTAAAACCTTTCCTGAAGATAGTACCGCCCACGCCTTTGCTCAACTTGGAATTGCCGAGACCAACGATAGGTCGATGACGGTTTTGCAGTGGGCGGAGTGCATGGTCGACGAGCTTGGCGATCTGGCAGAAGGCGCTCCAGGCGCTTTGCTCGCGGCCAGTCCGGTCTCGGAGGTGGGTCATGAGTAAGCCATCCAGGTTCGCAGCCACGCTCGCTAACCGACTGGATGAGTCGCTGCTGGCTATCTGCGCTCTTTCCAAAATCCTAATCCATAACGGCACTTACAAGAACGAGGCTTCTGGTGCAGATAACCCGCCTCAGCTCGACTTGATCGGTGAGGACGGAATTCAAAACGCCATCAAGCTCATCGCCGAGATGGCTCATCGCGATATGTGCGAGCTGTCGACTGACTTGGACATTCCTTATGAGTAAGCCAATCCCGAAATCAAAGCGCCCGCTCCCCAAAAGCAAGCAGGTCGGCCTCCGGGCGAAGCTGGAAGTTAAGGACGCTTGGAATCGTCTCCCTTTCGTCGGTAGCGATCACAGCAAGTTTCATTCGAATTGGGATGTTCCGCTCACCGGCGGCTTCTTCGGCGGCATCGAGGTTGGGCGAGTCGCTGCCCGCATGCTCATGAAGTACCTGCGCGACGAGCGCCAAAACCCTTGCAGGTTGGGCAGCAGCAGTCTGCAAAGCGTTTTCGCCTCCATGGATAACAAGAACCCTACCACCGAAGAGGAGATGCGATCCCTGCAAGGCCAGCGTACGGGCTTCATCAGCGAGATTGCCTATTGGCTTGAGTCCGCCGCTGAGAGGCTCGGATCGAGCTTCGACGAGATTCCTGTGCGCTCCTTTGTCCAGATGGCAAATGAGAGCCTGGAGTGTACGGACGAGGCTTTCCATGCCGCCATCAATTCGAAGGTGAATCCATGACCATCGCCAAATTCCCAGGCGGCGATGCCGTCATCACCATCCACAACACCCGACTGGCCATCGTCGAGTATCTCGGCCAGCGTGTTGTCACGCTCGCGATGATCGACCAGGTGCATGAGCGTCCAGAAGGAACGGCCGGCCGGAATCTCCGCGAGCATCGTGAGCGCTTCGTTTTGGGACGAGATTATTTCGAGCTCACTGCCGACGAAATTCGTCGTCAGTCGATGGGTGAGGTTTTTCCTCCACGCACCCCTAAGGGGATTCTGCTCACTGAGCGCGGTTACATGCTGCTGACCAAGCCATTCAATGATGACTTGGCCTGGGAGGTTCAGTCACGTCTCGTCGACGATTACTTCTCGCCAGCTAAGGCACCGGCACTGCCACAGGATTTGCCCGCCGCACTTCGCCTGGCCGCTGACCTGGCAGAGGAAAAAGCTGTGCTGGCCCTCGAAAACCAGCAGCAGGCCAAGAAGATCGAGGCGCTGGAAAACCTGTTCATGCCCGGCGAGACGGTCCCGCAGTTCGCTAAGCGCCTCAACGGCGTCAACTCCCAGCAGATGCTGGCGTATCTCATCGAAATCAAGTGGGTGTTCAACGCCGAACGCGACCCCGACAGCTCGCCAAAGTACCGGGTTTACGCCGTTCCGCGCGACAAGCTCTGGCTGACAGAGAAGCCAATCACGATCCGCGGCGAAGGGATTTTGCCGTTTATCAAATACACGCCGGTGATGCTGGAGGAGGGCGCCCGCCGGCTGCACGACATGTACCTCGCCGAGAAGCTGCCCATGAAACAGACCTGGGACGGCAAATTCACAGTTAGCAAATTCACTTCGGAGTCACCCCTATGAGCAAGAAAATCACCTACGAAGAACTCATGGGGCAGATCGCCGATGCTGCGGTGAGTTACCAGCAGGCCGAGACCCAGCGCAACAGCCTGCGCCGCGAGCTGAATGCCCTCTACAAGACCTACTTCACTGCCTACGGGCACCCATACCCCAATGAGCCGCGCAAGCGTATCGACCCCGAGGATGAACGGTTCGGTGGCGTGCTGCGATTTACCGATGCAGCGTTTCAGCGCTGGCTCGCGGCTCGCTATCTGACCACCAGCACCAAACGCAAAATGCGGACGCTGATCCAGCGCCTGGAGCGTGCCCAATGACCAACGTTATCGATTTTCCGCCAGTGCAACCAATGGAAACTATCGACCAGGCCTACTTCGAAAAATACACCGACGCAGCCCTGATCCTTAAGTGCTTCGAGGTCGTGAAGGACGCTATCGAGTTCATCAACGAAGATGGCGTTTTCCATATCCACATGCAGGACGATACCCACGTCAACTTCATTGAGGCGTTCTGGGCTCTGAAGGTGCTGTTTCATCGTGAGACGGGCGCTGATGCGATCAAGGTCTCCGAAGACCACCTGGAGGCAATGAGACGCCATTTGTTTGATGGCGTGGATTTGCCACAGATGTCCATTCCTGTTGCGAGCGCGGGTTTTGATCCGCTACCCCCGGAAGCGTTCGAGTACCGTTCGGATTTGGAGCTTGTTCGTTCTGGTCTCAACTACGCGACCAAGGTTCAGGAGACGCTGCTGAAGGTTTCCCCTGGCGCGCTCGATATGGCTACCGCTCGGGTTTTCGCCATCGACGCCACCACCGCCATGCACGTCTTGAAGCAGCGCCTTGCCGGTTACGCGCCAGGTGATGCCTCGGCAGCGGTGATACGCACCACAGCCAGCGGGGAGACTTTGCAATGACCAACCTCAACCCATCTGACCTGCTGGAACTGGTCGACGTGAAACCCGAGCCAGAGCTGCCGCCGAACTGGTTGAACGTAGTCGCTCACAAGAAGCTTGGCCAGCCACCGGAATGGCGCTGGTGCAAATTCGAGATGATCGGCGACACCGACGACTGTGTGCTCGAGGGCGGTATTCCTCGACTGCTACAGAGTGGCAAGCGCAAGGGGCAGCCGACTTGGCGTGATTGCGATCTGATCAAGTGCGTTGTCACCAAGGCCGAGTATGAGCAAGCAAAGGCCGACTACGAGCTTGAAACCGGGAAGTGCAATGCCTGTGCGGGCTCCGGTCTGTGGCTGTCCGGCTGGAGCGCTGACGCTGGTAACCGGTTTAAGCCGTGCCCGCGCTGCAATGCCACTGGCAAAGCCTCGGAGGTGCGCCCATGACCACAATCAACCCTAATGCCCCCCCCCAGGAGCTCCGTACAGCGCCGGTGATAGCCGGCCCCTGGCCCAACTATTCCAATTGCCGCCATCTGCCGGAGCGCGACCGCTGGGAGGTTTATGGCCTTGCCAAGGCTGGCCGTGCAGCGCTGGAAGACAGGGGCATCGTCATGGATGAGCCCTACGACCAGTTCATTGCCCGCGTGACAGAGGAGCTGAATATCTGATGGCCCGTATTCGCTCTATCAAGCCGGAGTTCTGGACCAGTGAGCAGGTAATGGAGTGCCAGCCTTTGGCGCGCCTGCTGTTCATTGGGATCTGGAACTTCTGCGATGACGGTGGCAACCATCCAGCATCTGAGAAAACCATCAAGGCCCAGGTCTTTCCGGGTGACGACATAGATTCGACGACTATTCGACTACTCCTCGAGGAGCTATCGAAGAATGGTCTGTTGTCGTTCTACGACGACTCCGGGCGCACCTATCTTCACGTTAACGGATGGCACCACCAGAAGATCGACAAGAAGACATTCAAGTTTCCTCGGTTCCCGGGTGCGGAGAATCCTGAGTCTCCCGAAAAATCACAGGGTCGCAAATCAGCCCCAGTAAAACCGGGGGCTTCGGGTGATGCCGTTGACAACCAGTCGGAGAGCAGCGGCGTAGAAGTCGTCGAGGGCTCGTCGAGCGGTAGCCGAGCCTTCACCCCCGGAGAGGATGTAGATGTAGATGTAGATACAGAGAGGAGAGGAGAAGAGCAGGTCGTCGCTAACGCTCCATCCCCTGCCCAGGGTGAATCGACAGCGGATAAGAAATCCAAGCGCGGTACACGACTGCCCGAAGACTGGGCTATCCCCGGTGACTGGTTAGCATGGGCAAAAAGCGAGCGAACCGAGCTTGACGACCGGATGCTCAAGGATATGGCGGATTCGTTCAGGGATTACTGGGTCAGCAAGTCGGGTGCAAATGCCACGAAGCGGGACTGGGAGGCCACCTGGCGCAACTGGGTGCGCAATCAGCGCATCGGCAACCAGCGGGCCAGCCCAGGCACCGCCCAATCGAACTACACCGACCTCGACAAAATTGACCACACCGAAGGGCTTGTTCGCCAGCCTGACGGGACGTACCGAGTAGCCAAGCCATGACCCCATCGAACATCTTGAGAACCGAAACCGCGCAGTGCCGTGAACACGGCGAATACAAAAACCACCTGATCGAGTCGTTCTCTGGTGGCCACTTCTGGCAAGGCTGCACTCGTTGCCAGTTTGACGCATACCACTCGACCGACGAAGAGGCCGGCAAGGCGGCTGCGAGCTTGCGTAGAGAGCGACAGCTAAATCTGACACTCCTGGCCTCGGGTATTCCTCCTCGCTTCCGTGAGGCGACTCTGGAGAGCTACCTGACCACCACCAATCCCGAACAGCAGGCGATTGCCCTGCGCCAATGCCAGGACTATGCGGCGGGCTTTGAGGATCACTGGCGGGTTGGTCGCTCGATGATGCTGCTGGGGGCTGTGGGTACGGGCAAAACGCACCTGGGCTGTGCGGTGGCGCAGAGTGTTATCCGCAGTTTCGGAGCGCCTGCCCTGTACACGTCGGCGCTGGACATCATCCGGGATATCAAATCGACTTTCAGCAAGGATTCAGAGCTGTCGGAACGTGAGATATACGCCGCTCTACGGGCGCCAGATTTGCTGGTGATCGACGAGGTGGGGGTCCAGCACGGTAGCGACTTCGAGCGCCAGGTGCTGTTCGAGGTGATCAACGACCGCTACAAGAACCTCGATCCAACCATCGTGATTTCGAATTTGAGCATTCAGGGGCTACGCCAGTGTCTGGGGGATCGTGCCGTGGATCGTCTCTCGGATGCTGACGGGCCTACGGTCTTGTTCAACTGGGCTTCGGCACGGGGTGCTGCATGAATCAGGACGAAAAATACTACCGCCTTGAGTCGGAGCACGGCGTCTTGGGCGCGATCATGATTGCCTCGCTCAAGGAGGACGCTGGGATGGTGGCGGAAATCGTTTCGCAGATGAAGTCAGGAGACTTTTGGCACCAGGACAACGCGGCGCTGTTTGACGTGATCCACGACTGTCTTGATCGCGACACCCCAGTGGACGCCGTGACGCTGGGAGGTATCCAGCGCTATTTGCCGAGCGGCAAGACCACGCTGGAATACACGATTGATCTGTGCCGCAACGTCCCCTCGGCGGCCAACTGGAAAACGTACGCTCGCCAGGTCAAGCAATGGGCGCTTATTCGTCAGTTCCGTGACTTCGGGCGGATTGTTGATGGTGGTGTTGACGATGAATTGCCTGCGGACGACATCCTGGATGCGTGCCTTCTGGCGCAGGCGGATCTGCGCGACCTGCAGAGCGGCGGGAAGGCCGGATACAAGCGGATGGCCGAAGTACTGCCGAAGGTTTTCGACGGTATGCAGGAGGTGCTGGATGATCGTGCACCGCCGAAGCTTTCCACAGGTCTTGTGGACCTGGACAAGCTGATTGGCTTCCTTCGCCCCAAGTCCATGGTGGTGATCGCCGGCCGGCCAGGTAGCGGCAAGACCATGCTGGGATTGCAGATCGTTAACCACATCGCCATTCGCGGCAATGGGGTTGGCCTGATCATCTCCTTGGAGATGGGCGAGGAGGAGTTGACCGTACGCACCATCGCCTCCCAGGGCGGGATCGATCTTCGCCGGATGGAGGAGGTCAAGTGCCTGGGGGAGGAAGAGTGGAACCGGATCGGTATCGCCGGAACGAAGATCGAAGGCGCCCAACTGTACCTGAACGACACACCCGGTCTGACGATGCCCGCGATTCGATCTGAGGCGTTGAAGCTTAAACGCGAGGTTGGGCTCGATATCCTGATGGTGGATTACCTGGGTCTTGTGGGGGCGGACGGCAGGACCATGAACCGCGCCGAGGCCGTGGGCAAGATATCTATCGCCATGAAGAACCTGAGTAAGGAGCTGGGTATCCCGGTGCTGGTGCTGGCGCAACTCAACCGGAACCCTGCGAGTCGCCCCGGAAAGAAACCCCAGGCCAGCGACCTGCGTGATTCCGGCCAGATCGAGCAGGACGCCGACGCGGTGATTCTGGTGCATCACGATCCTGAATCGGAGATGGGCCAGCAGGGCGTTACCGAGTTGATTCTGGACAAGGGGCGTCAGGCCCCGCCGGGGTCGTGCTTGGTTCAGCGTCAGGGGCAGTTTGCGCGATTTGTCAATTTCGCCGGTCGAGAGCCAACGCAGGAGGAGGTCGAGGCAAACCGCCCACTCGCCAGCAAGTATAAGGGGAGGAGGAACGATGAGAAGTTTTAATCTGATTGATCGTTTGCTGGGGCGGAAGCCAGAGATCGAGAAGGCCTATGCAGCAGCGCTGCGTGGTGAGGCTTTCACGCTAGAGCCCGGCATGAAGATTATCGAAGTTCCTCGGCATCCCGAAGCAGAACGCATCGCCGCGTCGATCCGTGACTATCCCGAGGATTGGGCTTGGACGATGAAGGGCTACAAGCTGATCCACACCCCAAGCGGTTTTGTTCTGTGGGTGGCGAATAAAGACTACGGCCTGGCCGAGGTCTACAGCAACGGAGGGAAGGGCGACTTCTCTAAGCCTGAGCAAGAGATCATCTGGCCGGCGGTCGAGGGCTGGCTGGCGCGGCACAAGGTCGGGTTCACCGGGCGTCCAGTTAAGCCGCGAATCCGCTATTTTCGGGCGCGCTACTTTTGCGAATCGTCGGAGCATCCATGGCGTGGTTTTGGGCATACCGCCGATGAAGCCTACCAGTCCTGGCTTGCTGCTGTGTCTGCCCAGTACCGAGAGAGAATCCCAAAGAACGTAGTGTTGACCGTATGGAGTGCCGCAAATGAGTGACGTAACGGCGGCATTGCCGCGCAAGAGTTTGACGCAGGTCGAACGAGAACTTCTTCGACAAGGTAATCGTCTGTTGCTGGACAAGCCCAACGGGAGGATCGGTGCCGCTGCCCTGATGGACCTTGTAACCGACTGGGTGTGCTCTCGGGCGACAACCGGGCTTCTGCAATTCGGGCCAGCCTGGATCGCCCAGGGCGGCGCCAAGAACAAGATCGCTGACAAGCTGCTCCGTGAGCTGTTTGGCATGGACGAACCTACCCCGAGGAAAGCGGCATGAAGAAGCGAACGTATATCGACAAGCCTCTGGGCGATACCGAGTACCTGTTGGAGCAGTGGGGTAGTTGGCGGATGGATGGCATGGGCGTGCCTCGGTACGTCTCGCCCACCTATGGAGCAGCCCCATGCGGCGGAGGCAAGGAGTACGTCCTTACCGACGACATGGCGCTAGTCGTCGACAGCGCTGTAGCCAAGCTGACCCGTCGCGACCAGCGCATGGGTGACTTCGTATGGCTTTACTTCGGAGCGAAGTGGACGATGGTGAGGGTCGCTGAGTCGGCCCGGATATCTGAGCGTTCAGCCCGGGAGGCGATCAAGATAGGCGTGGGCTGGATCGATGGCGTCCTGGAGGAAATCAGAACCGCCGCATAAAGTTCTTTCATGCCGGATAAACACCTGTTTTCATGGCAACGTGTTCAGCTTTTCAAGCGCGACACCACATAGAAAGCCCAGCCCAGTTGCTGGGCTTTTTCGTTTCAGCAGGTGGCGCCACCGGGACGGCAAGCGGCCTTGAAAGCCGTGCTACTGGAAACGGTAAGGGTTCGATTCCTTCACCTGCTGCCAGTTTTGATTTGAGCGTGAAGCCATAGCCAGGATGGGCCTTAGGGCGGGCCTGGACGCGGTATAGCCGGTAGTCACGCGTTACGGAAGAACACCGGCAGCATGAGCAGCCCGAACCTGTTGCTATTGGGGCTGGCTCAAGCGGGCAGCGTGGGAAGACACGCACGTTATGCAGGTTATCGCCCAGGCAGCTGGGCTAAGTCGGTAGAGGCGTCGTCTAATCCCGTGCGGACAATGGGCGGCTACGCGATGAGAGGGCGGGGTACGTGACCCGGCGATCCGCCCCACTAGAGCTGGAGAGTTGCACCAGCCACCTGCACCCATTCTAAGGCTCGCTATATCGGCGGGCCTTTCTGTTTCTGGAGCACGGTAATGACCGATCAAGCGAAGAGTGATGCTCAACCAGTGATTGATGCTGTCGTCGTCGGTGACGCCCAGCGCCTGCTCCGCGCGCTGCGTGGACTTGCCAAGGCGCTGCCCGAGGTATTTATCCGTGTTACTGGTCAGTTGTTGAGTACCAAGCAGTGTGAAAGCGTAAGCGCCGTATGCTTCGGCCTCAGCGCCATCAGCGACTTCTATCACGCTGAAGGCAAGGTCTTTGGTGCGGTGTATACCGACACCTTCCTGCTTATTCGCCAGGCTGGCCCAGTGGGTGTTGGCATGGCTTACGAGGAGGTCAGGAAGCTTGTACTTGAGGTGCGTGCCGAGTACGACGAAACGGTGCTGAAGAAGGCGATGCAACTCAAAGAGTCACTTGAAGAGCTGGATCGTCTGCTGAACGGCCACTCTTTCGCCGACTGCAAGCTGACCAGCATGGCTCACGCGGACCTGTTCAAGGGGCACGCACTGCTGGTTGCGGCGCTGAATCCAGTCGGCCGCTAATCCATTCCTTCACTCCCTCATCGGGAGGATATCGAGATGCCTAACATGCCCGATAAGCCAGACACCTGGGTTCTAGTGCTCGCCTGGCTGAGTCAGCACGCCCCGGCCTTTTACGCCGCAGGCTTTGCGATATCGATCTCTGCGCTGCGGATCATCTACGGCGGCGGCACACGCAAGGCTGCGTTCTTCGAGAGCCTGCTGTGTGGCTGCATCACGCTGTCGATGCTGTCGGGCCTCGAGCTGATCGGCATCCCACAGTCAGCAGCCAGCCTGATCGGCGGCATGATCGGCTTGCTGGGTGTGGATAAGGTCCGCGCCTTTGCTGATCGGGTCACTGGTTTCAAGCTACCTGGCAGGAGTCCTGATTGATGGCCAAGATACCCAGCCTCAAGTCCAGGTTGACCCCTGTAGACAGTCGCAAGGTTTCAACACTCGTGGAGTCATCGGGCGGTGAGTCGTGGGGCTCTGGTCGTGGCGGTCGCCCATGGCGCCGTAAGCGCGAGTCGATCCTGATCCGCGACAACTACACCTGCCGGGTGTGCGGACTGACCACCAAAGACCTTGAGGTGGACCACATCGTCAACGTTGCCCAAGGCGGTACGGACGATGACGGCAACCTCCAGGCAATCTGCATCCCATGCCACAAGGCCAAGACTGCTCGCGAATCGGCGGCGCACCGAGGCTGACGCGGTTCTTATAGATCTATAAGAATCTTATTTTTTTAAGAAAAATTCGACGGAGACGGCTCTGGCCGAGGGGGAGGGGTGGGGTAATAGTTCACACCCTTTTGTCTCGGACACCACTCCCCCTCTCACGCGCAGATTATTTCCCCTTTTGAGGTTTTTGTTAATGGCGTTAACACCCAAACAGCGCGCCTTTGTCGTCGCCGTGCAAGGTGGCGCCTCGAATAAGGACGCAGCAATAGCCGCTGGTTACGCGGCCCCAAGCGCTTCGGTTGCCGGTTCGAGACTGGCTAAACACCCGAGCGTTATAGCTGCACTCGCCAAGGCCGGCGTTAACAAAAATGCTAACGCTCCATCCGGCAAGACAGTGTCACCAGTCGGCGCCGAGCAGCTACCTGAAGAGCAGCTTATGGGCGGATTCGATTTGGCCCGAGCCCTGAGACATTCCGACCCGAAGGATTTCCTTCTGGCGGTCATGAACGACCTCGAAAGCGAGGCGAAACTACGCGTCGACGCCGCCAAGGCGCTGATGCCATTCGTTCACTCCCGTAAAGGCGAGGGCGGAAAGAAGGATGCAGCGAAGGAAGCGGCGGAAAAGGCCGCTGGAAAGTTCTCCAGGCAGGCCCCGCCCAAATTGGTCGCGGCGAACGGTAAGCAGGTCTAACTATGGAATGGTCGACCGCATGCCCTGACTGGGAGCAGCGCCTGATCGACCATGAGTCGATTATTCCGCCGCCGATTTTTGTAGACGAAGCCGAGCGCGCGCTTCAGATATTCAAGGAACTCCGCGTTCCGGATCTGCCAGGCAAGCCACGGATGGCCGACTGCTGCGATGAGTGGGTGTTCGACTACGTCCGATGCATCTTTGGTGCTTACGACGCCGAGAGCGGCAAGCAACTGATCCGCGAGTTTGGCTTGCTGATCAGCAAGAAGAACACGAAAAGCACCATCGCCGCCGGCATCATGCTCACTGCATTGATCTTGTGCTGGCGCGAGGAAGAAGAGCACCTGATCCTGGCCCCAACGCGCGAGGTTGCGGACAACGCGTTCAAGCCAGCCGCGGCAATGGTCCGCGCTGACGAAGAACTGTCAGCGATGTTCCACATCCAGGATCACATCAGGACGATCACAGATCGCACCACGCGAAACTCTTTGAAAGTTGTTGCGGCCGACACTGACACCGTTTCCGGTAAAAAGTCGGGGAAGGTACTGGTCGATGAACTTTGGGTGTTCGGCAAGCGCGCCAATGCCGAGTCCATGTTTATGGAGGCACTTGGCGGACAGATCTCTCGAGAAGAGGGCTGGGTGATCTACTTGACCACCCAGAGCGACGAACCCCCGGCAGGCGTATTCAAGGAGCGCTTGAAGTATTGGCGCGACGTGCGCGATGGCAAGGTCGTCGACCGCAAGACACTGGGTGTGCTCTATGAATTCCCTGCGCGGATGGTTGCGAGCAAGGAGTATCTGAACCCGGACAACTTCTATATCACCAACCCAAACATCGGTCGGTCGGTGAGCGCGGAGTGGCTAGAGGACCAACTCAAGAAACGGCTGGGCACCTCGGACGGGTCTCTGCAGAAGTTCCTGGCCAAACACCTGAACATCGAAATCGGCCTTAACCTACGCACGGATCGCTGGGCGGGCGCTGATCACTGGGAGGCTGCCGGCGACAACTCTCTGACCTTTGGCGAACTGCTGCTGCGTTCCGAAGTGATCGTGGTGGGTATTGATGGTGGTGGGCTGGACGACCTGTTAGGGCTCAGCTTAATTGGTCGTGAGCGTGAAACGCGGCGCTGGCTGCACTGGGCGCATGCCTGGGCTCACAAGATCGCGCTGGAGCGCCGCAAGGACATCGTTTCTAACCTGCGTGACTTCGAAGCAGATGGGGACCTGACCATTGTTGAACGGCCTGGCGACGATGTGCTGCAGGTGGCTGACATCATCTGTGAAGTTCGTGACGCAGGCCTTCTGCCCGACAAACAGGCAATAGGCGTCGACTCAGCTGGCATCGGCGACATAGTTGACGAGCTGACCACCGAAGAGCGCGGCATCACCATGGAGCAGATCGTTTCGATCTCCCAGGGCTGGCGGCTCAATGGCGCAATCAAGACCACCGAGCGCAAGGTGGCCGGCGGCGAGTTCATTCACGGCGGCACACGGCTTATGGCCTGGTGTGTCGGCAACGCCAGAACGGTCGCGGTAGGTAACGCAATCGCAATCAACAAGCAGGTAAGTGGGTCAGCAAAGATTGACCCGCTGATGGCGACCTTCGACGCAACGACGCTCATAGCGCTTAACCCTGTGGGGTGTGGCGATATCCAGGGCTTTTTCGATAATCCAATTATGGTGGGGCTTTGATGGCGCGCGAAAAGAAACCCGGGCGAATCAAAGCCGCTCTTCAAGATTGGCTTGGTGTACCCATCGGCTTGAAGGATGGTTCGTTCTGGAAGGAATGGTTTGGGAGTTCGGTCAGTGGTCAGCACGTAACGGTCGACAAGGCCATGCAGCTGTCAACTGTCTGGGCTTGCGTTCGTTTGCTTTCGGAATCGGTGTCGACTTTGCCGCTGAAGCTTTATCGGCGCCTGCCGGATGGCTCAAGGGCTCCGGCCACTGACCACCCTCTGTACCGGCTGCTATGTCGGGTGCCGAACTCGGAAATGACCCCCCAGCGCTTCATGCTGCTGGTGGTGGCCAGCATCTGCCTTCGCGGCAACGCCTTCGTCGAAAAGAAGATGATAGGCAATCGGATCGTTGCGCTGGTACCGCTTCTGCCCCAGTGCATGCGGGTCAAGCGACAGGACAATGGCCGACTCAAGTACACCTACACCGAAAACGGAGTCGAGCGCGATATACCTGAAAAGACTTTGATGCACATCCGCGGCTTTGGCCTGGATGGCGTCTGCGGAATGCTTCCAGTAACAACCGGCAAGGAAATCTTCGGATCGGCCATGGCGGTGGAAGAGGCAGCGGCCAAGGTCTTCGCCCAGGGCATGCAAGCTTCGGGCATTCTGACCAGCGACAAGGTGCTCACCCCGGCGCAGCGCGAGCAGCTCCGGAGCAGCCTCGGCTCGTTCATGGGCTCCAAGAACGCCGGCAAGATCATGGTTGCTGAGGCGGGTCTCAAGTACCAGGGGATCACCATGAACCCCGAAGCCTCGCAAATGCTGGAGTCACGCTCGTTCAGCATTGAAGAAATGTGCCGGTGGTTCCGGGTGCCACCCTTCATGGTCGGTCACATGGATAAACAGTCCAGCTGGGCCAGCTCAGTCGAAGCGCAAAACCTGCACTTCCTTACCAACAGTCTGCGCCCGCTACTGGTGAACATCGAACAGGAAATCACCCGATGCTTGATCGGCGAGGCTGATGCTGAGGAGTTCTTCGCTGAATTCGCGGTAGAAGGCCTGCTGCGCGCTGACAGTGCAGGTCGCGGTGCCTGGTACAACACTGCCCTGCAGAACGGCTGGATGTGCCGCAACGAAGTGCGTCGTCTGGAAAACATGGCTCCCATCCCAGGTGGCGATACGTTCACTGTTCAGTCGGCGCTTGTGCCGCTTGACCAGCTCGGCAAACAGTCGGCTGGTATGTCGCCGGCGGCTACCGCCTTCATGTTGCGCATCACGGCCGCAAATCAGAGCGGCGACAAAGAGGCGATCAAGGAAGCCTTCGAGTTGGCATCCAAGGCGCTTGACACTGGAAATCCTGACGGGCCAATGATGGCCCATGCGCTGATATCGCTACCACGGCTTCTGGCCGCTTGATCCTGGAGTAACCAATGACCCTAAAGACCATTCCGGCGGCGCCGGAGGCTCGGCCGCGCGCGCAGGTTCACTGCGACCTGACGCCGAAGGCCTTGGAGCGGTGGAATCCATCGATCAAGGCAGCCAGCACCGATGACAATACGATCACTATTTACGACCCAATCGGTTTTGATTGGTGGACGGGAGAAGGGGTGACCGCAAAGCGGATCAGCTCTGCACTGCGGTCTATTGGCGACAGCGATGTGACTGTGAAGATCAACAGCCCCGGTGGCGACGTATTTGAAGGCCTGGCCATTTACAACTTGCTACGCGAGCACAAGGGCAAGGTAACGGTACAGGTCCTTGGGCTAGCTGCCTCGGCCGCTTCGTTCATCGCAATGGCGGCCGATGAAATCCAGATCGCTCGCGCGGGCTTCCTGATGATCCACAACAGCTGGACCATGGCCGCCGGCGACCGCAACGACATTCGAGAGGTTGCTGACTTCCTCGAGCAGATCGACGGCACGCTGGCGGACATTTATGCAGTGCGTACCGGCGACCCTATCGAAGCCATGCGCAAACTGATGGATGTCGAGACCTGGATGGGCGGCGCTGCGGCAATCGACGCGGGGTTTGCAGACAGCCTTCTGGCATCTGACGCCGCCGTTGAGGACGCCAGCGCATCGGCGCCGCATCAGGTTGCTGCCCGGCGTATGGATCTGATCTTGGCAAAACAGGGCATGCCGCGCTCCGAGCGCCGCGCCCTTATTCAAGAACTCAAGGCTGGTACGCCTGGCGCTACCACCTCCGGCAAGCAGAACGCTGCCGCAACCACGGCCGACCTGGCCGACCCCATTGCCGAACTACAGGCCGCACTTTCGCGGTTTTCGGCAGCAGCTACCCAAACCGGAGAAAAACCATGAGCGACACTACTGCCGAGCTGTTGAAGAACGTCTCCAACGAGCTCAAGAAGGCCACCGACGAATTCAGCAAGCAGGCCGAAAATGCTTTGGCTGAGGCCAAGAAGGCCGGCTCCTTGTCGGCAGAAACCAAAAGCGCAGTCGACGAGCTGGCGACCAAATTTAACAGCCTGACCGAAGCCGAGAAGCAGTTGAAGGCGCAGCTCGGCGAGCTTGAGCAAGAGTTTGCACGCACTCCAGCCAACACGGCCGCTGCCTCCCGCGACACTGTCGGCGGCGTCGTCATCAAAAGCGAAGCGCTGAAGCAGTTTTCTGCCCACGTCGAAGGTAACCGTCGTGTCAGCATCCCTGTTCATGCGGCGTTGCTCAGCACCAGCGTGCCCGCCGGCGTGGTTGAGCCGCAGCGCCTTCCGGGCATTGATGTCGCGCCCAAGCAGCGCTTGTTCATTCGCGACTTGATTGCACCTGGTCGCACCACCCAGCCCACGATTTTCTGGGTGCAACAAACTGGCTTCACCAATGCTGCGCGCGTCGTGGCTGAGGGCACCAAGAAGCCGTATAGCGATATCCAGTTCGCCACCAAGATGACCGCCGTGAGCACGCTGGCGCACATGTTCAAGGCGTCGAAGCAAATCCTCGATGACTTCGCTCAGTTGCAATCGACCATCGATGTCGAAATGCGCTACGGACTGAAATACGTAGAGGAGGCAGAGATCCTTTTCGGCGACGGTACAGGTGTTCATTTGCACGGTATCGTTCCTCAGGCCACTGCTTTCGACGCTGCATTTGACGTGGACAAGCAGTCTGGTATCGATGATCTGCGCCTGGCGATGCTGCAGGCGCAGTTGGCTCGTCTCCCGGCCTCGGGTCACGTCCTCCACTTCATTGACTGGGCCAAGATTGAGCTGACCAAGGACAGCCTTGGCCGCTACATCCTCGCCAATCCACTTGGCCTGAGCGGTCCGCTGCTGTGGGGCCTGCCCGTTGTTGCGACCGAGATCGCAGCTTTCCAAGGTAAGTTCTTGACCGGCGCATTCCAGACGGGTGCGCAGTTGTTCGACCGGGAAGATGCCAACGTGGTGATCTCGACCGAGAACGCCGACGACTTCGAGAACAACATGATTTCGATCCGTTGCGAAGAGCGTGTGGCATTGGCCGTTAAGCGCCCCGAAGCCTTTATCTACGGCTCGTTCACCGCGCCCGCTGCTTCGGGCGGCTAACCCTGGATAGGCCGTTCTCGGACGGCCTTTGGAGGCAACTATGAAAATGATTACCCGCAAGCCGCTTTACCTGGGCGGCAAGACGCTGGCAGAGGGCTCGTCGTTCATCACCGATGAGCAGCACGCCCGACAGTTGATCCAAATGGGCTACGCCGAGGAGTGCGATGACGACGGCGAAGCGCTGGTAGATCTGACTGAACAGGACAGCTCACCCGATCCGCTGACCAGCGACAAGGCAGCAGGCAAGCCGGGCGGCAAGAAGAAAGGCGCCTGACATGACAGTTATCCCGATTGAGGTAGCAATGCAGCACTTGCGGGCTGATGGCGAGGATCAGAATTACGTTGCGCTTGTGCTGGAAGCAGCCGAGGACAGTGCGGTCCAGTTTCTCAATCGTCGCTTCTATGCAGACCCCGATGCGCTTGCTGCTGGTGTATTGGCCGGTGACGCCGGCGCTGAGCCTATCCTGATTAATCCGTCCATTCGGGCTGCGTGCCTCCTGATCGTTGGAAACCTGTACGGCAACCGTGAGGATGTTGTTGTGGGAACCATCTCATCTGAGCTGCCGATGGGTTCTAGGTCTCTATTGATGCCGTACCGCATTGGGCTGGGTGTGTAATGAGAGCCGGTCCACTTCGCCACAACTGCATGCGCCGCGGCTACATCGAAAGCAAGGATGCCCTAGGCCAGCCCGAGAAGGTCTGGGGCAACCTGGGCAAGCTCTGGGCGGAGATCAACATTCCCTCCGGGCGCATGTACGAAGCCGCGTCACAGATGCAGGTCACGGTCACCGCCGAGATCAACATCCGCTACCGCAAGGACGTGGTGGCGGGCCAGCACCTGGTGCATGACGGCATCACCTACGAAATCATCGCACCTCTGGCCACCAACCAGCGGGACATGCTGAAACTAATGTGCAAAACGGTGAAGCCCAAATGAGCAATGGATCGCTGACAGTTCTGGGGCTTGGCGAGCTGCAGGTCGACTTCGAACGGCTGGCCAAGTCTGTCGGTAACAAGGTCGTCCGGGATGCTGTCATGGCCGGCGCCCGAGTTGCCCGGGACAAGGTTCGTAACACCGCTCCAGTTCGCACCGGCAAACTGAAGAAGAACATCGCGGCGGTACGTCTCAAGCAGGCCGATACGCCGGGCGGCGCGACCGCCGGCATCCGTGTAAAGAAGCCAGCCGGCAAACAATCCAAGGCGCTCAAGCGCCCTGGTAAGAAAGGCCGCACCAGCAAAACCGAGTGGGACGCCCCGTTCTACTGGAAATTCCTGGAGCTTGGCACTTCGAAGATGCAGGCCCACCCCTTCATCCGGCCGGCCTGGGACGGCAGCCTTCCTCAAATCGAGAAGGCCGTCGCTGACAAGCTGGCCGAAGGCATCGACAACGCCATCACCCGGTAAACCCAATGATCGAGAAATCACTCATCGACAGGCTCGCGCCTCTGGTCGACGGGCGCGTGTACTTCGGCGTTGCGCCTGAGGACGCAGCCCAGCCCCGCTTGGTGATTCAAACGGTAAGCAGCACCACCGGTTTTACGCTTGCGGGCTGGGACGGCTCCAGCGATCTGTCAATCCAGCTCGACGCATGGGGCGAGAGTTTTCTCCAGGCGCTGACCCTGGCAGGCGAGGCCTTCACCGCGATGACCACGGATGGCGCGGACTTCACTACCGGCAGCGCTGACCGCCTGCCGGACGCATTTGAAAGCGACACCAAACTTTTCAGCGTGAGCTGGGAATACACCCTGCAACCATAGGAGGCCACATGGCCGTTCAAACTCCAACGAAAGCGAAGTTCGTCAAAACGCAGGGCACGGCTCTCAGCGTTTCCACAATCACTACCCTTGATCCGAAGGCCGCCGACCTGACTTGGGCTGACCTTTCCGTCACGATCAAGCAGCCGCAATTCCAGGGCGGTCAGTCTGATGAGATCGATGTAACTGTTCTGGCCAGTGAAGCGAAAGAGTTCACCGTAGGCCTGGCTGACAACGGTACGTTCAGTATGTCCGGCAACTGGAAGGCGGACGATGCGGCCCAGACAGTGCTGCGCACCGCGCGCGGTGATGGTGAGCCGCGAGCGTTCAAGACGCTGTTCAAGGATGGCTCGGGCTCGAGCTTCCTGGGTCTGGTCACCCAGTTCACCTGGGACGCCGCACCTAACGGTACCGTGAACGGCACGTTCAACGTGCGCATCACCGGCGCCGTATCCTTCGACCTGCCGGGGGCTCCGTAATGGCCCGGGCTAAAGCCGGCGGCGTGGATCTTCGCTCCATGGCGCTGGACCCGATGCGCAACTTCAAGCATGAGCGCCTGACCATCGAAGAATGGGACGGCGCGCAAGTGGTCGTTCGGGCGTTGAGTGCAGGTGACTGGGTTGAGTACCGTCGCCGCGCGTCGTTGGCGGTTGCAGAGGCGCGGCAGGATGCTGGCCTGCCTGTCCAGAACTCAGGAGCCGAGGATGCAGAAGGCGCACCGATTGAGCCTCGAGTAGAAATCCACTCTTCGCCGCTGTACGCGTTTGTCCTGGTGCGTGCGTTGCTCGATGAGAGCAGTGCGCGAGTCTTCACGGATGACGACGTGCCAGCGGTCGCTGAGGCCTTCAGCCCGGTGCATGACCGCCTTGTCGGTAAGGTGTTCGAGTTGAGCGGCGTTGCTGCTGGTGCCGGTGCAGAGGATCCGGTGGACGCAGCGGGAAACGGCTGAGGGAGGAGCCAGAGTTGGCGTTTATGCTGACTCTGGCCCTCCGGCTGGGCATGACGCTTCAGGATCTGCGTGAGCGGATGAGTGCTGAAGAGCTATTCCTCTGGATGTCCTACAACCTGGAGTCACCGTTGAGCGATGCCCGCGGTGATATTCAGGCCTCAATCATCGCTGCGTCGGTGTTCCAGGCCCAAGGCGCCAAGGTTTCGGCTGTTGACCTCTTGCCGAAGTGGAAGGAAGAGCCAGAGCAAGTAATGGATGAGGCAGCCCAGGCTGAGGAAGGTGCCGAGATGTTCAGGGCTTACCTAATGCTGAAAGCCGGCGATGCTTGAAGATGGCGCCATGGAAGGCAGCGTCATTCTGATGTTAAGGTTCATTTTTACCTTAAAGGATAAAGCAAGTGAAAAAGGATAAATGGGACGGCTGGATTTTTTTCTGCTGGATTACTCTTTTTGTGGCAATGGCGCTGTCAGTTATTTTTGTTTTTAAATTTGGCACCTTCCAGGCTGCCACTGGGTATGGACTCTACAAAACTGAATTTAACTGGCCACTTATTTTGGGTGGGCTACTGAGCCTGGCTTTCACAGTAGTGATGGGGGTTGTGATTGCGATGCTTCGGGATGTTTATAAAATGGCTGCAGCTCGGTACGCCCCTTCTGGCGCAGAAGGCCCGGGCGCGTTGGTAAAAGATGTGTCTGAGGATTCCGCTCTTGCTCCTTACATTGGAGCTGGCTACTACATTGTGTCGGTAAACGGACATGCTGCCGGCGGGCCTCTTAGTGTTAAGCAGGGGCTAATGGCACTAGAGAATAAATCTGCTGGTCATAAGCTTGTAGTTAGGTCGCCCAGCGGCGATGTCAGAGAGATTGCTTTGGACGCATCGGTCGAAGATTTGAAGTTGTCCTTCTAAAACGCATCAGCGTATTAGTGCCCGGCCAAGTGCCGGGCTTTTTAATGTCTGGAGAAAAGCATGGCAGGGCAAACCCTACGCTCCCTGGTGGTCAGCGTTTCCGCTGAGACCAGCGCATATCAGCGTGAAATGGCCAGAGCTGGCCGCATGGGCCAGAACTATCTCCGGACCATCACTTCTGGCAACAGAGATGCAACTAGCTCCTGGCGATCTCAGGAGGCGGCCGTGCGTGCCCAAGGCACTGCCATGCAATCTCTCACCTCAACAGTTGGGAGTTATGCCGCCGCCATGGCCGGAGCACTGGCTGTCGGGAACATAATTCACCAAGCTGATAGCTGGAATCAGGTCAACGCCCGGCTAAAACAAGCGTCAACAAGCACTGATGACTTTGCTGTCAGTCAGAAGTCGTTGTTTGAGGTAAGTCAGCGCACAGGTACAGCCTTTGCCGACAACGCAAACTTGTTCAGCAGATCTTCTGCGTCGATGAGGGAGTTTGGCTATTCGTCGAGCGATGTTCTTGGTGTGACCGAGGCCCTGGCCTTGGGGCTACAGCTTTCGGGGGCGGGCGCCGCCGAGTCTTCCTCGGTAATTACTCAGTTCTCCCAGGCACTCGGCCAAGGGGTATTGCGCGGCGAGGAGTTCAACGCCGTCAACGAAAATGGCGATCGAGTGATTCGAGCGCTTGCAACTGGTATGGGCGTTGCTCGGAAAGATCTCAAGGCCATGGCGGACCAGGGATTACTGACCATCGACAAGGTGGTACCTGCGCTAATCAGCCAGCTAGGGGCATTGCAGGGAGAGTTTAAAGATTTGCCCGGTTCGGTAAGTCGAGCCACTACAACCGTCAGTAACTCATTCCAGGCCTGGGTTGGCGGAATGGATGGGGCGACTGGCAGCACCAAAATACTGGCGCGCGCGGTTACGTTTGTTGCTGAAAACATGGACGTACTTGCGGCCTCGGCGCTCACCGTTGGAGCTGCATATGGTGGTCTGAAAGCGGGAGATTTGATCAAGAGTCTATGGGCTCAGGTCAGTGCTATTCGGGAAGCAAACTCAGCAGAAATCGGGCGTAGCAGGGCGCAGCTTGACTCCGCCAATATGGCGGTTAGGCGGGCTGCAGCGGAGACTCTGGCTGCGAATGCTCAGGTTGCTGCGACAAGATTTACTGATGGGCATGCAGCCGCTCTTAGCCGGTTGCGTATCGCCAGACTTGCCGATGCGCAGGCTGCTGCTGCACAAACTGCAGCTCAGTCCGCACAATCAGCAGCGACATCGCTGGCTGGGCGTGCTGGGGCGGCTCTTCTTGGTGTTATGGGCGGCCCTGCCGGACTTGCACTGACGGTCGGCGCGGCGGCTGCCAGCTACCTTCTGTTCAGTGATAACAGCGAAAAGGCCAGAAAGGCCACGGTCGACTTGAAACGTCCGGTCGAGGAGTTGCGCAAGGAGTTTGCAGAGCTGGGAAAAGAACAGGCCCGGTACAAGCTGGACGGCGTTATCCAGCAGCAGGCCGACGCTCAGGTGGCGGCACAGAAAGCGCTGCGAGAGATTCGCGCCGCCGCCCAGGGCAATGACAAGTGGGGCGACACTTACACAGCCACTCCAGTTCAGCGGGATCGGGCAGTGACCGACTTCAATCGTCGGATAGCTGGTGGCCAGGACATTGACTCGGCAAGCCAGCAGCTGGTCACGGCTATTGGCCCCAACAAGGAAATGACGAAGGCCATCAACGAGTCGGCTTCCGCATATGGCGAAGCAATAAAAGCCTCTGGTGACTATGGCGACGTTGCCAATATGCTCACGGCGCGCCTGAACGATGTTGCAGTTGCCGCTGGACAGGCCGGCGCAGGTCTCAAGAAAATTGAAGGCCCGGATCAAAAAACCATTGATGGCTGGACTAGCTATTCCAAAACGCTGGTCGAGCGGCTGAATTCCGTTCGAGATGGCGGCGATCTGGTTGGCGAAGTGAATCGTCGCATTGAGCGGGAAGGTGTCGATCCTGCTACAGCGGAGGGCTGGCGAATTCTTGCCGGCGCGATCAAGGGCTCTGAAGCGGCAGCCAAGGCATCCGAGGAGGCGCAGCAGAAGGCGAAAAAGGCATCTGAGGATATCCAGCGCCAAGCGGAGCAACTCAACAACGCATACAAGCAAACCCTGGCAAATCTCACCCAGCAGGTTGCCCTGTACGGTGAGACCACGGAGCTGGGGCGCCTTCGGTACGACCTTACTACTGGTGAGCTTTCCAAGCTGACCGACAAAAACAAGGTCATGCTTGAAGGCAAGGCTATTGAGTTGGACGCGCTTAATGCCCGAAAAGCCTATGACGGTTTGATGGCTGGCCTGCAAACAAAAGAGCAGGCGCTGCTGGCCACCACGAAAGAACGGATGCAGGTGCTGGAAACAGCCAACCGAGCAGGGAAGCTCAGCTCGGACGACTACCGCGCCGGTGCTGATGCAATCTCGAAAGCCACTGTTACCGAGGCGCCGGAGTTCGGCGGCATCGACTCCTCGGTGGGCGGGCCTTCCGGCGAGCTGGTCAAAATCGCTGAAGCTGAGGCGGCACTCAAGAAGTGGCACGACAAGCAGTTGACGATGCAAGCCGATCTGCGCGACCAGATCTTGGCGGATCAGCAAAGCACCAACGAGCAGAAGCTGGCCGCCGAGCAGCAGTATCTGGATCGCGTTGTTGAGATCAATCAGTCCAACCAGTCACGCCTGTCTGATATCCAGGGGGCGTACAAGGTAGCGGTAATCGGCACCTTCAGCGAGCTTTCGGGCCAGGCCGCTGACATGGTTGGCAAGATCGCTGGCGAACAGTCCGGCGCCTACAAGGCTCTGTTCGTGGCGCAAAAGGCGTTTGCGGTTGCGTCGATCATCATGAACGCCCAGATCGCTGCAGCGAAGGCGCCGGCGGAACTGACCATTCTGGGCGGCATCCCTGTCGGTGCGGCACTGCTTGCGGCCGGCTATGCCAACGCGGGCATGGTTGCCGGCATGGCCTTGGCCGGTTTCTCGGAGGGCGGCTACACGGGGCCGGGCGGCAAGTTCGAGCCCAAGGGGGTCGTCCACGGTGGCGAAGTGGTGATCCGCAAGGAAGTGGTCGACCAGCCCGGAATGAAGGACTACCTGATAGGCCTGAACCGCAGCGGTAAGCCTGGCTATGCCAGCGGTGGGTTCGTTGGTAGCCCGGGCATCTCGCCTGCGTTCACCGCGCCTTCTGTTACTGCCGGTGCAGGCTCTGGTGCTGCACCGGAGATCCACCTGCATATCAATGGCGATGGCTCTGGCGGGGCCGTCAACGCGCCGGAGGGCTATGAGCAGATGGGGCTGGCGCTGTTGGCCACTGCCCGATCAGAGATGCCGAAAATCGCCCGGCAGGTGATACAGCAGGAGAAGGGCCAGAACGGCCTGCTCGATCCAAACAATCGGAGAAACAGCTGATGGCAGAGGTATTCACCTGGTCGCCACGGGTAGGTGCGTCTGGTGATGAGCAGACCGACAACCTCGAATCGAAGTTTGGCAACGGCTACAGCCAGCGCCTGTCGGTCGGCATCAACAATGTCGCCGGAGCCTATGCGGTGTCTTTCACTGGTGGTGAGGCCTACATCAAGCCGATTCGGGAATTTTTCAAGCGGCACAAGGGTGCAAATCACTTTCTGTGGACGCCACCCATGGAGGTGCAGGGCGCCTACATCACCACTGGAGGCTGGCAGCTGCAAACCCATGGCAAGAAGAAATACACCCTGAGCACCACCTTCCAGCAGGTATTCAACCCATGATCACCTTGGACAACCAGAAGCTCGAGCCAGGCGCGATTATCCAACTGATCGAGCTGGATGGTGAGGCGCGGGGCATGGGCATCTTGCGCTACCACGCTCACCAGCAGTCGACCCCGATCATCTGGAAGGGCGAGGTCTACCTGCCCAGGCCTTACGAAACGGGCGGCTTTGGGCGCAGCGTTGAGGGCAACAACTCAACGCCGATGCTGAAGATCAGCAACATCGACGGCACCATCACTGCGCTGTGTCGCCAGTTCCAGGGGATGAGCGGGGTCAAGCTGACGGTGCGGCAGACCTATGCCAAGTACCTGGACGCCGCGAACTTCCCCGAAGGCAATCCCACGGCCAGCGCCATGGAAAAGCTGGATATCTCCTACATCAACCAGGTGACCAGTTTGTTGCGAGAGGAGGTTGTGTTTTCCCTCGCGCCGCCGACGGCGGTGAAAGGGCAGATGCTTCCAGGCGGCTTGATCATGAACCGCTGCGAGTGGTGCCTGTGGGGCGAGTATCGCGGCCCCGACTGCAACTACACCGGCATCAAGATGTTCGACCTCGACGGCAACCCCGTTGACGATCCGGCGCTGGACCGCTGCGGCGGGCGCGTGAGCGATTGTGAAATACGCCATGGCCGGGGCAACCCTCTGCCATTTGGTGGCGCGCCGGGCGCTTCGCTTATTGGATAGGCAACCATGAATAAAACGATGCTGAAACAGATCCAGGCCCACGCCGCTGCTGAGTTTCCCAAGGAGAGCTGTGGTGTGGTGATCCGCGAGGCGGGGCGCCTCAAGTACGTCCCGTGCCGCAATGATGCCAAGACCCCGAGCGAGCACTTCATCATCAACCCTGGCGACAAGTGCGATGCAGAGGATCGCGGCGAAGTGACAATGATCATTCACAGCCACCCCGACGTGCCGCCCGTGCCGAGCATGGCCGACCGCGTGAGTTGTGAGTTGCACGAAAAGCCCTGGGGCATTGTGAGCTGGCCGTCTGGGGAGTACTTCGAGTTCAAACCCAGCGGGTACCAGGCGCCCTTGGTCGGTCGAGAGTTCGGCCATGGTCTGCTGGACTGCTACGCCCTGTGCCGCGACTACTACGAGCGCGAGCATGGGATTGAACTGCCGAACTACCCGCGCCGGGATGGCTGGTGGAACGACGGTGAAAGCCTCTACGAAAAGTACTACGAGGATGCCGGGTTCTATCCGGTCTCGATGCCGCGCAAGGGCGACATGATTGTCATGCAGATCAACGCTGCTGCACCGAACCACGCCGGCATCTATCTGGGCGACGGCCTGCTGGCCAGCGCCCCTGACCTGCACCCGGCCCCGGGCACCTTCCTGCATCACCGCTACAACAAGAAATCCACCCGCGACGTTTACGGCGGCATGTGGGCCGACTACACCGTGCTGATTCTTCGGCACCAACGAGTGCCGGAGGTTGACTGATGGCCATGAGAACAACGGTTCGCCCGCAGCCTCTGGTGGTGCTGGTGATGCTCTACGGCGTGCTGGGTGCCCGGTTCGGGCGCGTGCATCACCTGGCCGTCGCCTCTTGTGCTGAGGCCGTCCACGCCTTGTGCGTGAAAATCCCGGGCTTCAAGCGCTTTCTGAGGTTCTCCGAAGAGCGCGGCCTGACCTATGCGGTATTTCGTGGCAAGCAGAACCTCGGTGAAAACGAGATCGAGATGCGCCAGGACACCGTTGAGCCTATCCGCATTGCGCCAATCGTGATCGGCAGCAAGGGCGGCGGCCTGTTCGCCACCATTGCCGGCCTGGCCCTTGTGGTAATTGGGGCGATTACCCAGCAGTACTACCTGGTGGCAGCGGGCGCTGGCCTGATGATTGGTGGTATCGCCATGAGCATGTCGCCTTCGCCGATGGGCGTGCTGGATAAGGAGGGCGATGGCAACAGGCCCTCCTATGCATTCGGCGGCGCGGTTACCACGATGGCTCAAGGCCGTTGCAAGCCACTGCTCTACGGTGAGCGCGATATCGGCGGCTCCCTCATCTCGGCCGGCATCTTCTCGGAAGACCAGCAGTAAGGAAAAACTATGTCCAAGACCGCAACAGCGCCCGCTACCAAGCGCCGGCGCCGGCCTGCTGCTGCCCGCATTATGGGCGGCAAGGGTGGCGAGAAGAAGCCATACACCCCATACAAGGCGCCAGATAGCGCGCTGTCGGTAGCCACGGTCAAGCTGCTTTATGCCTTGAGCGAGGGGCCGATTGTTGGGCCGGTGGACGACAAGCGGTCGATTAAGCTCAACGGTACACCCCTGATTTCGCCGGACGGGAGCGAGAACTTCCCGGGCACTATCTGGGATTTTCGCCCGGGCACCGTGGACCAAGAGCATATCGCTGGCTTCCCGGCTATCGAAAACGAGGCCTCACAAGGCCTGCCGGTTGAGCTGAAGTCGGACAACGCCTGGACGCGCGCCATTACCGATCAGCAGTTGTCGGCGGTTCGTATCCGTCTGTCCTGGCCGCAGATCTGGCAGGTAAAGACCAACGGGGACCAGATCGGTTATCGCATTGATTACGCCATCGACCTATCCGTCGATGGGGGTAGTTACCAGACCGTTGTGTCGGCCACGCTGGACGATAAGGGCACCACGGAGTACGAGCGTACCCACCGGATTGACTTGCCGGAAGGTTTCACCAGCGCGCTTGTGCGTGTTCGCCGGCTCACGCCGAACCGCAATGACTCAAACTTCGCCGATCTCATGCGGGTCAAGGGCCTGACCGAGGTCATCGACAAAAAGCTACGTTATCCAAACCTGGCCCTGGGCGGCCTGCAGTTTGACGCCAAGCAATTCCAGGACACGCCGAAGGCCAGCTTCCTGATGCGCGGCCGGATCGTCCAAGTTCCTACCAACTATGACCCGCAAAGCCGCACCTACACCGGGGATTGGAACGGCACGTTCAAGCTGGCTTACACCAATAACCCTGTTTGGATTTGGCGTGACCTTCTGTTGCACCGCCGTTATGGCCTGGGCCGTCGCATCACCGCCGACATGGTCGATCACTGGACGCTCTACGAGATCGGTCGTTACTGCGATGTGATGGTGTCCGATGGCAAGGGCGGCTTGCAGCCCCGTATGACGACCAACGTTTACATCCAGGATTCGATAGAGGGCTATGCGCTGCTGTCGGACTTGGCCAGCGTGTTTCGTGGCAGCAGCTGCTGGAACGGATCCAAGGTCACCATGGTGGCTGACATCCCGGGCAATGAAGACGGCTACGTCTTCACCCGTTCGAACATCATCGGTGAATTTGAATACGTTGCTGCTGCTTACCCTGACCGGCACACCCGGGCCAAGGTGGCCTGGGACAACCCGGAGAACGAGTTCAAGACCCAGCCGGCCCCTGTTACCAATGACGAACTGATCGGTTCACTTGGCCACCGGATGCTCGATATCTCCCGCTTCGGTTGCACCGTCGAGGGCGAGGCTATCCGCCACGGGGTCTGGGCGCTGAAATCCGAGCAGTACGAAGAGTGGTCTGTCAGCTTCACCACAGGCATGGAAGGCCAGAACGTTGAGCCTGGGCAGATCATCTGCGTGGCTGATGAGATGTTCTCGGGGCGGCCGAACGGCGGGCGCATCAGTGCGGCCACCAGGCGCGTCATCACCTTGGATATTGATGCCGAGGTGCATGAAGAGGACCGGTTGATCCTGAACCTGCCAAGCGGCAAGTCAGAGGGTCGGATCGTCAAATCGGTCTCTGGCCGCCTGGTCACCGTGATGGCTGACTATTCGGAGCTGCCTGAGCCTGAGTGCAGCTGGTCCGTGGAAAGCGCTGACCTGGCGGTGATGCGCTTTCGAGTGCAGACCATCGAGCCTCAAGGCCTGCACCAGTTCAAGATCGCCGCGACTCAGCACGAACCGCTGAAGTTTCCGGCCATCGACACTGGCGCCCGAATTGACCCGCAGCCCACCAGCGTTCTACCGCCGGGTGTCATGTCGCCGCCGGCGAACATCAACCTGGAGGCTCGTAGCGTCGTGTCGCAGGGCATTGCGGTCACCGGCCTGCGCATCACCTGGGATTCTGTGCCAGGTGCCACTGCCTACAACGTGGAGTGGCGCAAGGACAGTGGCAATTGGGTCCGCTTGCCTCGCACCGGTAACCTCGGCGCGGAGGTGGAGGGCATCTACAGCGGTCGATACATCGCCCGCGTGAGCTCGGTCAACGCCATGGACGTGACTTCGATCTGGGGTAGCAGTCCAGAGGTCGAGTTGACCGGTAAGGTAGGCCTGCCGCCGGCAGTGGCGTTCCTGACCACAACCAGCGAGCTGTTCGGGATCAGCATCAAGTGGGGTTTCCCACCAGGTGCAGAAGACACCCAGCGTACCGAGGTCTGGTATGGCCCTGCGAACGACCTGGGCGCGTCGACCAAGCTGGCCGACCTGGCATACCCGCAGGCTGACTACCGCATGCAATCGCTGCTGGCTGGTGCAACCCTGTTCTTCTGGGCGCGCCTGGTGGATCGCACCGGCAACGTGGGGCCGTTCTATCCGATCGGTAATGGCGTGATGGGCCAGGCCAGTTCTGATGCCGGGCCGATTCTTGAGCAGATCAAAGGGAAAGTTGACGAGAGCGCTATCAGCAAAGAGCTCAACGACCGAATCGACTTGATCGACGGTAGTGGCCCCGGATCCGTCAACGCGAGGATCGATCAGGCTGTTCAAGACTTCGCCGATGCTCTGGCATACGACCCTGAGAAACCCTACGTTAAAGGCGATATGGTCCGCCAAGGACAGCGGATTTATCAGGCAGAAGGGCCGGTAGCTGTGGGGATCGCTCCTCCAGCAGCCCCTTGGAAGGACATCGGTTCAACTCTCGAAGAGGCCAATGCGCTTGCGGGCGAGGTTCACCAGAACACCCTGGATATCGCCGAGGTCGACGGCAAGCTGGTTGCAACATCTGAAAAGGTTGATGGGGTTTACGCTCAGGTCAATCCAACCTATGCAGGCGACACGGCGACCAATGCAGGTGACAACACTGTCAGCGCGGGCGTGTGGTCCGTATGGTCTGCGATTGCCGAGGGTGATTACGCTCAAAGCAAGCGCACTGACTTGGTTGAAGCCTCGGTAAACGCCAACACCGCCGCGATATCAACCGAAACCACGGCGCGAGTCTCTGCTGACACTGCCCTGGCTCAGCAAATCACTACTCTTGGCGCGCAAGTTGGGGGCAACTCTACCGCTATACAAACGGAAACGGCGGCTCGGGTAGCGGCAGATGGGGTGCTTGGCCAGCAAATTACGACCGTAGAAACCAATCTCAACGGGGCCAATGCTTCGATTGCGCAAAACACTCAGGCCATCCAAACAATCGACGGCAAAGTCTCGTTAGGTTGGTCGGTGCGCCTGCAGTACACCTCGGCTACAGGTGAATACAAATATGCCGGTGTGGGGCTCGGCCTAGAAAACGGCCCTGGCGGCTTACAGTCCAAGTTCATTATCGACGCGGACATGTTCGCCATTGGGCAGGGCGGCACAATTCCGTTTGCTGTAACGGACGGTCAGACGTTCATTAAAGCCGCGTTTATCCAAGATGGCACCATCACCAATGCCAAGATCGGCAACTACATCCAATCGAACAACTATGTCGCTGGTACCAGTGGCTGGAAGCTGTTCTTCGATGGGACGTTTGAGATTAATGGCGCATTCGGTGGGCAGGCCAGGCAGGTGATTAATAACCGAGGTGGCAAGGTCTATGACGAAAATGGTGTTAAACGATACCAGTGGGGAGACCTTTCCGCATGAGTTATGGAATAAGGATATGGGGGGCTGACGGAGCCCTCCAGCTGGATGAAACATCCTTTACTGTCAGGGTTATTTATTCGGCGCTCGTACCAAAAACGGCTGGGCGCTTTGTTGATATACCCATACCCGGGGTTACGCCAAGCAAGGATTCTTGCGTGTGCATCCCTGTGGTCCCCTACCTAACTACTGGGCAGCAGGTAAGCGCAATAGCTTTCACGCCGTACGTCTACGAGGGATATGTAAGGGTTTTTTTCGGAAGCCCAGCAGCAACTACGGGGCCGACCGGAACAACTACCCAGAGACTTATAGTCACGAGGTATAGGTAATGACGTACGGCCTTACATTCACAAACAACGACAACGTAGTAACGCTTGACTCTGAATTCGCAAGACTTGTAATTCTTGATAGCGGCACATGGGGCGGAAGCGGCGGGATAGGGATTGCATTTTCAAGTGTAATTACAACCGATGAGCCCCCTTTAGTTTTTGTCAGGCCAGATCAAGATGACTACTTTGCATTCTGCCTGGTGCAAGGCGAGCCAGGGAACTGGCACGCTTTTAGGTTCAACACCCTGAAGGGAAGTCATTCCAGCGGGAAGTGGTTTATCGCTGCATTCAAGTCCTCGCCAATTGCTGATTACGGTCTAAGGCTATGGGATGCAAACTCGAAGATTATTTTTGATAGCGGGACGCCGTGCGCGCAATTCACGCGCACCATATCCGCTTGGAACTACCTCGGGGCAGAGCAAACACAGCCAGGAGTTTACAGATATAGCTGGTCCGCTTTTTCACCGATAAACACTGGCGACTACATGCTTTTAAACAATATCGCCATGGACATGGCGGGCACTGTATCAAGACAGGGCGTAGTCCAAGCGGTCTGGGATTACGGCGGGAACAGGATAGTGATTCAAGCTACTGGAGTAGACCTGCCGACCGCGCAGTACATATCGGTAGTCTTTGCGAAGCCAACTTCTTAAATTAGATCAAGAGAACCCACTCATGGCCCGACAGGCAATTAACCTCGGCGTATTGCCGAACGGTGCAGGGGGCGATACTACGCGTTCTGCGAACATAAAAATTAACGATATGACGCAAGAGCTTTATATAGCGCTTGGTGCTGACGGAAGCGGCGCGCTCCCTGGGGCTCTTCCATTATCGAAGGGCGGCACGGGTGCTAACAGTCTTGCAGGGGCCAAAGCTGCACTTGGTATTTCTGATCCCATTGTGTGGGGTACTAATGCCAACGGTACGTTCGTCAAGTTTCCCGATGGCACGATGTTTTGTACTGGGACAAGGATGTCTGTTTCTGTTGTTGCAAATGTCAGGGCGGATTTTTACCCAACCTTTCCGGCTGATTTTATCCAGACTCCGACGCTTGTGCCGACGCTTGAGTATCCATCTGTTTCTGACGGTAATGGCACTACTGTTAAGCGGTTCACCGGGACGGCCATAGGCGGTACTCAAGCCTTATTGCAGATTACTTCCGGAGAAAACAACACTTACATGGTCGGGTACATCGCAATGGGAAGGTGGAAGTAATGATTATTAAACTGTCTCCATACTCTCCGATTGATCCATCTGCAACGCTTGAAATCAAAAAGCGCAGCGACGTACTCACAATCAACGGTGAGCGTTACGACTTCAGGCCCCTTCCGGAAGGGGCTACGCTTCCGATGGAGGCTATCTCCGGGACGTGGATCTCTCAACCTGTTCGCCGCGTAGATGGTGAGCTGATTATCACCATTCGTTTTCCGGTTGGGCCCGAGGCAACGGCAGCGGCGCTGTACCCGGCCGACATCATCAATCCACCTGATGGCAATGTGAGGCTTCCCCAGTGAGCAATATCGATTACAGCATGATGAAGACGGCCGAGCAGCTGCAGCAAGAGCGTGAGCGTGAGGCGCTGGAGGCTGCCCTGGCTTCGCGGCGGGCGGCGTACCTCTCCGAGTCGGATCCGCTGCGCCTGGAAGCTGATTACGACGCCTTAAGCCAGGGGCTGGAGCCCGACTACGCCGAGTGGCTGGCATCCGTAGCGGCGATCAAGCAACGCTTCCCGCTGCCAGCCGCCGCCGAGACCGTGAGCGACTGAGTTTTAGCTGTACACCGCCACCCGCCATCGAGCGGGTTTATTTTTGCCTGGAGAAAAGCATGACCACTTCCGAAAAAGACCGGGACATCCTGGCGCGCACGCTCTGGGCTGAAGCCCGTGGCGAGGGGCTGGCCGGCCAGATCGCCGTGGCCTGGACCATCCGCAACCGCGTGTTCGACGGTAAGGCCAAGTCCTGGTGGGGGGAGGGCTACGCCGGCGTGTGCCTGAAGCCATGGCAGTTCAGCTGCTGGAACCAGAACGACCCGAACTACGCCTACCTCAGCGGTGCGAAGCCGATCCCGGCCGTGCAGCTCGCCCAGGCCCAGCGCGCAGCTGACCAGGTGATGGCCGGCGCGGTACCGGATCCAACCGGCGGGGCCACGCACTACTACGCCACCACGATGCCCAAGGCCCCGGCCTGGGCGGCGAAGGCCAAGCAGACGCTGCGTCTGGGGCAGCACGTTTTCTTCAAGGACGTGCCGTGATGACTCCCGTCCAGAAGCTGGCCGGACTGGTGGTGCTGATCCTGGTGCTGATGACCAGCGCCGCCGGCTTCACCTGGCAGGTACAGGACTGGCGCTACGGAAAACAACTGGCAGAGATCGACAAAACCCAAGCGATCGCCCTAACCGAGGCTGGCAATACAGCCCGCCACGAAGAACAGCGCCGGCAATCGGCAGTAAATAAGGAAGCGAGTGATGCACGAGAACAGAACAAGGCTGCAGCTGTGGATGCTGGTACCGCTGATGCTGTTAGTGGCCGGCTGCATGTCGAGGCCGGTAAGTTTGCCGCCGCTGCCTGCAGCGATCCCGGAGTTGCCCAACGAGGCGCGTCAGCCACCCGCGCCGCGATGGTGCTCTCCGAATTGTTCCAGCGGGCTGACAAGAGAGCGGGAGAGCTGGCAGCGGCGTATGACCAAGCTCGAATAGCTGGACTGGCTTGCGAGCGGAGTTACGAAGGCCTGAAGGTTCGAGGTGAATGAAAAGGCCTGCACGTGGTGCAATGAAGTCGGTTATCGAGGAGAAGTGCTAGCTCGATATCGGCATACCGCTACGCCTTTGGAGTTCGGCTGCCAGTCACCACGTAGAGCACGTCAATACCAGCCTTTGCGACATTGGCTAGGTAGTTGGCATTCGGCACCCGAGCGCCTCTCTCATAGGTGCCCTGAGCGTTGACCAAAATCCCGCCGACCGTTGCAAGGGCTTGCTGTGTGAGGCCAAGGCGAACTCTTTCTTCCCTAAGTCGATCAGTGATCTCTTTCATTGGGCCTACCTCGCAATTGAGCTGACACCTTATCACCAATTTTCAGCCATTTTGGAGGGAGGGCAGGTACGACGATTCAGGCACAGGGCCGGGATCGCTGCTCGAGCAGATGAGTAGCTTGTCGTGACATCACCATCTCTTCCAAGATCTCGCGGACAAGCTTATTGATCCCGGCGTCACCAGGATAATGGTTGCGCTCTATCTGGGAGATGGTGAACTGGTTTGTGCCTGGTCCAGCCACATGAATCGACAAGCACCCGTCTCCGTTAATTGAGCATGTGATGGTGCATTGCGGGAGCCGGCTAGAAAGAAGTTCTTCGAGCTCGAGCTTGCTGAGGATGTCCATTCAGTGACCTGAAAGCCGGAGGGTGGACATTAAGCTTAGTCGCTGGCCTGCCGCTGTAAATGGTGGCCCGATGATGACCCGCCCGGGGGGGGCATATACAAGAACCCCGGCGTATGTCAGGGCAATTGCGCGGTAAGCTGGGTGAATGGAATGGGTTGAGGACAGGGACGGGCGATGGATCATTATCTTGCTGCAAATGGAGCGTTGCTGGTCGTCGCATGGGTGGCTGCCGTTGCACTGATCATTTACATGGCTGCCAAATAGACAAAGCAAAGCCCAGAATTCTCCTGACCTTCGGAGCTTCTAATCCCACCCCATCCCTCAATGAAAGCGGGCGTGGCGGCACGTTAGTAAATGAGCTCAGCGAATGCCAAGGGCGGGTCGGCCTTGTCTAAAAAGCAAAGCCCTGGAGGTTCGCGGCTCCAGGGCTTCTATTCTCGCCTTCATCCCTTTAATGCATGACGAGCGTGGCCCAGAGATTACCAGCGGCCTTTGAATAATTCACTACGACTATCGGAGATTGTGTCGGATCGGCAGGACGCGCGGGGCGGGGCTTTGCTCCAGCACTACATCCCACTACAAAAGCTGTCATTAAGCTGGCATAACCGAGCCAAAACCACCCATTCAGGCACAAAAAAGGCACTTGCGATAAACGCTAAGTGCCTGATTTATATAGCTTGTTTGGTGGAGCCGGGGGGATTTGAACCCCCGTCCGCCAGTACTCTGCTGTCGGTACTACATGCGTAGCCGTTTCTATTAAGTTAACCCTCAGCGACCCGAAGGGCAGGGTGCTTTGGGCGAGTTGTGTAAGTTTTAGCCGCTTCGTCCACAACGTACTGCACGGCGATTCTGTTCTATATGACAATCACTTTGGGTTTACAGACATCCCCTGATGATTGCTGGACCCGAAGGTACCAGGAGGGAAGGGCTAAGGCTGCTTACGCAGCGAGAGCGTATTCCCCGTAGGTTTCGTCATTGGCAACTATAGAAAGTTGCAACAGTGGATTTACGAGTTCTGTTACCAACTCGGCATGCACCTAAAGGTTCGCAACCGGCGTCGAATCCTAAACGGCCCCGTGCTTGTTGCTCGATGTGATCGTGAGCGACAAGCCTACGCAGTGTACGTCAAACGGTCACAGAAGGCCAACCCGAAAGGTTGGCCTTGAGCGGTTGGCGGGTTATGGGTTGCCGCCTTTATCCAGGTTCTGCAGGTCTTGCAGGGCCTTGGAGGTGATCTCGATACACTTCTTCTCATCACCGGCCGTGTGGGCTGCCTTGGCTTGGGAGACGGCAGTGTCGATCTCGCCGCTTTTGCCTGTGCTGTCAGTGGCGAGCAAGGCCTTGCTGTTGTTGATTTTATCCAGGTTGATCTGGCACAGATCTGCCTCGTTACTTGCGGCAAACACGGGTGAGGCCAGCATCGCAGCGGTAACGAATACACCAGCCAGTACGGAACGCTTCATGGGTATCTCCTTGTGCAAAGAGGTCTCGATGCTGCGCGGTACGTGCGGGCAGCCGGCGAGGTCATGGGTCGGCCCCGGTTGCCCGGGGCTTAAGCAAGTGACTACGCCAGTGCGCAGGGGTTCGTTTTTATTGCGCGGGCCTGGGTCACCCGGTCGACCAGGTAGACCAGGCCGTGGTAATCGATCCCACCGTGCTGGGTCAGACCGATCTCACAGGTGCGGCTGGTGGAGATGCCTTCGCTGCAGTACTGCACCGCGTCTTTTAGGGAGCGCAAGGAGTGGGCATTGAGTTCCGGCGTGGTGAAGCCTTTATCGCCGGCGAACCCGCAGCAGTGGATGCCTTCGGGGATTACCACGTTGTTGCTGCAACGCCGGGCGAGGTCGATCAGGGCCTGGCTTTCGCCCAGGTGCTGGGTGCTGCAGGTGACATGCACGGCAATCGGCGCGTCCTGGGGTGTGAAGTCCAGGCGGTCCATCAGGTGGGTGCGGATAAAACGGACCGGGTCGTAGAGGTCCAGGCGTGTTTGCCCCAGGTCCTGGACCAGGCGCAGGGTGCAGGGGCTGGTGTCGCAGTAGATCGGGTCGAGGCCGCCACGGCTGGCGTGGAGTAGGGCGCCGATCAGTTCCTGGCGCTTGTGCTCGGCCTGTTCGGCGTAGCCTTTGGAGGCAAAGGGCTGGCCGCAGCATAGGCTGTCGGGATTGTCCGGAATGACTACCTGGTAGCCGGCTTTTTCCAGCAGGCCGCGGGTTTTGTCGTACAGCGACATTTGCTCTTTATCCCCGGCTGCCGGGCCCATTGCCCGCGATACACAGGCTGCGAGGTAGACCACCCGTGGGCGTTCATCGGTGACGGCAGGGCTGAAGCGGATGGCTTTTTCTGGCTGCGGCATAGCGCTGGTCCACTGCGGGATTTGTCCCTTGGACAGCTTGGTCACGGAGGCTGAGAGTTTCGCCAGGCGGGGTGCGCCGAGCAGCATGCGTGCGCCGTTGGCCACATGCAGGGTGAAGCGTGCACCTTGCAGCGCGGTGGAGAAATGGCTGGCCAGCCACTCGGCGGTTTTCGTACTGCCTGCTTCACGGCTGCGCAGTTTTTTCACCAGGTCGCCGGTATTGATGCCTACCGGGCAGCGCTGGGCGCACAAGCCGGTGGCGGCACACGTGTCGATGCCTTGATAGTGATACGCCGCTTCCAGTTCGGTGGTGTCGATGCCCGCGCGTTTGCGTGCCTGGATATCGCGCCAGATCACAATGCGCTGGCGCGGGCTCAGGGTCAGGCCCTTGGAGGGGCATACCGGCTCGCAGAAACCGCACTCGATGCACTTATCCACAATCTCATCGGCAGCCGGCAGGGGCTTGAGGTTTTTGAGGTGGATTTGCGGGTCTTCGCTGAGCACCACGTCCGGGTTGAGAATGCCGTTGGGGTCGAGCAGGCGCTTGAGCTGCCACATCAATTGATAGGCATCGCTGCCCCATTCCAGTTCGACGAAGGGCGCCATATTGCGCCCGGTGCCGTGCTCGGCTTTCAGCGAACCGCCGAACTCCACGGCCACCAGTTGCGCCACGTCATCCATGAACGCCTGGTAGCGTGTGACTTCTTCCGCGCTGTTGAAGCCTTGGGTGAACACAAAGTGCAGATTGCCTTCCAGGGCGTGTCCGAAAAGGATGGCTTCATCGTAGTGATGCTTGTCGAACAACTCGATCAAGCGATTCACGCCAATGGCCAGTTGCTCCACCGGGAAGGTCACGTCTTCGATGATCACCGTGGTGCCCGTCTTGCGTACGGCGCCGACGGCAGGGAAGGTGTCCTTGCGGATTGCCCACAGGCGTGCGTTTTCCAGCGGGTCTTCGGTGAAGTCGACTTGCTTCTCGACCGGGAAGTCGGCCAGCGAGGCCATGATCAGCGCCAGTTGCTCATGCAGCAATGTGGACGAGGCTGCACGGGATTCGATCAATAGCGCGCAGGCACCTTCCGATAGCTGTTGTACGAAAGCGGGCATGCCGGGTTTGTCCTGCACCGAGCGCATGCTGCGTCGGTCCAGCAACTCGACCGCCGACACGGGCTGGGTTTTCAGCACGGTCACGGCGTTGCAGCAGGTTTCTACATCGGGGAACACGATCAGGACCGATGCCTTGTGGGGGTGATCGATCACCGTGTCGTAGGTCACTGCGCTGATAAAGCCTAGGGTGCCTTCGGAGCCCACCAGCAAATGGCTGAGGATATCCAGCGGCTCGTCGAAATCCACCAGGGCATTGAGTGACAGGCCGGTGGTATTTTTCAGACGGTATTTATGGCGGATTTTCGCCGCCAATTCAGAATTGGCCCGGGTCTCGCGGCCCAGGGTGGCCAGGCGCTCAAGCAACTGGCTGTGTTGCTCGCGGAAGGCCGCGACGCTGGCGGCATCCTCGGTGTCGAGACGGCTGCCGTCGGCCAGCACCAGGCGAATCCCGGCCAGGGTGTGGTAGGTGTTCTGGGCAGTGCCGCAGCACATGCCGCTGGCATTGTTGGCGACAATTCCGCCGATCTTGCAGGCATTGATCGACGCCGGATCCGGGCCGATCTTACGCCCGAACGGCGCAAGCCAGGCGTTGGCCTGGGCCCCGATCACTCCCGGTTGCAGGCGGATTTGCGTACCTTGGCCCCGAATCTCGCGGCCGTTCCAGTTATCGCCGAGTACGATCAGCACCGAATCGCTGATGGCCTGGCCGGAGAGGCTGGTGCCGGCTGCACGAAAGGTCACTGGCACGCGGTCGCGTTGCGCCAGTTGCAGGAGTTCGACCACCTCATCTTCCGATTCGACGCGGATCACCAGCTGTGGGATCAGTCGGTAAAAACTGGCGTCGGTGCCGAAAGCCAGGGTGGAAAGAGGATCGTCGAAGCGCCGATCTTTCGGGATCAGTCGTGCGACAGCATCAAGGAACGCGATGGGCAGACTCATGGGTCCTCCAGGATCAGCAGCACCCAGTCTGGGGAGCCTGGACGCCACGGTCCAGCAGACTGGGTTGTGAATAGCTGACGCCGCAAGGCGGCTGCGGCGTCGGTTCTTACGGTATTGCCTGTGGTCTTAATGCACCAGCATGCCGGTGAACCAGTACGCCTGGGCGTAGGTAATCAGGCCGACAATCGTGGCGAAAAACAGACTGTGCTTGAGGGTGAAGCGGAACAGGTCGGACTCCTTGCCCACAAGGCCGGTCGCGGCGCAGGCCACGGCGATCGATTGCGGGGAAATCATCTTGCCGGTCACGCCGCCACTGGTATTCGCCGCTACCAGTAGGGTGTCGTTGACGCCGATCTGGTGGGCGGTGGTGGCTTGCAGGGAGCTGAACAGGGCGTTGGACGAGGTATCGGAACCGGTGAGGAACACGCCCAGCCAGCCAAGGAACGGCGAGAAGAACGGGAATGCCGCACCGGTGCCGGCCAGTACCAGGGCCATGGTCGAAGACATGCCGGAGTAGTTGGTCACGAACGCGAACGCCAACACCATGCCGATGGACAGGATCGGCCAGCGCAGCTCGTAGAAGGTCTCTTTCAAAGTGGTCAGACCAGTTTTGAAATTGATCTTCAGCACCAACATGGAGATCAGTGCGGAGAAGAAAATCGCCGTGCCGGTGGCGGAAATCGGATCCAGCTTGAACACTGCTGGGATGGCGGTCGGGTTGGTGACGATCGGCGCAACCTTGATCACCATCTGGTCCAGGTGCGGAATCGCAAAGTTGAACACCCAGCTGTACATCGAGCCGCCGGCGGCGAACATGGCCTTGAACGGCTTTAGGGTCCAGATGGTGACCAGCACGGTCAGGATCAGGAACGGCGACCAGGCCTTGAAAATTTCCATCAGGCTGTAGGGCGATGCCACGGAAGTGCGCGGCTGGCCGAAACCGCCGACGCTGCCGGTGATCGAAACGCTGGAGGTGGCGCCAGCAATCTGTGCGCCCGCAGTGCGCTTGGGCTGCCAGACTTTCAGGAACAGGGTCAGGGAAATCAGGCTGGCCAGGGCCGAGGTGATGTCCGGCAGTTCCGGGCCGATGAAGTTGGAGGTGAAGTACTGGGTAATGGCAAAGCTCAAGCCGGCCACCAGTGCCGCAGGCCAGGTTTCCTTGACGCCGCGCACACCGTCCATCATGAACACCAGCCAGAACGGTACGAACAGCGACAGCAGTGGCAGTTGGCGGCCGGTCATGGCGCCGATCTTGAAGGCGTCGATGCCGGTGACCTGGCCAGCCACGATGATCGGGATCCCCAGGGCGCCGAACGCCACTGGCGCGGTGTTGGCAATCAGGCACAGGCCGGCGGCGTACAGTGGGTTGAAGCCCAGTCCTACCAGCAGTGCGGCAGTAATCGCCACGGGTGCGCCGAAACCGGCGGCGCCTTCGAGGAATGCACCGAAGCAGAAGCCGATCAGCAGCACTTGTAGGCGCTGGTCATCGGTAATCGACAGCACGGAGCTGCGGATCACTTCGAACTGGCCGCTCTTGACCGTCAGTTTGTAGAGGAACACTGCGGCGACGATGATCCAGGCGATTGGCCACAGGCCGTAGGCAAAGCCGTAGCCGGCAGCGGCGAATGCCATGTCGACCGGCATCTGGAAGGCGAAGATCGCCACCAGGATCGACAGCGCCAGGGTGATGCTCCCGGCAACATGGCCTTTAAGGCGAAACACCGCCAGGGCCAGGAAGAAAAATACGATGGGAATAACGGCGGCCAGTGCGGACAGGCCAAGGCTGCCGAGTGGGCTGTAAAGCTGTTGCCAGGTTTGCATATGGGGTGGCCCCTAATTGTTGTTGGTCATGCATGCTCAGCTGATTTGGGTAATTGGTAAGACCAATTTACAATCGCTGATGGCTAGGTTAAGAGCCTTCGGGGTGATGTGTCAATTTGCCGCCTGAGAAACTTTGGTCGCATGTCGGCGGGCGCGGGGTCTGATCGGTGTAATCAAAGGGGCTCTGATAGGTGCCGACAGCGCGGCAATAGGCCAGAATAGAGGGCCCGGCGAGTGGCCGGGATCGTGGAGAGTCAGTTATGGCGTTTGATCAGGTGCGTCAGCGCCGTTTGTCCGACGATATTGTCGAGCAGCTTGAGGGCATGATCCTTGAGGGCACGTTGAAGTCGGGCGAGCGATTGCCAGCCGAGCGCGCACTGGCTGAACAGTTTGGTGTGTCGCGCCCGTCGTTGCGCGAGGCGATCCAGAAGCTGGCGGCCAAGGGGTTGCTGGTCAGTCGCCAGGGCGGCGGCAACTATGTGGTGGAGACGCTAGGTTCAACCTTCAGCGACCCATTGCTGCATCTGCTGGAAAACAACCCCGAAGCCCAGCGTGATTTGTTGGAGTTTCGTCAGACGCTCGAGGCGTCTTGCGCCTATTACGCGGCGTTGCGCGCCACGGAAGTGGACCGCGAGCGGCTGACGGCAGCCTTTGATGCCTTGCAGGATTGCTACACGCGTGACGATGAGGTGAGCCGTATTGAAGAGGGCGCGGCCGATGCCAGGTTTCACTTGGCTATCGCCGAAGCGAGCCACAATGCGGTATTGCTGCACACTATTCGCGGTTTGTTTGATCTGCTCAAGCGTAACGTGGTGACCAATATCGGTGGCATGTACCAGCAACGCAGCGAAACCCGCGACATGCTGATCAATCAGCATCGCGACTTGTACCTGGCGATTATCGAAGGGCGGGCGGAACAGGCGCGGGAAGTTTCAACACGTCACCTGCTGTACGTGCAGGAAGTATTGGAAGAAGTGCGTCAGGAAGTTCAGCGCATGGCGCGGGCGGAGCGGCGCAAGGGGATGTGACCGGCAGTTGCGGCGCAGGGAGCAGGCTCCCTGGCCACGCGGGCTCGCATCAAGGGCCGGGGAAGATCAGTCTTCCTTGCCCTTGTTGCGTACGGCGCGCTGCAATTCCCGGTTGGAGTCGCGCTCGCGCTCGGTATCACGCTTGTCGTATTCCTTCTTGCCCTTGCCCAGTGCGATCTCGCACTTGACCAGGTGCTTGCTCCAGTACCACGACAGGCAGACGCAGGCGTAGCCCTTCTGTTGTACGGCAGCGGCGAGCTTTTCCAGTTCGCGCGCATTGAGCAGCAGCTTGCGCGTACGCACTGGGTCGGCAATGACGTGGGTGCTGGCGGTCATCAACGGCGTGATATGACTGCCGAGCAGCCAGGCCTCGCCATCCTTGAGCAGCACGTAACTGTCGACCAGCTGCAACTTGCTGGCGCGCAGACTTTTTACTTCCCAGCCGGCCAGGACCAGACCAGCCTCGAACCGATGTTCGATGAAGTAATCGTGTCGCGCCTTTTTGTTCTGCGCGATGGTCCCTGTTGGGTGTTTCTTTTGTTTAGCCATAGGGGCGGCATTATAGGGAGTTGCGAGCGTGTCGGCTACGGTCAACCTGCGTGCTTGAGCGTGTTGGACGAATCCCGGACAATACCGCCAGGTTTCTGGTTTTTTTCTCTCGCGAATCGGGCAGTCTTTTCGCGATGTTTGCCGCTCAGCTTCGGAAATAACGTTCCCATGACGACGCATATTCAACGCTCGGCCCTGCTGCCTTATCCGGCGCAAGCGCTCTATGACCTGGTCAACGACGTGGCGAGCTACCCGGATTTCCTGCCCTGGTGCTCCTCATCCACGGTATTGGAGAGCAGCGATGAGCATATGCGTGCGAGTCTGGAGGTGTCCAAGGGCGGGCTTGGTCAGAAGTTTGTGACGAGCAATGTCCTGGTGCCTGGTCGATCCATCGAGATGAATCTGGAAGAGGGGCCGTTCACTCAACTGCATGGTGTCTGGGTATTCAAGCCACTGGGGGAGAAGGCGTGCAAGATCAGCCTGGACCTGACGTTTGATTACGCAGGCTCCATTGTGCGGGCGACCTTGGGGCCGCTGTTCAATCAGGCGGCGAACACCCTGGTGGATGCGTTTTGCCAGCGCGCCAAGCAACTGCATGGCTGAGTCCATGATTGAGATTGAAGTGGTCTGCGCGGCAGTGGATCGCCAATTGTTGTTGAGTCTGGCGGTTGCGCCGGGGACGAGCCTGCGGGCGGCGGTGCTGGCTTCAGGTATTGCGGCGCAGTTTCCCGAGCTGGATGTTGCCAGTTGCCCCTTGGGGATTTTCGGCAAGGTTGTGGCGGATGCTGAAACGCGTAGCGTGCAGCTCGGCGATCGCATCGAGATTTATCGCCCTTTGCTGGCGGATCCCAAAGAGGTAAGGCGCTTGCGAGCGGCTAAAGCAGCCGAAGCTCGGCGGCAAAATCCATAACCTGCGAAACAGCAGGCAACAAAAAGCCCGGCATGCCGGGCTTTTTGTTGAGCGATGCAAATTATTGCGGGCCTGTATCCAGAGGCTCTGGCGTTGGCACCGGTACGGTTTCGACGCTGTCGATATCTTTCTGGATGGTATCCAGCAAGGAGCCAGGCTTGGCCGGCACCTCGGACTTGGGCTTTTCAGCATTCTGCGCTGGCGCAGTGACGCTGGTCCCGCTGTCCTTGCCCAGCAGGGCTTCATCGCGGCTTACGCCAGGCATGAAGTCACCGGAAAGGCTGACGAGTTGGTCATTGCCATTAAAGATGACACTGACGCGCTCCTGTTGGCGTTCCCCGCCTCCAGGCTGCAGGCTATAGAGATAATCCCAGCGATCGGCATGGAATGTGTCGGTCAGCAGGGGATTGCCCATGATAAACCGTACTTGCCGTCGGGTCATTCCCGGGCGTAACTGGTCTATCATGTCCTGCGTGACGACATTGCCCTGCTGGATGTCGATTTTGTAAACCCCGGGGAATGAACAACCGGCGAGTGCGAGCAGTCCCACAAGGGTGAAACTGGTTAGCAAGAGCTTGGTGTTTTGCATCGGTGGGCGACTTCCACTATCTTGGCTGGGACAACGTAAACGCCGATCATACCCGTATTAAGAGAAGCTGCGAAGCAGCATCCGCGAGAAAGCTAACCATGGTTGAAAATAGCGAACTACGCAAAGCCGGTCTTAAAGTGACTCTGCCACGAGTCAAGATTCTACAAATGCTCGATTCCGCCGAGCAGCGCCACATGAGTGCCGAGGATGTCTACAAGGCACTGATGGAGTCTAACGAGGACGTCGGCCTGGCCACGGTTTACCGTGTACTGACCCAGTTTGAAGCCGCAGGGCTGGTGGTTCGTCATAATTTCGACGGCGGTCATGCAGTGTTTGAACTGGCTGACGGTGGTCATCACGACCATATGGTTGACCTGGATACCAATGAGGTAATCGAGTTCACCAGTCCTGCAATCGAGAAGCTCCAGCATGAGATCGCTGAGCAGCACGGATTCGATTTGGTGGACCATAATCTGGTCCTGTACATACGTAAGAAAAAGTAAGAAAGCTACGCAGATTCGCTCTGCGAAACGATCGAAGGCGACCTTAGGGTCGCCTTCGTGCTTTCTAGCGAGGGGAAACTCGCGATCAGACCTTCGCCGTCACCACCATTTTCTTCGCATGGGCCAGGGACTCCTTGGTCAGGTCGATGCCGCCGAGCATGCGCGCAACTTCTTCCACCCGTTCGGTCTTGTTCAACTTGGACACCGCAGTGTGTGTTGCATCACTGCCCCGCACCTTATGCACAAACAGATGCTGATGCCCCTGGGCTGCCACCTGGGGCAAGTGGGTAACGGTCAATACCTGCCCGCGCTCACCGAGGCGACGCAGCAGTTGGCCGACGATTTCTGCGGTTGGCCCGCCGATCCCCACGTCCACTTCGTCGAAGACTAGGGTCGGTACGCGAGAGGTCTGGGCGGTGATGACTTGGATCGCCAGGCTGATCCGTGACAGCTCGCCACCAGACGCCACCTTGGCCAGTGCCTTGAGGGGTTGGCCCGGGTTGGCGCTGACCAGCAGTTCGACTTGCTCAAGGCCGTTGGGCTGCAGTTCATTGCCGCTATTGGCGTGTAGCTCGATGGTGAAGCGCCCGCCGGGCATGCCCAAGCGCTGGATTTCCTGTTCCACCGCGCAGGCCAGTGCGGTTGCGGCCTGGTGTCGCAGGTCGCTCAACTCCCGCGCTTTTTCCTGGTAGTGGCGGGCGAAAGAGGCCAGTTCATCAGCCAGGCGCTCAATGGATTCATCGTTGGCGTTCAGGGTTTCGATCTCGTCCAGCAGTTTTTGCTGCATGGCTGCGACTTCTGTTGGTTGGATCCGGTGTTTGCGCGCCAAGGTATAAATAGTGTCGAGGCGTTCTTCGATCTCTTGCAGGCGAGCCGGGTCGGCATCGAAGTGGTCAAGGAAGCGGTTCAACTCGCCAACCGCCTCTTCTACCTGGATCTGCGCACTGGTCAGCAGTGTGGTGGCTTCATTTAGTGAGCCGGAGCCGCTGTTTACGCTCGACAGGCGGTTAAGGCTTGCCGTCAGTGCGTTCAGCACATTGCCGGAGTCACTTTCGCTGCATTGCTCGACAACCTGGCGGCAGATGCCCAGCAGGGTTTCGGCATTGGTCAGGTTCTTGTGTTCCTGTTCCAACTGTTCCAGTTCGGTTTCGCCCAGGCCCAGACTTTCCAGCTCTTCCAGTTGATAGCTGAGGAGTTGGTGGCGGGCCCGTTGTTCGTCGCCGGAATTGGACAGGCGCTCCAGTTCCAGGCGGGTCTGGCGCCAGCGCTGCGCGGCCAACTGCACTTGGCGAGCCAGGTCGGTGGCGCCGGCGTACTCATCCAGCAGGCGGCGGTGGGTGTCGGTTTTCAGCAGGGATTGATGCTCGTGCTGGCTGTGGATGTCGATCAACAACTCGCCGAGGGCCTTCAGGTCGCCGAGGGGGCAGGGCGTGCCATTGATGTAGCCTCGGGAGCGGCCTTCGGCGGTGATCACGCGGCGCAGGATGCATGGGCCGTCGTTGTCCAGGTCACGTTCGGCGAGCCAGGCGCTGGCTTCCGGGATATCTGCCAGGTCAAAGGTCGCCAGGATATCGGCCTTGTCTGCACCCGGGCGAACCACGCCACTGTCGGCGCGATCGCCTAGGGTCAGGCCCAGGGCGTCGAGCATGATCGACTTGCCGGCGCCGGTTTCGCCTGTGATTACGCTCATCCCGCGATCCAGTTCAAGATCCAGATGCTCAACGATGGCGTAGTTATGTACGGACAGGTGAACCAGCATAATGGCTGCTCCCAGGCTTTAGGTCTGGTTATTTATACAGTGTTTTGTTTGGCGCTGACAATCCTGCGGCTTAGCTCAATTTGCTTGGATGGCGATGTTTTTTAGCGCGATGTGGAATGTGCGGGAAAGTGTCGGTCAGGACATGTCGGCCCTTGAACCTGGAAATTGTGGCCCCATATACCGGAACAGAAGCGCGAGTTGAGTTCGCGCAGGATTTTGAAAGGAGAAAACTATGGCTGACGAACAGACGCTGGATACGCAAAACCCAGACGCCAACCAGGCCTCGCAGGCAGCGGGTGAAGACCTGGTGGCTCGTGTGCAGGTGCTCGAAGAGCAACTGGCAGGCGCTCAGGATCAGGCTTTGCGTGTTGCTGCCGATCTGCAGAACGTCCGCCGCCGCGCCGAGCAGGATGTAGAGAAAGCCCACAAGTTCGCGCTGGAAAAGTTTGCCGGTGATCTGTTGCCGATCATCGACAGCCTGGAGCGCGGCCTGGAGCTGTCCAGCCCGGACGACGAAAACATCCGAGCCATGCGCGAAGGGATCGAACTGACCCTGAAAATGTTCCAGGACACCCTGAAGCGTTATCAGTTGGAAGCCATCGATCCACAAGGCGGCGAGCCGTTCAACGCGGAGCATCACCAGGCCATGGCCATGCAGGAAAATGCTGACCTTGAGCCCAATAGCGTGTTGAAGGTGTTCCAGAAGGGCTACCAGCTCAACGGTCGCCTGTTGCGTCCGGCGATGGTGGTGGTGAGCAAGGCTCCCGCACCGGTTTCGCCATCGATTGACGAGCAGGCTTGAAATCGTTCGTAACGACCCCATTTATAAGTCAAGCGTTTAAGTGCTACCGCAGTTAGCCACCACTGCTGCGGCAACCAAATCCAAAGTTTCGGGAGAGTGAATCATGGGCAAAATTATCGGTATCGACCTGGGGACTACCAACTCCTGCGTCTCCGTGCTGGAAAACGGCGTATCCAAGGTTATTGAGAACGCAGAAGGCGCGCGTACCACTCCGTCCATCGTGGCTTATGCCAACGACGGCGAGATCCTGGTAGGCCAGTCCGCCAAGCGTCAGGCTGTGACCAATCCGCATAACACCCTGTACGCGGTAAAGCGTTTGATCGGTCGTAAGTTCGACGAAGAAGTCGTACAGAAAGACATCAAGATGGTGCCGTACAAAATCGCCAAGGCCGACAACGGTGACGCCTGGGTTGAAGTGAACGGCCAGAAAATGTCGCCACCGCAAATCTCGGCTGAAATCTTGAAAAAGATGAAAAAGACTGCCGAAGACTACCTGGGTGAAGCAGTGACTGAGGCGGTGATCACCGTTCCGGCCTATTTCAACGACAGCCAGCGCCAGGCGACCAAAGACGCCGGCCGCATCGCGGGCCTGGACGTAAAACGTATCATCAACGAACCTACCGCGGCCGCTCTGGCCTACGGCATGGACAAGGCCAAGGGCGACCACACTGTGATCGTTTATGACCTGGGTGGCGGTACTTTCGACGTTTCCGTGATCGAAATCGCTGAAGTTGATGGCGAGCACCAGTTCGAAGTGTTGGCGACCAACGGTGACACGTTCCTCGGCGGTGAAGACTTTGACATTCGTCTGATCGACTACCTCGTTGACGAATTCAAGAAAGAAAGCGGTATGAACCTCAAGGGTGACCCGCTGGCGATGCAGCGTCTGAAAGAAGCCGCTGAAAAAGCCAAGATCGAACTGTCTTCGAGCAATTCGACCGATGTGAACCTGCCGTACATTACTGCAGACGCCACCGGTCCTAAGCACCTGAACGTGAAGATTTCGCGCGCCAAGCTCGAATCGCTGGTTGAAGACCTGGTTCAACGCACCATCGAGCCTTGCCGCATCGCCCTGAAAGATTCGGGTATCGATGTAGGCTCGATCAACGACGTGATCCTGGTCGGTGGTCAGACCCGTATGCCGCTGGTGCAGCAGAAGGTCACCGAGTTCTTCGGTAAAGAAGCGCGTAAAGACGTCAACCCGGACGAAGCAGTTGCCATGGGTGCTGCCATCCAAGGTGCGGTACTGGCCGGTGACGTGAAGGACGTGCTGCTGCTGGACGTCAGCCCGCTGACCCTGGGTATCGAAACCATGGGCGGCGTGATGACCGCGCTGATCGAGAAAAACACCACGATTCCTACCAAGAAATCGCAAGTGTTCTCGACTGCCGATGACAACCAGGGCGCAGTGACCATTCACGTGCTGCAAGGTGAGCGTAAGCAGGCCGCGCAGAACAAGTCCCTGGGCAAGTTCGACCTGGCCGAGATTCCACCAGCTCCACGTGGCGTGCCACAGATTGAAGTGACCTTCGACATCGACGCCAACGGCATTCTGCACGTAGGCGCCAAGGACAAGGCTACTGGCAAGACTCAGTCGATCGTGATCAAGGCCAACTCTGGCCTGTCCGAGGAAGAAATTCAGCAGATGATCAACGATGCTGAAAAGAACGCCGAGGAAGATCGCAAGTTCGAAGAGCTGGCCGCTGCCCGTAACCAGGGTGATGCGCTGGTTCACTCGACTCGCAAAATGATCGCTGATGCTGGCGAAAAAGTGACTGCTGAAGAGAAGACCGCAATCGAAGCCGCCGTGGTTGCCCTGGAAGCCGCTGTTAAAGGCGACGACAAGGCCACCATCGACGCCAAGGTTGAGGAACTGTCGAAAGTCTCCGCGCCGGTCGCTCAGAAGATGTACGCCGAGCAGGACCCGCAAGGTGACGCTGCGGCGCAACAGGCAGAGCCTGAAGCCAAGCACGACGACATTGTCGATGCTGACTTCGAAGAAGTTGACGACCAGAAGAAGTAACTTGGTCGCCCGGTTGACCGCTATCAAGCGGTGACTGGTAGGATGTCGCCGCGCGGGAGCTTGCTCCCGCGTTGGCGTGTCTGGGGTACGGGAATTTTTACAGCATGCGACAAGGTTCGGATGCTGGCGGTGTGATCGGGAATGCTCCTGCTTTGCGATCAACAGTCACCGCGTTTTTAGCTGGGTCTCGGCTGAGAGCAGTAAAGACCAGGATCGTTGAATTTGACGTGAGTTGGGTCCGGGCCTGTATTGGGGCTCAACGAGTTTGGCAGGCTCAGGAGGGTTTTGCCGAACGTCCTTAAGAGTGCAAAGACTTATGGCAAAGCGTGACTATTACGAAGTGTTGGGTGTGGAGCGCGGCTCCAGCGAGGCGGACCTGAAGAAGGCCTATCGTCGCCTGGCGATGAAGCATCACCCGGACCGTAATCCGGATAGCAAAGAATCCGAAGAAATGTTCAAAGAGGCCAATGAGGCCTACGAATGCCTGTGTGATCCGAACAAGCGTGCCGCCTACGACCAGTACGGCCATGCCGGTGTCGATCCAAGCATGGGTGGCGGCGGTGCCGGTTTTGGCGGGCAGAACTTCTCCGACATCTTCGGAGATGTTTTCAGCGACTTCTTTGGTGGCGGTCGCGGCGGTCAGCGTGGCGGTGCTCAGCGCGGCAGCGACTTGCGCTACACCCTGGAGCTGAACCTGGAAGAAGCCGTGCGCGGCACCAGCGTCAACATCCGTGTACCGACGCTGGTCAACTGCAAGCCGTGCGATGGTTCGGGCGCCAAGAAGGGCTCTTCGCCGATCACTTGCCCAACCTGTGGTGGTATTGGTCAGGTGCGCATGCAGCAGGGCTTCTTCTCTGTGCAGCAAACCTGTCCGCGCTGCCATGGTCAGGGCAAAATCATTTCCGATCCGTGCGATTCCTGCCACGGCGAAGGGCGTGTCGAAGAGTACAAGACCCTGTCGGTGAAAGTGCCTGCGGGTGTTGATACCGGTGACCGCATCCGTTTGTCCGGTGAAGGCGAGGCGGGTACGCAGGGTGGTCCGACGGGCGACCTGTACGTGGTGATCAATGTGCGCGAGCACGCGATCTTCCAGCGTGACGGCAAGCACCTGTTCTGCGAAGTGCCGATCAGCTTTGTCGATGCGGCCCTGGGTGGCGAGCTGGAGATTCCGACCCTCGAAGGTCGGGTCAAGCTGAAGATCCCCGAGGGGACACAGACCGGCAAGCAGTTCCGGATCCGTGGCAAGGGTGTGGCGCCGGTGCGCGGCGGTGGTGCGGGCGACTTGATGTGCCGTGTGGCCGTCGAGACGCCGGTCAACCTGGATCGTCGCCAGCGTGAGTTGCTCGAAGAGCTGCGCGGTTCGCTGGCCGGTGATGGCTCCCATTCGCCCAAGACTGCTGGCTGGTTCGAAGGCGTGAAGCGCTTCTTCGGCGACCTGTAAGGACGTGGATATGCGACGTATAGCAGTGATGGGCGCCGCCGGGCGCATGGGCAAGAACCTGGTGGAGGCGGTGCAGCAGCGCTCGCCTCTGTCGGGGTTGACTGCGGCAATCGTACGCCCCGGCAGTACGCTGATTGGCGCCGATGCTGGCGAGTTGGCTGCGCTGGGGCGGATCGGTGTGGCGCTGTCCGGCAGCCTAGAGCAAGTGGCTGATGAATTCGATGTGTTGATCGATTTCACCCTGCCCGAAGTGATGCTGAAAAACCTGGCGTTCTGTCGCAAGGCGGGCAAGGCCATGGTCATTGGCACCACCGGCCTGAATGCCGAGCAGAAGCTGTTGCTCGTCGCGGCGGGCAAGGACATTCCTATCGTGTTTGCCGCCAACTTCAGTGTGGGCGTCAACCTGTCGCTGAAGTTGCTCGACATGGCTGCACGGGTGCTGGGTGATGATGCGGATATCGAGATCATCGAGGCCCATCACCGGCACAAGGTCGATGCGCCATCGGGGACCGCCATGCGCATGGGTGAAGTGATTGCCGATGCGTTGGGGCGCGATCTGTCGAAAGTCGCGGTGTATGGTCGCGAGGGGCATACCGGTGTTCGCGAGCGCGAGACCATTGGCTTTGCCACTGTGCGCGGCGGTGACGTGGTCGGTGATCACACGGTGCTGTTTGCTGCCGAAGGTGAGCGCCTGGAAATCACCCACAAGGCCTCCAGCCGCATGACTTTCGCCAAGGGCGCAGTGCGTGCGGCATTGTGGCTGGAGGGGCGCGAAGCGGGCCTCTATGACATGCAAGATGTGCTGGATCTGCGTTAATCAGTAGCAAAAACGGGCCCCGGGTATTACTCTAGGGCCCCGTTTTTACCCGCTAAGCGACGTCCTGTCGCATTCTCCTGCCTTTTCGGCTCATTAGCGGTGGACCAAAAAAGCCTTTTTCTGTAAGCTACAGCTTTAGTGTGTCCACTAAAAGCGCGCAGAATAATTCGGTGAAGAAGCGGGGTGACGTGTCCATACGTCACTCCGCTTTTTTACAACCTGCGATCGCCCTTTCAGGCTTTATTTACGGGAGGTCTTCTTGACTAAGCCAGCCATACTCGCCCTTGCTGATGGCAGCATTTTTCGCGGCGAAGCCATTGGAGCCGACGGTCAGACCGTTGGAGAGGTGGTGTTCAACACCGCCATGACCGGCTATCAGGAAATCCTTACCGATCCTTCCTACGCCCAACAGATCGTTACCCTGACCTATCCGCACATCGGCAACACCGGTACCACACCGGAAGACGTCGAGTCTGATCGTGTCTGGTCGGCCGGTCTGGTGATTCGTGATCTGCCACTGGTTGCGAGCAACTGGCGTAACACGATGTCTCTGTCCGATTACCTGAAAGCCAACAACGTGGTGGCAATCGCTGGTATCGACACGCGCCGCCTCACGCGCATCCTGCGTGAAAAAGGCTCGCAAAACGGCTGCATCATGGCCGGTGACAATATTTCCGAAGAAGCTGCGATTGCTGCAGCGCAGGGCTTCCCTGGCCTGAAAGGCATGGACCTGGCGAAAGTTGTCAGCACCAAAGAGAAGTACGAGTGGCGCTCCACTGTCTGGGACTTGAAGACCGACAGCCACGCGACTATCGAAGCCAGCGAGCTGCCGTACCACGTCGTGGCCTACGACTACGGCATCAAGTACAACATCCTGCGCATGCTGGTCGAGCGCGGTTGCCGCGTAACCGTGGTGCCGGCGCAAACCCCGGCCGCCGACGTACTGGCCCTGCAACCGGATGGCGTGTTCCTGTCCAACGGCCCGGGTGACCCGGAGCCATGCGACTACGCCATCAAGGCCATCAAGCAAGTGCTGGACACCGAGATCCCGGTATTCGGTATCTGCCTCGGTCACCAACTGCTGGCCCTGGCCTCCGGCGCCAAGACCCTGAAAATGGGCCATGGCCATCACGGTGCCAACCATCCGGTACAAGACCTGGATACGGGCGTGGTGATGATCACCAGCCAGAACCACGGTTTTGCGGTGGATGAAGCCACCTTGCCGGCCAACGTGCGTGCCATTCACAAGTCGCTGTTCGACGGCTCCCTGCAGGGTATCGAGCGCACCGACAAGAGCGCGTTCAGCTTCCAGGGCCACCCTGAAGCGAGCCCGGGCCCGAACGACGTAGCGCCGCTGTTCGACCGTTTCATCAATGAGATGGCCAAGCGACGCTGACTGAGTGGCTTGCGGGCGGCCCCGAATTTCGGTGGCCCCCGCAGGCTCTTCAAAGATTGTTCAAGACGGCTTGCCGACTGACCTGCGGATTTGAGTGACAAACCCATGCCAAAACGTACAGACATAAAAAGCATCCTGATTCTCGGCGCTGGCCCGATCGTTATCGGCCAGGCCTGTGAATTCGACTACTCCGGCGCCCAGGCCTGCAAGGCCCTGCGCGAAGAGGGTTACCGCGTCATCCTGGTGAACTCCAACCCGGCCACCATCATGACCGACCCGGACATGGCCGACGCCACCTACATCGAACCGATCAAATGGCAGACCGTTGCCAAGATCATCGAGAAAGAGCGTCCGGACGCACTGCTGCCGACCATGGGTGGCCAGACTGCACTGAACTGTGCCCTGGACCTGGAGCGCGAAGGCGTCCTGGAAAAGTTCGGCGTAGAAATGATCGGCGCCAATGCCGACACCATCGACAAGGCTGAAGACCGTTCGCGTTTCGACAAGGCCATGAAGTCTATCGGTCTTGATTGCCCGCGCTCGGGTATCGCCCACAGTATGGAAGAGGCCAACGCGGTTCTCGAAAAGCTGGGCTTCCCGTGCATTATTCGTCCGTCCTTCACTATGGGCGGCACCGGCGGCGGTATCGCTTACAACCGTGAAGAGTTCGAAGAAATCTGCGCCCGCGGCCTGGATCTGTCGCCGACCAAAGAGCTGTTGATCGACGAATCCCTGATCGGCTGGAAAGAGTACGAGATGGAAGTTGTCCGCGATAAAAAGGACAACTGCATCATCGTCTGCTCGATCGAAAACTTCGACCCGATGGGCGTGCACACCGGTGACTCGATCACCGTTGCACCTGCGCAAACCCTGACGGACAAGGAATACCAGATCATGCGTAACGCCTCGTTGGCGGTACTGCGTGAGATCGGCGTTGAAACCGGCGGTTCCAACGTTCAGTTCGGTATCTGCCCGGACACAGGCCGCATGGTCGTGATCGAGATGAATCCGCGTGTTTCGCGTTCTTCGGCGCTGGCATCAAAAGCTACTGGCTTCCCGATTGCACGCATCGCTGCCAAGCTGGCGATCGGTTACACCTTGGACGAGCTGCAAAACGAAATCACGGGCGGTGCTACGCCGGCGTCCTTCGAGCCGTCGATCGACTACGTCGTCACTAAGCTGCCGCGCTTCGCTTTCGAGAAGTTCCCGAAAGCCGACGCCCGCCTGACCACTCAGATGAAGTCGGTCGGTGAAGTCATGGCCATTGGCCGGACATTCCAGGAGTCCCTGCAGAAAGCCCTGCGTGGCCTGGAAGTGGGCGTTTGCGGTCTGGACGAGAAGCTCGACCTGAGCAACCCGGAAAGCATGAGCATCCTCAAGCGCGAGCTGACCGTCCCGGGCGCCGAGCGTATCTGGTACGTGGCTGACGCCTTCCGCGCGGGCATGACCGTCGAAGACATCTTCGGCATGAACATGATTGACCCGTGGTTCCTGGTGCAGATCGAAGATCTGATCAAGGAAGAAGAGAAGGTCAAGACCCTGGGTCTTTCCTCTATCGACCGCGACCTGATGTTCCGCCTCAAGCGCAAAGGCTTCTCCGACCAGCGTCTGGCCAAGCTGCTGGGTGTGACCGAGAAAAACCTGCGCACCCACCGCCACAAGCTGGATATCTTCCCGGTCTACAAGCGTGTTGACACCTGCGCCGCAGAGTTCGCCACCGACACCGCGTACCTGTACTCCACCTACGAGGAAGAGTGCGAAGCCGCGCCGTCGGGTCGCGACAAGATCATCATCCTGGGCGGCGGTCCAAACCGTATCGGCCAGGGCATCGAGTTCGACTACTGCTGCGTACACGCCGCCCTCGCCCTGCGCGAAGACGGGTACGAGACCATCATGGTCAACTGCAACCCGGAAACTGTTTCCACTGACTACGACACTTCTGATCGCCTGTACTTCGAGCCGGTAACGCTGGAAGACGTGCTGGAAATCTGTCGCGTCGAGAAACCAAAAGGCGTGATCGTGCAGTACGGCGGGCAAACCCCGCTGAAACTGGCGCGGGCCCTGGAAGCGGCCGGCGTGCCGATCATCGGTACCAGCCCAGACGCCATCGACCGTGCCGAAGACCGTGAGCGCTTCCAGCAAATGGTCGAGCGCCTGAACCTGCGTCAGCCGCCAAACGCTACTGTGCGCAGCGAAGACGAAGCCATCCGCGCCGCCAGCAAGATCGGCTACCCGCTGGTGGTGCGTCCGTCGTACGTGCTGGGCGGCCGGGCGATGGAAATCGTCTACGAAGAAGACGAACTCAAGCGCTACCTGCGTGATGCGGTGAAAGTGTCCAATGACAGCCCGGTGCTGCTGGACCACTTCCTCAACTGCGCCATCGAGATGGACGTGGATGCGGTCTGCGATGGCACCGACGTAGTGATCGGCGCGATCATGCAGCACATCGAGCAGGCGGGCGTTCACTCCGGTGACTCCGCATGCTCCCTGCCGCCGTACTCGCTGCCGCTGCACATCCAGGACGAGATGCGCGAACAGGTCAAGAAAATGGCCTTGGAGCTGGGTGTGGTCGGCCTGATGAACGTACAGTTGGCGCTGCAGGGCGAAGACATCTATGTCATCGAAGTCAATCCACGTGCCTCGCGTACCGTACCGTTTGTTTCCAAGTGCATCGGCGTATCCCTGGCAATGATTGCCGCCCGTGTGATGGCCGGTAAGACCTTGAAGGAAATCGGCTTCACCAAGGAAATCATTCCGAACTTCTACAGCGTGAAAGAGGCGGTATTCCCATTCGCCAAATTCCCTGGCGTGGACCCGATCCTGGGCCCAGAGATGAAGTCCACCGGTGAAGTGATGGGCGTGGGCGATACCTTCGGCGAAGCATTCGCCAAGGCCCAGATGGGCGCCAGCGAAGTGCTGCCGACCGGCGGTACTGCGTTTATCAGCGTGCGTGATGATGACAAACCACTGGTTGCAGGCGTGGCCCGTGATCTGATCAACTTGGGCTTCGAAGTCGTGGCCACTGCCGGGACCGCCAAGCTGATTGAAGCCGCTGGCCTGAAAGTGCGTCGCGTGAACAAGGTAACGGAAGGCCGTCCGCACGTGGTCGACATGATCAAGAATGACGAAGTCACCCTGATCATCAACACCACCGAAGGTCGCCAGTCGATCGCGGACTCCTACTCCATTCGTCGTAATGCCTTGCAGCACAAGATCTACTGCACCACCACCATTGCTGCTGGCGAAGCCATCTGTGAAGCGCTCAAGTTCGGTCCGGAAAAGACCGTGCGTCGCTTGCAGGATCTACACGCAGGATTGAAGGCATGATCAAATACCCTATGACTGTCCAGGGCGCCAAGGCCCTGGAAGAGGAGCACGCCCACCTGACCAAGGTCGTACGTCCAAAGCTGAGCCAGGACATCGGTACGGCCCGTGAGTTGGGTGACTTGAAGGAAAACGCCGAATACCACGCTGCCCGTGAGCAGCAAGGTATGGTCGAGGCGCGGATCCGTGATATCGAGGGGCGCATGCAGAATGCGGTCATCATCGATGTCACGACCATTCCGAAGACCGGCAAGGTGATTTTTGGCACGACTGTGGAAATCGCCAACGTCGAGACGGATGAAAGCGTGACTTACCATATCGTGGGTGAGGACGAGGCTGACTTCAAACTCGGCAAGATCTCCGTCGGTTCGCCGCTGGCCCGTGCCTTGATCGCCAAGGAAGAGGGTGACGTGGTCGCCGTCAAGACGCCTGGTGGCGTGATCGAGTACGAGATTGTCGAAGTTCGTCACATCTGAAGGACGGCGCCCGCTTCCCGCGGGCGCCATGCTTTGGCAGCTGGCCCAGATGCTCTGGGTTGGCGGCCTGTGGCTGTTACACCTGGGTGTATTGCCGGTACTGGGCATGATTGGCCTGGCGCCGTTGCTGATCGATGAGATCGGCGGATTATTGAGTGCGCTGCTGGTGGGATTTGCGGCGGCGTGCGTGACTCTCCAGGCATTGGTGCTGGTCAAGGCCGAGGGCTTGGGGAGTTTGTGGCGGGATATGCGCGGGCAACTGCTGTTGATGGCGCTGTATGCGTGCGCAATGTATTGCGTGGTGCGCATATTGCTGCCGGAAGCGTTGCGCTGGCAGCTGTTCAGCTATCTTGTGCTAGGGTTTTCTGGCTTGGTGCTGGTGGCACAACCTGCGCCGGGATGGAGTAGCAGGGCGCGCGAAGCACGCCCGTGACCCTTGTATCATTTGAAGCGGTGAACGTTCGACAATTGCTTGTTGGCGCTGAAATTCTTGCGATACAGCAGCGCCATCTTGCCGATGACCTGAACCAGGTCCGCTTTGCCCACCTTGCACAGTTCTGCAATGGCGGCCAGGCGCGCTTCGCGATCGAGGATATTGACCTTGATCTTGATCAGCTCGTGATCGCCTAATGCGCGTTCAAGTTCGGCTAACACACCTTCAGTCAAACCGTTGTCAGCCACGATCAAAACTGGTTTCAGATGGTGGCCAATGGATTTGTACTGTTTCTTCTGCTCTTGAGTGAGCGGCATAATCTGACCCCTGCGTCTGATCTTGTAAAAAGCGGCGGCCAGTTTACCCGAGCGAGTCCGGGACCGCCCAGTTAATCACGACCCGTTTTATTTTCGAGGTGGCCCGTGGCCCGTTCCAAAACTAGCCTTAACTGGCTTAAAGAGCATTTCAACGATCCTTACGTCAAAAAGGCGCAAAAGGATGGCTACCGTTCCCGGGCCAGCTACAAGCTGCTGGAGATCCAGGAAAAGGACCGGTTGATCCGTCCAGGCATGAGCGTAATCGATCTTGGCGCAGCCCCAGGTGGCTGGTCCCAGGTGACCAGTCGTCTGATTGGTGGGCAAGGCCGGTTGATCGCTTCCGATATCCTGGAGATGGACAGCATCCCTGATGTGACCTTCGTCCATGGCGACTTTACCCGCGATGACGTGTTGGCACAGATCCTCGAGGCTGTCGGAAATTCGCAGGTAGACCTTGTGATTTCGGATATGGCCCCCAATATGAGTGGATTACCAGCCGTGGATATGCCACGCGCCATGTTCCTGTGCGAATTGGCACTGGATCTGGCAGGAAGGGTTCTGCGTCCGGGTGGTGATTTTCTGGTCAAGGTCTTCCTTGGGGAAGGTTTTGACGAGTACCACAAGAACATGCGCAAGCTGTTCGACAAGGTGCAGACCCGCAAGCCTGACTCATCGAGGGACAGGTCTCGCGAGCAGTATTTGCTGGGCCGCGGTTACCGCGGTGTCGAAGGCGCTGTCAGTGATGAGCGTCTTTAAAGGTTTTAAGGGAGTCGATAGGTTTTTTTATATCGCTTTCGTCACGAAGCTTTACGAATATTGTGTAGTCAAAGTTTCACAAAGGGTTACAGACGGCGCCTGCCAGAGTTGTAGGTAATGTAGTAAGTTAGGCCGGTGAATATCATGCGAAGCGCGCGCCAGTAGCGGAGCTTGCTTCAGAGGGTAGTTAATTGAACGATATGGCAAAGAATCTGATCCTGTGGTTGATCATCGCGGCTGTCCTGGTGACGGTGATGAACAACTTCTCCAGCCCTAACGAGCCGCAGACCCTCAACTATTCCGACTTCATCCAGCAAGTTAAGGATGGCAAGGTCGAGCGCGTAGCGGTTGATGGCTACGTGATCACCGGCAAGCGCAACGATGGCGACAGCTTCAAGACCATCCGTCCGGCGATCCAGGACAATGGCCTGATCGGCGACCTGGTGGACAACAAGGTGGTCGTCGAGGGCAAGCAGCCTGAGCAGCAGAGCATCTGGACCCAGTTGCTGGTAGCCAGCTTCCCGATCCTGGTGATTATTGCCGTGTTCATGTTCTTCATGCGCCAGATGCAAGGTGGTGCAGGGGGCAAGGGCGGGCCGATGAGCTTCGGCAAGAGCAAGGCACGCCTGCTTTCCGAAGACCAGGTAAAAACCACCCTGGCTGACGTTGCCGGTTGCGACGAAGCCAAGGAAGAAGTCGGCGAGTTGGTCGAGTTCCTGCGCGACCCAGGCAAGTTCCAGCGCTTGGGTGGCCGTATTCCTCGCGGCGTACTGATGGTTGGTCCTCCGGGTACCGGTAAAACCCTGCTCGCCAAGGCGATTGCCGGCGAAGCCAAGGTGCCGTTCTTCACCATTTCCGGTTCCGACTTCGTCGAGATGTTCGTCGGTGTAGGCGCCAGCCGTGTGCGTGACATGTTCGAGCAGGCCAAGAAGCACGCGCCATGCATTATCTTCATCGATGAAATCGACGCTGTCGGTCGCCATCGTGGTGCTGGCATGGGGGGTGGTCATGATGAGCGTGAGCAGACCCTCAACCAGTTGCTGGTGGAGATGGACGGCTTTGAAATGAACGACGGCATCATCGTGATTGCCGCCACCAACCGTCCTGACGTACTTGACCCAGCGCTGCTGCGTCCGGGCCGTTTCGACCGCCAGGTTGTGGTTGGCTTGCCGGATATCCGTGGCCGCGAGCAGATTCTCAAGGTCCATATGCGCAAAGTGCCAATGGGCGATGACGTGGCGCCGGGCGTGATTGCCCGTGGTACTCCTGGTTTCTCCGGTGCCGACCTGGCCAACCTGGTGAACGAGGCCTCGCTGTTCGCTGCCCGTACCGGCAAGCGCATCGTCGAGATGAAAGAGTTCGAGCTGGCCAAGGACAAGATCATGATGGGCGCTGAGCGCAAATCCATGGTCATGTCCGAAAAAGAGAAACAGAACACCGCTTATCACGAAGCCGGTCATGCCATTGTCGGTCGCGTTGTGCCTGAGCATGACCCGGTCTACAAGGTGTCGATCATTCCTCGTGGTCGGGCGTTGGGTGTCACCATGTTCCTGCCGGAAGAGGATCGTTACAGCCTCTCCAAGCGTGCCCTGATCAGCCAGATCTGCTCGCTGTACGGCGGCCGTATCGCTGAAGAGATGACTCTGGGCTTCGACGGTGTAACCACCGGCGCGTCCAACGACATCATGCGTGCCAGCCAGATTGCGCGGAACATGGTCACCAAGTGGGGGCTTTCGGAAAAACTCGGCCCGCTGATGTATGCCGAGGAAGAAGGCGAAGTATTCCTGGGTCGTGGTGGCGGTGGTCAAAGTGCCAGCTTCTCCGGCGAGACTGCCAAGCTGATCGACTCTGAAGTGCGCAGCATCATTGATCAGTGCTACGGCACGGCCAAGCAGATCCTTACCGATAACCGTGACAAGCTCGACGCCATGGCTGATGCCCTGATGAAGTACGAGACCATTGATGCCGAGCAGATCGACGACATCATGGCTGGCCGTACACCTCGTGAGCCTCGTGATTGGGAAGGTGGTTCGGGTACTTCTGGCACACCGCCAGTGGTACAGAATGAGCGCCCGGAAAACCCAATCGGCGGCCCGGCTGCCGACCTTTAAGGCTTGAAATGACTTCTGTGTTGTCCTCCACCCGGTTGCCTTGCGGCAACCGGGTTCTTGATTTGGCCCGTACCCACGTTATGGGCATTCTCAACGTAACCCCTGATTCCTTTTCCGACGGTGGTCGCTTCAGCCAGTTGGACGCGGCTTTGCGTCATGCAGAAGCAATGGTGGCTGCGGGTGCGACCATTATCGATGTCGGTGGTGAATCGACCCGGCCTGGAGCACGTGCTGTTTCCCCGCTGGAGGAGATGGAGCGTGTTGCGCCGATTGTCGAGCGAATCCATCGTGAGCTGGATGTCATCATCTCGGTAGATACCTCGACGCCCGCCGTCATGCGTGAGACCGCGCGACTCGGCGCGGGGCTGATCAACGATGTGCGCTCATTGCAGCGCGATGGTGCGCTGGATGCTGCTGCTGCCACCGGGTTGCCTGTGTGCCTGATGCATATGCTTGGCGAGCCCGGGACGATGCAGGACGCCCCGCACTACGACAACCTGGTTGAAGAAGTGACGGAATTTCTGGTGAGTCGCATTGCCCAATGCGCCGTTGCAGGAATTGCACCTGAGCGGATCATTCTCGACCCGGGGTTTGGTTTTGCCAAAACCCTGCAGCACAACTTGAGCCTGTTCAAACATGTGGAGTCGCTGCATGCCCTTGGTCGCCCCCTGTTGGTTGGGGTGTCACGCAAGAGCATGATAGGCATGGCCTTGAATCGTCCCGTGGGCGAGCGCCTGTATGGCGGCCTGGCCCTCGCGGCGCTGGCCGTGGCCAAGGGGGCGCGCATTCTGCGGGTGCATGATGTGGCCGAGACAGTTGACGTAGTGCGGATGATCGAAGCGGTAGAATCAGCCGAATAAGAATGATGGAGCACTTATGACAAAGAAATATTTTGGCACCGACGGTATTCGTGGTCGGGTCGGCGAATTCCCGATCACTCCGGATTTCATGCTCAAGCTGGGCTGGGCGGCCGGGATGGCCTTTCGCAGCATGGGCGCATGCCGCATCCTGGTCGGCAAGGACACGCGGATCTCCGGTTACATGTTCGAGTCTGCGCTGGAGGCGGGCCTGTCCGCTGCCGGGGCTGATGTGATGTTGCTGGGGCCGATGCCTACGCCGGCGATCGCTTATCTGACGCGTACCTTTCACGCTGAAGCCGGGATTGTGATCAGTGCTTCGCACAATCCCCATGACGACAATGGCATCAAGTTTTTCTCGGGCCAGGGCACCAAGCTGCCGGACGAGATCGAACACATGATTGAAGAACTGCTGGATGCGCCGATGACCGTCGTCGAGTCGAGCAAGCTGGGCAAGGTATCGCGGATCAACGACGCGTCGGGTCGTTATATCGAATTTTGCAAAAGCAGCGTGCCTACCAGCACCAATTTTGCCGGACTCAAGGTGGTCATCGACTGTGCCCACGGTGCCACCTACAAGGTCGCTCCCAGCGTATTCAAGGAATTGGGCGCCGAGGTCACCGTGCTGTCGGCTCAGCCTAACGGCCTGAACATCAACGACAACTGCGGTTCGACCCACATGGGGCAATTGCAGGCAGCGGTATTGGCCGAGCATGCGGATCTGGGTATCGCCTTTGATGGTGACGGTGATCGCGTGCTGATGGTCGATCATACCGGTGCCATCGTCGACGGTGACGACCTGCTGTTCATCATTGCCCGCGACCTGCATGAGCGTAACAAGCTCCAAGGCGGCGTCGTCGGTACCTTGATGAGTAACCTGGGGCTGGAGTTGGCCCTGGCCGACCTGGGGATCCCGTTCGTGCGCGCCAATGTTGGCGACCGCTACGTGATTGCCGAGCTGCTGGAGCGCAACTGGGTGGTGGGTGGCGAGAATTCGGGCCATGTCGTGTGCTTCCAGCACACCACCACCGGTGATGCGATTATCGCGGCGCTGCAGGTACTATTGGCCCTGCGTCGCCGCGAAGAAAGCCTGGCCCAGGCGCGCCAGGCGCTACGCAAGTGCCCTCAAGTATTGCTCAATGTGCGTTTCTCGGGTGGTGAAAACCCTATCGAGCACTCGGCGATCAAGGAAGCCTGTGAGCGCGTTACCGTCGCCATGGCGGGGCGTGGCCGGGTCTTGTTGCGCAAGTCGGGGACCGAGCCTTTGGTGCGTGTGATGGTTGAAGGCGATGACGAAACACAGGTTCGTGGCTACGCCGAAGAGCTGGCAAAACTGGTAACTGAAGTTTGCGCCTGAATTCGGCTTGCCAGTGATGATGTGGTTGGGTAACATCTGCGCCCACTTTGACCGACGAGGTACAGCATGCGTCGCACTATGGTAGCTGGTAACTGGAAGATGCACGGTACCCGCGCCAGTGTCGCTGAGCTGGTCAATGGCCTTCGTCACCTGGCTTTGCCAAGCGGTGTCGATATTGCGGTATTCCCGCCTTGCTTGCATATCAACCAAGTGGTTGATGGCTTGAAAGGCAAGTCGATCCAGGTCGGTGCGCAGAATTCCGCAGTAGAAGCCATGCAGGGTGCGTTGACCGGTGAGATTGCACCGAGTCAGTTGGTTGATGCGGGTTGTTCCTATGTGCTTGTTGGGCACTCCGAGCGCCGTCAGATGATGGGCGAGCGGGATGGGACGCTCAACCGCAAGTTCGCAGCGGCACAGGCTTGTGGCTTGATTCCAGTGTTGTGCATAGGGGAAACCCTGGAGCAGCGTGAATCGGGCAAGACTCTTGAAGTTGTCTCGCGTCAGCTGGGCAGCATCATCGAGGAGCTGGGTGTTGGTGCATTTGCAAAGGCAGTGATTGCTTACGAGCCGGTCTGGGCCATTGGCACCGGGCTGACTGCTACACCGCAACAGGCGCAGGATGTGCATGCAGCCATCCGCGCGCAGTTGGCGGCAGAGAATTCTGAGGTCGCACAAGGTGTGCGGCTTCTATACGGCGGCAGCGTGAAGGCGGCCAATGCGGTCGAACTGTTCGGCATGCCGGATATCGATGGGGGGCTCATTGGTGGAGCTTCCCTGAATGCAGATGAGTTCGGTGCGATTTGTCGCGCCGCGGGAAACTGAGAAAATGCTGGAAACAGTCGTAGTCGTTTTTCATCTGTTGGGTGCGCTGGGCGTTGTTGCCCTGGTATTGCTGCAACAGGGTAAAGGTGCGGACGCTGGTGCGTCTTTCGGGGCAGGTGCTTCAAATACTGTGTTCGGAAGCCAAGGTTCCTCTACCTTTCTTAGTAAGTTTACTGCTATACTTGCCGCCGGTTTCTTCATAACCAGCCTGGGGTTAGGTTACTTTGCTAAAGAGAAAGCTCATGTGCTGACTCAAGCAGGTTTGCCAGATCCAGCAGTGTTGGAAGTACCAAAAGCAAAACCGGCTTCTGATGATGTCCCGGTGCTTCAAGAGCAAAAGTCGGCTACTCCAGCGACTGACGTGCCTCCAGCTCAAGAGCAGAAGTAAGAAGGTTGTAAGCGCTGTATTGCCGAGGTGGTGGAATTGGTAGACACGCAACCTTGAGGTGGTTGTGCCCATAGGGTGTAGGGGTTCGAGTCCCCTTCTCGGTACCAATTATCAGGAGAGCCCGCTGTTGCGGGCTTTCTTGTAGGTGGAAGGTTACATTGACCCTGTAAGGGATCGGTCGTATACTTCCGCCCCAGCTTTGTCGCGGGGTGGAGCAGTCTGGTAGCTCGTCGGGCTCATAACCCGAAGGTCGTCGGTTCAAATCCGGCCCCCGCAACCAGTTTTAGCGGAGCCCCTTTTAAGGGGCTTTTTGTTAGCTGGACACTTTCAACGCCGCTGTTCGACGGCGTTTCAAGGATGGGCGTTTCGCCCATTTTTTTATTTTGCACAGCATGCACATACATGCACGAGGGGGTTCAGGTGTCGAGCAAGCTAGAAGAGTTGCAGGCCTTGCTGGCCCCGGTGGTCGTGGCCCTAGGCTATGAATGCTGGGGTATTGAGTTTTCGGCTCAAGGTCGCCACTCAATGTTGCGCGTTTATATCGATAAAGAGGGCGGCGTGCTGGTGGACGATTGTGCCATCGTCAGCCGTCAGATCAGCGGTGTCCTGGATGTTGAAGATCCGATCGCCGTTGAATACACCCTCGAAGTTTCCTCGCCAGGCATGGAACGCCCACTGTTCACTATTGAGCAGTTTGCTAAATATGCCGGTGAACAAGTGAAGATCAAGCTGCGATCTCCTTTTGAAGGGCGACGCAACTTTCAGGGCCTTCTGCGCGGTGTAGAAGAACAGGATGTAGTGGTGCAGGTAGAAGACCACGAGTTCCTGTTGCCGATCGATATGATCGACAAGGCCAACATTATTCCCAGTTTTGACTGAGACGTGCCAGAAACTGCGGATCCCGCGGATCCAATGGCTTGCGAAAGGCGAGGCGTACGATGAGCAAAGAAGTACTGCTGGTTGTTGAGTCGGTATCCAATGAAAAGGGCGTACCGGCTAACGTGATTTTTGAAGCGCTGGAGTTGGCCCTGGCCACTGCTACCAAAAAGCGTTTTGAAGACGAAGTTGATCTGCGTGTGGAAATCAACCGCCACACCGGAGCCTATGAGACTTTCCGTCGCTGGACAGTCGTCGAAGAAGCCGATCTTGATGATCCGGCCATCGAAACCTGGCCAAGCAAGGTTGCGCAAACGCATCCTGGTGCCCAGGTGGGTGACGTCGTCGAGGAAAAGATCGAGTCCATCGAGTTCGGCCGCATCGCTGCACAGACTGCCAAGCAAGTCATCGTGCAAAAGGTCCGCGAAGCCGAGCGCGCTCAAGTCGTTGACGCCTATCGCGAGCGCCTGGGGGAAATCATCTCCGGCACCGTGAAGAAAGTGACCCGCGACAACGTGATCGTCGACCTGGGTAACAACGCTGAAGCGTTGCTGGCCCGTGAAGACATCATTTCTCGCGAAACCTTCCGTGTTGGCGTGCGCTTGCGTGCGCTGCTCAAGGAAATCCGCACCGAGAACCGTGGCCCTCAACTGATCCTGTCGCGTACTGCGCCGGAAATGTTGATCGAGCTGTTCCGTATCGAAGTGCCGGAAATTGCCGAAGGCCTGATCGAAGTGATGGCTGCGTCCCGCGACCCGGGTTCGCGCGCCAAGATCGCGGTCCGCTCCAAGGACAAACGCATCGACCCGCAGGGTGCTTGCATTGGTATGCGCGGTTCGCGCGTCCAGGCGGTGTCGGGCGAATTGGGCGGTGAGCGTGTGGATATCGTGCTGTGGGACGATAACCCGGCGCAGTTCGTGATCAACGCCATGTCCCCGGCCGAAGTCGCGGCAATTATTGTTGACGAAGATGCCCATGCAATGGACATCGCCGTTGGCGCAGACAATCTGGCCCAGGCCATCGGTCGCGGTGGTCAGAACGTGCGTCTGGCCAGCCAGTTGACTGGCTGGACCCTGAACGTCATGACCGAATCGGACATCCAGGCTAAGCAGCAAGCAGAAACCGGCGACATCCTGCGCAACTTCATCGACGAGCTGGAAGTCGACGAAGACCTGGCACAGGTGCTGGTAGATGAAGGCTTTACCAGCCTGGAAGAGATTGCCTACGTACCGGTGGAGGAAATGCTCAACATCGACGGCTTTGACGAAGACACCGTCAACGAGCTTCGCGCTCGGGCCAAGGATCGCTTGTTGACTAAAGCCATCGCTACTGAGGAAAAGCTGGCAGACGCCCATCCGGCCGAAGACCTGCTCTCGCTTGAGGGTATGGACAAGGATTTGGCGATGGAACTGGCGGTGCGCGGCGTAATTACCCGCGAAGACCTGGCCGAGCAGTCTATTGACGACCTGCTCGACATCGACGGCATTGACGATGATCGTGCCGGCAAGTTGATCATGGCCGCCCGAGCCCATTGGTTCGAGTAATTAGGCGCGGCCTGAGGAGAGAAGTGCATGACGCAAGTCACGGTGAAACAACTGGCCGATGAGGTCAAAACACCGGTAGAGCGCCTGTTGCAGCAGATGCGTGAGGCAGGTCTGCCGCACACCGCCGCCGAGGAACATGTGAGCGACAGTGAGAAGCAATCGTTGCTGACTCACTTGAAAAGCAGCCACAAGGCGAAAGTGGAAGAACCGCGCAAGATTACATTGCAGCGCAAAACAACCAGCACCCTGCGGGTGGCTGGTAGCAAAAGCATCAGCGTTGAAGTGCGTAAGAAGAAAGTCTTCGTGCAGCGCAGCCCGGAAGAAATCGAAGCCGAGCGCAAACGCGAGATGGACGAACGTCGCGCAGTAGAAAATGCTGCACGTCAGAAGGCTGAAGAAGAAGCCAAGCGTCGCGCCGAAGAAGAAGCGCGTCGCCAGCCTGCTGCTGCGCAATCCGCTACTGATGCAGTCGCCGCTCCTGCCGCGCCTGTTGAAGCTGTGCGTGAGGCCGCTCCTGTTGCCGCCGCACCTGCTCCTGCAGCCGACGCTCGCAAGCGCGACGAACCTCGTCGTCCGGACAAGCCACGCGCAGACGATAACAATCGTCGCGGCAGTGGTGATGGTGAGCGCAAAAACGCTCCACATCGTGCTTCGGTCAAAGAGAAAGCGCCTGCTCCACGCGTTGCGCCACGTACTACCGACGAAGAAAGCGATGGCTTCCGTCGTGGTGGTCGCGGCAAGGCCAAGCTGAAGAAACGCAACGCCCACGGTTTCCAGAGCCCAACCGGCCCTGTCGTGCGTGAAGTGAAGATCGGCGAGACCATCACTGTGGGCGATCTGGCCCAGCAGATGTCGGTCAAGGCTGCTGAAATCATCAAGTTCATGTTCAAGCTGGGTACTCCGGCCACCATCAACCAGGTACTGGACCAGGAAACTGCCCAACTGGTTGCTGAGGAGCTGGGCCACAAAGTGACCCTGGTCAGCGACACCGCCCTGGAAGATTCCCTGGCCGAGTCCCTGAAGTTTGAAGGTGAGGCAGTTTCCCGTGCGCCAGTCGTGACCGTAATGGGCCACGTTGACCATGGTAAGACTTCCCTGCTCGACTACATCCGTCGTGCCAAGGTTGCAGCGGGCGAAGCCGGCGGCATCACCCAGCACATCGGTGCCTACCACGTTGAAACCGACCGTGGCATGGTGACGTTCCTCGATACCCCAGGTCACGCCGCGTTTACCGCAATGCGTGCCCGTGGTGCCAAGGCGACCGACATCGTGATCCTGGTGGTTGCAGCGGACGACGGCGTAATGCCACAAACCATCGAAGCCGTTCAGCATGCCAAGGCTGCTGGTGTGCCGCTGGTGGTTGCAGTGAACAAAATCGACAAGCCGGGCGCCGATCTCGATCGCATCCGTAGCGAACTGTCGGTTCACGGCGTGACGTCCGAAGAGTGGGGTGGCGACACTCCATTCGTACCGGTCTCGGCGAAGATGGGTACCGGCGTTGACGAACTGCTCGAAGCAGTCCTGTTGCAAGCCGAAGTCCTGGAACTGACCGCTACGCCATCGGCTCCTGGCCGTGGTGTCGTGGTTGAATCGCGCCTCGACAAGGGTCGTGGCCCGGTTGCGACCGTGCTGGTTCAAGACGGTACCCTGCGCCAAGGCGACATGGTCCTGGTCGGTTCGAACTACGGCCGTGTACGTGCCATGCTCGACGAGAACGGCAAGCCAATCAAGGAAGCAGGTCCTGCTATCCCGGTCGAGATTCTCGGCCTGGACGGTACCCCGGACGCTGGCGACGAGATGAGCGTAGTTGCCGACGAGAAGAAAGCCCGTGAAGTGGCTCTGTTCCGTCAAGGCAAGTTCCGCGAAGTCAAGCTGGCCCGTGCTCACGCCGGCAAGCTGGAAAACATCTTCGAGAACATGGGCCAGGAAGAGAAGAAGACGCTTAACATCGTCCTCAAATCTGACGTCCGTGGTTCCCTCGAAGCGTTGAACGGCGCCTTGAACGGCCTGGGTAACGACGAAGTGCAAGTGCGTGTTGTCGGTGGCGGTGTCGGTGGTATCACCGAATCCGATGCCAACCTGGCACTGGCCTCCAACGCTGTACTGTTCGGCTTCAACGTGCGTGCCGATGCTGGCGCACGGAAGATCGTCGAGCAGGAAGGCCTGGACATGCGTTACTACAACGTCATCTACGACATCATCGAAGACGTCAAGAAAGCCCTTACCGGCATGCTTGGCAGTGACGTGCGGGAAAATATCCTGGGTGTTGCCGAAGTGCGTGACGTGTTCCGTTCGCCGAAGTTCGGCGCGATCGCCGGTTGCATGGTTATCGAAGGTACTGTGCACCGTAACCGTCCAATCCGTGTACTGCGTGAAGACATCGTTATCTTCGAAGGCGAGCTGGAATCCCTGCGCCGCTTCAAGGATGACGCTTCCGAAGTACGTGCGGGCATGGAATGCGGTATCGGCGTCAAGAGCTACAACGACGTCAAGCCTGGCGACAAGATCGAAGTCTACGAGAAGGTCCAGGTTGCTCGCAGCCTCTAACTCGCGCACTTCAGGAGCCACGCCGCGTGTGGGCATGCAAATGTCCCGCGCAGTGTCCGGACTCTAAACGCAACGCCCGGTCTGGCTTTTGTCAGGCCGGGCGTTTGCCGCTTTCAGACCCCACGGGTTTCACCGTGTGGCAGTAACAGGTAACAAGACATGGCAAAAGAATACAGCCGTACCCAACGTATCGGCGATCAGATGCAGCGCGAGCTGGCCCAACTGATCCGTCGCGAAGTCAAAGACCCGCGCGTTGGCCTGGTCACCATTACCGCTGTTGAAGTGAGCCGTGACGTTGGTCACGCGAAGATCTTCATCACCGTGATGGGCCAGGACAACAGCGAAGAGATCGCGCAAAGCATCAAGGTGCTCAACTCTGCCGCAGGCTTCCTGCGCATGCAGTTGGCCCGTGAGATGAAGCTGCGCAGCGTGCCCCAGTTGCACTTCCACTACGACGAAAGTGTCGTGCGTGGTGCGCACCTGTCGGCCCTGATCGAGCGTGCCGTGGCTGAAGACAATCAGCATCCGTCCACACCTGAAGACGCCAAGGAGTAAGCGGTGGCTCAGGTCAAGCGTATCCGTCGTAACGTCAGTGGCATCATCCTGCTCGACAAGCCCATTGGCTTTACCTCCAATGCCGCTTTGCAGAAGGTCCGCTGGCTGCTCAATGCCGAGAAGGCCGGGCACACCGGCAGCCTCGACCCCTTGGCTACTGGCGTATTGCCATTGTGCTTTGGCGAGGCCACCAAGTTCTCGCAATACCTGCTCGATTCAGACAAGGGTTACGAAACCCTGATGCAACTGGGCAAGACCACCACCACGGCTGACGCCGAAGGTGATGTTCTGCAGGTTCGTGACGTGACCGTTGGTCGTGCAGATATCGAGGCCGCTTTACCCGCTTTTCGTGGGCAAATCAGTCAGATACCGCCGATGTACTCGGCTCTCAAGCGTGATGGCCAGCCTCTTTACAAGCTGGCACGTGCGGGCGAAGTAGTGGAGCGCGAACCGCGTTCTGTTACTATTGCGCGCTTGGAATTGCTTGCCTGTGAAGGCGAGACTGCCCGCTTGGCCGTGGACTGCAGCAAAGGCACCTATATCCGTACCCTGGTGGAAGATATCGGTGAAAAGCTCGGTTGCGGCGCGTATGTTGCAGAACTGCGACGCACCCAGGCTGGCCCTTTTACCCTGGCCCAGACGGTCACGCTGGAAGAGTTGGAAGCCGTGCATGCCGAAGGCGGCAATGAAGCAGTTGATCGCTTCCTGATGCCATCGGACAGCGGTTTGCTGGATTGGCCATTGCTGCACTTTTCGGAGCACAGCGCGTTCTACTGGCTCAACGGCCAGCCAGTACGTGCACCGGATGCCCCGAAGTTCGGCATGGTGCGGGTACAAGATCACAACGGTCGCTTTATCGGTATCGGTGAAGTGAGCGAAGACGGGCGCATCGCGCCGCGTCGACTGATTCGGTCAGAATGACCGGAACCAGTTTGTGGTAAAAGCGCAGTAGTTTTTACGCAAGCTGGAACGAGGGTGGCTGTTAACAGGCACGGTCACTACTCATTTTTAGATACAGGGATTTGTCCCTGGCCTGTTGAAACTGCCCTTTGGGTGGTTTCCTGAAAAAAGGATTGCCTCATGGCTCTCGACGTTCAAGAAAAAGCACAAATCGTAGCTGACTATCAGCAAGCTGTTGGTGACACTGGTTCGCCAGAAGTGCAAGTTGCGCTGCTGACCCACAACATCAACAAGCTGCAAGGTCACTTCAAGGCCAACGGTAAAGATCACCACTCCCGTCGTGGTCTGATCCGCATGGTAAACCAGCGTCGTAAGCTGCTGGACTACCTGAAAGGCAAGGATCTGGGTCGTTATCAGACTCTGATCGGTCGCCTGGGTCTGCGTCGCTAATCAGCGATTGCGCTAGAGGTTGGTTGGCTGTCGTGTGTCAGTGGGTTTCCCGCTGGCCCATGGCAGGCTTCCAGCCTCAAGTTTTATCTGGATACACGTTTTACCCTGGACAGGCGTTGGGCCGACTCCCGACATTGCCCAAGAATTTCGCAAGAAGACAAGTTCCCCAAGAGCCACAAAGAAGGTAGGACACCGTGAACCCGGTTATCAAAAAATTCCAGTTCGGTCAGTCGACCGTTACCCTCGAGACAGGCCGTATTGCCCGTCAAGCCTCCGGCGCAGTGCTGGTCACCGTTGACGACGACGTTACCGTACTGGTGACCGTTGTAGGCGCAAAGACCGCTGACCCAAGCAAAGGCTTCTTCCCTCTTTCCGTTCACTACCAGGAAAAGACTTACGCTGCCGGTAAGATCCCTGGTGGTTTCTTCAAGCGTGAAGGCCGTCCTTCCGAGAAAGAAACCCTGACTTCCCGACTGATCGACCGTCCGATCCGTCCGCTGTTCCCAGAAGGCTTCATGAACGAAGTGCAGGTTGTCTGCACCGTCGTTTCCACCAGCAAGAAGACCGATCCGGACATCGCTGCGATGATCGGCACCTCGGCTGCCCTGGCCATCTCCGGTATTCCTTTCGATGGCCCGATCGGCGCAGCCCGTGTTGCGTTCCACGAAAGCACCGGCTACCTGCTGAACCCGACTTACGAACAACAGAAAGCTTCGAGCCTGGACATGGTCGTTGCCGGTACTTCGGAAGCCGTGTTGATGGTTGAATCGGAAGCCAAAGAGCTGACCGAAGACCAGATGCTGGGCGCTGTACTGTTTGCTCACGACGAGTTCCAGGTTGTGATCAACGCTGTTAAAGAACTGGCTGCTGAAGCTGCCAAGCCAACCTGGACCTGGGCTCCTGCGCCTGAAGCCACCGCACTGCTGGGCACTATTCGCTCCGAGTTCGGTGCTGCGATCTCCGACGCCTACACCATCACCATCAAGGCCGACCGTTACGCTCGCCTGGGTGAACTGAAGGACCAGGTTGTTGCCAAGCTGTCCGGTGAAGAAGGCCAGCCTTCTTCCAGCGAAGTCAAAGCAGCCTTCGGCGAAATCGAATACCGCACCGTTCGCGAAAATATCGTTAACGGCAAGCCACGTATTGACGGTCGCGACACCCGCACCGTACGTCCGCTGAACATCGAAGTCGGCGTTCTGCCGAAGACCCACGGTTCGGCCCTGTTCACCCGTGGTGAAACCCAGGCCCTGGTAGTCGCGACTCTGGGTACTGCCCGTGACGCACAGCTGCTGGACACCCTGGAAGGCGAGAAAAAAGACCCGTTCATGCTGCACTACAACTTCCCTCCGTTCTCGGTAGGTGAGTGTGGTCGCATGGGTGGTGCTGGTCGCCGCGAAATCGGTCACGGCCGCCTGGCCCGTCGTTCGATTGCAGCCATGCTGCCTGCCGCCGACGTGTTCCCGTACACCATTCGTGTTGTGTCGGAAATCACCGAGTCCAACGGTTCCAGCTCCATGGCTTCGGTCTGCGGTGCTTCCCTGGCTCTGATGGACGCCGGCGTTCCGATGAAGGCACCGGTTGCCGGTATCGCCATGGGCCTGGTTAAAGAAGGCGAGAAGTTCGCCATCCTGACCGACATCCTGGGCGACGAAGACCACCTGGGCGACATGGACTTCAAAGTAGCCGGTACCGCCAAAGGTGTGACCGCGCTGCAGATGGACATCAAGATCAAGGGCATCACCGAAGAGATCATGGAAATCGCTCTGGGCCAAGCCCTGGAAGCGCGCCTGAACATCCTCGGCCAGATGAACCAGATCATTGGTCAGTCCCGCACCGAACTGTCGGAAAATGCTCCGACCATGATCGCGATGAAAATCGACACCGACAAAATCCGTGATGTCATCGGTAAAGGCGGCGCGACCATCCGTGCGATCTGTGAAGAAACCAAGGCCTCGATCGATATCGAAGACGACGGTTCGATCAAGATCTTCGGCGAAACCAAGGAAGCGGCTGAAGCTGCACGTCAGCGCGTCCTGGGTATCACCGCAGAAGCCGAGATCGGCAAGATCTACGTCGGTAAGGTTGAGCGCATCGTCGACTTCGGCGCATTCGTCAACATCCTGCCTGGCAAGGACGGTCTGGTTCACATCTCCATGCTGAGCGATGCTCGCGTTGAGAAAGTGACCGACATCCTCAAAGAAGGCCAGGAAGTGGAAGTGCTGGTACTGGACGTGGACAACCGCGGCCGTATCAAACTGTCCATCAAGGACGTAGCAGCAGCCAAGGCTTCGGGCGTTTAATCACTCCCAGGCTTCACGCTGAAAAAGAGGACTCTTCGGAGTCCTTTTTTTTGGACTGCGGGAAAGTGAAGGTAAATCAGCCGTTTAGCCCAGGACAAAAGCCGCAACTTGCATGCAGGCACGACGGGCTTCATGCAAGTTGCACGATTTCGAAAAAACAGCATTTATATAAGCTATTGATTTATAAGGGTTTATTTAAATTTTTGGACTTGGCACACTGTCTGCACTATTCCTGTTAACGCTGCAGTATGAAGGTTCACACGCTGCAGACTTTCAATAAAACAGGAGTTACTCGTATGAAGAAGTTCGCTCTCGCTACTGCTACCGCTCTGACCCTGGCCATGGGTGCTAACGTGGCCTTTGCCCAAACTTCCCAAGCTCCAATGACTCTGGCGGCTGGTGAAGCCACCAAAGCGAAAGAAAGCGTTTCGGATACTTGGATCACCACCAAAGTTAAATCTGATCTGCTGACTGAAAAAGGTATTCCTGGTTCGGACATCAAGGTTGAAACCAACAAAGGTGTGGTTTCCCTGTCGTCGACTGTAGCCATTTCGGATTCGCAGAAAGCAACCGCTGTAGCGATCACCAAGAAAATCAAAGGTGTAACCGCGGTATCTGCTGACGGCCTGCTGGCTGGCGGCGCCACCAAGGCAGACAACATCGACAAAACCAAAAGCGCAGCAGCAGGCGCCAAAGAGTCCACTTCGGATACCTGGATCACTACCAAAGTGAAAGCTGACCTGGTAACCGAGAAAGGCATTCCAGGTACCGACATTAAAGTCGAAACCAACAAGGGCGTGGTTTCCCTGTCCTCTTCGGTCGCTGTGACTGAAGCGCAGAAAACTACTGCGGTGAATATCACCAAGAAAATCAAAGGCGTTAAAGCTGTATCGGCCGACGGCCTGAAAGCAGAGTAACGTGTAACCATTCGACTGGACCCAGGCGGCCACGAGCGAGGCAGATATCCGCTCAATGCACCTTACAGGTTCATGCGACCGACCACAGGGATGTGGTCACTACGGGCCCCGGCACTTGTGTCGGGGCCCGTTTTATTGTGGCGGGGAATACATATTTGCCGATTTTGGAGATCAAATGTGGGAGCTGGCTTGCCTGCGATGACGGCGTATCAGTAGTAAGCAGGCTGGCTGACCCACCGCCATCGCAGGCAAGCCAGCCCCCACACTTTGCACTTATGGTGCCCGGTAGTTACTCGGCATCCAGGTGCATTGGCGTAACAACCCGGCCATCTTTCTCTGCCTGCCCAAGGTTGGCATCAATGAAGTACACCCGGTCATCTTCCAGCTGGCCCTTGTCGACCAGATAGTCTTTGATCGTGCTGGCGCGGTCCTGGCCCAGTTGGCGTAGCAGCACGTCACTGGCGCTCCAGAACTTGATCACGCCGTCACGCAGCTTCGACGAGCGCTCATCGCTACCCAGGTTTTTCCACTCGGCCGGTGGCTGTTGCTTCAAGCGAGTGCGGTAGATGCCTTCGAGCAGCGGGGCTTTTTCCTTTTCCGGTACTTCGAGCAACGACGCCTGGGCCGGGACTTTATCGCCACGGCGCTGGAGTATCTTGTAGTAGTTGTACTGATACTCGCGCTCAAGCCGCTCGGCAGCCAAGAACGGGCCGTCGCTGCTGGCTGCCGCGGTGCCTTCGATCTCCAGGCGCAGGGCAGGGCGCTCCTTGAGGGCCTTGGCGAGGCTGTCTAGGGCCGACTCGGCGTCCTTGTTCAGGGCGCTGGAGCCTGCGGCGAACGACACATTGCCCAGGTCTTGCGAACCGCCACCCGTCACCAGCCCGCCAATGAACTTGAACGGCGCCGTCGCCGCGCGTACCACCAGGTTGCGCAGGGTTTGCCAGACAATCGGCATCACGCTGAATTGCGGGTTGTTCAAGTCGCCGGTCACCGGCAATTCGATGGAAATCTTGCCGTCGGTGTCCTTGAGCAGGGCAATCGCCAGGCGAATCGGCAGGTCCACCGCGTCCGCACTGTCGACTTTCTCGCCCAGTTGCAGTTGCTCCACCACTACCTTGTTCTCGGCCTTCAGCTGGCCTTTGGTGATCACGTAGTGCAGGTCCAGGTTGAGCCGGCCCTTGCGGATACGGAACCCGGCAAACTTGCCCGAGTAAGGTGTCAGGGTGGTCAGTTCGACGCGTTTGAAGCTGGTGGCGATATCCAGTGCGGCCATCGGGTCAAACGGGTTCACGCTGCCCTTGATGGTTACCGGCGCATAGCGATCGACCTTGCCCTTGATATCGACGCTGGCCGGCTTGGCCTGGCGGCTGTCGATGGTGCCGATCTGGCCATTGAGTTGCTGGATCGCCGTGGCGAAGTTCGGTGTCAGGCTGAAGTCGGCAAAGTTGGCCGAGCCATCATTGATCGCGATCTGGCCGATACGGATGCCCAGGGGCTTCTCGTTGCTCGCGCTGGATTTGGCCGTCGATTTGGCACCGCTGTCGGCCGGCTGTGGGATCAGCAGGTCATCGACGTTGGTGGTGCGGTCATCGTTGATCATAAAGCGCGCATAGGGTTGCAGCAGGTTGATCTTGTCGATCGACAGGCTATTGCCGTGCTGGTAGTTCAAGCCCTCGACCACCAGGCGCTGCCACTTGAGGAAGTCACGGGTCTTGAGAGTATCGAGGGTGTGCAGTTGGTCCACTTGCGCGCGGCCGGTGATCTGCAGCGCAAGGGGCTCGGTACTCTTGAGGTTCACGTCCAGGTTGCTGCCGAGCATGCCGCTACGCAGTTCCAGGCGGATAAAGGGGCTGATATAGGACTGGGCAACCCGCAGGTCGATATCCTTGGTGTCGACCTTCAGCTTGGCGCTGACCGGGTTGAGGTTGACCTGGCCGCTCGCCTGGATCTTGCCCTGCTTGCCCAGGCCACTGTCGATCTTCAGCGTGAAGGGGCTTTGATTGAGGCTGTCGAAATCTTGTACATCGACATTCAGCGGGCCCAGCTCCAGTGCTACCGCAGGTTTTACCTGGCGATCAGCCAGATGCACCTGGTAGTTGCGCAGTTGCACATCCTTGAGCAGCACTTGCCAAGGCTTGCTCGGTGCTGTCGGTTCGGGTTTTGGCGAGTCGGCCGTGGCGGGAGCGCTTGCTGGCTCAGGCTGGGTGGCCGGCTTGCTCGGCTGGCTGGCGAACAGTTTCTGCCAGTCCAGTTGGCCGTCGGCTTCGCGGGCGGCCCAGGTTTCGAGCTTGTTACTGCGGATCTTGCCCACGATCACTTGCTGCTTGGCCAGGTCGATCGAGGTTTCGCTGACATCCAGGCGCTCCAGGCGCGCCAGTGGCCGGCCATCCGGGGCCTTGATCGCAAAGGGAGCGATGCTCGCGGAGACGTTGGTCAGGTTCAGTTCGGTTTCTTTGGCCAGGTTCAGCTTGTAGTCGGTGCTGAAGTTGAGGATGCCGTCTTCCAGGACCAGGGGCACGGCGTCCCGTACATAGGGCCACCAGACTTTCATCTTGCCATCCGTGACCTTGAGCTTACCCTCGGAGGCGATCGGCACCAGGCTGAAATTACCGGTCCAGTCGATCTGCCCACCCTCGGGGCCGGCGGCGACCAGGGTCATGTCGGCGTTGTCTTCGGGCAGGGTGCTGAGGTTTTTCAGTTCGAAGTCGAGTTTGTCGTAGAGAAACTCGATAGGTTCGCTGGGGCGCACATCTTCGAAGTGCACGTAGCCGCCCGCCAGCTTGATGCGCTCGATGCGCAGCGGGAACGGTTTGCTCTCGGGGTCATCGGGCGTCGGTTCGCTCGGCGGCAACTTGAACAGTTGCGCCAGGTTGAGCGTGCCGGCTTTGTCGAAGAGGATTTCGGTCTTCGGCTTGTCCAACTGCACATCGGCCAAGTGCAGGGCGCGAGTCCAGAGGCTGTCGATCTGCAGGTTGGCGTAGAGGCGATCAAAGCCCACCTGTTCCTTGCCCGGCTCACCGATTTTCAGGCCCCAGAGGGTTAGCTCCAGGCTGAACGGGTTGAGTTCGATACGCTCGATACGGGCCGGCACGGTGGCGTAGTTGGCCAACTGTTGGTTGGCCACGCGAAGCGCAATACCGGGCAAAATCAAAAAGCCCAGCAAGCTGTAGAGTGCAAGGGCGGTCAGCAAGGCGCCTGCGGCGCGAATCAATCCTTTGGGCATGGGTGACGCCATCTATGTCGATCAAGAGTGCCTTGGAGTATGGCACGGGTTTACGGTTCCGAAGAACCGAGCCTTTATTACGCCAGTCCAGGCCTTTCAGGGCAATCCTACAGCTGCAGGATCAGGGTCTTCAGAGGAGGCTGCTGGTCTTGTGAGGGAAAGTCAGCGCCGGGCGTCATCACTTTCCAGTCGCGTACCGGCCTGCCGGCCTTTTCAGCGCAACGCAAGACCTGCTCGCGCCAATCATCCATGCTGACTTTTGCCAGGTTGTTGCAGCAGATCAGCACGCCATTGTCTGCGGTGGCCAGCAGTGCGGGCTTGAGCAGGCTTTGGTAGTCGCGCAGCAGGTCCACGGTGCCAAAGGCGCTCTTGGCCCACGCCGGTGGGTCGAGCAGCACCAGGTCATATTGCCGTTGCTCCAGGCGTGGGTAGCTTGGCAGTTTTTGCCCGCGACGCTGGGTGATCGGCAGCCCGGCCAACTGGCGGATTGCCGGGAAGTAATCGGACTGTACAAACGTCATGGCTGGCAGTTGCGGGTTCAACTCGCCGTTTTCGCGACCGACCGCCAGGTTGCCCTCGGCAAAGTCCAGGTTGCACACCTCGCGGGCCCCACCGGCCGCTGCGCTGAGGCCGACGCCGCAGGTGTAGGCAAATAGGTTCAGCACGCTTTTGCCGGCACTGTGCGCCTTGACCCAGCCGCGGGTGTTGCGCAGGTCCAGGAACAGCAGCGGATCCTGCCCGGAGTGGCGACCGCGCACGCGATAGTTCAGGCCCCATTCATGGCCGACCAGGTCTTCCAGGGCTGCGGGTTCGGCGCGGTACACCGTGTCTTCGCGGTCGATACGCGAGTTGCCTCGGGAGCGGTCGTTATAGACCAGCAGCAGTTCCAGCCCCAGGTACTGGTTGATCATCAGGTGCAACTGCAGCAGCGCATCGCTATCTAGCGATTGGTGAAAGCTCTGCACCATCAATTGCGGGCCGTAGCGGTCGATGGTCAAGCCACCGGCACCTTCCTGGCTGCCATGGAACAACCGATAGCAATCGCTGCCTTGGGCATGCAGCTCGGCGAGCAGGTCTTGGCGGTGATCGAGGGCGGCGCGCAGCGCCTGATTCAGGGACGACATGGAGCGCGCCTTGCTGGGGAATTGAAGCGCGCAAGTTTAACAGCTCCTGTGGGCGCCGGCTTGCCAGCGATGACGGTGGAGCAGGAATCGCTATCGCTGGCAAGCCAGCTCCCACAGGGTGTGTCGTTACAGCAGGCCCATCCGCCTGTGGGCGCGTTGCACCGAGCCATTGCGCATCGCCCAGCGTAGCAGCGGCGCGCTACGCCTGACCCCGGCGCGGATCAACTGGCGTTGCAGCGTGCTTTGCTGCTGCCCCAGCATGTCACCCGCCCAGTCCGGCAGCAGGTCGATGCCGGCTTGCATCATCAGCGCCCCGAACGGCTTGGCCAACGCGCTGGGAGCCGGGGCATCGAGCAACAGGCGCAGTACTTCGCGGCTGCGTTCGTCACACAACAGTTGTGGGCGAATACGTTGCAGATAATCAGATATTTCCTGCCTTGAACGCGGCACATGCCGAGCCCCCAGTTGTTCGGCGACCAGGGCTATCTCGCTGTAGTAGCGGTCCTGGTCCCGGGGTGACAACCCCGGGTTTTTGTAGCGCAGGTGCGCCGCCAGAAAGCTGCTGACTTCGGCGACGTGGACCCAGGTCAGCAATTGCGGATCACTGGCGGCATAGGGACGCCCATCCGGCGCGTGCCCGACCACCTGCAGGTGGATGGTGCGCACTTTTTCGATCAGCCACTCGGCATCGCGGCGCGAGCCAAAGGTGGTGCCGGAAATAAACTGCGACGTACGGCGCAAGCGCCCGAGCATGTCCTGGCGAAAGTTGGAATGGTCCCACACGCCGGCCAGCGCCAAGGGATGCAGCGCTTGCAACATCAAGGCGCTGATGCCGCCGATCAGCATGCTGCTGAAGTCACCATGGACCTTCCAGCTCACCGAGTCCGGCCCGAACAGCCCCGGATCGCCCTTGGGGCTTTCCAGGTCCAGGTTGCCCAGGGACAGGCCCGTGAGGCTCATCAACTGGGATTCGATACGGTTGCGCAGAAATTCCATGTGGCTTGAGGGTTCCTATCGGTTCAGGCGCTTGTCGATCAAGCCGTCGACCACGCTCGGATCGGCCAGGGTCGAGGTATCGCCCAGGCTGTCGAGCTCGTTGCAGGCGATCTTGCGCAGGATACGCCGCATGATCTTGCCTGAGCGGGTTTTGGGCAAGGCTGGCGCCCATTGGATCAGCTCGGGCTTGGCGAAACTCCCGATTTCCTTGCTGACCAGGTCCAACAGGTGTTTTTTCAGTTCGTCGCTGGGCTCGACGCCATTCATCGGCGTGACAAACGCATAGATGCCCTGGCCCTTGAGGTCATGGGGATAGCCGACGACGGCGGCTTCGGCCACTTTGTCGTGCAGCACCAGCGCGCTTTCCACCTCGGCGGTGCCGATGCGATGGCCGGAGACGTTGATCACGTCATCGATGCGCCCGGTGATCCAGTAGTCGCCATCCTCATCGCGCCGCGCGCCGTCGCCGGTAAAGTAGTAGCCGGGGTAAGGCTTGAAATAGGTGTCGATCATCCGCTGCGGGTCGCCATACACACTACGGATCTGCCCCGGCCAGCTGGCTTTGATCGCCAGGACGCCACTGCCGGCGCCGCTGATTTCCTTGCCCTGCTCGTCGAGCAAGACCGGCTGCACCCCAAACATCGGCTGAGTCGCGCAGCCAGGCTTGATGCGCTGGGCGCTGACCAGCGGGCTGAGCATGATGGCGCCGGTCTCGGTCTGCCACCACGTATCGATAATCGGGCAGCGCTGCTCGCCGACGGCATTGAAATACCATTCCCAGGCTTCCGGGTTGATCGGCTCGCCGACACTGCCGAGCAATCTCAGGCTGGCCCTGGACGTATTCTCCAGCGGGCCATGGCCCTCACGCATCAAGGCCCGCAGGGCGGTGGGCGCGGTGTAGAAAATATTCACCTGATGTTTGTCGATCACTTGCCAGAAGCGCGAGCTGTCCGGGTAACTCGGCACGCCCTCGAACATCAGGGAGGTGGCACCGTTGGCCAGTGGCCCGTACACGATATAGCTATGGCCCGTGACCCAGCCGACGTCGGCGGTGCACCAGAACACTTCGCCCTCGCGGTAGTCGAGCACGTACTTGAAGGTCATTGCCGCTTGCAGCAGATAGCCGCCGGTGGTGTGCAGCACGCCCTTGGGCTTGCCGGTACTGCCGGAGGTATAAAGAATAAACAGCGGGTCTTCGGCGCCCATCGGCTCGGGCGGGCATTCGCCGCTGGCCGCGTCCACCGCCTGTTGATACTTGAGGTCGCGCCCCTCGGTCCAGGCCACTGCGGCGCCGGTACGCGCTACCACCAGCACCGTCGTGACATTCGGACAACTGGCCAGGGCTTTATCGACATTCTGTTTCAGTGCCACCGGCTTGCCGCCGCGTACACCTTCGTCGGCAGTGATCACCGTGCGGCAGTCGGCATCCAGAATGCGATCGCGCAGGGCATCCGGTGAGAACCCGCCAAACACCACCGAGTGCACCGCGCCAATTCGCGTGCAGGCCAGCATTGCGTAGGCGGCCTGCGGAATCATCGGCATGTAGATACACACCCGGTCGCCTTTCTTCACGCCACGGCTTTTCAGCACATTGGCCAGGCGGCTGACGTTTTGATGAAGTTGGCGGTAGGTGATTTTGGACGATTTTGCAGGATCGTCGCCTTCCCAGATAAAGGCCGGCTGGTCGGCGCGCTGCGCCAGGTGCCGGTCAATGCAGTTGTAGCTGACGTTCAACTGGCCGCCGGCAAACCACTGTGCGGCGCCGGTGTGGATATCGCAGTGTTGGACGGTTTGCCAGGGCGTGATCCAGTCGAGCAGCGCCTTGGCCTGTTCGGCCCAGAAAGTATCGGGGTGTTCGATGGATTGCCGATAGAGGCGCTGGTAGTCCTCTTGACTGAGTTGCGCAGCCCGGCGCACGGCATCGGCATGGGGAAACTGGCTGATATCGAACATTAGGGATCCCTCTTCTTGTTATAGATACAAGAGTTCAAGGCTGGTCCCTGTGGGGGCTGGCAAGCCAGCTCCCACAGGGGGCGCTTGTGCAGGTTCAATCCCTGATTGTAGTGCCGATCACATCAACCGCGGTGACGACCACGGAAGTAGTTGATCAAGCCCTGGGTCGAGGCATCGTCGGCCAAGGTTTCCTCGGCGCCCGTCAGGCGGTTGTAGACGCCCTTGCCCAGTTCCTTGCCCAGCTCCACGCCCCATTGGTCAAAGGCGTTGATGCCCCAGATAACGCTCTGCACGAACACCTTGTGTTCATACATTGCCACCAGTGCGCCCAGGCGACGCGGGCTGATCCGCTCGACCACCAGGGTGTTGCTCGGGCGGTTGCCCGGGATCACTTTGTGTGGGGCCAGTTTTTGCACTTCGTCTTCGGCCATGCCTTTGTCACGCAGCTCGGCTTCGGCTTCGCTGCGGGTCTTGCCGAGCATCAAAGCTTGGCTCTGGGACAGGCAGTTGGCATACAGCCACTGGTGATGGTCGGAGACCGGGTTGAAGCTGACGATCGGCACAATGAAGTCGGCCGGGATCAACTGGGTGCCCTGGTGCAGCAACTGGTGGTACGCGTGCTGGCCGTTGCAGCCCACGCCGCCCCAGATAACCGGGCCGGTATCGGTGGAAACCGGCGTGCCGTCCTGGCGTACGCTCTTGCCGTTGGATTCCATGTCCAACTGTTGCAAGTGCTTGGTGATGTTACGCAGGTAGTGGTCGTACGGCAGGATCGCGTGGCTCTGTGCGCCCCAGAAGTTGCCGTACCACACACCCAGCAGGCCCAGCAGCACCGGCATGTTTGCCTCGAACGGCGCGGTCTGGAAGTGCTGGTCCATGGTGTAGGCACCCGACAGCAATTCCTTGAAGTTGGACATGCCAATGGCCAGGGCGATCGGCAAGCCGATGGCCGACCACAGCGAGTAACGGCCGCCGACCCAGTCCCACATCGGGAAGATGTTCTCTTCACGGATACCGAAGGCAACGGCTGCCGCGTTGTTGCTCGACACGGCGATGAAGTGGCGATACAGCTCAGCTTCGGAGCCACCCTGGGCCAGGTACCAGGCGCGGGCGGCCTGGGCGTTTTTCAGGGTTTCCAGGGTGTTGAAGGACTTCGACGAGACAATAAACAGCGTGGTCTCGGCGCGCAGCTTCTGGGTCAGTTCGTGGAACTCACTGCCGTCGATATTCGCCAGGTAGTGGCAGCGCACGCCTTTATGGGCGTAGGACAACAGCGCTTCAGAGACCAGCTCCGGGCCGAGGAACGAACCACCGATGCCGATGTTGACCACGTCAGTGATCGGCTTCTCGGTGTAGCCGCGCCACAGGCCGTCGTGGATGCGGCCTACCAGGTCGGTGATCTGGTTCAGCACCTTGTGCACGTCGGGCATGATATTGGTGCCGTTGACCGACAGCTTGTCGCCCACCGGACGGCGCAATGCGGTATGCAGCGCCGGGCGCCCTTCCGAAGAGTTGACCGGCTCGCCGTCGAACAGCGCCTTGATTGCGCCCTTGAGGTCGACTTCGTTGGCCAGGCCCACCAGCAGGTCGCGGGTTTCAGACGTAATCAGGTTTTTCGAGTAGTCGAGGAACAGTCCGCAGCTGCTCAAGGTGAACTGGCCAAAGCGCTGGGGATCGGCATTGAACGCTTCGCGCATGCTGAAATCCTGCATGGCTTGGCGGTGTTGATTGAGCGCTTGCCAGGCGGGCAGAGCGGTAACGTCATGAGGAGTGCGGTAATACGCCATCGCTGCGGGTTTCCTTTTTATTACTGGGACTACTTTTGGGACACTTGAATGTCCGGAACGTCCGACTTTTATCAAGCAGGCACTGAGAAACGGCGGGTTCCGGTCGAATGCGTCAACGCCAACACTAGCGTCGGGCGATTACATTAAACCTAGCGTGTCGATATGTCTTGGCTTTGTCTGCGTACAGGCCGGTACTTTTTTATACTGGGGCCTGGGAGGCGCTACAAACCGAATGTGGGAGCGGGCTTGCTCGCGATGGTGGTGGGTCAGCGACAACTACATCGACTGACAGTCCGCCATCGCGAGCAAGCCCGCTCCCACATGAGGATATTGCCAGGCTTAAACGCTGAGGTTGAGGTGCAGGTTGTCGATCAACCGGGTCGCGCCTAGGTACGCGGCGACCAGGATCACCACATCACGATCCTCGGCGGTTGCCGGGCGCAGATGCTGGCCCTGGCGAACTTCCAGGTAATCCATGCGCAGGCCGGCGGCCTCGATGTGTTGGACCTGCTCGGCACGCAGCTTGGCGAAGTCGCGGTCGCCATTCTCAATGGCAGTGGCGATATGACTAAGGCTGCGGAACAGCACCGGGGCGATGGCGCGCTGTTCTTCCGTCAGGTAACCGTTGCGCGAGGACAGCGCCAGGCCGTCCTCTGCGCGCACGGTGGGTTCGCCAATGATCTGGATCGGCATGTTCAGGTCGCGCACCATGGCGCGGATCACCGCCAGTTGCTGGTAGTCCTTTTGCCCGAACACCGCCAGGTCAGGCTGGACCATGTTGAACAACTTGCTCACCACCGTCGCCACACCCTCGAAGTGCCCCGGACGGCTAGCGCCGCACAGGCCTTCAGACAGTTGCGGCACGCTGACCCGGGTCTGCACGGTCATGCCGCCTGGGTACATTTCGTCGACCGTGGGTGCGAACAGCAGGTTGCAGCCCGCCACCAGCAGCTTTTCCTGGTCGGCGGCGAGGGTGCGCGGGTACTTGTCCAGGTCTTCGCCGGCGCCAAACTGCAGCGGGTTGACGAAAATGCTCGCCACCACGAAGTCGGCTTGCTCGGCGGCGCGGGTCACCAACGTGGCGTGGCCCGCATGCAGGTTGCCCATGGTTGGCACGAAGCCGATGCGCTTACCGGCGCTGCGCGCGTGAGTGACCGCGGCCCGCAGTTCGCGCAGGGTTTTTACGGTGTTCATGCAGAGAATCCGTGTTCGGTGCCTGGGAAGGTGATGGCTTTGACTTCGGCGACATAGGCACCCAGCGCGGCGTGGATGCTGTCCTGGCCCGCCATGAAGTTCTTCACGAACTTAGGTGCGCGGCCGGTGAGGTTCAGGCCGAGCATATCGTGCAACACCAGGACCTGGCCGTCGGTAGCGCTGCCGGCGCCAATACCGATGACCGGGATTTTCACCGCCTGGGTGATTTCTGCGGCCAGTTCGCTTGGCACGCATTCGAGCAGGATCATTGCCGCGCCGGCCTGCTCAAGGGCGATGGCATCGGCGCGCATCTGCCGCGCCTGGGCTTCATTGCGACCCTGGACCTTGTAGCCACCGAGGATATTCACCGACTGCGGTGTCAGGCCCATGTGCGCACACACCGGCACGCCGCGTTCGGCCAGCAGGCGGATCGACTCGGCGAGCCATACGGCACCTTCCACCTTGATCATATGTGCCCCGGCCTGCATCAGCTTGCCGGCATTCTGGAAGGTCTGCTCAAGCGTTGCGTACGCCATGAACGGCAGGTCGGCGATGATGAACGCGCCCTCGTTGCCGCGCTTGACGCTGGCGGTGTGGTAGGCGAGCTCATCGGTGGTGACCGGGAGGGTGCTGTCATTCCCTTGAAGAACCATGCCCAGGGAGTCGCCCACCAGTAACACCTCGACGCCGGCCTGGCAGCAGGCCTGGGCGAAGGTGGCGTCATAGCAGGTCAGCATGGCGATTTTTTCACCCTTGAGTTTGAGGCTCTGCAAGGTGGTCAGGGTAATGTCTGGCATGAAAAGGGTCCTCGTTCAGGCGCTTGGAAACAGCGAGTAACGCGCGTGAGTCTTCGTTTATACAGGCGCACTTTCTTCAGAGCAGTGCTTATAAGGCCTGGATTGCGCCCTTCAGCGCCGGGTTGGCGGCAGCGGGACGCCTATAGTCGTGAGGAGGACTCTGGAAGTCAATTGGATGTGTTACCGCATTGTTACGAGGTAGGTGTTACCGCTGTTACTGATGCGATTCAGCAGGCTGTAATGCTTTTTGGCTGGCGCTGAGGATCAATGTAGGAGCTGGCTTGCCTGCGATGGCATCACCGCGGAGTGTCAGGCAGACTGCGGTGATGCCATCGCAGGCAAGCCAGCTCCTACAGGGATTGAGGCAGGCGTTCCAGGCCGACGAACGGGCATCCGGCGAGCAGATCACTGAGTAGACGGCCGTCAGGCAGTTGCAAAGTGGCAGGCGCCAGTTCGGCAAGTGGATACAGCACAAACGCGCGCAGATGCATTTGATAGTGCGGCACCTTGAGGCGCGGCTCATCAATCAGGCGATCGCCAAACAGCAGGATATCCAGGTCCAGCGTGCGTGGGCCCCAGCGTTCAAGGCGTTCGCGGCCCTGGTCGTTCTCGATGGCTTGCAGCGCATCCAGCAGATCCAGTGGCGTGAGGGTGCTGTCCAGCGCCGCCACCGCGTTGGTGTAGCGCGGCTGGCCAGGAAGCAGGGAATCGCTTTGATAGAAGGCAGAAACACCGACGAGTGTGGTGTTCGGCAACTGCGCCAACGCCTCGATGGCGTTGTGCAATTGCTGCTGCGGGGCAGCGAGGTTGCTGCCCATGCCGATGTAGATCCGTTCCACCGTGCTTATTCGCCCGAGGTATCGGCGGCACTGCGCTTGCGCTTGCTGCCACTGCTGCGGCGGCGCTTTTTCGGCCCCTCGCCCGTGGCTTCGCCTTTACTGCTGAGTTCACGAATCATCTCGCGACGTTCGCTGTCATTGGCGTCCTGATAGTCGGTCCACCATTCGCCCAGGCCATCGGTCTGTTCGCCGGCGCTTTCGCGCAGCAGCAGGAAGTCGTAGCCGGCACGGAAGCGCGGGTTGTCCAGCAGCAGGTCGGCGCGTTTGCCACTGCGACGTGGCAGGCGTTCCTGCATGTCCCAGATCTCGCGGATCGGCATGGTGAAACGCTTGGGGATCGCGATGCGCTGGCACTGTTCGGCGATCAATTCGTGCGCAGCTTCCTGCATTGCCGGAATCGGCGGCATGCCACGGTTCTGCAGGCGCAGTACCCGGGCGGGTAGCGCCGGCCAGAGCAGGGCGGCAAACAGGAACGCCGGGGTCACCGGTTTGTTCTGTTTGATCCGCAGGTCGGTGTTGATCAACGCTTCACTGATCAGCGTGTGGGTGTACGTCGGGTTGTGCTCCAGTGCATCGGCGCTGGCCGGGAACAATGGGTCGAACAACTGCAGGTCCACCAGCATTTCGAACGTGTCGGCGGCATGCCCGGAAAGGAACAGCTTGAGCACTTCCTCGAACAGGCGCGCCGAGGGAATTTCCCGCAGCATCGGTGCCAGTTCGCGAATCGGCGCGGCTGTGTGTTTCTCAATGCCGAAGTTCAGCTTGGCGGCAAAACGCACGGCCCGCAGCATGCGCACCGGGTCTTCCTGATAGCGCTGCGTGGGGTCGCCGATCAGGCGAATCAGGTGATTGCGAATATCGTGCACGCCGTTGGCGTAATCGAGGATGCGCTCGCTGACTGGATCGTAATAGAGGGCATTGATGGTGAAGTCGCGGCGCTGCGCGTCTTCTTCCAGGGTGCCGTACACATTGTCCCGTAGGATGCGTCCGCTTTCGTTGCGGGAAGACTGGTTGCTGTCTTCCTCTTCATCGTTTTGCGGGTGGCCCGCGCGGAATGTCGCGACCTCGATGATTTCGCGACCAAAGTGGATATGCACCAATTTGAAGCGCCGGCCGATGATCCGCGCGTTGCGAAACTCGGCACGCACTTGTTCAGGCGTGGCGCTGGTGGCGACGTCGAAATCCTTGGGGGTGATGTTGAGCAACATGTCGCGCACGCAACCGCCGACCAGGTAGGCCTGGTAGCCGGCGTTCTGCAGGCGTTCGACGATGTTCACCGCATAACGGCTGAACTGGGCGCGCTGCAGCGAATGTTGATTGCTGTTGAGCACTTCAGGCGTGCTGCGAATGTGTTGCGTACGACGCAAGGGGGAACGGAATGACTGGAACAACTTCTTCAGCATGGGATGCACTGTTTGAAGGAATGTTCGGCCATAACGAAGAATGACCGCATGATGGGCCGGGATTCTAGCATTTAGTCAGGGGATGGTGTAGGAACTAGCTGCAAGCGTTGAGCCAGATGCTTAAAAAAGCCGGTGTGGCGCTCAAATCGCAGAAACTACAAGGGGAGCCGAAGCTCCCCCAGAAAGTAGTTGCGTGCTCTATTTTTATTATTGATTTCGGGCTTCTTGTTTTTGTTGATCGCCCTCGCCATGAATTTTCACCTTCATGACACTCCCAATCGGGAGTCAAGAGCAAACGGATTGCTTTGGTCGCTGTGTTGCTATGATCAATGATCCAACCAGTTCAGGCTCTGCCTTAGGGCAGTTTTTGTTGTTCTCGGCCTGGTTGCGGGGCAAGCCCCAAATGCAACGCCTCTCCAAAAGAATCAGTTAGCTGCGCCTCCGCCGTGTTGTTTTTATTGTGCGTGAGTCGATTCGTCTTATTTTTATTGTGTGTGTACGGTGCTTTTTATTGTTCTTGTACTAAGCATATAGCAGGGTGCGTGCCAACTTTTGCGAGCTCCAGCAAAATCAGGGGTTTAACCGGTTCATGGGTGTTTGGCGGGCGAAAAAAAGCCGGGGCTTCGTTACCGTAAGCCCCGGCTTTTTGTTACGTGAATATCTGAGGTAACAGTTTTTTCACGTTTGGGGTGTTACCCAATGTGAGTTGATCTCAGCTTTCGCTGGCAACCCCGGTCTTGCGCCGCGGAATGCCCAGGCGCTGGCGCCGCTCCCACAGGCACTTGCGGCTGACGCCCAGTTTGCGCGCCAGCTCGGTCTCGGTCATATGGTCCTGGTGCTCCAGGACGAAGTGCTGGAAGTAGTCCTCCAGGGACAAGTCTTCTGTGGGCTCGTGGCTGGTGTTACTGCCGCCCTGTTGTGGTGCCAGGCCAATGAAGTCGTCATCGTCCAGGTCGCTCAGTTCGATATCGATGCCCAGCAGCTCAGCGGAGATCTGCGGGCTCTCCGAGAGAATCACTGCGCGTTCCACGGCGTTTTCCAGCTCGCGCACGTTACCTGGCCACGAATAGTGGCGGATGGCCTGTTCGGCGTCGGCCGCAAACGTCAGGTCGGTACGGTTGACCCGCGCGCTCTGGCGCAGCAGGAACGCATTGGCGATCTCGTTGACGTCGGCGCCGCGTTCACGCAGGGCCGGCAACTTGAGGGCAATCACGTGCAGGCGGTAATAGAGGTCTTCACGGAACTGGCCGATTTTCGCCAGGCTTTTCAGGTCACGGTGAGTCGCGGCGATCAGGCGCACGTCGACTTTTTGCGACTGTACCGAGCCAACCCGGCGAATCTCGCCTTCCTGCAGCACACGCAGCAGGCGGGCCTGGGCTTCCAGGGGCAGTTCGCCGATTTCGTCGAGGAACAGCGTGCCGCCGTCCGCCGCTTCTACCAAGCCTGCGCGTCCGGCGCTGGCGCCGGTAAAGGCCCCTTTTTCGTGGCCGAACAGTTCGGATTCGATCAAGGATTCGGGGATCGCTGCACAGTTCACCGAGATCATCGGGGCCTTGGCGCGCTTGGACAGGTTGTGCAGGGCGCGGGCCACCAGTTCCTTGCCGGTACCGGACTCGCCCTGGATCAGGACATTGGAGTCAGTGGGCGCCACCTTGCGGATCTTGACGTACAGGTCCTGCATGGGTGGGCAGGAGCCGATGATGCCAATTTCGCCATTGCTGTTGTCGACGCCGGGTTTGTCGCTGGCGGCCTTGCCGGCCGGCCGTTCCGCCGGGGCGCTGCTGGCCGACTGGCGGTCACGCAGGATACGCGCCACCGCTTGGAGCATCTCGTCGTGGTCGAAAGGCTTGGCGATGTAGTCCACCGCGCCCATCTTCATCGAGTCGACGGCCGAGCGCAGGCTGGCATAGCTGGTCATGATCAGCACCGGCGTGCCCTGGCCCAGCTTGATCAGTTCGGTGCCCGGTGCACCGGGCAGGCGCAGGTCACTGACGATCAGGTCGAATGTGGGAATGCTGAAACGCTCCTGGGCTTCCTGCACCGAGCCGGCTTCGCTGACCTGGTACTGATTACGTTCAAGCAGGCGACGCAAGGCAGAGCGGATAATGGTTTCGTCTTCGACGATCAAAATGTGCGGCATTGATTCAATTCTCTCGACGGTCTCAGTTCACAGCGGACGTCGCTTCGACATGACGCGGCAAGGTCACCCGAATACGGGTGCCGCGTTGGCTTTCGGTGTCAGCCGGGCTGTCGATGGTGATTTGTCCATAATGCTCTTCAACGATGGAATAGACCAGTGCAAGGCCCAGACCGGTACCTTCACCCGGATCCTTGGTGGTGAAGAAGGGTTCGAACAATCGGTCCATGATGTTCTGTGGAATACCGCTGCCTTCGTCTTCGACGATCAGATCGACCGTGTGCTCGAAAGCCTCGCTCTTGACCCTTACCGCACTGCCGGCGGGGGTCGCGTCGCGGGCGTTGGACAGCAGGTTGATCAGCACCTGGGCCAGGCGTTGTGAGTCGCCCACCACCCAGTGTTCCGGGTCGCACAAGTTATAGAACTGTACTTCGAAATTGCGCCGGTTCAAGGCCAGCAGCCCAATGGCATCCTGGGCGACTTCAGCCAGGCACACCGCTTCGTCATGATTCTGGTGGCCGCCGGCGTGGGCAAAGCTCATCAGCGATTGCACGATGCGTGAGACACGTTTGGTCTGCTCGAGGATCTGCCCGCTGATCTCGGTGATTTCGTCGTCTTCCTCGCGCTCCTCGCGCAGGTTCTGCGCCAGGCACGCGATACCGGTGATCGGATTGCCGATCTCGTGGGCCACGCCGGCCGCCAGGCGGCCGATACTGGCCAGGCGCTCGGAGTGCACCAGCTTGTCTTCGAGCATCTGGGTTTCGGTCAGGTCTTCGACCAGCAACACCAGGCCGCTGTTACCGGGGGCCAGGGGCTCGTCGATCGCTGCCTTGTGCAGGTTCAGCCAGCGGGTCTGGCCGTCGAGGGCCAGGTGCTGTTTGTGCACGTGCTCGTCTGGCAGGTTGATAAACCCTTGCAACAATTCTTTCCACGGATCGGCGATGGTGGTCAGGCGCGAGCCCACCACGCGCTGGGCGGCGATGCCGGTCAGCTCCTCCATGGCCTTGTTCCACATCAGGATCTCCTGGTCCTTGGCCAGGGAGCACACGCCCATGGGCAGTTCCTGCAAGGTCTGGCGGTGGTAGCGGCGTAGGGCGTCGAGTTCGGCGGCAAGGCCGGTGAGGCGCGAGTGGTAGTCCTCCAGCCGGCTCTCGATAAAGTGGATGTCTTCGGTGACATAGTTCTCGCCGCCGGCCTTGTACGGCAGGAAGGTCTCGACCATGTCCTGGGACACGCTGGGGCCCATCAACCCGGAAAGGTTGGCCTCGATGCGGTCACGCAGGCGGCGCAGGGCGTAGGGACGGCGCTCGTCGAACGGCAGGTAAAGATCGCGCAGCGCCTGCTCCACTTCCTTTTGCGCGGCCTTGGCACCCAGGGGCTTGGCCAGTTGCGTGGCAAACTCCTGGGGCGAGGCGGCATGCAGTTCGCGGCGTTGCGGACGGCGCACGTTATCCACCGCGCACGCCTCGGCGGCGCTGGTTTCTTCGGGGCTGGCGTTGGTGAACAGGGAAATCAGGGTGAACATCAGCACGTTGGCCGCCAGCGACGCGATCGCTGCCATGTGCCAACTGGTGTCGTCGAGCACGTAGATCATGTTCAGCAGCGGGATATAGAAACCCTGCAGATTACCGACCAGCGGCAGCAGCATGGTCACCAGCCATACCAGGATCCCCGCCAGCAACCCGGCGATAAACCCACGCCGATTGGCAGTCGGCCAGTACAGCACCGACAAAACCCCCGGCAAGAACTGCAAGGTGGCGACGAAGGCCACAATGCCCAGGTTGGCCAGGTCTTGCTCGGCCGCCATCAACAGGTAGAAACCATAGCCGGCCATGATGATCGCCACGATCAGCGCCCGGCGTGTCCATTTCAGCCAGCGGTAGATATTGCCCTCGGCGGGCGGCTGGTACAGCGGCAGCACCAGGTGGTTGAGGGCCATGCCCGACAGCGCCAGGGTGGTGACAATGATCAAGCCGCTGGCCGCCGACAAACCGCCGACATAGGCCAGCAAGGCCAGGGATTTACTGTTGGCGGCGATGCCGATACCCAGGGTGAAGTATTCCGGGTTGGTGGTGGCCCCCAGTTTCAGGCCGGCCCAGAGGATCAGCGGCACTGCCAGGCTCATCAACAACAGGAACAACGGCAGGCCCCAACTGGCGCTGACCAGCGAGCGCGGGTTGAGGTTCTCGGTAAAGGTCATGTGGTACATGTGCGGCATGACGATGGCGGAGGCAAAGAACACCAGCAACAGCGTGCGCCATGGGCCTTCTTGCAGCGGAGTGTGCAGTGCGGCGAGGGCTGTCTGGTTTTGCAGCAGCCACAGCTCCAGTTGTTGCGGACCGTCGAACACGCCGTACAGCGCATACAGGCCGACGCCACCGATGGCGATCAGCTTGATCACCGACTCGAAGGCAATCGCAAACACCAGGCCTTCGTGCTTTTCCCGGGTGGCGATATGCCGCGAGCCGAAAAAAATCGTGAACAAAGTGATCAGCGCACAAAAGCTCAGGGCCACCCGATGCTGTACCGGCTCATGGGTGAGAATGCCGATGGAATCGGCCACGGCCTGGATTTGCAGGGCCAGTAGCGGCAGCACGCCGATCAGCATGAAAATCGTGGTCAGCGCGCCGGCCCAGGTGCTGCGAAAGCGGAAGGCAAACAGGTCGGCCAGCGACGACAGTTGGTAGGTGCGGGTGATTTTCAGGATCGGGTACAGCAGCACCGGCGCCAGCAGGAAGGCCCCGGACACCCCGAGGTAGCTGGAAAGAAACCCATAACCGTATTGGTAGGCCAGGCCCACCGTGCCATAGAACGCCCAGGCGCTGGCATAGACGCCCAGGGATAAGGTGTAGGTCAACGGGTGGCGAATGATCGCCCGCGGGATCATCCCGCGCTCACTGATCCAGGCCACCCCGAACAGCGCGGCCAGGTAGGCGGCGCTGATCAGCAGCATCTGGGTCAGGCTAAAGCTCATCGGCATCTTTTTGGCTCTGCAGGATGAAGGTCACGACGATCAGGATCAGCCACAGCAGATAGGGGCGATACCAGGCGCCCGTGGCGTCGATCCACCAGTCCATGATGGCGGGAGAAAACAGGTAGATCCCGACGACCAGCAGCAGGACCAATCGATAGATGTACATGTTGGCCTCTGATTGAAAAACTGCGGCGATGTTAACGGATGGCTGGCAGGCTGCAAGCGCCTTCAGCGCAATTGCGCTTCGGCCAGGGTCAGTGTGCGCGGGATCCGGCTGGCATCCCAGTACTGGATGCCCCAATCGAGCAGTTCCCGTGGGCTGGCGTAGAGCAGTTCATCCCCCGGCATCTGGCCGAGGGCGCGCAGGGCCCTTAAGAGCAAAGGTGTGGCCTGGTCGGGCATTAGCGGTGGGGAGCGGTAGGATTTGCCCAGCTTGTTGCCGTCCGGCTGGATGATCAGCGGCACATGCAGGTAGCGCGGCTGGCGCAGGCCCAGCAGCTCTTGCAGGTACAGCTGGCGTGGCGTGGAGTCCAGCAGGTCGGCGCCGCGCACGATATCGGTGACACCTTGCCAGGCATCGTCGAGCACCACGGCCAGTTGGTAGGCATACAGGCCGTCGCGACGGCGGATGATGAAGTCGCCGACATCGCGGCCCAGGTGTTGTCGGAACTCGCCCTGTACACGGTCAGTAAAATGGTATTCCAACTCGGGAACCCGTAGGCGAATGGCGGCATCCTGCTGGTCGTGGCCGGCGTTGCGGCAGAGGCCAGGGTAAATGCCGTTATACGGTTCCAGTTGCTTGCGTGAACAGGTGCAGGCGTAGGCCAGGCCATGATTGAACATATCGTTCAGGACTTTGGCGTAGGCATCATGCCGCTCGCTTTGTCGGACCAGTTCGCCGTCCCATTCAAAACCATAGCTTTCCAGGGCATGCAGGATCGCCGCCTGGGCGCCCGGCTCTTCACGGGGTGGGTCGAGGTCTTCCATGCGCATCAGCCAGCGGCCTTGATTGGCGCGGGCGTCGAGATAGGAAGCGAGGGCTGCAACCAGGGAGCCGAAGTGCAAATGGCCGCTGGGCGTGGGGGCGAAACGCCCGATATAGGGAGAGGCTGTCATGGCCAGGATATTACTGGAAAACCGCCAAACTCCAGAAACAAAAATGGGGCGTTTGCACGCCCCATTCGTCCAGCCGGGCAGGGATTACTTGCCGACCTGTTTTTCCTTGATTTCGGCCAAGGTCTTGCAGTCTACGCACATGTCTGCAGTAGGACGGGCTTCCAGGCGACGAATACCAATCTCGACGCCGCAGGATTCGCACCAGCCATATTCTTCGTCTTCGATCAGTTGCAACGTCTTGTCGATTTTCTTGATCAGCTTGCGCTCGCGATCACGGGCGCGCAGTTCAAGGCTGAACTCTTCTTCCTGGCTGGCACGGTCGGCCGGGTCAGGGAAGTTGGCTGCTTCGTCCTTCATATGGTCAACGGTACGGTCGACCTCCTGCATCAAGTCCTGTTTCCATTTTTGCAGGATCTTGGTGAAGTGCTTGCGCATGGGCTCGCCCATGTACTCCTCACCCTTCGTCTCGATGTAGGGTTCGAAGCCGCTGATGCTCTGTTGCTTTGCTTGGGTGGACATGAATAGACCGCCTCTCACTCTTCTAATCCATTGCGCAGGATTGCAACATCACCGACACCTGCCGGCCCTGCGGCTGCAAGCGGGCGAACTTACCAGATAGATTCGGGGTGCGCCACTCCCGGTTGTCGAGGCCCGTCGCGCCGGGGTTGCAAACTGCTGCGACCCGCCGTGGCCGGGCATACACCGTCTGGAATGATGATTTTAGTCTTTTTGCAGGCGCTTGCCCGGCTCATCACGCCAGCCGGGCAGGCAATAGAACATGTTTTACCTCGCGGGTTCGGTAGAATCCCGATTTTGTCCTCATTGTTAAGGAAGGCTAATGGCTCAGCCCTACAGTGCTCGCAGTCGTGCTATCGAACCTTTTCATGTCATGGCGTTGCTGGCGCGGGCCAATGAGCTGCAGGCCGCTGGCCATGATGTGATTCACCTGGAGATCGGCGAGCCGGACTTCACCACCGCCGAGCCGATCATCCAGGCCGGCCAGGCCGCACTGGCCAACGGCAAGACCCGCTACACCGCCGCCCGTGGCCTGCCGGAACTGCGCGAGGCCATCAGTGGTTTCTACCAGCTGCGTTATGGTTTGAGCATCGACCCCGAACGCATCCTGATCACACCGGGCGGCTCCGGGGCCTTGCTCCTGGCCAGCAGCCTGCTGGTGGATCCCGGCAAACATTGGTTGCTCGCGGACCCAGGCTACCCCTGTAACCGGCATTTCCTACGACTGGTGGAGGGCGCGGCGCAACTGGTGCCGGTCGGCCCCGAGGTGCGTTACCAGCTGACCGCCGACCTGGTGGAGCGCTATTGGGACCAGGACAGCGTGGGGGCGTTGGTCGCCTCGCCGGCCAACCCGACCGGGACCATTCTGACCCGTGATGAACTGGCCGGCCTGTCCAGGGCGATCAAGGCCCGCAATGGCCATCTGGTGGTGGATGAGATCTATCACGGCCTGACCTATGGCACTGACGCAGCCAGCGTGCTGGAAGTGGATGACGAGGCGTTTGTCCTAAACAGTTTTTCAAAGTATTTCGGCATGACCGGTTGGCGCCTCGGCTGGCTGGTGGCGCCCCCCGCAGCGGTGGGTGAGCTGGAGAAGCTGGCGCAAAACCTGTACATCAGCGCACCGAGCATGGCCCAGCATGCGGCATTGGCCTGTTTTACCCCGCAGACCCTGGAGATCCTTGAAGAACGACGGGCCGAGTTCGGGCGCCGGCGTGACTTTTTGCTGCCGGCCCTGCGTGAGCTGGGGTTCGGTATCGCAGTCGAGCCTGAGGGGGCGTTTTACCTGTATGCCGATATCAGCGCCTTTGGTGGCGATGCCTTCGCGTTTTGCCGGCACTTTCTTGAAACCGAGCACGTGGCATTCACGCCAGGGTTGGATTTCGGTCGCTTCAAGGCGGGTCATCATGTGCGTTTTGCCTACACACAAAACCTCGATCGCCTACAGGAAGCAGTGGAACGCATTGCCCGTGGCTTGCGGAGCTGGCAAGGCTGATGCGCTTTCATCCTCCCCTCGAAGAAGGTCGGCTGATTCGCCGCTACAAGCGTTTTCTGGCCGATATCGAAACCGTTACCGGCGAGTTGCTGACCATTCACTGCCCCAACACCGGCTCAATGTTCAACTGCATGATCGAGGGCGGGCCGGTCTGGTTCAGCCGCTCCAACGACCCCAAGCGCAAGCTGCCGGGCACCTGGGAGATCGCGCAGACCCCACAGGGCCGCCTGGCGTGCGTCAACACCGCGCGAGCCAACCCGTTGGTTGAAGAGGCGTTGAATGCTGGGGTGATCACTGAGCTCAACGGCTTTACCGCGTTAAAGCGTGAAGTGCCCTACGGCCAGGAGAAAAGCCGGATCGACTTTCGCCTGGACTACCCCGACGGCGCGGCCTATGTCGAAGTCAAAAGTGTCACCCTGGGGTTTGACGGCACGCCTATCGCGGCGTTTCCCGATGCAGTGACCCAGCGTGGTGCCAAGCATTTACGGGAGTTGGCGCACTTGGCCCGTAACGGTGTACGAGCCGTACAGTTGTACTGTGTGAATGTGTCCGGCATCGATGGCGTAAGGCCGGCCGAGGAGATCGATCCCGGGTATGCCGCTGCACTGCGTGAAGCCAAGTCCGCTGGGGTGCAGGTCCTGGCCTATGGCGTGAATGTCAGTGCACAGCAAATCTGCATTGATCGCCCTTTGCCCGTGCTGCTCAACGACTAGAGTTGCACCCACAGCCCCTGTGCGTCTTCGCGGCCGGGCAGAGGCGTCAGGCTTTGGCCTGCGCAGGGGCCGGCCACGCATTCGCCGCTTTCGATCAGAAATAACGCGCCGTGGGTGGCGCATTGGATCATGCTCGCGCTGGGGTCGAGAAACCGGTCAGGTTGCCATTCCAGTGGTACGCCGCGATGGGGGCAGCGGTTGATATAGAAATACACTCGGCCTTCGCGGCGCACGGCCAATAACTTGCGGCCATCGATATCGAAGCCGCGGCTGCTGTCTGGGGCCAGTTCGTGGGAGGAGCACAGAAACTTCATAGGTGTTCTCAGGTGGCGCGGGTCAAGGGCTGTGGCGCAATCCGGGGTTTACGGGTGAGCCCGGTGCTTGACGTTCAAATGCAAACAATTATCAAATGCTGGCTTCGCCCGTCAGCTGACTGCGTGCTCAGTACGATGCCAGACGGCCTCACCCTTGGAAGGAAACCCTTTTATGCGCCTGAGTGCCAGCGCTATTGCGCTTGTTGTCGGACTGCTGGTCAACCACGTGGCGCAAGCTGCTGAGCTGCCTCAACGCTGGGTCAGCGCCGGGGGCGCGTTGTCGGAGTGGGTGACGGCCCTGGGCGGGGAGTCGAAGCTGGTGGGCGTCGATACTACCAGCCAGCATCCGCAGTCGCTCAAGGCGCTGCCCAGTATCGGTTACCAGCGCCAGCTGTCCGCCGAAGGGATCTTGAGCCTGCGCCCGCAGATCCTGGTGGGCACCGAGGAAATGGGGCCACCACCGGTGCTGGCGCAGATTCGCAATGCCGGGGTGCAAGTGGAGCTGTTCTCCGCGCAGCCGGACCTGCCGACCCTGCAACGCAACCTGCAGCACCTGGGCAAGCTGCTGGGAGCTGAAGACAAGGCCGCAACACTGTTCAATGCTTATCAACAGCAACTAAACCTGCAAAAAGCGGCCGTGACCCAGGCGCAAGCCCGGCAAAAGGCCCCTGGCGTGCTGCTGGTGCTCGGGCATGCCGGTGGCAAGCCGCTGATTGCCGGCAAGGACACGGCCGCCGACTGGGTGCTGCAACAGGCCGGCGGGCACAACCTGGCGACGCACAGCGGCTATAAGCCGTTTTCGGTAGAGTCGCTGGCGGGGTTGAGCCCTGAAGTGCTGGTGTTCTCTGACCGCGCCCTGAGTGGTGAGGCGGCCCGTGCGGCGTTTTTCAAGGAAAACCCGATTCTGGCGAACACCTCGGCGGCCAAGACCGGCCGGGTGTTTGAGTTGGATCCCACCTTGTTGGTCGGAGGCCTGGGCCCACGCTTGCCAGCCAGCCTGCAAATCCTGTCCGCCGGGTTCTACCCCGTTAAAGCCCAAGCCGCCCCATGACCACTCTGGTTAAACCGCGCACCCTGTTTATCGGCTTGAGCCTGTTGTGTGTGTTGGCGACCTGGCTGTCCCTGGCCCTGGGGCCGGTCAGCCTGCCGTTGCTCGACACTCTGCGCGCTGCCTTGCGCCTGCTTGGCGTGCCTATCGAGGCCCAGGGCCTGGAGCAGGCTGAGCTGATTCTGGGGCAGATCCGTTTGCCGCGCACTTTGCTGGGGCTGGCGGTTGGTGGGGTGCTGGCGCTGTCGGGGGTGGCCATGCAGGGGCTGTTTCGCAACCCGTTGGCCGACCCCGGGTTGGTCGGTGTGTCCAGTGGCGCTGCGCTGGGGGCGGCGGTGGCCATCGTCGGCGGCGCGGCCTTTGGTGGCCTGCCGGACGCCGTGGCGCCGTATCTGTTGTCGCTGTGTGCATTTCTGGGTGGCTTGGGCGTGACCGCGCTGGTCTATCGCCTGGGGCGGCGCGACGGGCAGACCAATGTCGCAACCATGCTGTTGGCCGGTATCGCCCTGACCGCGCTGGCGGCCTCGGCGGTGGGCCTGTTCACCTACCTGGCCGATGACGCTACCTTGCGCACCCTGACGTTCTGGAACCTTGGCAGCCTGAACGGCGCCAGCTACTCGCGACTGTGGCCATTGCTGCTGGTCAGTGCCGGTGTGGCGCTGTGGCTGCCGCGCCGGGCCAAGGCGCTCAATGCCTTGCTCCTGGGAGAGTCGGAAGCCAGTCACCTGGGGATCAATGTCGAGGGGCTCAAGCGCGAGCTGGTGCTTTGCACGGCACTCGGGGTTGGCGCGGCGGTCGCCGCTGCGGGGCTGATCGGTTTTGTCGGGCTGGTGGTGCCACATCTGGTGCGGCTGCTGGCGGGGCCGGATCATCGTGTGCTCCTGCCGGCCTCGGTGCTGGCGGGCGCGAGCCTGTTGTTATTCGCCGACCTGGTGGCCCGCCTGGCCCTGGCGCCGGCGGAGTTGCCCATTGGTATTGTTACTGCCTTTATCGGTGCTCCGTTTTTTCTATACCTGCTGTTGCGAGGACGCGCCTGATGCTGCGAGTGGACAACCTGCAGATCCGCCGCGGTCGCAAAACCGTGTTGGCCGACGTGACCCTGGACTTGAAACCCGGTGAAGTTCTGGGTGTGCTCGGCCCCAATGGCGCCGGTAAAAGCACGTTGCTGGGCGCGTTGTGTGCGCAATTGCATCCGGATGAAGGGCAGGTTTGGCTGGACGACCGCGAGCTCAAGGATTGGCAGGGCGCGCAACGGGCGCAGCGCCTGGCGGTGCTGCCCCAGGTGTCGACCCTGGATTTCGCTTTTCGCGTCGAGGAAGTGGTGGGCATGGGGCGCTTGCCCCATCAGACCGGGCGGGTGCGCGACGATGAAATCATCGAAGCCGCCTTGCAGGCCGCCGACGTGGGCCACCTGAGCGGACGCAGCTACCTGGCGTTATCCGGCGGCGAGCGCCAGCGCGTGCACCTGGCTCGGGTGCTGGCGCAACTCTGGCCGGGCGAGGCGGGGCAGACCCTATTGCTGGACGAGCCGACCTCGATGCTCGACCCATTGCACCAGCACACCACCTTGCAGGCCATCCGCAGCTTTGCCGACCGTGGCGCGGCCGTGCTGGTGATTCTTCACGATCTCAATCTGGCGGCGCGCTACTGCGATCGCATCCTGCTGCTGGAGAACGGTCGCCCCCATGCCCTGGACACACCGGCGCAGGTGTTACGACCGGAGTTGCTCAAGGCGGTGTTCGGTCTGAATGTACTGGTGCAGCCCCATCCTGAGCTGGGTCATCCCTTGATCATCGCCCGCTGAACCCTATCTATGTAGGAGCCGGCTTGCCGGCGATAGCGGTGTATCAAGACCCAGCACCTTCGCCGGCAAGCCAGGTCCTACAGGGTGATATAAAACCCAGGCAAAAAAAGACCCGGCAAGAGCCGGGTCAAATAACCGTGATTAGCCTGATGAGGAGATAATCTGAGAGTCCGAACCAATGGTCTTTCAGTTATCGGCTGATCTCGCGACCAGTTGTGATAATCATAACGATTCTCATTTGAGAGTCAACACTTGTTTTTGCACCCTTGGGGATTTTTCTCAAACGTTTGTTTGGAACCCCGCAAACATTGGGTTATCACCTGTTTCAGTTCTTGTTCCGTATCGACAGCGCTTCCAGTTGGCGATTCAAGGCTTCCTTGCGCTCGGTTGGAATATCGTTCCAATGCACATCCATCAATGCGCCTTCGATGGCATACAGCAGGACTTTGGATGCCCGGAAACCACGGGTGCGTACCGCCCGGTAGGCGTCCACCGCGCCCAGGCGACGCAGGTCCGAAGCGCTATGGATGCCCACCGCATGCAGCCATTGCGCCGAGGTCTTGCCAAGGTTTTTCAGGTGTTGCAGCTCATCATTCATCAAGCCTCCTTGCGACGGCCGAATGGTTCGGTGGGTATCGTGACCAGGCAAGCCTGAAAGGAGTGTAGCGCTCAGTAGGAAAAGCGTAGTTCTTTGCTCAGAAACGACGTAAAAGCTTCTAAGGCTGGCGCTGGAATCTTGACGGTGACAGGCGCAGGCCCCCAGCTCGCGTTGCGCTCAGCTGGGGATAAAGGTGTTCGGTCAGCGGGTGCGATAGCGCAGGCGCGTGCCGAAATTGATCGACATAAGGATCTCGTCAGCGCTCAGCTCGGCTGGGAAGTAAGTGCCCGAGATCTGCGCATGGGCCAGGCTGGCGCCTTCCAGCGGGCAGCCCCGCAGGTCCAGGCCACGCAAGTCGGCCGAGCGGAAGTAGGCGTCGGTAAAGTCCACGCCCTCGGCGTCCAGGTGGCGCAGGTCCAGACCACGGAAGTCGCCGCCGCGCATATCAATCGGGCCATCCTTGGGGCGTTCCTGATTGAAACCCCGGATGTCATCTTTATGCAGCAGCGCGTAGAGCGGTGTATCAAGCAGCTTCGGCTGGCCCATGGCGGCAACTCCTGTTGGACTTATAATGCCATTATAGTGCCACTATTTGCGGCCGTGAGCTGTTAACCGCATCACGGCCGTGAAATATTTCCTACAGCCCTGGCAGGCGCTGGCGGACGTGGGCAACCAGCGCGTCCAGCGTCCCGCTTTCATTGGTCTCGACCCGCTTGCTCAGTAGCAGTTCTTCGGCGCTCAGGGGATCGCGGCTGGCTTGTTGCTGCTCAATGACTGCCAGGGTAGCGTCAGACGGATCGTTTTTATCTGCCTGACGTTTCGCCAGCCAACTGGCGATAACGGCCTGCGGTGCATTGCAATCGAGGATCAGGAAGGGCGCGCCGGTGGCTTCTGCGACTTTGGCGGCAGCTTCTCGTTGCTCGCGCTTGAGGTAGGTCGCGTCCAGGACTACCGGGAAGCCTGCGCGCAGTACGGTTTCGGCGAGGGTATGCAGGCGGGCGTAGGTTGCCGCGCTGGCGTCCGAGGCATAGATCCCGGCTTGGAGGGTGTTCTCGACCTGTTGCTCGCCAAACAGGCGCTTGCGTTCTACATCGGAGCGCAGGCGAATGGCGCCGAGCGCGTCCACCAGGCGCATCGCCACATGGCTTTTGCCGGTCGCCGATACGCCATGGGTAATCGCCAGGAAGCGCGAGGGGATGGTGCTGTAGCTTTCGGCCAGGTTGGCGTAGTTGCGGTACTGGCGCAGGGTGGTTGCGCGCTCGACCGGTGTTGCCTCGGGCGGCATGCTGAACAGTGCGATCTTGGCCCGCACCAGCGCGCGGTAGGCTTTATAGAAGTTCAGCAGCTCCAGGCTCTGGTAATCGCCGGTCAGCTCCAGGTATTGGCTGATAAAGCGCCTGGCCAGGGTCTTGAGGCCACGGTCTTCCAGGTCCATCGCCAGAAAGCCGGTGTCGGCGCACACGTCGGTGAAGCGGAACGGTTCGTTGAACTCGATGCAGTCGAAGATCACCACGTGATCGTCGATCATGGTTGCGTTGCCCAGGTGAATATCGCCGTGGCACTCGCGGGTAAAGCCATTGAGCTTGCGTTGCTCCAGCAGGGGCTTGAGGCGTTCGAAGCTGCTCTCGGCCCAGGCTTGCAGTGCGTCCAGTTGGGCCAGGTCGGCTTTGTCGCTAAGGAACGGACGGATCTGCTCGAAGTTCTGCCGCACCGGCGCCATCACCTCGTCGGGGGTGCCGGCGGGATGGGCCTCGGGAACCTTGGGGGCGTTGAGGTGGAAGTGCGCAATCTGGCTGGCCATCTCATCGATGTGGCCGTTGGTCAGCTCGCCATTGGCCTGCAAGGTACTCAGCAGTTGGCTTTGCGGGAACTGGCGCATTTTCAGCACATATTCGATGGCCGGGCCTTCGCCGCCCAGTTGCGGTGCTTCAGCGCTGCCGGTGATCGGCAACACTTCAAGATACAAATCTTGTGTCAGGCGTTGGTTGAGGCGCAGTTCCTCGTTGCAGAAGTGGGCGCGGGCGTCCAGTTGGGTGAAGTCGAGGAAGCCGAAGTTCACCGGTTTCTTGATCTTATAGGCATAGGGACCGGTGAGCAGGACCCAGGAAATATGGGTTTCGATGACTTGAAACGCTTCGACCGGATGAGGAAACAGGGCCGGGTTTTGCAGGGCGGCAATCAGGGGCTGGCTCACAGGCGATCCTTCGGAGTCTGGGAAAATAATGGAGCGCATTATGGCCGCTCAGGTCGGTCATGCAAACCGCCGTCCGGTTCATGTTGATCATCAATAAAATGCGTATAATCCGCCGCCATGACTCGTACCCGATCTCCCCGTTCCCGTAAAAAACCTCCTCCCCGCAGCCTGCGCCCCTGGCTAGGCTGGGCGCTCAAGCTCGGCCTGGTGGGCCTGGTGGTGATCGCAGGCATCGCGGTATACCTCGATGCCGTGGTCCAGGAGAAGTTCTCTGGCAAGCGCTGGACCATCCCGGCGAAGGTCTACGCTCGCCCGCTGGAGCTGTTTACCGGCCAGAAACTGAGCAAGGAAGATTTCCTTACCGAACTCGATGCGCTGGGCTATCGGCGCGAAGCCGTGGCCAACGGCCCGGGTGCGGCGGCGGTCAGCGGCAATACCGTGGACCTGAATACCCGGGGCTTCCAGTTCTATGAAGGCCTGGAAAAGGCGCAACCGGTGCGCGTGCGCTTCTCCGGGGATTACGTGGCCGAGCTTTCTGCACTCAATGGCGGCAAGTTGCCAGTGGTGCGTCTTGAGCCGTTGCTGATCGGCGGGATTTACCCCAAGAACCTTGAAGATCGCATCCTGATCAAAATTGATCAGGTGCCGCCGTATCTGCTGGAAACCCTGGTTGCGGTCGAAGACCGGGATTTCTACAGCCACTGGGGCGTCTCGCCCAAGTCCATCGCTCGCGCCATCTGGGTCAACACCTCGGGTGGCCGCATGACTCAGGGCGGCAGTACGCTGACGCAACAATTGGTCAAGAATTTCTACCTGACCAGTGAGCGCAGCCTGACCCGCAAACTCACCGAAGCCATGATGGCGATGTTGCTGGAGCTGCACTACAGCAAGCCGGAGATCCTTGAGGCCTACCTCAACGAGGTGTTCGTCGGCCAGGATGGCCAGCGCGCGGTGCACGGCTTTGGCCTGGCCAGCCAGTTCTTCTTCGGCCAGCCGTTGTCCGAGCTCAAGTTGCACCAGGTGGCGTTGCTGGTAGGCATGGTCAAGGGGCCGTCCTATTACAACCCGCGCCGCAACCCGGAGCGGGCCCTGGAGCGCCGCAACCTGGTCCTCGACGTGCTGGAGCAGCAGGGCGTAGCCACCGCAGAACAGGTCGCCGCCGCGAAGAAGATGCCTTTGGGCGTCACCACTCGTGGCAAGTTGGCCGACAGTTCCTTCCCCGGCTTTATCGACCTGGTCAAGCGCCAGTTGCGCGAAGACTATCGCGACGAGGACTTGACCGAAGAAGGCCTGCGGATCTTCACCAGTTTCGACCCGATCCTGCAGATGAAGGCCGAAGCCTCGGTCAGCGATACCTTCAAGCGCCTGGCCGGGCGCAAGGGCTCGGACGAAGTCGAAGCGGCCATGGTGGTGACCAACCCGGAAACCGGTGAAGTCCAGGCCATGATCGGCAGCCGCCAGGCCAGCTTCGCCGGCTTCAACCGTGCCCTGGATGCCGTGCGGCCGATTGGCTCGCTGATCAAGCCGGCGGTGTACCTCACTGCACTGGAAAAGCCGAGCAAGTACACCCTGACCAGCTGGCTCTCCGACGAAGCGTTTTCGGTCAAGGGCGCCGATGGCCAGGTGTGGAAGCCGCAGAACTATGATCGTCGCTCCCACGGCACGGTGTTCCTGTACCAGGGCCTGGCGCACTCCTACAACCTGTCCACGGCGCGGCTTGGCCTGGAGCTGGGTGTGCCGAATGTGCTCAAGACCCTTGCACGACTGGGTGTAAGCCGCGAGTTCCCGGCGTTCCCGTCGATGTTGCTGGGCGCAGGTGGCTTGAGCCCGATGGAAGTGGCGACCATGTACCAGACCCTGGCCAACGGTGGTTTCAATACGCCGATGCGCGGGATCCGCAGTGTCCTCACGGCGGAAGGCGAGCCGCTCAAGCGCTACCCGTTCCAGATCGAGCAGCGTTTTGATCCGGCCTCCATCTACCTGATCCAGAACGCCATGCAACGGGTCATGCGCGAAGGGACCGGGCGTTCGGTGTACAGCTCGCTGCCGGGTAACCTGACGCTGGCCGGCAAGACCGGTACCAGTAACGACTCCCGTGACAGTTGGTTCGCCGGTTTCAGCCAGGACCTGCTCGCGGTGGTGTGGCTGGGGCGCGATGACAACGGCAAGACACCGTTCACCGGCGCGACCGGCGCCTTGCAGGTCTGGACCAGCTTTATGCGCAAGGCCGACCCGCTGCCACTGAACATGCCGCAACCCGACAATATCGTTCAGGCCTGGATCGACCCCCATACCGGGCAGGGCTCCGATGCCAACTGTCCGGGCGCGGTGCAGATGCCGTATATTCGCGGCAGTGAACCGCCAGCCGGCGCTCCATGTGGCACAGGTGTGCCCACGGATGCGGATTCGGTGATGGATTGGGTCAAGGGCTGGATGAATTAAGCAAAGAGGATTTCAAGTGAACAAGTGGTTGATTCCGGCTATTACAACGTTAGCTTTGCTCAGCGGTTGCTCCAGCGTGCAGCGCGGCTCCATCCCGGTGGTGGATTCCGGCACGGCCGTATCCAACAATGACCGGATCTCGGCCAATGGCGGCTTTCGCCAGACCGTGACTACCCGTCCAAACCCTGCCACGACCCAGGCGGTACCGCAGGATTCCGGCGTAGTGGTGATGGTCCCGGGTGGGGGCGCCACCACATCTGCACCCATCAGCTCCGCACCATGGACGCCGGGGCCGATCACCCCTGGCCCGTCGAACTCGGCGCCGATTGATACCGCGCCGATCAACCAGGGCACCTACAACATGCCGTCGACCCCGAGCGGGATTCCCTCGGCCAATGCCGGCGGCCTGTCTGCCGACGAGCAGTTGGACGGCCCGGTCCTGGCCTTGCTCACCACTGCGCAGCAACAGCAGGCCGGTGGCGACTTGAACGGCGCATCGTCCAGCCTTGAGCGCGCCCAGCGGGTCGCGCCGCGTGAACCGCAGGTGCTCTACCGCCTGGCGCAAGTGCGTATGGCCCAGGGTGATGCGCCGCAAGCTGAGCAGTTCGCCCGTCGTGGCTTGACCATGGCCAACGGTCGTCCTGACCTGCAAGCCAGCCTGTGGGCCTTGATTGGTGATGCACGTGCTGCACAAGGTGATGCTGCCGGTGCTGCCCAGGCCCGGCAGAAGGCCAAGGTCAGTCTCTGATGGATCCTCGTTTTCCGGCGATTGCCGAACAGTTGTTACTGATTGAGCGCGAATTGCGCGTGGCGGGCTGGTGGGATGAGGTGTCTCCCGGTGCAGAGGCGCTGAGCAGCGTCGAGCCGTTTTCCGTGGATACCCTGGATTTTCATCAGTGGCTGCAGTGGATCTTCCTGGTGCGGATGAAACAGATCCTCGAACAGGACCTGCCGCTACCTAATGCGTCGGGCATCCTGGAGATGGCCGAGATGGTCTACGCCGACCGTCCCCAACAAAGCCTCGGCCTACGCTCTGCGCTGAAAAAGTTCGACCAACTGATCGTCGGCGCTCGTTAATTGCCTGACTGCCGGGTTTTCCGGCAGTCTTGCGCACATTTCTACCGCTTGACGACATTCAGGCGAGTTTTATCCCTCCTCAAAGCCCTTTCTTCTACGTTCTCATGCGCTTAGTTGGAAAAAAGCGCAATTATTGCTTGACTTGAAGGGGCTGAAACAGAAGAATCCAAAGTCCGCTGTATCGGGACTGCCAGAAGCAGGCCCGCTCAGCAGATCATGAGGCGCACATCCGCGCCGACCTGTTACACCCGCAACGCGTTACCTCGCGCTGGGTGGGAAAAGCCCGCAACACTTGGGACGATCCCAATACTTGCTCAGTCAGTGCTGACGTAGTCGGCGACCACCGTCGCTCATGCTCTGTTGAGAAGTAAACCTATTAAGACCCGTCGGTTTTCAACGGACGGTATTCTGGCGTTTTAGAGGTGAACAACGTGGAGCTTTTATCTGGCGGTGAGATGCTCGTCCGCTTTTTGCGTGACGAAGGCGTCGACTATATCTACGGGTACCCAGGTGGTGCTCTGCTGCATGTCTACGACGCACTGTTCAAGGAACCGGCTGTCAACCACATCCTGGTTCGCCACGAACAGGCCGCGACCCATATGGCTGACGGTTATGCCCGTGCCACCGGTAAAGCCGGCGTGGTGCTGGTCACGTCCGGCCCTGGCGCAACCAATGCCATTACTGGCATCGCGACTGCGTATATGGACTCTATTCCGATGGTGATCATTTCCGGCCAGGTGGCGAGCACCATGGTGGGCACTGATGCATTCCAGGAAACCGACATGATCGGTATCTCCCGGCCGATCGTGAAACACAGCTTCATGATCAAGCATGCCTCGGAAATCCCGGAAGTCATGAAGAAGGCGTTCTACCTCGCGCAATCCGGTCGCCCGGGTCCAGTGGTGGTCGATATCCCGAAAGACATGACCAACCCGGCGGAAAAGTTCGAATACATCTTCCCGAAGAAAGCCAAGCTGCGTTCCTACAGCCCGGCCGTGCGTGGGCACTCGGGGCAAATCCGCAAGGCGGCAGAAATGCTCCTGGCGGCCAAGCGCCCAGTGCTTTACTCGGGTGGCGGCGTGATCCTGGGCGGCGGTTCCGCACCGTTGACCGAATTGGCCAAGATGCTCAACCTGCCGGTGACCAACACCTTGATGGGCCTCGGTGCCTTCCCGGGTTCGGACCGTCAGTTCGTCGGCATGCTCGGCATGCACGGCAGCTACACGGCCAACCTGACCATGCACCACGCCGACGTGATCCTGGCCGTGGGCGCGCGGTTCGATGACCGGGTGATCAACGGCGCGAGCAAGTTCTGCCCGAATGCCAAGATCATCCACATCGACATCGACCCGGCGTCCATCTCCAAGACCATCAAGGCCGATGTGCCGATTGTAGGTCCCGTGGAGAGCGTGTTGACCGAAATGGTCGCTGCGCTCAAGGACATTGGCGAGACGCCGAACAAGGAGTCCGTTGCCAGTTGGTGGAAGCAGATCGACGAATGGCGCGGTGACCGCGGTCTGTTCCCTTACGACAAGGGCGACGGCAGCATCATCAAGCCACAAACCGTGATCGAAACCCTGTGCGAAGTGACCAAGGGCGACGCCTTTGTGACCTCCGACGTGGGCCAGCACCAGATGTTCGCCGCGCAGTACTACAAGTTCGACAAGCCTAACCGCTGGATCAACTCCGGTGGCCTGGGCACGATGGGCTTTGGTTTCCCTGCGGCCATGGGTGTGAAGCTGAGCTTCCCGGATGTCGACGTGGCTTGTGTTACCGGTGAAGGCAGCATCCAGATGAACATCCAGGAGCTGTCGACCTGCCTGCAATATGGCCTGCCGGTGAAGATCGTCTGCCTGAACAACGGTGTGTTGGGCATGGTTCGCCAATGGCAGGACATGAGCTACAACAGTCGTCACTCCCATTCCTACATGGAATCGTTGCCTGACTTCGTCAAGTTGGTTGAAGCCTATGGCCATGTCGGCATGCGCATCACCGATCTGAAGGATCTCAAGCCGAAGATGGAAGAGGCGTTCGCCATGAAGGATCGCCTGGTGTTCATCGACATTCAGGTCGACACCAGCGAGCACGTCTACCCGATGCAGATCAAAGACGGCTCAATGCGCGATATGTGGCTGAACAAGACGGAGCGAACCTAATCATGCGGCACATTATCTCCCTGCTTCTGGAGAACGAACCGGGCGCTCTGTCTCGTGTGGTCGGCCTGTTTTCGCAGCGCAACTACAACATCGAAAGCCTGACCGTGGCCCCGACCGAAGACCCGACCCTGTCGCGCCTGACGTTGACCACCGTAGGCCATGATGAGGTGATCGAGCAGATCACCAAGAACCTCAACAAGCTGATCGAAGTGGTCAAGCTGGTCGATTTGTCGGAAAGCGCCCACATCGAGCGTGAGCTGATGCTGGTCAAGGTCAAGGCCACGGGTGCCCAACGTGCCGAGATCAAGCGTACTACCGATATTTATCGTGGGCAGATCGTCGATGTGAGCGCCAGCGTTTATACCGTTCAACTGACCGGTACCAGCGACAAACTGGACAGCTTCATCCAGTCGATCGGGACGGCCTCGATTCTGGAAACCGTACGCAGTGGTGTCACCGGGATTGCCCGTGGCGACAAAGTACTCAGCATCTAACCCAATTAGCGAATGGCCTTAAGGCCTGGATATATAGAGGAACCTCATGAAAGTTTATTACGATAAAGATTGTGACCTGTCGATCATCCAGGGCAAGAAAGTCGCCATCATCGGCTACGGCTCCCAGGGTCACGCACAAGCTTGCAACCTGAAAGATTCCGGCGTTGACGTGACTGTTGGCCTGCGCAAGGGCTCGGCCACTGTTGCCAAGGCAGAAGCCCATGGCCTGAAAGTGACTGACGTTGCTTCCGCTGTTGCGGCTGCCGACCTGGTCATGATCCTGACCCCGGACGAGTTCCAATCCGCGCTGTACAAGAACGAAATCGAGCCGAACATCAAGAAAGGCGCCACCCTGGCCTTCTCCCACGGCTTCGCGATTCACTACAACCAAGTTGTGCCACGTGCTGACCTGGACGTGATCATGATCGCGCCGAAAGCACCGGGCCACACCGTGCGTTCCGAGTTCGTCAAAGGCGGCGGTATTCCTGACCTGATCGCGATCTACCAGGACGCCTCGGGCAACGCCAAGAACGTTGCACTGTCCTACGCTGCTGGCGTCGGTGGTGGTCGTACCGGCATCATCGAAACCACCTTCAAGGACGAGACCGAAACCGACCTGTTCGGCGAACAAGCCGTTCTGTGCGGCGGTACCGTTGAACTGGTCAAAGCCGGTTTCGAAACCCTGGTTGAAGCTGGCTACGCGCCGGAAATGGCCTACTTCGAGTGCCTGCACGAACTGAAGCTGATCGTTGACCTCATGTACGAAGGCGGTATCGCCAACATGAACTACTCGATCTCCAACAACGCCGAGTACGGCGAGTACGTGACCGGCCCGGAAGTCATCAACGCCGAATCCCGTCAGGCCATGCGCAACGCCCTGAAACGTATTCAGGACGGCGAATACGCCAAAATGTTCATCAGCGAAGGTGCTACCGGCTACCCTTCGATGACCGCCAAGCGTCGTAACAACGCCGCTCACGGTATCGAAGTCATCGGCGAGCAACTGCGCTCCATGATGCCGTGGATCGGTGCCAACAAGATCGTCGACAAAGCCAAGAACTAAGTCGCACGTGTCTACGGAAAACGCGGCCTAGGCCGCGTTTTTTCGTTTGAGGGCTGGTTCTGGTATAAAGCTGCATCGTTTGCGGGCGAAACTCGCCGCAAGTGTCTATCGAATTTTTTCACACCGTTGCAAGGTAAAGTCCATGAGCGAACGTCCCGAAGAGCCAAACCAGGCCTCTGACGCCGAAAGCCTGCTACCGATCGATGAGCATGTCGAAGAAGGGCATGACGCGGAAGGCCGCAAGGTCCGGCATCGTGGCATCTATCTTCTACCCAACCTGTTCACCACGGCGAACCTGTTTGCCGGTTTCTACTCCATCATCAATTCCATGAGTGCCCAGAGCGCGCTGGCAGCAGGTGATGCGGCGAGTGCCAGCAAGTACTTCGGTTTTGCTGCCATCGCGATCTTCGTGGCCATGGTCCTCGATGGCCTTGATGGGCGCGTGGCGCGCATGACCAATACCCAGAGCGCCTTCGGTGCCGAGTACGACTCGCTGTCGGACATGGTGGCCTTTGGTGTCGCACCTGCGTTGCTGGCGTTTGCCTGGGCCCTGGGTGACATGGGCAAGGTTGGCTGGATGGTGGCCTTCATCTATGTCGCGGGCGCTGCGTTGCGCCTGGCACGCTTCAATACCCAGGTGGGCACTGCCGACAAGCGTTACTTCATCGGTCTTGCCAGTCCTGCGGCGGCGGGTGTGGTGGCCGGTATTGTCTGGGCGTTCAGTGACTACGGTATCCAGGGTTCGAAGATGTCGTTCCTCGTGGCCTTGATGGTTGCGGCGGCCGGTATGCTGATGGTCAGCAACATCAAGTACAACAGCTTCAAGGAATTTGACCTGAAGGGGCGTGTGCCTTTCGTGGCGATTCTGGTGGTGGTACTGGTGTTCGCGGTGGTCTTCAGTGATCCGCCGCGGATCTTGCTGCTGGCGTTCCTGGTATATGCGGCTTCGGGTCCGGTTCAGTACCTGTTGCATCTGCGCCGGGACAAAACATTGCCTTAATGTAATTTCCCCCATACTCCGCAGTCTATTGGTGCATCAGTTCTCCAATGCTGCGGAGTTGCCATGTTAATCAAGTTGCCCAAAGCGTCCGATTGTCACGAATCGGACGTCACCCCAGAATCCCTCTATTTCTCCCGCCGCAGTCTGCTCGGTGGCGCGCTTGCCGGTATTGCTGCCAGCAGCCTGCCGCGTTGGGTGAGTGCAGCTGACACTGCGCGTTATGCCGATGTCGAGCCAGGCAAGGCTCCCGGCTGGTTCGCCGAGAAACTTCCTGGCACCCAATGGCAGGCGGTGACGGTCAAAGACGAGGCCATCACGCCGTTCAAGGATGCGACCCATTACAACAACTTCTATGAGTTCGGTACGGACAAGGGCGATCCTGCGGCGAATGCCGGCTCGCTCAAGACCGAGCCATGGAGTGTCGTGATTGATGGTGAAGTCGCAAAACCAGGGCGTTATGCGCTGGAAGACTTCATGAAGCCCTATCAGTTGGAAGAGCGGATCTACCGTCTACGCTGTGTCGAGGCGTGGTCGATGGTCATTCCATGGATCGGCTTTCCCATATCGGCCTTGCTTAAACAGGTCGAGCCCACTTCCAAGGCCAAATACATCCGCTTTGAAACCCTGCAGGATCCCAAGAGCATGCCGGGCCAGCGCTCAAGTTTTGGCCTGATCGATTGGCCTTATATAGAAGGACTGCGCCTGGATGAAGCGATGAATCCTTTGGCGATCCTGGCTGTGGGCATGTATGGGCGGGAATTGCCCAACCAGAATGGCGCGCCGCTGCGTTTGGTGGTGCCGTGGAAGTATGGCTTCAAGAGCGTGAAATCTATCGTGCGGATCAGCCTGGTGAGCGAGCAACCGAAAACCACCTGGCAGAGCATTGCGGCGGATGAGTATGGGTTTTATGCGAATGTGAACCCCACCGTCGATCACCCGCGCTGGACCCAGGCCCGGGAGCGGCGCCTGCCCAGTGGCTTGTTCAGCCCGAATGTACGCGAGACGCAGATGTTCAATGGCTACTCGGATGAGGTCGCTTCTCTTTATACCGGCCTTGATCTGCGGAAGAACTACTGATGCGCTACCCCATCTGGCGCCTTGGCGTCTTTATAGCTGCGGCGGTGTGGCCGTTGTACTGGTTGTATGAGGCGTGGAGTCTCACCTTGGGGCCTGATCCCGGAAAAGTGCTGGTTGATCGGTTGGGGCTGGGAACGCTGATCCTGTTGCTGGTTACGTTGGGAATGACGCCACTGCAAAAATTGAGCGGTTGGGCAGGGTGGATCGCTGTGCGCCGGCAGTTGGGGTTGTGGTGCTTTGCGTATGTGGTTTTGCACCTCGCCGCTTATTGCGTATTTATCCTGGGGCTGGACTGGTCGCAACTGGGCGTTGAGCTGCGCAAGCGGCCCTATATTATTGGGGGGGCGTTGGGTTTTATGTGCTTGTTGGTGTTGGCGGTGACATCCAATCGCTATAGCCAGCGTCGGCTGGGCGCCCGTTGGAAGAAGCTGCATCGCCTGGTGTATGTGATTTTGGGGCTTGGTTTGCTGCATATGCTGTGGATCGTGCGTGCCGATCTGAAGGAGTGGGCTATCTATGCCTCTGTAGGGGCGCTGCTTTTGCTCTTGCGGATTCCGCCTGTGATGCGCCGAATCCCTCGCCTTATTGCCAAAAAAGCACCTTCTGCAACAAAAGCGTAATTAACGCTTGACCGCAGATCTTGGAAGTCTATAATTCGCCCCACTTCCGGCGCAGTCGAAACGGAAAACTCCTTGGTAAACAAAGAGTTATGTAGTTTTCGGCAGCAGGTTGCTTCAGTTCATCGAAGCCAAAAGGAAGTTGAAAAAAGAGGTGTTGACAGCAGCGTGTAACGCTGTAGAATTCGCCTCCCGCTGACGAGAGATCGAAAGCGCAAGTGGTTGAAGTTGTTGAGGAAAATCTCGAAACTTCTGAAAATAATCACTTGACAGCAAATGAGGCTGCTGTAGAATGCGCGCCTCGGTTGAGACGAAAGATCTTAACCAACCGCTCTTTAACAACTGAATCAAGCAATTCGTGTGGGTGCTTGTGGAG